>DBXY01000067.1:0-39583 GCA_002309765.1 Verrucomicrobia bacterium UBA1200
GAGAATTTCGGGCTGAAGACAATCGGCCCCGCAGGTTAGGTTTTTTCGAAAAGGACGTGGATTGTAGAGACGCGAAACCGTTTTGACGACTTGGTATTTCGTGACTAGTGATGCCGATTATTTGTTATCGGCCAGGGAAAAGCACAACGACCATCTACTGTAAGGATAAAAGCCATGACACTTGAAAGTACAATCGCCGGATCGTGGTATCCGGGAACCGAACGCGATATCCGCGCGCTGATAAAGAAATGGGACACCAACGCATCTGATAATCCGGCAGACCATGAGCCTCCGCATAATCCCAACGTGTTGCTCCTGCCACATGCCGGTTGGGCGTATTCCGGTGAACTCGCCTGGAAGGCGGCGCGTCTGGTTCGGGAAAAGAAATTCCGCCGCGCGATTGTGCTCGCTCCAAGCCATCGAGTATGGATTGAAAACCGGCTCGTTGCGCCAGAGGCGCAATTCGTCTCAACTCCGCTCGGGAAAATCGAAATCGACCGGGAATGGATAGACCGTTTCGCACTCACCGCGCCGGTAATGCGGAACGACAAAGTCCATCTAGCAGAACACGCGACACAAATCGAGTTCCCCCTGTTGCAACTCGCGCTCAAAGAGAATTTTACCCTTGCGCCACTGATTATCGGAAATATGGACAAAGACCAGATGGCGATGTGCGCCAGAGCATTCCAACAACTAATGGACGATCAGACACTGTTCGTCATCTCATCCGACTTCACTCACTACGGTACCGATTTCTCTTACGCACCATACGGAAAAGGCGGCGAAGAGGTTCGTAAACGCGTTGCGGCAGTCGATGACGAGGCATTCGAATTAATTGCGAAAAATGACGCGGACGGTTTCGCCGCGCTAGTTAAACGCACCGATGCCACAATCTGCGGCCGCGTCGCGATTGAACTCGCGCTCCGTTCATTTCCATCCGGCACATCCCTCAGCCGACTCGCATACGCAACATCAAGCGACGGTTCCCGCGACTTCTCGCGTTTCGTCTGTTATACCGCCGCCGCCGGATATGCCAACTGGCAGAAACCGCAAACTGCGGTCCTAGACCAAGAGACACGGCATTTACTGCTGCGCGTCGCGCGCGAATCAATAACCTGCGCCGTGCGTAAAGGACATAACGCATCGTACTCTCTACAGATTACAGGCAATCGCAATCTGCCACCGGCGACACTCACCAAAATGGGCGCGTTTGTAACGTTGAATGACCGAAAAACCGGAGCATTACGCGGTTGCATCGGCGAAATTCTGCCAAGGCGCCCACTCATTGACGCCGTTGCCGAGCGCGCGGTTGATGCCGCGCTTCACGACCCGCGGTTCGCTCCCGTTCAGGAACATGAACTCGACAAACTGCGGGTTGAGGTTTCCGCGCTGACACCGCCCCGGCCCGTCGCTTCATGGCGCGATATCGTACTCGGACGCGACGGCATGACATTGGAAAAGAATGGGGCATTCGCGGTGTTTCTTCCACAAGTCGCGCCGGAGCAAGGGTGGGACCTTCCAACCACACTCTCATATCTTTCGCGCAAAGCCGGATTGCCTGCCGACGCCTGGAAAGACGGAGCCAAATTCGAAACGTTCCAAGCGGAGGTTTTTCATGAGTGACGGGAAGTTCACGGTCTGCATATCTTGTCCGCACCATTGCCGCCTTGCCGAAGGCAAAACCGGGTTATGCCGAGCGCGAATGGCGCGGGACGGAAAAATCGTGTGCGCCAACTACGGCAAGGTTACTTCTCTCGCCCTCGATCCCATCGAGAAAAAGCCCCTCGCATTCTTTCATCCCGGCACCCGCATTCTTTCGATCGGCAGCTTCGGATGCAACCTGCGCTGTCCTTTTTGCCAAAACGATTCCATCTCCCAGCGCGGCGAATCCGCGGTCCCATTTGACACCGCAAACCCCGCGCAACTTGCCGACATCGCGTTACGGCTCAAAACTGAACATAACAACATCGGCATCGCCTACACCTACAACGAACCGCTGGTTGGCTGGGAATTCGTGCGCGACTGCGCACGCGAAGTCCATGCGCGCGGGATGTTAAACGTCATCGTCTCAAACGGTTGCACGGAGGCGGCGGTTATCGATGAAATCGCACCGCTGATCGATGCGGCGAACATCGACCTCAAAGGCGCATCGCAGGAATACTACGACTGGGTCGGCGGGGACTTCGCAGCGGTATGCCGCACCATAGAAACTCTGTACCGGCGCGGTTGCCATGTCGAATTGACAACGCTCATTGTGCCTGGACACAACGACCGGGAAGCGGACATCACGGAAATCGCCAAATTTATAGCCTCCGTCTCGCCGGATATACCGCTCCACGTCACGCGATTCTTCCCCCGCCATCTCATGTCAAACGCGGCACCGACACCGGTTACAAGCGTTCACTCGCTTGCAGACATCGCCAGACGCTGGCTAAAAAGGGTGGTAGTCGGCAACTGTTAACCACCGCGAACCGATGACGACGCCACCCCGCCAAGCGCGTCCCTGAGCAGTTCCAAATAACGGGACCGGGGAATTTCCTTCGCGCCGAAACGCGCCAAATGGTCGGTGTAAACCTGACAGTCAATCCACGGGGTACCGGCGGAGAAAAGCATTTGCGCATAAGTTGCAAAAGCGCATTTGCTGGCATCGGGACGAAGAGAGAACATCGACTCGCCAAAGAAACACTTGCCTATGGACACCCCGTACAACCCGCCAACCAACGAGTCGCCTTGCCAAGCCTCCACGGAATGGGCAACCCCCAAACGGTGCAATCGGCAATACCCGTCGATGAGACGGGAAGTGATCCACGTCCCCTCCTGCCCCGGGCGAAATGTTTCGCGGCAACCGCGGATTACCTCGGCAAACGCCCGATCTACGGTAATCTCGTAAGGACGCTTCTTCAGCACCCGAATCAACGATTTCGGAATATGCAGATCGCCGGACATCAGCACAAAACGCGGGTTGGGAGAAAACCAGGGGATTAGGCCTCTTTCCTCCACCGGCCACGGAAAAATCCCGCTGGAATAGGCAAGCAACAGCCGCTCCGGCTCAAACCCGCCGCCCAACGCCAAAAGACCGCCGAACTCATCATCAGCCTGTTCCGGCGGCGGAAAACTAAAATCATCCTTATACAGACGATAAACCATGTCGAATCCAAAATGAAGCACCCTCTTACAAGTGGTGGCGACTATCGAAAGCGTTTCCTACAAATCCAAAAACAGTATAGCACGTTTCGTTTTGTCAGGCAAACGCCAAATTTTGAATTGACGGGCGGCGGGTAATACGGGGATTTTTATCGGTTTGATAATCAGAGAGGGGTTGCAAAAATAGTAAGACCAATGGTAAAATTTACAATCGTTGTCTGTTAATCAGGGAAAAGGAGTTAAAGATGGACAAAGAGCAAATCAACAATGAAGAAGCCGAAGAGCAGGTATGGGAATACGCCGGGAAGGTAAGCGAGGACGATGTTCTGGAAATGACCCAAAAGGCGGAAAAAATGAAAGGCTTTTTCCGTCATGTCAACGCTTTGAAAAAATACTGGACCGACGCCAATGACGTTTTATCTTTACTGCGCGACCGCGTATCGGGCAAATACAGCGCAACCCCATGGCGGATTATCGCCGCCCTGACCGGAACGCTGATTTACATCTTCAACCCGTTTGACCTGGTTCCGGACTTTATCCCCGGCTGGGGATATCTTGACGACGCTGCGGTGTTTGCCGCCGTGCTGCGTTTCGCCGCCAAGGATCTGGAGGCTTACCGCGCTTGGCGCGACGGCAAATGACGGGGTACGCGCGATGGTCGGTCTGGTGGACGGCAACAATTTCTTTGTTTCCTGCGAACGGGTGTTTGACTTCTCTTTAGAGGGCAAGCCCGTGGCGGTGCTGTCCAACAACGATGGTTGCGTAATTAGCCGATCAAACGAATTCAAAGCGCTGCAGATCCCTATGGGCACCCCCTATTTCCAACTCCGGGACCGAAAGGGGCTGATCTTCAAATCCAGCAATTACGAACTTTACGGCGATCTTTCCCGCCGGGTAATCGCCACGCTCCACCACTTCTCCCCGCAAGTGGAGCAGTACTCGGTCGACGAAGCGTTCATCCATCTGCCGCACCAAGAGGGCTTGGATTTTTTTGCGGCCGGGCAAAAAATCCGGTCCACCATTTTGAAGTGGGTGGGAATCCCCTGCGGGGTGGGCTTTGCCGCCACCAAGACACTGGCCAAAATCGCCAACCACATCGGCAAAAAACAGCCGTCGGGAATCTTTGTTATGCCCGACAACCCTTTGCCGGTATTGGACCGCATTCCCGTGGGCGAAGTGTGGGGCATTGGCCGCAGATTGGCCCCGAAACTGCTCTCGATGGGCATCGTCACCGCGCGCAATCTTGCGGAACGTAATCCTGAAGACTTGCACCGACGCTTCGGGGTTACCGTGGCAAAAACGGTGCAAGAGCTGCGCGGGATCCCGATGCTGGATATGGAAGAGGTCGAACCGCCACCCCAAAGCATCACCTGCTCCAAATCGTTCGGCCGCCCGGTAACCGACTTTGACGAGCTGGCAGAATCGGTGGCGCATTTTCTGGCGCAGGCGTCGGTGAGATTGCGAAGTCACCGCCAGCGCGCCGCCGGGGTGAACGTCTATTTCCAATACTATCCCGAATACGGGGCATCCGCGCAAAACGGCGGATTTTCCGGAACCACGGTGGCACTGGAACATCCTTCCAACTCCGGCATCGCGATCATGAAGGCGGTCCGCCCAAAATTGCGCGGCATTTTCATCGAGGGGCGCCGCTACAAGAAAAGCGGGGTGGTTTTCTTCGGGCTGGAGTCGGACCGCAACCGTCAACTGGATCTGTTCGCCGACCAAGAGTCGGACGAACGAATGGACCGGCTCAATTCCGCAATGGATATGATCAACCGGCGGTTTGGCAAAGACACGGTGTTCTCCCTCGCGGAGGGGATCGAGCGGGCCTGGTCAATGCGCCGCGACCTGCTGACACCCTGCTACACCACCCGCTGGAACGAGTTGCCGGTGGTAAAATAACCGCCAGCCGCGCATTTGGCTTGCTTTTTCCCGCCGGGTTTGCTAAAAAACTAATCGTTGTTTCGATGTTAACACCTAAATCGCAGAAGGGAACTTATGGATATTCCTCGCCGGGTTTGGCTGGAGATTGACCTGAACCAGCTGAAAGAGAATTTTCGGAAGATCGCCGAAGCGGTAGCCCCGCTGAAGGTGATTGCCGTAATGAAGGCCAACGCTTACGGGTTGGGTGAAATGCCGATCGCCACCGCTCTGGCGGACGCGGGGGTGGACGGTTTCGGCGTGGCGGAACCTTACGAAGCTCTGCCGTTGCTCCAACTTGGCAAACCGGTGCAAATCTTAAGCAGCGTATTACCGGAAGAAATCCCCGCAATGGTTGAGGCCGGGGTTACGTTGCCGGTGACCGATCTGGACACCGCCCGGCTGATCAGCGAAGCGGCGGTCGACCAAGAGAGAACCGCCACCGTCCATATCAAACTCGACACGGGAATGGGCCGGCTGGGTATTCTGGCGGCGGACGCGCCAGCCGTAATCCGCGAGGTAAAGCGTTTACCGGGGTTGGATTGCGAAGGGATTTTCTCGCACTTCCCCTATGCCTACGAAAGCGGCTCCGAGCTGACCAACCTGCAGATGGACCGGTTTTGCGCGGTGCTGGACGATGTGGCTAGGGACGGCATCACCTTTGCCAAACGCCACATGGCCAACAGTGACGCCATCAACAACTTCCCGCGCGCCTGCCGGGCGCCGTTCAACTATGTCCGCACCGGCATCAACCTCCACGGTTCTTTCGACACCGCTGGGAAACGCACCCTCAAGGTGAAATCCATCCTCACCCTCAAGACGCGCATAACCGCAATCAGGAGGTTGCCGGCCGGCACCGGTATCGGCTACGGCCACACCTACCGGCTGCCGCGCGCGATGAACGTTGCCACCATCTCCGCGGGTTATGCCGACGGCCTGCCGTTGGCGCTTTCCAACCGCGGCTCGGTGTTGATCCATGACACCCCCTGCCCGATTATCGGGCGTCTTTCCATGGACTACACCACCGTGGCGCTGGATTGCGTGCCGGACGCCCAAGTCGGCGACGAGGTGATTTGCCTGGGCGGAAGCGGCATCAACGCCATCGCAGTTGAGGACTGGGCGATGTTGAAAAACACCCACCCTTACGAAATCATCTGCTCGTTCGGCAACCGGGTCGAACGCCGCTACGTTTAATCTGGCGTCAAATCTTCACTCGGTCCAAAATCCCCTTAAGGTAGGCGATTAAAACCCCGTAGTTGACAATCGGGACGCCTGCCTTTTGGGCCTGAGCGATACGCCACATCATTTCCCGGCGGTTTAGCATGCATCCGCCGCAATGCACCACCAGCGCGTAACCGGAAAGGTCCTTGCGGTAATCGATGCCCCGCGTATGCTCGAACACCAGCTCCTTTCCGGTGCGCTCACGCAACCAACGGGGAATTTTTACCGTCCCGATGTCATCCTCTTGCCGGTGGTGGGTGCAACCCTCGGCAATCAAGACGCGGTCGCCGTCCCTCAACCTTTCGACAGCGGCGGCGCCTTCCATCAGCGCGCGAAGATCGCCTTTGTAACGGGCGAAAAGGATGGAGAAGGAGGTTAACCGCACCGACGCCGGAACAATCGCCGCAACTTGGGCAAAAGCCTGCGAATCGGTAACCACCAGCGAAACCTGTCCGGCGAAACGTTCCATTACGCCGCGCAGCTCCGGCACTTGGGTGACGAGCGCCACGGCATGGGAATCCAAAAGGTCCCGCAGCACTTGCTGCTGGGGAAGGATTAAACGCCCCTTGGGCGCGGCGGTATCAATCGGGGTGACCAACACCACCAAATCACCGGGCCGCAGCATATCGCCCACCAGTCTGGCGCGGGTCTCTTCGGGCGCGAGCTTTATAAGCGCCGCGAACAGAGCGCCGACGCCCTCGCCGGTGGCGGCGGAAACCGGAAGCACCGCCGCCGGGGCGGCGAGCTTGGCCAAAGCCGCGAATTCAGCATCCGCCGGGACCAAATCATGCTGGTTCAGCGCCACCACAAAGGGGATTTTTCGCTCGCGCAACTGCGCCGCCAGTTTTGCGTATTGCTCCAGCACCTCGGCGGAATCCGCCTCCGTGGCGGCAACCACCACCACCGCCAAATCCGTCCGCTCCAGCACCGCAAACGTCCGTTCCACGCGCAACGCGCCCAATTCGCCCTCGTCATCCAGACCAGGCGTGTCGGTTATCACCACCGGGCCGAGCGGCAAAAGCTCCATGGTTTTTTGCACCGGGTCGGTGGTGGTGCCCTTCACTTCGGAGACAATCGCCACCGGCTGTCCGGTAATGGCGTTTACCAAACTGGATTTCCCCGCGTTCCGGCGGCCGAAAAAGGAGATTCGGATCCGCTCCGCCACCGGTGTTGAAGAGAGGGAAGAATCGATTACAGTATTTCCGGGTTTATCATTCATAACAATTCTGCAACTGCGGGGTCATTTTTTCTTAGAACCCATCCCGATGGGCCTAATGAGGTTGTAAACCATCATAACGGCCAGAAACACCGCGGTCAACTGCTGCAATGCCGAAAGCCGGTGATGGCCGCAACAGGAACCGACCAGACCGGACGGAATCGGATCGGGGATTAAATTGATGGCCACACCGAAAAGTATCGCCCCGACGGCAATCACCGCAACGTACGCGATTGTGGCTCTTTTGCCGATCAGCGACGACACCGTGGTGATGGACATGGCGTTCATCGCCGGGCCGACCATCAGGAACACGAACGCGGCGCCGGGCGACAGTCCCTTAGCCACCAGCGAAGCGGCAATCGGGATTGAAGCCGTTGAGCAAACGTACATCGGGAATCCGATCAGCGCCATCGCCGGCATGGCCAGCCAATCCCGTCCCTGGAAAAAGTCCGCAAAGAAATTGTCCGGCACCAGTACGGTAACCAGCGCGGAAATGGCCAATCCGATGGCCAAAGGTTTTACCACCGAGCCGAGCAACCGACGGTAAGCCTGAAACCAAACCGCGCGAAATCCCTTGGACGCGCCGGGAGCATCCTCGACCTCTGCGGCGGTGGCGTCTTCGCCGGCGGTCAGCGCGACAATCCCGCCGCCAGCCAAACCGGTTATTGCGGCGGCGACCGGGCGGGCAACCGCGAAAACCGGTCCCAAGAGCGCATAGGTCGCCAGAATGGAGTCCACCCCGGTCTGCGGGGTGGAAATCAGGAAAGCCGCCGTCGGGCCTTTACCGGCGCCGTGCTTGCGCAGACCGGTCGCCAGCGGCAGCACCCCGCAGGAACAGATCGGCAGCGGCACCCCGACCAACACCGCCCGCACGATTCCCTTCCAGCCGGAACTTCCACCCATCACCTTGTTAACCCAAGTCCGGGGAATCCACACCGCGATAATCCCGGCGATGAGAAACCCAACGGTCAACCAAGGCGACATCATCGCGAACACCCGCCAAAGCGCTCTCAAGATTTCCATGGTTTGCCTCGCCAATTCTTTTTCAAAAAAACTCCCCAATTGATTTCTGGTATGCTCTAATCCACGGACGCGGATTATACTCTCCGGCGATACGCCGTGTCAAGAGACGAGAGACAGGAGACGTTTTTTTGATTGTCAAGTTGGGCGGTTATCCCGAACAAGCGCGGGCGGCAGTCTAACCCATATTCACTAATTTCCCTACGGCAGGGCCGAATGCGTAGAGCGGGACATCTTTGACCTCTGCGCCATCGCGCGCTACCGCCAACGAAGTCCGAAACGAGAACGGCGGGGAGAAAAGTTTGCGAAATACCTTGAGACTCTTTGCCTGAGTGTTGATTCTGGCTTTAACTTCAACCGGGAAAACACCTCTTTCGCCCTGTATCACAAACTCCACCTCGGCGTTGCCTGCATCGTTCGTCCAATAGCAAGGCTCGAATCCATTTGCCGTCAGCTCCTGCAAGACATATTGCTCCGCCATCGCCCCTTTGAAGTTCGTGAACATTTCGTTGCCCTCAAGGACGGCAGAAGCCGGTAAGTCACTCATCGCGCCGAGAAGCCCCACACGAGCTTTGCGTACGCAAAGCTCCACAAGGACGGCAACTTGCAGATGCTTCGTTTCTATGACAAGGACAAGTACCTGGTGCTTGAAATCGGATACCATCCAGAACCGAAACTCACAGGACACGGTAGACCCGTATACCATATTCATGAATATGTACCCGGCGATTTTTCAATTCGTCCTCAAAGGCTCTTTACGACAGAGGACATTAAGCGGTTTGGGAAGTATCTGACTGTGGAAGGACATCTAAAATGACAATGGATGAAACAAATCGGTTCATCGACAGCATGACCTGGGAGGACAGTACCGTCCGGCTTTACGGCAGACTTTACTGGTGTCTCGGCTTGGCACGATATCCAGACGGGAAAATACGGATACAGGTGTTTGAGGCCGATCCGGTGACGCATGAGGCTGTACGGGACTTGCTGTCGTATGACTCGGACTCCCGCGATGACTGCATGAGGCATTTTCTTGAGGACAAATATTGGGACGGCAAGTCGTTCTACGAAGCAGCCCCCGACATGGAATGGATTGACTTGTGAACGGTTCTTTAACGGGAAGGCTACTTCAACTGAAACATGACGATGTCAAATGTTGGAACGGTAAGACGTTTTATGAGGGCGCATTCCTTTCTTGGAACACTGCCAGCAAGCCGGTAGCGCTATTCTACAATAGCAAAATGCCATCATTACGCCTTAAGTTCACGATTATGCATGAATTGGGGCATGCCTGCCTTTGGCATCGCCAGGATAGTGAACTTGCGGAGATTGAGGCGAACACCTTCGCTGCCACAGCGCTTTGTCCGTTGCCGCTTATCGAGTGCTACGGTGTAGAAGACGCACAAACCCTAGCCCATGTATTCGAGATAAGTGCCGAATGCGCTGAAAGGCGGATAACGCAATTCTGGAAATGGCAACAATTACCGTTGTCCGCACGAAATGTCACCTTTGACAGAGTTGTATGTTCCCGTTTCAAATTAAAGATCCCTTATCAACCATCGCTATTCTCAGTCTTAAATTTCACTAACCGTAAATGTTCATGAAGAATATGCAACAACTGGAATTGGACCTCGCATTGCCAATACCGTCCCAGCGTCATCATCGGGCGATCGAAAGGCGTACCGATCCGATGTTTCTGCGTGACCAGTTTGAAGGGGTGGGGAAGTGGGGATTACCTTTTGTGCGCAGACAGAATATCGATCTTGAAGACTTGAATCTCATTTCCTGTACGAATTGCATTAACGATGAACGAGAATACTATGATAGGGGAGTACACTTTTTCGTTGACGATTATAATTTCGAGGACATCTACCTCTCTCCTGAGAAAACCTTCTCCCTCTACTCGCAATATCGATTCTGCTGTATCCCGGATTTCTCAGTGTACCCCGAAATGAGAATGTGGCGACAATTTGAGTCCGTGGCACACAGCCGCTGGTGCGGTGCGTGGTGGCAGGCGCACGGGATGAAGGTTGTGCCAACCGTAACATGGGACGGTTACTCAAGTTTCGAGTTCTGCTTTGAAGGCATCGAACAAGGATGCATTGTGGCAATTGCAACGTATGCCTGCCATGGAAACGAAGCGGCATATATGCGTGGATTCCGTGCCATGTGCGAACGAATAAACCCATCCGCCGTGATCTGCTATGGGGAGCCGTTTCCGAATATGCCGAATAACGTTATCCCGATTCCCGCATGTCCGCCAAGGTGCCTGCATCGAGAAATCCGGAAACGAAACCGAAGGCTTATGGCCTAATGTCAACCGGAAGCACGGAAGAAAATCCTGATGAATGTGTCCTACCATGTTTGATCAGAATGCCAATGAAACTGGTTTGCCAAGTTCTTTCGCGCGTTTAAGGACGGACAAAAGCTTGGCGGCAGCTGCTTTCCTTTCCGCTGATCCATGCTTTGCGTATTCACTTGCAAGGGATATCGCCTTCCCCATTCCAGAAGACGGAATAATCTCTTCCTCAAAAACATCTATGATGATGTTGAACTCGCTGTTGAATTCGGTAAAGAGGTCAAACAGAAGGTCGTATTCACGCGGGAACAATTCGGTGTCATCGAATTGGATGTCCTCGTAGCGCAGACCGCTAGCTCCCGAACTGTATCCAATGTCGTTCGCCGAATACATGGAAGCGACAGGCAACGCCCAATTGGCGGAATTGTTGAAAATGGAACCAAGGGCGGTGTCTGAATCCGTTCACCGAAAGTTACTGGATGAAGTTAGAACCTATTCGCTCGTTGGCGGGCTCCCGGAATGCGTCAAAACCAGAGTCGACGGAGGCAGCCTTCTAGACGTGAGGGAAATTCAAAACGATCTAATCACCGCCTTTGAACAAGACTTCGCAAAATATCCAGAGCGTATGGATGCTTTTACGCTCCGCGAGATATGGCGCAGTGCAAACGCTTCCGTTGGACGCCAGATTTCATACGCGGCACTTTCCCGCGAACATACCGGGACAACCAACAAAAAAGCGTTGGAACTGCTAGCAAAGGCTAGACTGATGAAGTTGTCACGGGCGGTTTCGGCGACCGCCTTACCTTTCGACCTTGACTCTGTTCCGAGAATAAAACCTTATGCCGGGGATATAGGACTCTACCAGACAATGTCCGGACGTCCTGCGGACGAGGTGTTACGCGAACGGGATCTGCTCAACACCTTCAACGGAGCGCTTGCCAAGCAGTTCGTAGCGCAGGAACTGGCCGCATCGCTTGGCGGGAGCGAACCGCACTGGTGGAAACGCGATACAAAAAACGCGCAAGCCGAGGTTGACTTTTTAGTCGCATTGAACGGGGGCGTTCAACCAATAGAAGTGAAAAGCGGGGCGTCTGGACGCTTAAAAAGCGTGCATCAGCTCCTGAAGGAAAACCCGTCGGTTTTGGCCGCCGTGGTGTTCTCGTCCGCGCCTTTCGGTGAAATTCGCGACCAACGTTTAAAGTTTCTGCCGCAGTATTACGCTGGGTCACTTAATAGGATGGTTGAGTAGCTTTGAAAAAATTTATCGGTTTGCCGTTGACTTTCGCAAGCCGATTCGCTAATATGTGCGCCTTGTTCCTGCGGCGTGTCTTAGGATACGTTCCCCGCTGCGGGTCTGGCGATGGGCCTACGCGAAGTTTTTTTTCGCGCTTTTCGCTTGCTTTTGGCGGGGCAATGTCCTACAATACGCCCCCGGACAGTTAACAAGAAAAGAAAGCAGCGGATTAAGGACCGCAGAGAGCAGACACTATGAGCCAGATTGACAGAGCATCGATTCGGAAACAGTTTCAGCGCCATGACCGGGACACCGGTTCTAGCGAAGTGCAGATCGCCGTTCTCACGAAAGAGATCGAGGCGCTTACCCAGCACTTGAAAACCTTCAAGAAGGATAAGAGTTCCCGTTACGGGCTGATCCGTAAGGTTAACACCCGCCGCAGCCTGCTTGACTACCTCAAGCGCGAAAACGAGGAATCTTACAAGAATCTCATCAAAGAGTTGGGTCTCCGCCGTTAGCGGCGGGCAAACGCCACGCGAAACCGCGTGGCGTTTTAATTTCCCCGCACCAGCCGCGGGGCTTTCCTTTTTACCGGACTTTTTGCCTTTTCCGAGTGGAACGGGCTGTCTTTTGGCGAAAAAGCTTTCTGGTCCTTGTCCGCGAGAAAGGAAAAAATGATGAATGGAACAACCTCGGTTTCCGTTGATGTATGCGGAACCCAGTTGACGATTGAAACCGGTCTCTTGGCCCAGCAGGCCGCCGGTGCGGTTACGGTTCGCTTTGGCGATTCCGTGGTGTTTTCAGCGGTTACCAACACCGACAAGCCCCGCGAGGGCATCGACTTTTTCCCGCTTCAGGTCGAATACCGGGAAAAATTCTATGCGGCCGGACGCTTCCCCGGCGGTTTCTTCAAGCGCGAGCAGCGCCCCTCCGAGAAGGAAATCCTGATCGCCCGTATGTGCGACCGTCCGATACGCCCGCTCTTCCCTGACGGCTACTATAACGACGTCCAGATCAACTCGATGCTGATTTCTTCGGACTGCGAGCGCGAGGCGGACTTCCTGGCCGTCAACGCGGCATCGGCGGCATTGCACATTTCCGACGTCCCCTTCATGGGCCCGATCGGTTGCGTCCGCATCGGCCGCATCAACGGCGAGTGGGTCATCAATCCCACCCACGAGCAGCGCAAGCAGTCGGACCTCGACCTGTTGTACGCCGGTCTTCGCGGCAAATTCCTGATGATGGAAGGTTCCGCCGACCAGATTCCGGAAGCCGATTTCCTGGCCGCAATGAAGCGGGCGCACGAAGAGGTCGAAAAGATTATCGATCTGCAGATTGAGTTGCGCCGCAAACTCGGCAAGCCCGACAAGGTAATCGAAGACCAGGAAGAGGATCCTGAAAAGCTCGGTTTCATCCGCGGTCTCGCCGGTGACCGGCTGGCCGACGCGCTGTTGATCGCAGACAAGCTGACCCGCCAAGACGCGGTATCCGCAATTAAGGATGAACTGCTGGCCGCCTGCCAGGAGAAATTCGACAAGGACGAAGACGGGCACTGGGTGGTTGACGCGGTGAAGTTCGTCCATCTGTTTGACGCGCTGGAAATCGAGACCGTCCGCCGCAACTTCCTGGAGAAGGGCAAGCGCATCGACGGACGCGGCCAGCACGAAATCCGTCCGCTGTCGGCGCAGGTCGGGGTGCTTCCGCGCACCCACGGTTCGGCCATCTTCAACCGCGGCGAAACCCAGTCGCTGGCGACGGTGACTCTGGGCGCGAAGAAAGATTCGCAGGATTTGGACTCGGTAACCGGCGGCGAAGCCAGCAAGCAGTTCATGCTCCATTACAACTTCCCGCCCTACTGCACCGGCGAAGTCGGCCGCGTGGGATCGCTGGGCCGCCGCGAAATCGGCCACGGGGCGCTTGCCGAGCGTTCGCTGGCGGAAGTCATTCCGCAAGATTTCCCGTACGCAGTGCGCGTGGTCTCCGAAATCATGGGGTCCAACGGCTCCAGCTCGATGGCTTCCATTTGCTGCGGCTGTCTCGCCCTGATGGACGCGGGCATCCCGATCAAGACACCGGTGGCGGGTATCTCCGCCGGACTGTTCACCACCAAAGACATGTCCAAACGCATTCTGGTGACCGACATTCTCGGTGCGGAAGACCATTGCGGCGACATGGACTTCAAGGTGGCCGGGTCACGCAAGGGTATCACCGGGTTCCAGGTTGACCTCAAGATCCGCGGACTCACTTGGGATCTGGTGGAGGGGGCCTTGGAAGAAACCCGCGCCGCCCGTATGAAGATTCTCGATTTCATGGAGTCCGTCATCCCGACGCCGCGCGACAACCTCTCGCCGTTCGCCCCGCGGATCGCCACCATGACCATCCCGACGGACAAGATCGGCGCGCTGATCGGTCCCGGCGGCGCCAACATCCGCCGCATCCAAGAGGTCACCGGCACCCAGATTGACATCGAAGAAGACGGCACCGTGAACATCTATTCCAACAACGAAGCTTCGATGAAAGCGGCCCAAGACGAGGTGGCGGCGATTTCCGCCGAGGCCGAGGAGGGCAAGATCTACGAAGGCACCGTGACTGGAATCAAGGAGTTCGGGGCGTTCGTCCAAATCCTGCCCGACAAGGACGGCCTCTGCCATATCAGCGAAATGGCAGACCGCCGGATCGGCAAGGTCGAAGACATCTGCAAAGTCGGCGACAAGATGTGGGTCAAGTGCATCGGCATTGATGATCGCGGCCGCATCAAGCTCAGCCGCCGCGACGCGATGCGCGAGCTTGACGCCCAGCAGCAGCAAAACAACTAACGTTCTACATCAAGGCGGGTCGGGACAGACCCGCCTTCTTCAATTAAAGCGTAAACCACAACAGCAAACAACCCGGAGCCAGCCATGAAAGAACGCCCCAGCGAGTGGATCGCAATTCTCGACTACGGCAGCCAATACACCCAACTGATCGCCCGCCGCATCCGCGAACAGCGGGTTTTTTCGGAGATCATCAGTTTCGACACCTCCGCCGACACCTTGCGCGAAAGCAAGCCTAGCGGCATCATTCTTTCCGGCGGACCGAACAGCGTTTTCGACGCCGACGCGCCAAAATGCGACCCCGGCATTTTCGAGCTGGGAATCCCGGTACTGGGAATCTGCTACGGAATGCAGTTGACCGCGCAGGCGCTCAACGGGAAGGTCAAGCCTGTAGATTCCCGCGAATACGGCCACACCCGGATCGCGATTATGGGCGGCACCCGGCTGTTCAAAGGGTTGCCCACCGAATTCGACGTGTGGATGAGCCACGGCGACCAAGTGGAGACTATGCCGCCCGGCTTCAAGGCATCCGCGCGTTCCCTCTCCTGCCCCATCGCCGCGATGCGGAACGAGGAGAAAAGCTTCTACGCCATCCAATTCCACCCCGAAGTCGTCCACACGCAATTCGGCAACGAAATCATCCGCAACTTCCTCTTCGGCATCTGCCATTGCCGCGGACAGTGGAAACTGGCCGACTGGGTGGATGCGACGATAACCAAACTGAAGGAGCAGATCGGCGAAAGCGAAGAGGTGGTGCTGGGACTTTCCGGCGGCGTTGACTCCAGCGTGGCGGCGGTGCTGCTCCACCGGGCGATCGGCGAACGCCTGCACTGCATTTTCGTGGACAACGGATTGCTCCGTTACGGCGAAGCCGATCAGGTCGAGACTGAGTTCCGCGCCAAGATGGGGTTGGATTTGACGGTGGTACACGCCGAACAGCGTTTCTACGACGTACTCAAGGGAATCTCCGATCCCGAGGCCAAACGCAAGGCAATCGGTAAAACCTTCATTGACGTATTTGCCGAAGAGGCCCGCCGGTTCAAGGGATGCCATTTCCTTGGTCAGGGCACGATCTATCCCGACGTAATCGAATCCTCCTCCGCGTTGCACGGGCCCAGCGAGACCATCAAGAGCCACCACAATGTCGGCGGGTTGCCGCCCGACCTGAAGTTTGAGCTGGTGGAACCGTTGCGCGACCTGTTCAAAGATGAAGTCCGCACGGTCGGCCACGTGCTGGGAATTGACAGCAAACTGCTCGACCGCCAGCCTTTCCCCGGCCCCGGCTTGGGCGTTCGGGTTTTGGGCGAAGTCACGCCGGACAAGGTGCAACTGCTACAACAAGCGGATTTGCGGGTTCAGGAGGAGATCAAAAAACTCCCCACCTACAAAAACATCTGGCAAACTTTCGCGGTGCTGCTGCCCTGCCGCAGCGTGGGCGTGATGGGCGACCACCGCACCTATGAATACACCTGCGTAATCCGCAGCGTGGATTCGATCGACGCGATGACCGCGGACTGGACGCGGCTCCCATACGAAACACTGGCCACGATCTCCAACCGCATCATCAACGAGGTAAGGGGAATCAACCGCGTGGTTTACGACATCTCGTCCAAACCGCCGGCCACCATCGAATGGGAATAGCATGACGGTAATCGTGGATTATCGCGCCGGCAACCTGACCAGCGTCAGGCTGGCCATTGAGGCGGTGGGCGGGATGGTACAGGTCAGTTCCGATCCCGACACCGTCGCCGCCGCCGATCGGGTGGTTTTTCCGGGAGTTGGGGCGGCAAAGAACGCGATGGAGAACCTGCGTGAGTTGGGTTTGATCGATGCGGTGCGCGAGGCAGCCCGCAGCAAGCCTTTCCTCGGAATCTGCCTCGGGATGCAAATCCTTTTCGACCGGACGGAAGAAGACGGCGGAGTTGACTGTCTGGGGATTCTCCCCGGACAGGTGCGGCGTTTTCCCAACGTTACCGGCTGTAAAGTGCCGGAAATCGGCTGGAACAGCGTATCCGCAAATGCCCCGCACGGTTTTCTTAACGACGGCGAGGAGTTCTACTTCGTTCATTCCTATTACGTCGAGCTAAACCCGTTCACCGTGGGCCGCACATCATACGCCGGGGTAGAGTTCGCCTCCGCCGTCCGGCGCGGACAGCTTTTTGCCACCCAGTTCCACCCCGAAAAATCCGGCCGAATCGGGTTAGCTTTGCTGCGGGCGTTTTTGAACACGCCGGCAACCGAAAAACAGGAGTGCCCGCAATGTTAACCAAACGGATTATTCCCTGCCTTGACGTGCGGAACGGACGGGTAACCAAAGGCGTTAAATTCAAAAACAATATCGATCTCGGCGATCCGGTGGAAATGGCGGTGGAATATTCCGACGGCGGAGCGGACGAACTTGTGTTTTACGACATCACCGCTTCGGCGGAACAGCGGCCAATTGACATCGGCATGGTGGAATCGGTCGCGAAGGCCGTACACATCCCGTTCGCGGTCGGAGGCGGCATATCCTCGGTGGCGGACATGGAGCGGGTGATACTGGCCGGCGCGGAAAAGATCTCCGTCAACTCCCTTGCGGTTCGCAACCCGGCAATTATCGCCGACGGGGCCAGAGAGTTTGGACGTCAATGCGTGGTGTTGGGAATGGATCCGGTAAAATCCGACACCCCCGGCTGTCCTAGCGGATACGAGGTCACCACCCGCGGCTATCGCGAACTTACCGGTATGGATGCGGTGGAGTGGGCAAAACGCGCGGTTGACCTCGGCGCGGGGGAAATCGTGGTTAATTCGGTTGACGCGGACGGAACCAGGCAGGGCTTTGAGCTGACCATCACCCGGCTAATCGCAGACGCCGTTCCGGTCCCGGTGGTAGCCTCCGGCGGCGCCGGGGTTCCGAAACATTTGATTGATGCCTTTAATCTCGCCCGCGCGGATGCCGCGATTGTTGCCGGTATGGTGCATTCCAAAGAATGGACTATCGCCCAAATCAAAGACGAAATGCACCGGGCCGGAATCCCGACCCGACTACACTGGTAAGCGTTTGTTGTGCTGAACCCGCGGATTACCGCGCTCGGATTTGGCTGCGAATCACGTCCGGATTGCGGGCCATTGCCAACGCGGTGGTGCGGGAAATCTCCCGAGCTTGGCAAAGCCGGACCAAATCCTGCTCCAAAGTCTGCATCCCCAACGCATTGCCGGTTTCAATCGCCGAATAGATTTGGGCCGACTTCCCGGTGGCAATCAAATTTGCCACCGCCGGGGTATTGATCAAAATCTCGCACACCGGTATCCGGCGTCGGGGCTGGTCGGTCCGTTCCGAAGTCAGCAACCGTTGAGCCACGATCCCTTTAAGCACCAGCGAAACTTGGCGGCGAATCGCATCCTGCTCGCCGGAAGAAAACACCGACACCAGCCGCTCCACCGCACCAACGCAGTCGCCAGCGTGCAGAGTGGTGAACACCAGATGGCCGGTTTCGGCGGCGGTGATGGCGGTACGGATGGTTTCCTGCTCTCGGATTTCCCCGACCAGAATTATGTCGGGGTCTTCGCGCAAAGAATCCACCAGCGCCTCGTTAAAGCTCATTGCGTCGATACCTATCTGCCGCTGATGCACCAACGACCGGATAGAAGCGTGGACATACTCCACCGGATCCTCGATGGTTATAATGTGCCCTTCGCGGGTTTGGTTAATCCGGTCAATCAACGTTGCCAGAGTGGTTGATTTTCCGGAACCCGTAGCTCCGGAAACAATCACCAGTCCGTCCTTGAGCTTACAAAAATCCGCCAACCTTGCCGGAAGCCCCAACTCTTCCAGCGAACGGAACCGTGACTCCAGCAACCGAATTGCGATACCCAGCGAAGGGACATTTCCGTCGGCTTTGTCGTTTTCACCGAAAGCGGACATCGACTGGCATTGGAAAATGTTGAAGCGGTAACGCCCGCCTGACGCCGAAGTGCAGGCCCCGTCAAAAGACCCCCGCCGAGACAACAGCGTCAACAGCGACTCCCGACCGCGCCCGCTCATCCGAAAGAGCAGGTCGGAAGCAATGTCAAACAGCATCTGGCGATTCAGCAAACCCAGTTTCAGGTCAGGCGACAACACCCCGCGCACCCGAAAAAACGGCGGCAGGCCCGGAGCCAGATGAATATCCGACGCCGTTCTTTCTTCGCAACCGGAGAACAAAACATCCAAAAATGCCATGCACACGCCCCTTTAACGAAAGTTCAGGCAACCATCAACCAAATAAAACGTTTCGCGTCAGGTCACAGTTCACTGGCACGTTTCAAAACCGCTTCGGCAAAAGCCCGCAAATCGCCGAAAGAAGCCGCAGCCTTATCGTCCAAACCCGTAGGCTGGGCATTCACAATCGCCAGCTTTCCACCCTGTCGCAGAGTGATCAAAGGAATCGACGCCGCCGGATACACAGTTAGCGACGATCCCAGAACCAGCATCAAATCCGCAGTCTCGGCCAACCGCGACGCGCCGCTGAACGCCAATTCGGGAAGCATTTCGCCGAAGAACGTAATATCCGGCTTGTAGGGACCGCCGCACTTTTCGCAACGGGCGACCTCGGAAGTCTCCAACATAGCGCAAATCTCATCAAAACTCTTCTCGTTGCCGCAACGGTAGCAATGGTGCAGGATAGGCGAACCGTGGACCTCATACACCACCTTAGACCCGGCCTTTTGGTGGAGCATATCGATGTTCTGGGTAATCACCCCTGGCACCTTGCCCAACCGCTCCAACGCCACAATCGCCTGGTGTACCGGCCCGGGCTGGTAATTGCGCAAACCGTAAACCAGCTCACGGCAGCCACGGTAATAAATCGACGGATCGCGCACAAACCAATCGATATCGAAAATCCGTTCCGCGTCGGGCTGCTTGTACAAACCCTGCGGCCCGCGGAAATCGGGTATGCCGCACAGTGTGGAAACCCCGGCGCCGGTGAACACCGCAATCCGGCGGGAATCGAAGATCAAATCAACCAACCGCTGTAAATCATCCATACCTACCCCCTGCCGGAAAAGTCCGGACCGGAACAAAAAAGGCCGGCGCGGGAAAAGCGCCGGCCAGATTTAGACTAAAACCGTTTGCCGTTACCAGAAGATAACGTAAAGGGCAACCGTTATCGCCACCACTACCAATCCGGCGACCAACGCACCCTTGGATGTGGTCAGATCCAGCTTGGTGTTGGAATCGAAGCTGACCGGCTTCGGCTGTTTGAACACCGCGCCGAGCGCGAACATCAGCACCAGCGTGATTACCAGCGCGTAACTGGCCGCCCAGAGATAATGCATCTTTTCGACGCTTCCGCCAATCACCAGCGGAATGGCCTTCAACAGCGATTCCGGCATCCAGTTGTTGAAGAACGCGAAGATGAGCGGATAGGCCAGCAAACCGACCACGCCAATCCAACGCTCGCCGCGACGGTTAATCAAACCGAAGATGAAGACCGCCACCACGCCGCCGGAGATGTACAGCTGTACCTGCTGAATGTAGGTGAAGATCGATTCAGTGTTCAAGATGCTAGCCACCACGATGCCGACGATCATCAAGACCACAATCGTCAAACGCCCGAAGGAAACCAACTGTTTCGAGGAGGCCTCCCGATTGACATAGCGCTGGTAGATATCCATCGTCAATAACGTGGAGGTCGCGTTCAGCACCGCCGCCAGCGAACTGACGATTGCGCCGAGCAAGGCCGCCAACACAAAACCGAGGATACCCACATTGTGCGGAATCAGCTTGGTGATCAACACGCCCAGCGCGCCATCATATTTGTAACCGTCTGCGATCGCCAAATCTTTGGCGAAAAGGTTGAAGGCGATGATGCCGGGAATGACGATGATGAACGGAATCAGAAGTTTAAGTCCGGCTGCGAGAACCAAACCCTTCTGCCCTTCCGCCAGCGACCCCGACCCTAGGATACGCTGGGTGATGTACTGGTTCAACCCCCAATAATAGAAGTTCGGAATCCAGATACCGATCATCAGGATGGTCCAGGGCATTGCGGTATCGGAAGCGGGACGGCCCATCTCCAATTTGACGGCGTTCGCCGCCTTGAAGGTGGCGAGCCAGCCGTCACCCGATGCCGCCTGCGGAGCGCTATGCAGAACACCCGCCGTGTCACGAGTCCAACCCATAACACTCTCGGCACTGCCGAGCGCCTTAATCGCGAAGTAAGCGATGATAGCGCCGCCAACGATAAGGGCGGACCCCTGAAGCAAGTCGGCCCACGCGCAGGCCTTCAACCCGCCGAAGAGCACATAACCGCCGGCCATAAGCCCCATCAGCAGACAACAGCCCCAGAACGGGACATTCCACCCGATCTTCACGAAGAGCTGGTGCATCACGAGCGATCCCGCGTAAGTCACGCCGATCAGACTGGCGACGATCAAAATGCCCATCATCGAAATGGTCATAATCGTCCGGGCCCAATGGTTGTACCGGACTTCCAGAAATTCGGGGATCGTAGTGATTCCCGTTTTAAGGAAGTAAGGCAACAGGGCGAACGCCACGACCACGAGGGCGATGGCGGCGATCCACTCCCAACTGGCGCAGGAGAGGCCTTCCAACCCGGCCCCTTGTCCAGACATACCGACAAACTGCTCGGCGGAGATGTTGGCGGCGATCAGCGAGAAACCGATCAACCACCACTTCAAACCGCGGCCGGCCAAGAAGTAATCGTCTGCGCCTTTATCCGATTCAGAAGATCCGGCACCCTTGGACTTTATCATGCCGACGCACAGCACGGCGGCGATAAAGCCGAAAAACACGATAATGTCAAGAAATCCCATAACGGCAGGCTCCCATTATCGAGTGCTGAAACGGTACTCGGTCGCGGTCTTGTAAAGCTGGCCGGGACGGAGGATGACCGAAGGGAACGAAGACTTATTCGGGGAATCGGGATAGTGCTGGGTTTCCAGCGCCAAACCGCCGCGGAAGGTAAGGTGCCCACCGCTCTTGCTGGGGACCGAATCGGTAAGGAAGTTACCGCAGTAGAACTGGATGCCCGGCTCTTCGGTCCAGACTTCCATGTAACGCCCGGAGGTCTTTTCGTAGAGGGCGGCGGCAGCCGCCAACTTGCCCGACTGGTTGCGGAGGACCCAGTTGTGGTCGTAACCGCCACCGAACTTAATCTGCTCGTTATCCTTGGTGTTCACGCGATCGCCGATCTTCCACGGGCTGGTGAAATCAAACGGCGTGCCCTTGACCGGGGCCAGATCGCCGGTCGGGATCAAGCCCGCGTTAACCGGGGTCATATAATCCGCGAAAAGGGTCAGCTCGTGGTCGAGAATCGTTCCGTTACCCTCGCCGTGGAAATTGAAGTAAACGTGGTTGGTCAGATTCACCGGGGTGGCCTTGTCGGTCTTCGCCTCGTACTCCAGCCGCCACACGTTCTTCGCGGTCAGCCAATACGTGACCTTGACATCCAATTTGCCGGGATATCCCTGGTCGCCGTCGGGGCTGGTCATGGTGAACTCCACGCCAACATCGTCGCCGTTGGTCAATGTTCTGGAATCCCAGACGCGGTCATTGAATCCGGAGGTACCACCGTGCAGGGTGCAGGGAATTCCGCCCGGATCGTTATTGCACGGAATGGTGTAGGTCACGCCGTCAAGCGTAAACTTACCGTCACGGATACGGTTGCCGAACCGGCCGATGGTGGAACCAAAGTAGAGGTCGATATCCTCATAACCGGACACTTGGTTGAAACCGAGCGTAATATCGGCCAGTTTGCCGTCACGGTCCGGAGTCCAAAGGCGAACCACGCGGGCACCGTAGTCGATCACGTCCATGGCGACACCGCCGGCGCCGACCAGATGGAACTGTTTGACCTCCAACCCGGTCTTGGTTTTACCGAACGGCGAAACCGTCACCGACGCCTTTGATTTACCGCACTCTGACATTTTGCAACACCTCCCCTTATTGGTGGTGCAACCCGCAAGGGTCGCTACCGTTACACACGCTAACGCCAAATCACGCACAACGCTGTTCATTGATTACTCCTAACACTAATGATTAACGAAATCCACTTACAAGCCAAGAGTTTACCCAATAACGCCCCGGATAACAAGCCGAAAATCGTCCGACGGGCTTATTTGTTGGCAGCCTCTTTCATTTTCGCCTTTTCCTCTTCCCAGATTGCCTTCTGGTAATCGTTGGTGGGCGCGTTAGCCCAACCCTCGCGCACCGCCAAGCGGTAAGGGATGCGGCGGGCCCGCTTCACCCCGAATTTATTGAACATCTTGTACATCTTCGGGTAGTTGATCGGCTGCATCACCTGAAACTTCGTCTCGTCAAGCTCCTTAAGCGAAAACACCGGCTGCATCACGCAGTTGTCCTGCGTGGAGTATCCGGCACCGCCGATCATACCCAAGCCACGCCACAACTCCTTAATAATACGAATCTCTTTGGCGGGGGCGTCGACACCCTCGCCCAGCCGGTCGGCGTTCACCACCGCCACCCGCTCTTCCGGGTAAACCGCCAACGCCGGGGCGGTTTTTTCCTCCGCGACCAGCAGCACCATCAAGGCCCGGTTATCCTTTAACAGTTTTTGCGCCAAAGCCAGCGCCGTATCCGGGCTGCGGGCCACATTGGTCGCGCGCACCCGCATTTTGGCGGCCCGCCCGAACACCTCCGCCACCTGTCCGGCCGCAGTACCCGGCGTCGTCCGCGTATCCACCAACAGCACTTCCGGCCCGCTCGGGGCGACATCCAGCAACCCGCCGGTCTTCTTCATCACCCGCTCGTCGCGCTCCCGAATCTGCTCCGGGGTCCACTCCTTTTTGGTGGGAATCGGCAAAGTCACCGGCTTGGCCTCCGGTTTGGGCGGAACGATCACTTTGGGCTTCTCCCCGGCGGGAAGATTCGGTACCGTGGGAGCAGGCCCCTGCGCCAACGCCACCGACGCGCACATCCCCGCCACCGCAAACGCAAACACCATGCTTCTCATCTTATTCTCCTATTTCATCTGCTCTTGAAAACGCGGGGGCAGCCGCAACGGACTGAAACCCTTCTCCGCCAAATCCTTGTTTACCAAATCGCGATACTCCTTTGCTTCGGCGAGCTTCCCCTGCTTCAGCAACTGGGAAATGTTGCGAATCCCCTCCACCTTGAAGGAGCGCTCCTCTTTGATCGAGGCGAACATTTGGTCGACAAAATCGTCAAACGTGCCGCCGTTCTCGATGTAAGCCAGCACCGCCTCTTTGAGCTGGGCCACGGCCTGCCTTTTGGCCAAATCCTCCTCAGTGTCGTCAGGCTGGGCCTCAACCGGCTTCTGCATAATCTGAATGACGGCATTCTGGTCCAGACCCTTGAGGAATCCGGGAATGAACATCCCGCCATCCACCGCCATTCCGACCAGCTGGTTTTCGATCGGGTTGTCGAAGAGCTTCTTCGGGGTGGTCTCCACCACGTTGCCCTCCGAATCGGCCTCATACATCTTACCCTGCACGTGTATCGTAACGGTCTTTCCGGGTTCCGGCAAGCGGTAGGTCAGTTCCCGGCCGTTCGGCATGGTGAACTTGCCAACGCCGGGCCGCGCGGGCTTTTTGGCCTCAACCGGGGTGGCATTGGTTGACGGAGGCGCAATCTCGGTCTTTTCGGCGACCTCGGTTTTCGGGGCCGGTTTCGGTTTTTCCGCCTGCGGCTTCTGCACGGTCTTGGGCTTCGGCGCCGGCTTTCGGTTCAATAGGCCGGGAAGGTAGCGAATCCCTACCACCGCCGCCAATACCGCCAGCAAGACGGCAAGGACGATACGTTGGGCTTTGGGCGACAACGATCCGCCGCCAGCCGAAGTCTGCTTCGCGGCCGCCTTTCCGCCCTCAACCACCGACACCACAATCAAACCGCGTTGCTTCAACTGCGACACCGCGTCAGAACGGTCTTCGGCTTGCACCGTTCCCCGTTCTAATGCACCATCTGATTTTCTACACGTGTAATTAAAATTTTTCATGCCAGTATTTTATACCGCGCCGGGTTAATAAGCAAGGTGAAAATAGGGTAAAACGGTAAGAAAAATGGGGAATCCGAGCGTACCGCGAACCGTTCCCCGGAGACGAAAAATGCGACCTCCTTCGGGGCCGGAAACACAAACTCACATTTTTTTTACTCTGTGCTTCCCATTTGACAGTTTTTTTGATATATTGTTTGTTCACTTTTGGCCATTGAAGGGATTTATCCATGGATCTTAATCAAAAAGACGAAGCGTTTGCGGCGATTTTAAAGGCAGACCAGGTGGATGTCACCGCCGCCCTGGCATACGTTGACTCGTTAACGGACGAGCGCAAAAAGAACGAATTGGTCGCGAAACTGGCCGGCCGTTTGTCCGAGGTCCCCGACTTCAACGGTCTCTACCGGGTACTGAAAGAGCGCCAAACCGTGTTCTCCGGAAGCAATTTCACGATGGTGTCTATACGTGACCTTTTAACCCGCGCCTGCCGCGACCGGATGGACAAGGCGTTCCTTAAGGCAGCCGACTTTGGCGGCAGGGTAAAACCGCAGGAGTCTTTCCGCCGGTTCGACCTGCTCCGCTCGCTGCACAAGGGCAAACAGGTGATCGACAAAGCGTGGGGCTTTGGTGTGGTTAAAGACATCGACTCTTTCTATTCCCGCGTAACAATCGATTTCACCGGGCACCCCGACCACCAGTTATCCTTCGACACCGTTTGCAAAACCATCTCCTCCGCCGCGCCGGACCATATCTACTCCAAGTTGAACGACAAGGAACAGCGCGCCGAATTGATGGCGATGGCGCGCGAAATGCCCGGCGAACTGGTAAAGGAAGTGTTGCGCTGTTTTGGCAATATGCCGGTGCAGCGGCTGGAGGAAACGCTCACCAACCTCGGGTTGATCGGCACCCAGCAAAGGTCTGACGGCCCGTGCTGGAAGACTTTCTGGGAGAAAGCCCGCGCCGAGCTCCGTCAGGACAAGCGGGTAAAGATTCCGGCGCTCCGTGCCGATTGCATCCAGCTCCTGTTGGCGGCTGAAACCTTTGACGACAATTGGTTCAAGCGGTTCCAGAAAGACCGCAACACCAAATCCATCATCGAGTCCATCAAAGCGCTGGAGACTTATCTGGCGTCCGAAAAGAAATCCGTCAAAGACCTCGATGAAACCTACTACGCTATCGTGAAAGATCGTCTGGAGTTCGCAATCAAAGGCACAAAGAAGATGGCGGTGGATGACGAGGACGCCGCACTTTTCTCTCGGCTGGCGACCATGTCCTGCCGTTACGGGTTCGACATCGCTGGGCTTCGGGAGTACCTGTGCCAAGAATCCCCGAGCGTTAAGGACGACGATGTGCGGGAAATGAACTTCATCAAAGCCTCCCGGAAGCTGGCGGTGCGCGATGTGACCGATCTGGCAAAACTGCTGCACGAGGGTGGCGAAGATTATGACAAGATCCTGCTGGACAACCTGAGTTTGATGCCTTACGGTCTGCTGGACAATGTATTGAACCTGCTCAAGGACACCGACGCCTGCGCCCAGAAATGTTCGGACATGTTAAGGGATCCGGAAGCGCCGGCCACGCTGGTGGTGTGGGTGTTCCGCAACAAATACCCGCGTCCCGCCAAATCCAAAGCCGCCAAGCAGCAGACGCAAGCGCAAGGGACTCAAAGCGCGGATGACGATCGACTCAGCAACTGGGAAAACCTGCCCAGCCTGATCGACCTGCTCAACCAGGCCATCGCGATTATCGAAACCACCATGGCCGGGGAAGAGTTGAGGATGCAAAACCAGCTTAAAGAGATGTTCAGCTCCGAAGGCTGGATTGAGATGGTGCTTGAAAAACTCCCCAAAGGGTATCGCCCGCTGCTGTTCGAGCGGATCCAGGCATCCAAAGCTTGGGATCCGGGAGCGAACCGTTCCCTCCTCAAGCGCATGGAGGCGAAATTCCCGGACGAACTCAAGAAACACCGCAAAGAAGAGTCCGTGGTCAAGGCATACACCCCTTACACTTCTTGGCATTCCTACAAAAAACGGCAGCTGGAATACAAAAAGCTGGTTGAGAAGGACATCCCGCAGAACGCCAAGGACATCGAGTTTGCCCGCGGTTTGGGCGACTTACGCGAAAACTTCGAATACCAGTCGGCGAAAGATTTGCAGACACTGCTGCTGCAGAGGCAGAACACGCTTCAAAAAGAGCTCGGCTACGTCAAAGGCACGGATTTCGCCAACGCCAACACCGACACCGTCGGTTGCGGCGTAACGGTTTCGATCCGCATGGCGGACGGTTCGACAGCAAAGTACACGGTGTTGGGCGAGTGGGACAATGACGAAGCCCTCGGCATTATCTCGAACCTGACCCACATGGCAAAGTCGCTGGAAGGCCATAAAACCGGCGACACGGTTAAGGTGCCTTGCGCCGACGGCGACACCACCGCCGTGATTGAGAAGATCGAGCCGCTCAGCGACGAGATCAGGAATTGGATCGTTTCGGATCCGGAATAACGAGCAAAGTTTCAACTGGAGGTGCATTATGGCGAATATCAGAACTAGAACCGCCCCTAAAGCCAGACAAATCAAGGCCACCCCTAAAAAGGCCGCCGTGGCAAACACGAAAAAAAACATTGTCAAAAGCGCGGCTAAAGTGTCGGCAGCTAAAAGCGCCCAAACCAAAACCGTTACTGCCAACAAAAAGTACGTGATGGCCAAAAAGACGGCGGTGGCGCCGAAAGCCGTGGCGCACAAGCCGGTCGCCCAAAAGAAAAAGGCTATTAATCCGCCCAAAGCGACGGAAACAAAAAAGACTGCCGCAGCCGAAGTGAAAAAAGTTGTTGCCAACAAAAAACCGGCGACGGAAACGAAACCGGCGGCAGCCGCCAAAAAACCTGCCGGAAAGACGGTCAAAACGACCAGCGCCGCAGAGAACAAGAAAGCGGTCGTCGCCAAGACTCCGGTCGCTAAAAAGCCCGAGCCAATAAAGAAAACCTCGGACAAAACTAAAAAGACTCCAGCCAAGGCCGGCAAAAAGCCAGAACCCGTTCCCGTTGCGGAAGGGACCGGCAAAAAGCCAGAACGCCCCATCCCGGTGCAACGTCCGCCTTTCCAGCCCGTCCCTACGTTGGCGCAAACCCAGCGGGCGGCCAGGGAAAAGCAGCGGTTCAGTCCCCAGGAGCTTGAGCAGTTCCGTGCCGACTTGTTGGCGCGGCGCGCCGAAATCACCGCGCGGTCAAAGGCGATGCGCAACGACGCCCTGCAGGGTATGGATGACATCAACCCTGAAGAAGACGGCACCGACGCGTTTCTGCGGTTGCAGACTTTAGACCAAGTGCGCGACCAGCACGAACAGATCGCCAAGATCGACACCGCTTTGCGCGCAATCAATGACGGCACTTACGGCATCTGCTGCAACTGCGGCGAACTTATCCGCCCGGCGCGGCTTAAAGAGCTGCCGTTCGCTAAGCATTGCATCAATTGCCAGTCCGAACTGGAAAAACAGCGGTTTGGTCGTAAGAGATAGGGCGGTTCTGCCAAGAGGCCGCCCCATGCGCGTTCTGTTTTTTTCATTATTGATTGTCGCGACCGACCAGTTTACCAAATGGCTGGCGGTCACTCGTTTGCGTCCGCTGGGCTCGGTGACGCTCATTCCTGATTTTTTTAATTTGAGCTATGTCGAGAATATCGGCGCGGCGTGGGGAATGCTGGCCGGCCAGCGGTGGATGCTGATCGGGTTTGCCTTGCTGACCGTCGGGTTCATGTTTTGGAAACGCGGCCAATTGTTCGTCCCCTTTCGATGCTCGACCGCAATCCAGTCGCTGCTTTACGGCGGGATTCTGGGTAACTCCATCGACCGCATCGTGACCGGACGGGTAATCGACTTTCTGGATTTTCATTGGGGAGCCTCGCATTTCCCCGCTTTCAACATTGCCGACTCCGCGATCTGTTGCGGAGCGTTCCTGTATTTGGCCGTGCAGTGGTTCTGCAAACCAAGGACCACGGATGACAAGGGAAAGGTTGTGTCATGATCAAAAAACTTTTTTCCACCGAACCGTCCCGTAACGCCTTCTTCCGACCCATCGACTGGAACGCTTTCTGGTCGGCTACCATTATCTCCTTTCTAGTCTATTTCTTCACCCTCGGTCCCTCGGTGACGTTGGAGGATTCCGGGGAGCTGGCGGTGGCGGGCGACCATCTGGGCGTGCCGCATCCGCCGGGTTACCCGATTTGGACGATCTGCGCCTATCTTTTCTCCCGTATCTTCAGCTGGGTGACTTTCCGCGGTCAACCCACCCCGGCGTGGAGCATCTCCCTGCTGTCCGCGGTCTTCGCCGCCCTCGCGGCGGGCGTGACCGCCATGCTGATCTCCCGGTCGGCATCGGATATGCTCCACCAGACCCAAAACGACGACTCCGTCGTCGGCGACGCTTCTTCCACTTCGCACTATCCGCTGCTCTGCTGGGCCGGCGGCGTGGGCGGCAGCTTGATTTTCGCCTTTAGCCCAGTCATGTGGTCGCAAGCCACCATTGTCGAGGTTTACACCCTCAACGCATTTTTCCTGATGTGGATCTTCCTGCTGACCTACCGTTGGATGCGCCAGCCCAGTGACAAAATACTGTGGCTTACCGCGTTTGTATTCGGTTTGGGGTTGACCAACTATCAGGTGCTGCTGCTGGCCGCGCTGCCGCTGGCGGTGGTGATTTTCCTCCGTAACATCTCGCTGTTCCGCGATTTTATCATGGTCGGCGTGCCGGTGGCGTTGACCGCGCACATGCTGCAGATCGGGGCCGAGATTCCCGCCCAGCCCGGAATGCGCGGCCCGGCATACGCCAAACTCGCCCCAATCAATTCCTGCGCCACCCCGCAACCCGCAGTGTTGGCGATCGGCGCGGTGTTAGTGCTGTTGTCAATCGCATTCCTGCTGGCAATGTCGCGCCTGCGCAACGGTAAAAAATGCCCGGCTTGGTTGAGCCCGCTACAGGCGTTGCGCGGCCAAACGCAGGCCATCGCCTTAAGTACGGGACTCCTCGGAACGATTTTAATGGTCCTCTCCATCGTGGTCGGCACTGCAAGGACCTTTGTCGATACCGAGGCTCCGTTAATCCAGCCGACGGTCTATCTTGGTATCACTGCGGTGGTTGCCGCCATTATCGTGGTGTGCGCAGTCGGGGCATACTCCGCCACCGGACGCTGGAACGACCGGACGGCGATTCCGTGGCTGTCCGCCGCCGGCGGACTGATGCTGGTGCTGTTCATAATGCTGGGCGCCGTAAAGTCGGCGAAACTCCCGTATGGCTATACCGGGCTGCCTTTTGACTGGTCACTCCCGTCACTGGTACTGGTCGGCGGCTTGGCGGTACTGGTAATGCTGGCATGGTCGATTCCCCGCGGACTGTTTTACGCGCTTCCCGTGGTGGCGGTGCAACTGGCGACATTCGTGCTGTTGCGCAAGGGCGCCATGAACGGTCTGGTCCACCCCACCACCTGGTGGTTCTGGTGGCCGGTGGCCTGGAACTTTGCGGTAATGGCTCTGGCTTGGCTGGTCCTCCCCAACGGGCGAAACGTGGCGCTCACCATGTTCTTCTCGGAATTGGGCGTATCGTTCTACGTCTATATGCCGATCGTCTCCGACCTGCGTAACCCCCCGATGAACTGGGGATACCCGCGCACCTGGGAAGGTTTCAAGCACGCCATCACCCGCGGCCAGTACGAAAAGATTTCCCCGGCGGACATTTTCGATTCCAAATTCAAATTCCAGCTGGCATCGTACTTCACCGACCTCCGGGTACAGTTCACCTTGATTAACGCCACCTTAGGGCTGCTTCCGTTCACCCTATGGAGCGCCAAGGGCGGCCAAAAACAGCGGTTCCGCGCATTGTACGTGGCCAGTGCCATTTATCTGGCGGTCAGCGCGCTGGTTATAGTGTCCGAAATCCAGCACGGCGAACCGTTGTGGCGGTTGGACAAATATCTGATCGCCAGCATCGGGGTATTGTTACTGGTCGGCGCCGGGGCAATCGCGCTTAAACAGGTCATCGCATTCGTCAACACCACCCGTGAGAACCACTCTTACTCCGAAAGCATGACCGTCGGCGTGTCGCTGGCGGGTATCGCTGCGGTTTCGTGCCTATTCCTCACCAAGGGATTCATCCATTATTTCTGCGCGATGGCGGCCAAAAGAATCAACGCCGCAACCGGGCAGAATCTCTCCACGATTGACCCGACATTAATGATCAAGTTGGGTTCGCTCGGATTGTCGCTGATGCTGATCGCCGGGCTGTGTTTCGGCGCGTGGTGGGTTTACCGAAAAGCGGAAGAACAGCTGGATTTCAAAGTGGACATGGACACCGTCTCGCAGCAATGGATCATCGCCACCGCCGCCGGGTTTATGGTAATGAGCGTGTTGCTGGTGGCGCTCGCCAACATCAAAGGCGACCTTCAGGACGCGTTCATCCAAAAAGTAAAATTCATCAGTTCGCACGGGTTGTTCGCTTTGTGGATCGGCTACGGGCTGGTCTTCGGTTTGCTGGTGGCCTGTCGGGCGGTGGAGTGGTGCATCGCCAACGGGAAACTGTCCGCCGCTCTCCGTAAGCCGATTCGGGTGCTACTGCTGGCGGCGGCGCTGTGCGCGGCGCTGATCCCGGTTTACGAAAACTACAACAACGAATGGCTGGTGTTTTCCATGAGCGGCGCGGAACAAAACCGCCACGATTTCGGCTGGCAGTTCGGTAACTACCAGTTGCGCGGCGCGTCGGCGATTACCGAGGAACTGGATGCCGACGAGGAACCGTTGCCAAACCCGCTTTATCCGCCCGCCATGACCACCAACGCAATTTTCTTCGGCGGAACCGACCCCGGGCGTTTCGTCCCGACCTACATGATTTATTCCGCGAAAGTCCGCCCCGACGTATTCCTGATTACCCAGAACGCGCTGGCCGACAACACCTACATGTCAACCATGCGAGACTTGTATGGCGATGATATCTGGATCCCGTCGGTTGACGACAGCGCCGACGCTTTCAAAATTTACGTTGACGATGTTAACTCCGGCAAGCGCCGCAAAAACGGGGAGATGTCGATCGAAGGCGGCAGGGTGCAGGTAAGCGGAGCTTTGAGCGTGATGGAAATCAACGGCATTCTGTGCGACATGATTTTCAACAAAAACAAGGCTCGTCACGACTTCTATGTTGAGGAGAGCTACGTAATCAACTGGATGTTCGCGTATCTAACCCCCAACGGTCTGATTATGAAAATCAACCGCGACCGCAGCCCGATCACCCAGGACAACTCTGATTACGACATGGACTTCTGGGACTGGTACATGCGCAGGTTGTTGAGCAACCCGATGTTCCGCCGCGACCTTCCGGCGCAGAAGTCGTTCTCCAAACTCCGCAGCGCAATCGCCGGGCTTTATGCCGCCCGCGGGATGAACCTGCTTGCGGAGCGGGCGTTCCGCGAGGCTTGCGCCATCTACCCGGTCAGCCCCGAAGCCAACTTCCGTCTGGTCCAAGAGGTTTACATGCCCCAAAACCGCAACAGCGAAGCTTTGGACGTGTTGGACACCTACAACTCAATCGACATCAACAACGAAAAGGGGAAAGAGTTCGCCAACGTTCTGCGTGACATTCAGGACACCCAATTCCGGCTGGCAAACTTGCTCCGCCTAGAAGCGTCCGGTGAACGGGCCATGACCGCGCAGGAGTTGTATGACATCGCCTCTTCCTACCAGCATCTGGGGCAAATCGAGCCAGCCGTCAAATACATGTTGCAGGTGGCGAGCCGTTCCGACTTGGCACCTGCCGCGAAGTTCGACGTGGCAATGCGCCTCAGCGCCCTGAAACGGAACGATGAAGCGGCCAAGATCCTGAACGAATGCCTGCCCTCCATCATGGCGACACTGCCGCCCAAACACCTGTTGGAGGCGGTACGCATTTACGGCGAAGCGCAAGACCCCGACCGGATGTACGCGCCGCTGAACCGTTATCTACAGTTGGTGCCGAACGATTGGCAGGCGTGGCTCAATATGTCCACCCTCACCGCGATGCGGCAACAGAACGCGCAAACCCAGTACGCCATTCAAAAGGCGCTGGAACACGGCGGCGCGGCGGCGATTAACGCCATTCAGGGCAACCAGGTGTTGCGGCAGATTGCCGCCCCGATTTTGCAGCAATTGCGCCAAAGCGGCGGACTGGATGGAGCCGGAGGACTAAACAACGTCTTCGGGCCGCGTCGGTAACCGCAAACAGGCAAAACGATGGACTCCTCAATACGGCCGGGAAAAATGGACTTTGATCTGTCGCAATATCTCGCTGAACGCAAAGCCTGGGTAGAAGAAAAATTGGAGTCCGTACTCCCGAAGGCTGACGGTGCCACGCCGGATGTGCTGGCAGCCGCGATGGCCCACGCTCTCAAGGCCGGCGGCAAGCGTCTGCGCCCAATACTATGTATGGCCGCCGCCGAAAGCGTCGGCGCGGAGCCGCGTTCCGTATTGACCGCAGCCGCGGCGGTGGAGCTGTTGCACAACTATACCTTGGTGCACGACGATCTTCCCTGCATGGACAATGACACGCTCCGCCGCGGCCAGCCCACGGTATGGAAACAGTACGGCGAAACCATTGCCGTGTTAGCCGGGGACGCGCTCCTGACTTTGGCTTTCGGCGTGTTGGCAGAACAATCGGAGATTCGTCCCGGAACCGCCGCCGCGCTGGCCAAGGAGTTGGCGGCAGCCTCCGGATCCGGCGGCGTGATCGGCGGGCAAGTCGAAGACATCCGCTTCGCCGGCTCCCCCTCCCGCCCACTGTTGGAATATGTTTTCCAGCATAAGTGCGCCGACCTCTTCCGCGCCGCCTGCCGCATCGGCGGCATTGCCGCCGGGGCGGATGCAGAACAACTCGACGCCCTGTCCGAATACGCCAACCGTTTAGGGTTCGCTTTCCAGATTCAAGACGATCTGCTCGATGCCCAACAGGCAAAAGACGACACCAAACCCGAACTTTCCTGTCTGGACATCATGTCCGCCGAACAGGCATACGGCTGGGCGCAACAACACACCGACGCCGCAGTTGCCGCGTTGGGAAAACTGCCCGGCGACACGCGCGCCATGGCGGCGATAGCAGTCCAGCTAATGTCCCGCAAAAACTAACGAGGGAAACCGACTGCTTAAAGCCGACAATACTGGCAAATTTGCGCCAATTACGCTGATAGCCCCAACCGCCCCTTTACAAGTCCATTTGTTTTGTGTTATTATATCCACAGTTTATGTGATGGGATAGTTGTTCAATGGGTGTTTCTGGCGTATGAATGAGACGAAGAAGATCAGAGTTCCTACCACGGGAATGCACGATTTCCCGCGACTGATCAGGGACGGATGCAAGTATGTTGACAAGACAGCTCTATTGTACCGTCTTGCGACCGAAGAAGATTCACAGTTCTTCATCTCGCGCCCGAGGAGGTTCGGCAAGTCGCTCATGCTTTCCACGCTCAAAGCAATGTTCGAGGGACGGCGCGAACTTTTTAAAGGACTTGCAATAGACACACTCCCTTGGGAAGGGTGGACACAATCGGTTCCGGTGTTGCATTTCACGATGTCGGATGCTAACGGGGCTACGCTCCCGGAGTTTCAGCAAAACCTAGAAGACATGGTAATAGATCTCGCGAATGCAAACGGGATCGAGCTGTCACCCAATTCCTCGTCTGCAAAAAACTTTGACCGGGTTCTTAAAGCGGTCGCAGAGAAGTCGCCCACCGGACAGGTTGTAGTATTGATCGATGAGTATGACGAACCCGTCGCCAATTTTCTAGATGATCTCCCATCACTAAATCTGGTTAGACGCATTCTTCACGATTTTTACGAAAGATTGAAGAACAATGCCGGCATAATCCGTTTCCTAATGATGACCGGCGTTACTAAACTCACAAAACTGTCCGTTTTTTCCGGCCTCAACCATTTAAAAGACCGCACAATGTCGCCAGAATACGCCACTTTGCTTGGCTACACTCCCGAAGAGCTTGACGGTTCACTCCGTGAAAATGTCGAAGCATTCGCGGAAAAGACCGGTACGGATTTCGAAAACGCAAAGGCAGCGTTGTTGTCTTGGTACGACGGATACCGTTTTTCGCCCGCATCGGAGGCGAAAGTCTGTAATCCAGTATCGTTGGGAATGGCGTTTGACGCAGGTGAACTGCGCAACTACTGGGAATCCACTGGCCAGACATCCATTATCACCAACCGGCTTAAGGCTGCCGAAGAGATCCCGGCCGATCTGAATGGGCTCACCGCGACAGCCACCCAACTGGACATTTGTGACGCGGAAACGATGCCGCTCGTCGCGTTAATGTACCAAGGCGGGTACCTGACCATCAAGGAGGTTGACGAGAACGGTGATATGACTCTCGGCATCCCCAATAAAGAAATCTCGTCATCATTGCACGAGGGCTTTGCCGCGTCACTTTTCAAAGCTTCCTTTACCGATTGGAATGATCGGCTAATCCATTCCCGGCGCGATTTGCGGGCCAACGGAGTAGAGGTTTTTCTACGCAGGAATCTCAAGGCCGCCTTTTCCACAGTGCCGTACGAGTGGAAAATTACTTGCGAACGCGAGGCGAAACGGTACTTTCTGCTTTTCCTCAAACTCTGCGGAGCAGACATCTCTGGTGAACGTCAAAGCGCACTCGGTCGGGCGGACGCGGTGTTGAAAGACAAGAGTGGCGTCTACGTATTCGAATTCAAATACGGCAAGTCGGCTGCCGAAGCCTTACGGCAGGCGCAAACAAAAGACTACACCGGACCGTGGCTGTCCGGTAACCCGCCGGTATTCCTCGTCGGGGTGAACTACAACCCCGAAACGCGTACCATCGACGACCCGTTAGTTGAGCAACAATAGAATGCGCTATGCTACGGCAAAGAAATCGCGAACTCCGTAATACTCGCCACATTGTTTTTTTACAACCACAGTCCCTTCCGGATTTTACCGCATATCATTTGTTTCGTCTTGAATGCGGCGCGGTTTTTTGGTAACCTTTTTAATGTTGTATTTTCAAGAGGTTTTACCCATGGCAAACCAAGAAGCATTTGCGGCGCTGATTTTAAAGCGTACCGGTTTTTTTAAAAATGAGTTCCAGCTTAAGCAAGTACTGGCGGCTGACCGTTCCGACGGTTCCAGTCTGGTCGGCACCGTGGTGCGGCTCGGCGTGGCGAGAGAAGACGAGTTTCTGAAGAAAATCGCCGAAATTTTGGGCTTTTCCTACATCGAGGTCAACAACGCCAAACCTTCCAACGACATTCTCACCAAATTGCCCGCCAAGGCGGTTTACCAGTATAACGTGCTGCCGGTAGCGTTCAGCGGCAACATCCTCACCGTGGTAACCAGCGACCCTTTCAATATGGCGATGGTGGACGGGTTGCGGCTGGCGGCAGGATGCGGAATCCAATTGGCGTTATGCACCCGCGAGGATATCGACAAAGCCATCAAGAAGTACTACGGCGTCGGCGCGGATGCGATCGAATCGCTAATCGATGACGGTCGCTACTCGGTGGACGATGATTTGCTTTCGCAAATCTCAAAGATCGACGTAAACGAAATCGGAACCGAAGCCTCCATCGTTAAATTCGTGAACCAGATTATCGCCGAAGCCGACCGCCAAGGCGCGACCGATATTCACATCGAGCCGATGGAAGACGAGCTGCGCATCCGCTACCGTATCGACGGTATGCTGCACAAAGTCGATGTGCCGCCGCAATTGAACAAGCTGAAAGCCGCCATCATTTCCCGCGTCAAGGTCATGGCCAACCTCGATATCGCCGAAAAACGTTTGCCGATGGACGGACGTATCGGTATCAGAATCGGCGGCGAAGACATTGATATCCGTGTTTCCACCATGCCCGGCGCGTGGGGCGAGTCAATCTCCCTGCGTCTGTTGGCCAAAAGCGGCAACTTCGTGAAAATGGCCGATTTGGGGTTCAGCAAACGCGACTTCTCCGTGGTCAACAAAATCATCCATCGCCCCAACGGAATCTTTCTGGTCACCGGACCGACCGGATCCGGTAAATCGACCTCGCTCTACAGCTTCCTGCACGAGGTCAACACCATGGACGTGCGAATCCTGACCGCCGAAGACCCGATCGAATACCAGATGGACGGAATCATCCAAGTCCAGATGAATTCCGACATCGGGTTAAACTTCGCCCGCGCGCTCCGCGCCTTCCTGCGTCAGGACCCGGACAAAATCATGGTGGGAGAAATCCGTGACCGCGAGACCGCCGAAATCGCCATCAACGCCTCTCTCACCGGCCACATGGTGTTCTCCACCCTGCACACCAACGACGCCGCCGGCGCTTTCCCGCGACTCACCGATATGGGGGTGGAGCCGTTCCTGATCGCCTCCGCCGTGGCCGGGGTGATGGGGCAGCGTCTGTGCCGCCGACTTTGCCCAAATTGCAAACACGAAGTGCCGCTGGACCGGAAGTACTACGATCTCCCCTACCCTCCGGCCCGCGAAACGGTTTTCGAACCGCACGGCTGCGAAACCTGCAACCAGACCGGATACAAGGGACGCCGGGCGCTCTTCGAAGTTCTGGAGGTGGACGACGACATCGAATCCGCAATCGTCAAACGCCAGAACGCCACCCAAATCCGCGAACTATCCTTGGCCAAGGGCATGAAAACCCTGCGCGAAGACGGTTGGGACAAAACCTTTATGGGCGTGACCTCGATTTCAGAGGTAATGCGCGTGACGGAAGAGAACGCCTAGCCCGCCGCAAACAGCGGTGGCCGCAGCATTTAAATATGACGACAAGCACCATCAGACCCCTGACGGTGCTTGTCGTCGTTTTTGTTAAAGACAATACAGTTTACGCGCCGATTTTGAAAACGGCGAGCAACGACAAGACCATGGTAAAGATTGCCACGGTCTCGACAATGCCGAGCGCGCCAAAATAGTTGACGAGTCCCTGCCCGGTTTCCGCCTGAGCGTCGCAAGCGGCGGCAGCGGCCTTACCCTGGAAGAAAGCTGAGGAACCGATTCCGATGCCGGCGAAGATTCCGAGAACCAGCATCGGCCAACCGGCGGCGGCTTTGCCGAACATGATGAACATCAAGACCATGCCGTAGAGCGTTTGGGTGATCGGGGCGCCCACCAGGCCGAGCAGGATGAACGGCGCCGGCTTGCCCTGCGCGTAACATTTCTTCCAGGCGCCGACCGCCGCCAAAGCGGCCGAACCGGTGCCGAGCGCCGACCCGAGTGCGCTTAAACCGAGACAGGCGACTGCGCCCGCGATGCCAATTGCTGCGTTGATCTGTTCAGGTGTCATGGTGTTTTCTCCGTTTTGTTGTGATGGTTTTAGGTTGTTCCTACGCATTGGCCGCATCCGCGGACTTGCGTTTGAAGGGTTTGTAGGCATACCCGGCCCACGAAATCCCCTTATGGTTGGAAAATTCGAGCGTGTTAAGCCGCACCGCGTGAACCAGAATACTCAACGCGGCCATTGCCAGATTCAGTCCGTGTCCGAGCAACAGAATCAGCACCATCGGAATGATTTTTGCCCACAGCGGCAACCCCAGCCCGATAGCCATGTCGTTGAAGTTCTGCGCGACCTTGACCGATGCCAAGCCGACCGCGAACAACCGGACATAAGAGATAATGTCGCCCAAGGTGCTAACGATGTTCAGCGGCAACAACCCCAGCTCAATGCCGTGTTCCTTAAGCTCGGACTTTTTGAGCGAGAAGCCGAACACCAGCACCACCGCCACCCCGAACACCCAGTACATAAACTTCGGGCAGGTGAAGATGCCGACAATGTTGCAGGTCATGCAGTACATGAATCCCAATATCCCAGCCCAACCGAGCTGCGCCAGGAATTTGCTGTCCGGGAATATCATGACCGCGTTCCATATTCGGGCAAACGCCAAATGCGTCACACCGAGCGTGAAACAGAGCAACATCATGTTGTTGTACGACGGGTCGCCCAGCCACTGCGCCACCGGATGATTCAGGCATTCCAGAGAACAGCCGAACCAGGTGTTGGAAAGAAATCCCCACGCGATGGTTGCCAGCGAGAAAACGGTCAGCAGCGTGAACGGCGCGCTAGGAGCCTTGCGCATTTTGGAACGCGCCCAAATGGTGAGCGCCAGCACAATCGCCCCGTAACCGCCGTCGCCCACCAACATCGCGAAAAAGATGCTGAAGAACGCGAAAAACGGCACCGAAATGTCGGTTTCCTCATAAGCCGGGGAGATGCTTAACCCTTCAAATAGCGCCAGCACCGGACGGAACGGTTTGGGCGGGCGCAACAGCGTGGGCGGGGTTTCGCCTGGTTCCGGGTCGCGCAAACTAATGCCCCAGGCCGGGCCATCGCCGGATTGTTCCCGCTGCAAATTGCCGGTCTGGTCTTCCGGAATCCATCCGGTAATCCAGCAGACCGAATCCTGCCGCCCCATCGTGGCGGCTGNNTTGCCGCCACAAAGTTCACGGTTTCTTTGCACTCGTCAAGCTGCATGGTAAGGTCGGGAATCGCCGCCGCCCATGACGAAAGCTTGAGCCCCAATTCGTCGGCATGACGCAATTGGTTGTTAATCCGAGCGTCGCTCTCCGCCAGCGAACAGGATGGCAACGACACCGGCTCGCACCCTTCGGGCAGTTCCGCCGCGCCGATAACCACGCCGTAACGGCGGCGGCCGTCGTTGGCCACTTCCCGAACCAATCCTCCGTCAACGGACGGCAGCGGCTCAGCGGCGGGAACAGTAAATAGTTTGGCACCGAGTTGCCGGGCCTG
>DBXY01000067.1:39630-55774 GCA_002309765.1 Verrucomicrobia bacterium UBA1200
CTCCTCAAGCGCGCGGCGGCGTTCATCCGCCGTCGCCAATACTTCCTCGGCGGCGGGACATTGGACATCGCCCGGCGTTTTCGGGTCGGAAAACTTCTCCAAGACGGCAATCGCCGCGACCAGGGAATCACGCTTGACAGTGGCGCAACGCAACGCCTCGGTATCGGCCGGCTGCGACTCCAGATGCACGCACCCGAGTTTCTCCAACCTTTCCAGCGTCTCTGCCTTTTCGTTCTCAAGGCAAAGCAGGGTGAGGTGTTTCATTTTGACGATCATGCGGCGTCTCCCTCCCCTTTGCTGCGGCCCTTGGCAATTTTGCCGCGGGTTACGGAAGCGGTCTGCTCATCGCCGATCGCGATTTTTATAACGCGGATATTTTCCCGGCATTCCGGGATTTTCACCTTCTCGAAAAGGTTCACCCGCTGCGAAGTAGTGGTCAATTCCTGGGTAATCAGGTCGCGCTGGCGGGCCAACACCACCCGTTCCGCCTTTAGCGAAAGCATCTTGGTGACCATCTCCACCGCATCGTCGTACCACACCGGGGCGGCGAACAGGTCATACTCCGACACTGCGGTATCGAGCCGCTTGAACACCGGGATGGTGATGCCGGCGATGTTGGCGGTATCCGTTTCCACCCGCTCCACCGATACCAGCGAACGCATCTCATCGCCGGCGTCGGCGAACAACGCCACCCAGCCGTCCAACTCCCGCAAAGCGTCCTGCTCGCGGGCGGACACCTCCTCCAGCCGGGCGACAATCGCGGCGATTTCCGCCTGGAGCTGCTGTTTTTTGAGTTGCAGCATCGGCAGGAACCGCTGGAAACGCTTCAGGGCGTCGGATTGCGCCTTGAGTTCGGTTTTGGTTAGTTTGATCTTTGCCATTGCTTAGGCCTTTGGCCAGAACTTTGCGGTAAGTTTGGACGGAATTCCGGCCTCGTCCGGGTTGAAACAGTCGGCCAGAATCTGCCAGCCGAGGTCGAGCGCCTTTTCCAACGGGATGTTGACCGACAAGTCCATCATCTCTTTCTCAAAACGGTCGCCGTACTTGAGCAGCTTGTTATCCCACTCGCTCATGCGGAAACCCATCGACTGCTTTTCCAACGTCTCCTTATAGGAGGCGTAAAGCTTGATCATAGCGTCCATGATGGTGCGATGGTCTTCGCGGGTGTTCTTGTTGACCTGCTGCTTCAGTCGGGAGAGCGACCCGAACGGTTCAATGCGCCCGTTGCGAAGGTAGAACTGCCCCTCGGTGATGTAGCCGGTGTTGTCCGGAACCGGGTGAGTCACATCGTCGCCCGGCATGGTGGTTACCGCCAAAATGGTGATCGAACCGGCACCCTCGAAGTCAACCGCCTTCTCGTAACGGGAGGCAAGCTGCGAATAAAGGTCGCCGGGATAGCCGCGGTTGGATGGGATCTGCTCCATCGTGATGGCAATTTCCTTCATCGCGTCCGCGAAAGATGTCATGTCGGTGAGCAGCACCAGCACCTTCTTGCCCTTGAGCGCGAACTGCTCGGCGGTGGCGAGCGAGATGTCCGGCACCAGCGTGCACTCCACAATCGGGTCGGAGGCGGTGTGCACGAACATCACGGTGCGCGATAGCGCCCCGGACTCGTCCAGCGTGTCGCGGAAAGTCAGATAGTCGTCATACTTCAGCCCCATGCCGCCAAGGATAATGATGTCCACCTCGGCTTGGAGCGCGATGCGGGCCAGCAGGGCGTTGTAGGGTTCGCCGGCACGGGCGAAAATCGGCAATTTCTGCGATTCCACCAGCGAGTTGAACACATCGATCATCGGGATGTTCGTCCGGACCATATTGCGCGGCATAATGCGCTTGGCGGGGTTGACCGACGGCGTACCGATGTCGATCAGGTTGTCGGTGAGAGCCGGGCCCTTGTCGCGAGGCTGGGCAGATCCGGTGAATGAACGCCCCAACAAGGCGTCGGAGAACGGCACCCGCATCGGGCGGCCCAAAAAGCGCACCTGCGCGTCGGTCGCGATGCCCTTGGCGCCGGCGAAGACCTGAAGCGTCACCCTATCGCCGTCCAGCTTGATGACCTGGGCAAGGGACGAACCGTTACGCGAGGCGACCTCGGCCAGCTCGCGGTATTTCACCCCATCGGCGCGAAGTGTTATCACGCTGCCAGCGATGTTGTCGATTGAGTGGTAAAGCTTTTGCATGGTTGAAACTCCTTAGATTGCGGCATCCTCGACCAGCTTGAGAATCTCATCGCGCCGTTTGCCGTATTCTTCGCCATCGGCGGGGGTCTGGTTCCAGTCGATGAAAGCTTGGGTAACGCCTTGGAAGAATTTACGGGCAACGGCCTTATCGTCGAACGGGTATTCGGCGAGCATGGCTTTTTCAACCACGGCGAACATATCCCGTTGCCGGTCGGCCGGAGTGGCGGCGTCAACGTCGTTGAAGGCGTTCTGCTGCAGGTAAACCGCATCCAGCAGCTCTCCCTTGAGGTAAGTCATGAAATCCTGGTTGCTGGTGCCTTCCTCGCCCACCACCTTCATCATCTGCGCTACATCGTTGCCGTGGCGCAGGATGCCGCGCAGCCGCTCCACGCGGTCATGCTCGATCACACTCTTGTATTTGCTCCAGCTGTCGAGCGGGTCGATGGCCGGGAAACGCCGGGCGTCGGAACGGGCGCGGGATAGCCCGTGGAACGCCCCAACCACCTTCAGCGTGGCCTGGGTGACCGGCTCGTCAAAGTTGCCGCCGGCCGGGGAAACGGTCCCGCCGATGGTCACCGACCCGGTAGTGCCGTCTTTCAACCGCACCAATCCGGCGCGCTCGTAGAAGTTGGCAATCAGCGATTCCAAATAAGCCGGGAACGCCTCTTCGCCCGGAATTTCCTCCAACCGACCGGAGAGTTCGCGCAACGCCTGCGCCCAACGGGAGGTGGAGTCGGCGAGCATCAGCACGTGCAGACCCATCTGGCGATAGTAGCTGGCGATTGTCACAGCGGTGTAAACCGAAGCCTCGCGGGCTGCCACCGGCATCGACGAGGTGTTGCAAATGATTACCGTACGGTCCATCAGGGTCTTCCCGGTGCGGGGATCCTCAAGCTCCGGGAACTCGCGAAGCGTTTCGACCACCTCGCCGGCGCGTTCGCCGCAGGCGGCCAGCACCACGATGTCCACATCCGAGTAGCGCGACATGATTTGCTGCAGCACGGTTTTGCCGGCGCCGAAAGGACCGGGAATGCAGTAGGTACCGCCCAACGCGACCGGGAAGAAGGTGTCCACCGGGCGCACGCGGGTGGTCATGGTGTCCACCGGTTTCAACCGTTCGGCGAAACAGGTAATCGGCAACTTTACCGGCCAGCGCTGCATCATCTGCACCTTGAAATCCTTGCCGTTGGCATCGGTCAGGGTGGCGATATCCTGATCCACTGTGTATTCGCCGGCAGGGGCGACCTCTTTCACGGTATATACGCCGCGGAACGCGAACGGAACCATGATGCGGTGTTTGAAGATTCCCTCCGGAACAGTTCCAATCGTCTCGGCCGCGGTCAGGCGGTCGCCGGGCTTGGCGACCGGGGTGAAGCTCCATTTGGTTTTACGGTCGAGCGCGTTCAGGTAGGTACCGCGCTGAAGGAAGAACCCGCACTGCTCCGCAAGCTGCGGCAACGGGTTCTGCAGCCCGTCGTAAATTTGCTTGAGCAGTCCGGGCCCCAGCTCGGCCGCCAGCAGGTTGCCCGTGAAGACCACCTGCCCCCCGATTTCCAGATCGCGGGTATCCTCGAACACCTGCATGTCCGCCACCCGGCCGCGGATTCGCACCACCTCGCTCATCAGCCGCAAAGTCTTCCCGTCCTGCTCGATGCAGGCGTAACCCACCTCGTTCTGGGCCACGGCGCGGTCGAACGCCACGGTGATCATGTTACCGTTTACGCCGGCGATTTTTCCAGTTGTTTCCATAATGCTTGTTCCTAACTCAAAGGGTGATCGGTACTTCTGTGAGAGCGGCAAAGGTCTCGCGCCCGCGCTCCGGGGAACGGGTCTGCCAACGGGTGAGAATCGCGAGCTGCACCGCATAGGCGTAAACCCGCTCGACGGCCATCGGATCCGGCCCGCCCATCTCGTCCGCCGCAACCCAAAGCGCGTGGTCAACCGCCTTTTCCTTGGCCAGCGGACCGCGCTCCTGCAGCACCGCCTCGGCCATTTTGGCAAGCCGCACGTCACAATCGGCGGTCGGGCGCAGCCACTTCGCGGGATCCTGTCCGACCCGGCGGGCGCGTTCAACGGCGATGGCATTGCGAAGGATGGCCTCCTTGTCGCGCCAACGGCCCACAAACGGCGCGACCGGCGGGTCTTTTTGCGCCGGCCCGGCCAACAGCTGCGCGGCGGCTGCCGCCTCGGAGGCGGTCAGCTGTTCCCAGCACATCGCCAGAAACTGCTCCGGCGATATCGGCGGCGGCGCGTCCTCGCGCAGCATCGGAAGGGACGAGATGAGGTAAATCGTACTCATTAACGGCTCCCGCTATTTCAACAGGGCGGCCAGCCGGGGACGCAGTTGCCGGGCCAGCGCGTCGGCCACCGCCGCGCCGGTAAAGGAGTGTTCCACCCGCCCGTTGTCCAGCTTAACGCTGAATCCGGCGCCGGTGTCGGCATCGGTGGTTACCGTGACCCCGGAAGCGGCCTGGGCTGCCAACTGCGCCCGCAGCGCGTCGGCCAGTTTGGCGGAGGACGCCACTTCAATCTCGCCCTTGCCGTCCAGATAGGCGCGGACCGCCTCGGCGCAGAGCGCGGGAACGAGCGAACTGTCGTTCATCGCGGCGTTGACGTCTTTCAGCAACAGCGCGTCCAGATACTGCCCCACGGCCTGCTCCACTTTCAGCACCGTGTCCCGTGCGGCCTGACGGATGGTCTCTTCCGCACGGTGCTCAAATGCGGCCGACTCCTCGGCTGCGGCGGCTTTGGCCTTATCCGCCTCGGCTTTTGCGGTTTCAACGATGGTCTTCGCCTGAGCCTGCGCGGCGGCCAGAATTTCGTCAGCCTGCGACTTCGCCTTGGCTACGCCGTCACGCTGTATTTTGTCCAAAAGTTGCTGCAACTCGTCACTCATCGGGGACTCCCTGGTTAAAGGCGCGGAAAATTCCGTCCAAACACGAAAAACAGGTATAAATTATACCCGATTTTATGGTTGGTTTGCAAGCGATAACCTGTCAAAACAAAGGAAATATTGTCTTTCTACCGTTCCGGTTGCGCCCTCAGCCGCGCACGTTGCGCGATTTTTTCCCACGGATCGTCGCTGTTCCAAAATAGTTCCGCCGCGCAGAGGGTAGAGAAACCGAACGGGGGATTGTTGTAAGGGACAACGTTGAACTCTTTCGGCGGGCGTTTAGCGGCGCGAAGTCTACGTATCGACTCCCACGCGAATTTGCCGTTCTGGATCCAATCATTGTCGAACTGCCACTGCATCGGCGTCATGATCGAGCGGTGGTGCTGCAGCATCCTCTCACCGGCGCATCCGAGCATAAACGGACCGGCAGGTTCGATCCAGTTTTTCCAGTCAAGGTACAACTGTGCTTTCCAAGCGAAGCCAACGGAGGGCGTGAGCGCAAGAATCTTCTCGCAGAACTCGTTGTCGGGGCCGCCGGTTTTGCCGCCCCCCGGCGAGAATGGGAAGCCACCACAGTTCTCCCACAGTATCTCAAGCGATGGGTCGACCTTCGCAATGAAATCCATCGCACCCGGCTTTCGGATCGAGTCCGAGTGGAGTCCGAACACGATGTCCGTTTCCGGCGACTCCTCATGGATACGTTTTGCGGTCATGTTGACAAGCTCGGTGACCGCCTCCGCAATGGAGCGCCCGTCGATCTCCTGAAGTGAAGTCTCCGTAAAACTCTGAAAGTAGATACCGTCGCCGCCCATCGGCTTCCAGATGCGGTGCCACTCGTCAATAATGGCAGCGGACATTTTTTCGAGATTACGAACATCTGCTTTTTCGCAATGGAGCGACCATCCCCACGCAAAGCCCCAATACACCTTTATGCCCCAGGCGTGCGCTTCTTCCACGACATCGCGGGCGTTTATAACGCGCTGGTTGTTCCAGATGATGATGCGGTTGAAACGCGCGCGCGCCATTTCGCGGAAAGAGGCGCGGTAGTCGTCCATCTCGTGCCCCCAGGAAAACACGCTGCGCACCGGGGTTTGTGGCGCACAGACGATATCCCGCACCGGGATACGCTTCTCTTTCTCGTTGTCGTACTTGGCGGAATCGCGTTTATTGGCGCGAAAGAACGTACCGGCGTATCGCCCGCGCACATGGGCCAACGCGCCCTCCATCATTGGAGCTTGCACATCGAGAAAGTCGAACGTAGCCCACAGCACCGCCTCTGGCGTGTCGCCCGCAAGCAGCACAACTTCGTGTTCCCCATCATGCAAGGTGCGAATGAGATAGCCATCCTTCGGAACAAGTTTCCCGGCATCCTCTCCAAGATATTTGCGCAGGGTGGCGTTCTCCCGCACGCGCCCGATCACGATCATATCGCGCTTGCCGTGTACCGGCTCGCCGCCGTCATTCTCGATCGGCAGCACCATCGGTATCGCCAGATGTCTCTCGCGGAGAAGATGGAAACCCACGCGCTCGGTCAACACTTCGAGGGCCTTTCCTTCAGGCCCCTCGGCGGAAGAATAAACAATCTTCCACGTTCCGCCCTGTACCGTATCCGGCACGGATGGCACGATGTCTGCCCGGACGCCGGCAAGCGCCAAAATAGCAAAAATCGCGGCAATACATTCGCCGGAAAAGAATTCTCTACGTGTCATATTGATAATCTCCATCAATAGTATCCCATTCGATCCCCTACCTATCGTAACAGATAGTGTTGCAATTGAGAGCAGTTTGGGGTAACCTTATCCCATGAAAACAAAACAAGACCTGCTCTAAAAAGTAACGAAGACAGTATATGCCATCCTGCGGCAGATTGCAACGCTCATTCCGCGCGAGTTCGTCAAGGACACCGAGGCGGCGCACGACGTCAAGTGGCGGTCGTTCGACCCGTGGAGCCATCTACTCACGCTCGTCATCGTGCAGCTCAGGGAACGCCGCCGTGGGAAAACTTTCCTTCGGGGGATCAAAGACCAGATTGCCTTTGATCCCCATGTAAAACGCGGACACAACCCATATCAGCCGGTAATCGGGCGGCCTTTCGTCTCCGGCATGAAACAGATGGCCCAAACCATTTCCAGAAGCATCATCGCGGCAAAAAAGGCGAAAGCGTAGGTTCCAGTGTGCGCGACGGCGACAGGGAAAAGCCAGGAAACTAGCATACACATGACCCAGTGTACTGTGCCGCCAAAACTCTGCCCCTTCGCCCGAACATCCGGTGGGAATATCTCGGAAATGAAGACCCAAATGACGGCGCTCGCCGAAAAAGCCACGGCGGCGATGAACCCGTACACGCCAACCAGGGCGAGCCACGGCGTGCAAACCGATCCAAGCGAAATCTGCCACGCGACAAGCCCGTGCATCGCCGCCATCGTCGCGCAGCCCGAAATCAGGAGCGGACGCCGCCCGAAACGGTCAATCAGGAAGAAGGCCAGAACCGTGAAGACGAGATTGACCGCCCCAACGCCGATCGTTCCCGCAAGCGAAACCAACTCGCTCCCCTCCCCGAAAATCATCTTGAAAATACGCGGCGCGTAGTAGTTCACCGCGTTCACGCCGGAGAGTTGGCTGAAGAACGCCACCGTGAAACAGAGCAAGATCGGCCGCAGGTTGCGTCGCGTGAAGAGCGGCGCGGAGGCCTCGACCTTCTCCTGATGCGGGCTTTCCGGCACCTTGGCGAGCGCAGCGAGATAGAGAATGATGGGCAAGCACTCCGCTCCCAACATCGCACGCCACACGACGCCCGACGAGGCAGGCAGCCAGCGCGCCACACAGTAGTTGGAGATGTACGACACGACAATGCCGAGAACAATGCAGAATTGGTTCACCAGAACCAACCTTCCCCGGCTGCCGGGCGGTGCGATCTCCGCGATATACATCGGCACCGCCACCGAAACACCGCCAATCCCGATGCCGCCGATAAAGCGCATCCAGCCCAAAACCTGCGGCCCCAGCACTTCCCCGCCCGGCGTCAGCGCGCACCCCGCCGCCGAGATGAAGAAGAGGATCCCCATCCACACGAGCGTCGGCTTGCGTCCAAGAAGGTCGCACATCTTCCCGGCGGCGAGCGCCCCGAAGACCGTGCCGATGAGCGCCCCCGCCACCACCAGGCCGTGCCAGAAGGGTGAAAGCGAGAATTCCCCCTGTACTGCCTCTTCGCACCCGGAGATCACCCCCGAGTCAAACCCGAAAAGCAATCCGCCGAGCGAAACGGCGCATACGATCCAATAAAGTGACAACGTCTTCATCGTCTGACTACCTTTCCTTTTTCTCGAAAAAACTCTCGCAGAACGCTTGTTCCGTCATGCCTTTCACTTCGCCGAGTGCGAGAAATTCCGTCCCGCGCTGGTTGCCCCAGCTGTAGGCGCAGACGAGCCGCCCGCCGTGGAAACAGAAGTCGAGATCAGAGACGTTTCGATTCTCGGCGACGGCGATCGACTTGCGTTGCGCATCCGTGAGCCGCGCCTTGGGATGAATCGCCCGGTCGGCCGCATCCTCGTGTACCATGACGAGCTTCGGGCTGATCTCCCACGCCTTCAAGTCGCGCGAACGCGCAACGCGGGTGCGGTACGCCCCGTTCAGGTGGTCAACATAGAAGAAGTAGAACATTCCGTCGAAATGGCGCAGGAGCGGAGCTCCCGTGTAGAAGTCCTTCCCGAACACCGCGCCGGGGATTGTCTTCCAGTCGCGCAAATCTCTTGATTCCGCAAAGAACATGGTGAACGGGTGTCCGACAAGTTCTTTAGGCTTTCCGAGTTCATACACCATCACGTACCGGTCGCCCGCCTTGCAGATCGACGTGTTGAAGCCGCTCCATCCCTCGCCCGACAGAATGACGCGCGGTTCCGTCCAGTTCACGAGATCGCTCGACTCCGTGAGGAGAAACCGGTCGTCTCCCCATTCTCTCACGCCCGTAACAACCACCCGGTCCCCTTCCGCGAACGCGCTGCCGAGGTGCAACCCCTTCGCGAACGGCGGCGTGAAATCCCGTAACGTTTCCAAGTCACGGAAGCGGAAGTACGACGCGCCCAGCGTGTTGCCCGCGTACTTCTTGTTTTCGTTCGTGTACCGGATGTACTCAAAAAGCCACAGCCTGCCCTTGTGGACGATCGGCGATGTCTCGACGATATACTCGTCGATCGTCCCGAGCCGCCTGATCACCGCGTCCTCCGCCACAACATTCGCTGCCGCGCACAACGCGGCGACTCCAGCGAGCAACCATCTTGTCAAATTCACGCTCATACCCGTTCTCTCCTTTTCGGCACTACGAAGAATTCTGTGGAAACTCCAACGTGAAGCATCATTCCATTCAATATGCGGCTCGCCGAGGACGGCTCGCCCTACCATTTTCTGTTTTCACAATGCCATTGGGATGCCACCGAAACGTACGGACGGCTTAGGACCGGCGTTCGGGCCAGGGCGAAGGTCGACCTTCACCGGCTTGCCGTCGCGCCACTCGCAATCCACCTCCCATCCACCACGCGCGCAAAGGCCGCGGAAGGAACCATGTTTCGCCCACGAGGACGGCAGCGCGGGGAGGAGGTCGATGATGAAATTACCGTTGCCGTCCTTCTCGTGGCTCTGAAGCAACAATTCCGCAAACGCCGCAACGCCGGCGTAGTTTGCGTCAATGATGTGGACTCCGTGCGCAATCGACCAGAGCGTGTCCGCCGTCTTGACCTCCATGAGGTTGCCGAAAAGCCGCAACGCCGCGTCGCCCTCCCCCGTGCGGGCTCGGCAACACATGCGGTGGACCAGTGCCCACGCCTCCGTCACCTCGCCGCGCAGATCGAGCGTGCGGCTCGCCGCCCTAATCCAGTCCGGCGTTGCCCGGTTGATGATCGCGCCGGGGTAAAGCCCTACGAGGTGCGAGATGTGACGGTGATACTTCTCCTTCACGAAGTCACCGTAGAAGCGTTCTTCGCGAAACTCCTTGATCTGCCCGCTCTCGCCCACCTGTACGGGATCGTACTTCGCGAGCTGTTCCTTGCAACGGCGCACAACGGGATCGTCCTCTCTCCCGAGCAGCTTCGCGAACCGCACGAACGCGGCATTGTTGAGAAGGATCATCTGTTGGTCGAACGCGCAACCGACGGTGTGGTAGTAACCGCCACCGCGACTGAACTGCTCCGGCGAAGCGGAGAAGGCGGAGAGGTAGAGTCCGTTCGTCTCAACGACACAGCGCGTAAGAAAGTCCGCCATGCCGCGTAGCACGGGCCAGCACTGTTTTTCAAGGACTTCGCGATTCTGCGTGAAGTCATACCAGTCGATGTAGAGCGCGGTGGTGAAACCGCCGGTGCCTGGCCCCGAATGCGCACTCGGTGCACCGCTCACCTGATACGGCCAGGTCGCAGTGCCGACGCTCCAGAGATCGTCCGTGACCGGTTCCTTTAGCCCGGCAGGATTCACGCGGCCGATGTAACCGAGCGCAACGTCCTTGGTCGTCGGACGAAACGCCGCGTTGAAGGCGGCATACGCCTCCATGCACTCCGCCATGTTGCACGAGAACGCGCCCCAGTAGTCCATCTGCACATTGATGTTGTGCCAAAAGCCGGATCCCCATATTGTTTCGAGAACCGGTCCCGACCAGCAGCCTTGGAGCGAGCCGGGGAGCGTGCCCGGACGCGATGACGAGGCGAGCAGGAACTTACCTAGCCGCCAGTAGAGGGCTTGGAGATAAACGCTGTTGCCGCCGAGCGCACGGAGTTCGGGCGTGGTGAGCTTCATGTCCGCCTCATCGAAATCAACATCGATGGAGCTGCGCCCGACAAGGCTGCGGAAGTCGGCAAGGTGGCGCTTCTTCAGCTCATCGTAGCCAAGCGCGGAAGCCGCCGCGATACGCCGGTCGGCCTCTGACGCGGGATCGGGTCCGAAATACGGCGTCCGGTCGTAATCCTTGTCCGACCATTGTCCCGCCGAAGCCTCAAACATCTCCGGCACAAACCGGTAGTTGGTGGCAAGCGTGTAGATGACCGTTGCCCCGGTGGCGTCTTCAACCTTCAGCGAACCGTCATTTTGCGCCGTCGTCTTGCCATCGCACACTACCTTGAACCGCCCGGCGAGCTTCACGCCATACGCGCCGCCCTTCGCGGAAAGTTTGATTTCGTCCTCCGCCGCCGTCACCTCCCCCGTCCTGTCCATCGTCGGCTTTGCGTCGAGGAACGGCACCTGGGCGCGGAGCGTGAACGAAAGCGCACCCTTCTGAGACGCCATAAGCCGCATCACGCCCACCTTGTCGGGATAGGAAATGAAGTGTTCCCGCTCGTAGCCGACACCGCCCGCCTTGTACTTCAAGGTCACCAGCGCGTCCTCAAGATCCATCTCGCGCAGGTAGTCCGTGGCGTCCTTGTGGCCGAACTCGACGAACAGGTCGGCTGCATCGGTCAGGTTGCCGTACTTGCGCTTGTTGTGTACATGGATCATCTGCGTATGGAAAGTAGGCTCGGTGAGCTGCAGGCGCTCCACATCGATGCCACCGAACTCGGACGCGCCGAAGTATCCGTTGCCGAACGAAAGCGACCGCCGCTGCCAGCCGCGCTTGCTCCACTCCGCAGGGTCGCGAAAGCGGATCTTCCACTCGGCGTCGGGATGCGGCGCCTTGTTCTCCACGCGCTTCACGCTCTGCCAGGACGGCGCGGACGGACCGAGAACCGCCTTGCGCCTGTCGCCGTCAACGGACATCGTAACCTCATCGGTAGCGGACATCTCAAGCTCCACCACCGTCTCACGGCCCGACTGGATCGGCGTCGGGTGACTCCATGCGCAAGTATCGCCTATCACAGCGCGTAATTGTCCGCGATAGACATCAATAAGAAAGCCGGCGCGATGCCCCGGTATTTCGTTGTCGAGAAGCCGCTGGCTATTCGCGGCATCTTTCGTGACGAAACGGCATTTGAAGCGCATCCCCTTCGCCGCGTCATCCGCCGACGGAAACGGCGCAACCGTGTCGCCGGCCTTCGCGGGGCCGGTGTGGTAAGTCTTGCCGCCAAAGGAGAGTTCAATGTCCCTAAACTCGCCGTCAAAGCGGTTGCCGCCCTTCGAATCCACGCCAAACGACATCGGCAGCTTCGGATTCACCGGCACGCCCCCGAATGCGGCGACGGCCGCAAGCGCCGTCGCCACACATAAGATGGTCGCGTCAAGCCCGGTTCTCCTGATTAAAGACGAGTAAAAGCTCTTGACTTTCTGTGCTTTCAGAAATGCGATATTCTTCATATCCTAAAGCCCTTTCTTGGCTATACGAAGAATTTTGCGGCTCACCGGGGACGGCTCGCCCTACCATTTGGCGAACCTTCAGGTGGGGCGAACCCTCCAAGCGAGCCGCGCATTTTCATCATCTCTCCGGACGGGCCCGTGCGCGGGCGCGGCGGGTAATATCGTCCCAAGAGTCCTTGGTGCTCCAGAAGAGTTCCGCCTGGCAGTGCGTCGCGAAACTGTAGGGCGGATTGTACTCCGCCACCGCGCTGAACTCCTTTGGCTGATGCTTGCCCTCGCGGACGTGCCTGACGAAATCGTACGCCCACTTGCCGTTTTTGATCCAATATTCATCTAACGGCGCGTGACGCGGCAGCGTGAGTGCGCGGTCACGCTCGATCAGTTGCTCGCTCGCGCACCCGAGCATGAACGGACCCGCCAATGGCCGCATGGAATTGAAATGCCCCCAGTCGATTCTCAGTTGCGCCTTCCAGCAAAAACCAACTGACGGCGTGAGCGCGAGAATTTCATCGCAGTATTTTATCATGTTGGGCGAGAGTCCTCCGTCGTGGAACGGAAAGGCGCCGCAGTCCTCCCATAGGATTTCAAGCGAGGGATCGGTCCGCGCGATCGCCTCCGTCGCGCCAGGCTTGTGGATGGAAGAGGCGTGAAGGCCGAAGATAATATCCGTCTCCGGCGACTCGGCGCGAATCTTCTTCGTCGTCTTGTTCACCAGCTCCGTCACAATGTCGGCGATCAGCCGTCCGCCCATCTCTTGATGGTGGGTCTCAGTGAAGCTCTGGAAGTAGATGCCGTCGCCGCCCATCGGTTTCCATATCTGCCGCCATTCATCGACGATGGCGTCGGATAGCTGGTCAAGTTTGCTGATGTCGTTGAAATCGATGCCCCATCCCCAGTGGAAACCCCAATAGATCTCGATACCCCAGCTGTGGGCGCACTCGACCACCTGCTTCGCGTTCACGATCTGCCGGTCGTTCCAGATGATCGCCCGGTTGAAGCGTGCGCGCGCCATCTCGCGGAACGAGTCATTGTAGTCGTTGATGACATGCCCCCACGTCCACGCGCTCCTGAACGGCGTCTCCGGCACGGTGGAGTACTCAAAGTCCGGAATCTTCGCGCCCCTGTAGAACGTTCCTGGATAGCCACCGTGCGTACCGGCCATCCGCACTTCAAGGTTGGGCACGATCACGTCAAGGAATTCAAAGACACCCCAGAGGACCGCGGACGGCGAGTCTCCCGCGACGAGGACGACGTTCCGTCCCTCTTTGTGCATCGTCTTGACGAGATACCCCCCGGCGGGAACGGTTTTTTCGCCCAGAAGCGCTTTCACTGTCTTGTTTTTCTCCGGAACGCCGATCACAATCGCGTCGCGCTTTGTATCGACTCTCGGCCCGCCGTCCTTCTCCAGCGGCAGCACGAACGGCGTCGCGAAATGCGCCTCGCGCAGGATATACGTCCCCACGCGCTTGGTGAGCACCTCAAGCGCGCGGCCCTCCGGACCCTCCGCCGACGAGTAGATCACCTTCCACGTTCCGCCGCGCATGGCGGACGGGATCGGTCCGCCGAAAACCGGCTCGACCGTGGTGTCAATCGCGTGGTTGAACGCGGGCGAGGTGGCATCCGCCTCCACACCCGCGAAGACCAACACCGCAAAAAGCGCAAGCGCCGGAATGCAAAAAAACTTCTTCCCAAACATAATGTCCCTCATGTTCTCGCTTCCCTGAAATTAGCAAAACAACCAAAATGGCGCTACTGCGATCCCCAAAGAATTGGGGTAATCGCACAGTCGCGCTCTACCAAATGCGACGAGGCAAACCGTCCGAGCTATCAGCAACACTAGTGGACGTATATCAGCAATCCGGTGGGCAGCACCGTCACAATCGAGGTCAGAGTGCCGCTTGCGGATTCAAGCGTCAAAGTCCAATCGCCTGCCTTGAGGAATTTAACCGTCTGCTCGCCGGTACCGTAGAGGTCATACGCCGCACTGGATTCTCCAGGGGGAATAACGGTGAGCTTTGACGACGTTCCGGTTCCCGCCCCCCAGTTGTCGCCGGAATAGGCGACCTTGCGAGGACAGTTATCCGTTACGCGGTCTGGCCCGCTCTGCTCCGTATCCAACGGGAAAGCCGCGATTTCCGAAGAAAACACGTTCGGGTCCGCCCCGGCTACAAGCCGCCACAGTGTGTCGCCAACACTTTCCTTGCCGTATCCAGGCGGGAAAATGATATTGTCTGCAAGGTCATCCGCGCCGACGGTCGCAAAAACGTAACCGTTACCCGCCGTGCCGCCAAACATCAGGTCGAACAATTCCAGCGTATCCACGATCTGCGCCGGCGATTCCTCGGTGCCATCGCCAAGCGTCCCGAAGATTGAGTGGCGCACGGTGAACTGAGCCGTTCCCTGCTCAGAATTCTCAAGCGTCCACAACCCGCCGGCATCGAACGGCAACTCAGCGGAACCGTCCGATACCGCGCCCGAAACCAGGGTTGACACCGTGCCGGCGGGCGTGGTTAACGTCACCGTCTCACCAGCGCGGTACGTCGCCGCCCAAAGCGTGTCAAGGTCAGCCTGCGTCTTGATCGGGTACGGCAAGCCGATCGTATCCAGCGCGTAGGTGCTTTCAGCTGTCGCGTCCGGAGTTTCCGCCCCAATCGCAAAACCGCAAACGAACACACCCGCCAAAACGGCAAGTTGGGTTATTGATATCAGTCTCATGTCTCACCTCACCGCTTTATTCGTTAGGGACAATGTAGGCGATGCGGAAACTGTAAGTGGCGCCTGTTCCGGAAGCGGAGCTTTTCGCCGATGACTTGAGATTCGCTCCCGATGTTAAAGCATCCTGACCGCGGACGACCCGGTTCGCGTGCGTGCCCGTCGCCGGCGTGAACGCATCGTCCGTTTCGCGGGTACCGTTGAGGACATCAAGGCACCACTGCCAGTTATTGCCGACCATATCATAGAGGCCCCATGCGTTCGGCAACTTTGTGCCGACATCTTGTCCGGCGGGGACACCGAAAACCGCATACTGCGAAGCCAGACTCGCATCCGTTCCCCAGAAATAGGTGGTGGTGGTGCCGGCGCGTGTGGCGATCTCATGCATGATCTCCGTCGGAAGGTCGAAATTCATGTGCGTTTTGCCGTTGAGCCATTCGATGATCATCCAACGGTTTTGCACGCACTGTTGCGGAGGGGTGACGGTCGGGTCTGTCGTCCCCCGTATGTCGCGATTGTAGCCCAATGATGGCCGCTCTTTGATGCTGTCCCTTCCCGCAACACCGGCGGTGGGGAAATCGAACACATACCAGTACTGATAGTCGGTCCAGGGGAAGACGCCGATGTAATAATCCTTGTCGGTGGTCCAAGTCTTCGTGCCGCCGTCGCCGGTCTTGTACTCCCCTTTGGGAACCTTGCGCAGCACCAGGTGCGTGGTCTTGTACTTCCGGACATTATATCGGGCGTTAGAGAGCTCCTGCCCACTCAAGCTTCCGAGTTTGTCATCCGCCGTGAACACGCCCTCATAGGTTACCTCTCCCGACGAGAGATCGACAATCATGTAGTCGTTGCCCTCCCGCACAGGCACGGAATAGTATGAGGCGAGCATCTTGCAATCTTCCCGTTTCACACCGGCCGGGGGATTCTCCCACGTAACCGTGTGCGTACCGACATCCGCATCCACATTCGGCGCGCCGTCATAGGCAATATAAGTGATACCTTCGATAACCGAGGTAAGCACCACTTTCCCCACTCTTCCGTCAAGGTCGCCGTCGCTGTCGCTGATAGTATAGGTGATATCGACCTTGTTGTT
>DBXY01000067.1:55825-55992 GCA_002309765.1 Verrucomicrobia bacterium UBA1200
CGCCACAAGAAAACACGTTTTTTTCGGCATTTTACTTCCCTTCAACATAAGTGGTTTAAAAACCGCCCAACGGTTAAAGACACCACGCCTTTAACAACATCGCAAAGATTACCACAATTAATAGGCATTGTCAAACCAGAATTTTAATTGAGGGGGGGGGGGGGGAA
>DBXY01000067.1:56055-68829 GCA_002309765.1 Verrucomicrobia bacterium UBA1200
CCGCACTAGCGGCATCCAAACCAAAATCCCGCGATTCGGCACCCCGGAAAATTAAATTGAAAAAATGTATAATTTAGGCTTGCGCAGTTACGGGTTTCAAGTTATATTACGCAAAGATTTTTCACTCTCCNNCATCCGTGTTTTTTGCCATGTCAAGACTTGTCATTAACGGCGGTGTCCCCATCAGTGGCACCCATCGCGTTCCGGGCAACAAAAACGCCGCGTTGCCCATGCTGGCCGCCGCCCTGCTCACCTCCGAGCCGGTCGCAATCACCAATCTTCCGCTCATTCAGGATGTGCGCACGATGCTGGAGTTGCTTTCGGACCTCGGGGCGGAAGTGTCGCTAGACCAGACCGCCCACTCCGTACGGATCTGCGCCCNNCCGGATCCGCAGCGCGAGGCTCAACCCGGCGCTTTGCAAGCGGGTGCGATCGTCCATTCTCTTTGCCGGACCGCTTTTGGGCCGTTGCGGACGCGCCACCCTGCCCCCACCCGGCGGCGACGTGATCGGGCGGCGNNCCAGCATCCTCTTCGCCGCGCCGCTCTTGGCGCGCTGCGGCAAGGCCGAGCTCTATCCGCCCGGCGGCGACGTGATCGGGCGGCGGCGGCTTGACACCCATTTCGACGGATTCAAGGCGCTGGGTGCCGAGGTCCATGCCAACGGGCAGTTTGCGCTCCGGGCGGCCAAAGGGCTGTCCGGACGGCAGTTTCTGCTGGACGAAGCGAGCGTGACCGCCACCGAGAACCTGATCATGGCGGCGGTGCTGGCCAAAGGCGAAACCATTCTCTACAACACCGCCTGCGAACCGCACGTGCAGGATTTGTGCCGGATGCTGAACGCGATGGGCGCGAAAATATCGGGTATCGGAACAAACCGGCTAACCATCGAGGGCGTGGAAGAGCTGCACGGCACCGAACACCGCGTGGGGCCGGACTTCATGGACGCGGGAAGTTACATCTCGGCGGCGCTGGTAACCGGCGGGATTCTGGACCTTGAGGAGATCGAACCGGACGATTTCGAGGTGATCGGGAAACCGTTCCGCCGGTTGGGCGCGCGCTGGACAATCGACCGGGAAAACCGGCGTCTGCATGTGCCGGGAAAACAGAAACTGAAGGTCTCCGACGATCTTGGGGGGGCAATACCCACCATCGCCGACGGGCCGTGGCCGATGTTCCCCTCCGATCTGATGAGCGTGCTGATCGTACTGGCCACCCAAACCACCGGGACAACGCTGTTTTTCGAGAAGATGTTTGAGAGCCGGATGTTTTTCGTGGACCACCTGATCGGGATGGGCGCGCACGTCGTGCAGTGCGACCCGCACCGGGTGGTGGTGTCCGGCAAAGCGACGCTGTTCGGGTCGCGGGTGGCCAGTCCCGACATCCGCGCCGGGATGGCGCTGCTGGTCGCGGCGCTGTGCGCCAAGCGCGAGACGGAGATTTTAAACGCCGGCAGCATCGACCGCGGCTACGAAAGCGTTGAACACGAGCTGCGTCGGCTGGGGGCCAGAATTGAAAGAATGGACGACTAATCCATGATCAGCCCGGAAACCATAGAAAAAATCAAGGAACGCATGGCCCTGGCCCACGTTTACGAGGAAGACCTTGACGAATCGTTCATTCTCGGTTCCGGCCCGGGCGGACAGAAGGTCAACAAAACCTCCTCCACCGTGCGGCTCCACCACCAGCCCAGCGGGTTGGCCGTGCGCTGCGGTTCCGGGCGTTCGCGCGAGGACAACCGCTGGCTCGCCCGGCGGGAACTGGCCGAGAAAATTCTGGAGCGCGACCAGGCCGAAGTTTCGGAACGGCGCAAACGCGAGGAAAAAATCCGCCGCCAGAAACGCCGCCGCTCCCGCCGCCAACAGGCCAAGATGCTGGACGACAAACACCATAACAGCGAGAAAAAGGCCGCCCGGCGGCCAGTAAGCCCAGAAGAATAGAAAGGACAGAAAAAATGACCGACACCAGTATTTTCCCCGCCGCCGCGACGGTTGACGGCATCCCGGGCGTAGTGGCCCCCGGCACGGGAGTGCGCAAAATTTCCGGCGGATTCAAGTTCACCGAAGGCGCCACCGCCAACGCCGCCGGAGAGGTGTTCTTCGTTGACCAGCCGAACGACCAAATCCTGCGCTGGAGCGAACAGGACGGGCTCAGCGTGTTCATGTGCCCTGCCGGCCACGCCAACGGAATGTGCTTCGCGAAAGACGGGACGCTCAAAGTCTGCGCCGACACCAAGATGGAACTGTGGTCGGTCACGCCCGACAAACAGGTCACCGTGATCGCCAAGGGCTACGGCGGAAAGGATTTCAACGGGCCGAACGACGTATGGGCGGCACCCAACGGCGACTGCTATTTGACCGACCCCTTCTACGGCCGCCCCTGGTGGACGCACAAGGAGCCGCCACAGGTAACCCGCCAGGTTTACCACTTGCCCAAAGGCGGCAGCCCGCGGCGGGTCACCCACGATCTGGTCCAGCCCAACGGCATTATCGGCACCCCCGACGGGCGGAAACTTTACGTCTCGGACATCAACGCCGGCAAGACCTACGTTTACGACATCGCTGCAGACGGATCATTGGACAACCGCCGGCTGTTCTGCGAAAAGGGGTCCGACGGCATGGCCATCGACTGCGAGGGACGGGTTTATCTGACCGCAAAAGGCGTGTTTGTGTACTCCCCCGGCGGTGAGCTGTTGGGGATGATTCCGGTGCCCGAACCGTGGTGCGGCAACGTGTGCATCGGCGGACCGCAGCACAATATCCTTTACATCACCGCCTCGCGCGGTTTTTATTCCGTTCCGCTGCTCACCAAAGCCCCGACCGGCAAGTGATGCCGCGCGTAAGGGGCGCATAACCGGGAAAAACGGGCGGAAAACTAATTTTTTCGCGGCGTTAGCCGTGAAAACACTTGCTCTTGCCCATACTTCATGCTATCATAACCGCTGACAATTTCAGTGTAGGAGAATTACCATGAACACAGCAATTATTGTCGCCGCCGGCAAGAGCGAGCGGATGGGCGCCAATATCGACAAAGCATTCGCGAGCCTTGGGGAGAGGCCCGTCATCGGATGGTCGTTGCGCGCGTTTGAGCAATGCCCCGAAATCAACCAGATTGTTCTGGTGGTCCGCAAAGACCAACAGATAGCGGCGAAAAGCGTTTGCAGAATGTTTGGCATATCCAAAATCCACGCCGTGGTGGCGGGGGNNGGGCGGAAGCCGCCGCCAGGACTCGGTCCGGGCGGGACTGGCCGCCGTTGACGCCGACACGCGCACCGTGGTCATCCACGACGGCGCGCGCCCGTTTGTCACCCCGGAACTGATCGCCGCCGTGCTCAAAGCCTGCAAGCGCAACTGCGCGTCCGCCGCCGCCGCCCCGATTTGGGACACCGTGAAAAGCGTCGGCCGGGCCAACATGGTGGAGCGCACCGAAGACCGTACCAAACTCTGGACCGCGCAAACCCCGCAGGCGTTTCCGCTTTCCATGCTGATCCGGGCCTACAAAGAGGTCGAAGCGCGCAAACTGGTGGTCACCGACGACACCAGCGCCGTGGAGATGATCGGTGAGCAGGTCAAATTGGTAGAGTGGTTGCGCCCAAACATAAAAATCACCACCCCGGAGGATCTGCCCGTGGCGGCGGCCCTCATCAGTCTGGTGTAACCCGTTGCGGAAGCCGCGCCGGAAAGGATTCGGAGCATGGACCGAAAATTTGCCGTCTTGGGAGACATCCACGCCAATATTGACGCCTTGGAAGCGGTGATCGAAGATGCCCGGAACCAAGGCGTAACCGATTTCATTTCCATCGGTGATGTGGTGGGGTACAACTCCGCACCCTCGGAGTGCATCAAGCGCATCCGGGAGCTCGGCTGCGTCACCGTGCGCGGCAACCATGACCATTACTGCTCGTACGACGAAAGTCTGGACGACTTCCAGCCGCTCGCCGCCAGCGTTATCGACTGGACCCGACGCCAGCTCTCGGTGGACGACCGGAAATGGCTCCACGACCTGCCCTACTTCCGGCTCCACTGCGGTCTGACTTTGGTACACGCCACTTTGGACATGCCCGAGCACTGGGGGTACGTTTTCGATCTACTGGCCGCCGAATCGAACTTCAGCTACCAGAACACCCCGATCTGTTTCCACGGCCACACCCACGTGCCGATGATCTACCGCCGGTCGCACGGCATCATGCGCGTCGAGCCGTGCAAGATCAAGGCCGGGTTTGGCGAAAAGCTGTTCGTAAACGTCGGCAGCGTAGGCCAGCCCCGCGACGGCGATTCGCGCGCCGCGTACGTCGTGTACACCGCGAAAACCCGCGAAATCGAGTTCTTCCGGGTGCCGTACGACATCGAAACCGCAATGGACCGAAACCGCCGGGCCGGGTTGCCAGAACGGCTGGCCACCAGACTGGCACAAGGACGCTAACTGCCGCAAACCGAATAACAACCTATGCGCTGGTGGTTCTACAATCTTTTTTTCACCATCGGGTACCTGCTGATGCTGCCGAGTTTCCTGCTCCGGATGCGGCGGCGCGGCGGTTACCGCAACCGTTTCGGCGACCGGCTCGGCCACTACCCGCTCGACATCCGTAACGCTTTCCGCGCCCTAAACGGCAACGCGGTGTGGATTCACGCAGTGAGCGTCGGCGAGGTTTACGTTGCGGGGCAGATGATGCGGGCGCTCCGCCAGGAGTGTCCCGGCATCCGCTTCGTGCTCTCCACCACCTCATCCACCGGTTGGACCGAGGCCCAGCGCCAGGTCTCAAGCAACGACGTGCTGATCTACCATCCCGTTGATTTCCTGCCCTGCGTCAAACGGGCGTTGCAGGCAATCCGCCCCCGCGCGCTGATCCTCACCGAATCGGAAATTTGGCCGAACCTGATCCGGTCCTGCCAACAGCGGCAAATCCCGGTGTACCTCATCAACGCCCGGATTTCCGACCGCTCCGCCCCGCGCTACGCAGCGCTGCGGTTCTGGTTCAAGCCCGTGCTGCGCTGCTTCCAAACCATCTTCGCGCAGTCCCAGCTGGATGCCGACCGGCTAATCGACGCCGGAGCCGACCCGGATTCCATCCAGATCACCGGCAGCTTTAAGTTCGACGTCGCCAACCGCAACCCCGAAACCGAGGCGGCGGTACGCGGTTTTCTGGAACGGCACGGATTCCTCACCCCCGGCTCAACGCTGCTGCTCGGCGGGTCGACCTGGCCCGGGGAAGACTCCATACTCATCGCGGCGTACCGTAGGCTGGCGGCCAAACACCCCGGATTGCGGCTGGCCATTGCCCCGCGCCACTTTGAGAAGGCCGACGCCGTGGAGGCGAACATTCTGGCGGCGAAACTGCCGTGCCTTCGTAAAAGCCGGATGAACGGCGAAACCGCGAGCCCGACCAACGACGGCGCGGAACCTCCGGTACTGCTGGCCGACACCACGGGCGAACTGATGGGGTTGTACTCCTGCGCGGATATCGCGTTCGTGGGCAAATCGCTCTGCGAGCACGGCGGGCAGAACATGATCGAACCCTGCCTTTACGGCGTGCCCACGCTGATCGGGCCGAACACCGAAAACTTCCGTCCGGTGATGTCCGACCTGTTGGCTTCCGATGCCATCATCCAGGTGCCGGACGCCGAGACGCTGGAACGTGAGCTGGACCGACTGTTGGGCGATCCCCAGGCCCGTAAGGGACTCGGCGACCGCGCATCCGCCGCCGTCGAACGCCGCCGGGGCTGCGCCGCCCGGTGCGCGTCCCAGCTTGCCGCCTCGTTGCGCCGCAAACCCGACCGGTTGTCCGCCCCGGACAACGACGGCGCGTTCCGCGGCTGGTGGACATTCTGGGCGTTTGCCGCCAATATCTTTCTGGGAGCGTTCTGCTCCACTTGGCTGCGGGTGTTTGACGGGTTGGCGGGCCGGACCGTTATCAACTCCCTGACCGGCGCGGCGCTAATGGCGGCGGCTTTCATTCTGGGGGTTACGATTTTCGAGTGGCTGTTCGGCCAGCTCCGCCGCCCCTCGCGATTCCTGCCCATCCCGCTAACCCTCGCCGCCGTAACCGCCCTAATCGCGCTTTGCCGCATCGACCGGCTGGCATACCTTTGGCAACGGCTGCTGGTGGATGGCACCCGCACCTCGTTTACCGTGGTGGCGTTGAATTTCAACACCGCGCTGGCACTGTTTACCGCCCCGGCGTTCATCGCCGGCTGTATCGCGGTGATGACCGAAAACTCTTGCCTTTCCGGAACCAGGTTGCGCCGGAGAGGCTCGGCGACCTTCTTCCTGCTTACCGGACTGTTGCCGCTGTGGCTGGGTTGGTTGGCCGGCGGGGCGCATCTATTGCCGCTGTTCGGAATCGACCGGCTGTCCCGCCTGTTCGTCGCCGCGTTCGCGGTGTTGGCCGCCGCTTCGGCCCTCACCGCCAGAGCCCGCCACGGGAATCTGCGGGCAAGGCATTGGATAGTCATGGCGCTGTGCGCGGTTTCGGGCGCGGTGATGTGCCGTATCGCGTTCACCCGCGAAGTCCGTCACCCCTCGCCGTGCGACGGCGCCACCTGCCGGTTGATTTATCGCGACACCGGATTCGCCAAGGGTAAGCCGGAAACCGAACTGTGCACCGCCCACCACACCATGGACACCTTCACCGACCCGGACTACGGGTTCGTGTTCACCATCGACGGGCGGCCGATGATTTTCGGAAACCGCTACCACACCGCCCGCACCCTCAGCGCCTATCTGCCGCTGGTGTTCCGTCCCGACGCCAAAACCGCCGCCTTCATCGGCAACGACGCCGGGCTGTATCTGCCGTTCTTCCACCGCGCCGGGGTTGAGAAGCTGGCCGTAGCGAAGGCCGACCACCGGTGTCTGGCGTTAACCATGGCCGCCGACGCCCGCGCCACCAACACCGATCCCGTGCCGTCAAAACTTCCCAGTCCGGACCAACTGGCTTGGTCGTTCGACATCGTATATCTCGCCCCCGAACCGCCGTGGATGCGCGGCACGGCAAAAGACTACACCGCGGCGGCTTTCCAGTCCGCCGCCGAAATGCTAAACACCAACGGCGTGGTGGCGTTGCATTTGGACACCCGCGCCCTCTCCACCCACCGCTTCGCCGCCATAGCCCGCGAGTTTGGGTCGGCTTTCGAGTCTTCACTCTACTGGTGCATGGGACAGTACGACTGGGTGTTTCTGGGCGGGCTTCAAAAACCGTCCGGCGAAGACGAGGGCAATTATCGCGGCGGGTTGACCGCTTCGGCCGAGGCCGCGTTTGAACTGTTCGACCGCAAGGCCGTCACCCGCGATCTGGCCCGCGCCGGGATCCAGTCGCTGCCCGAGTTTTTCGCTTCCTTCGTTTGCGACGGTATCTCCTTGGGACGTTGGCTCGACCGGAATTCCGTGGAAACCGCCTGGCGCAGCACCTTGAAACTGCCCCAGCGCATCCTCGGCGACTGCGACGATCTCTTCCAACCCTCGCTGGTGGAGGAGTGCCGCCAAAGCAGCACCTACTGGCTGGACCGCGACGGCATGGACGAGTCGGTGTTTCTTGCGGTATGCAAACGCACCCACGAGTATATGCGGACCCGGTCGCTTTCGGTACTGGCGCTGGCGGAAATGAAGAAGATGGAAGAGCAGGATCCGGGGCCGGAAAAAGACGGCAAGAAAGCCGACGGGAAAAACGAGGGCGAAATACGGACAATGCGGCGGACCGGTCAGTTCGACGCCCTGTCGGTGGCGGCGGATGTCCACCGCATCAATCCTCGGGACATCTTTATCGTTCGGTTCATCGGTTCGCTGGAACTGGAGGCGCGGCGGAGGTTGGGGCTGAGCGATTTCCAAGGCGCGATCCAGTGTTATGACAACCTGCTGAAAATCGACGACAACATGGCATTGGCCCACTACGGCAAGGGCTACTGCGAACGCGCCCTGCAACATTACGAGAACGCGGAAAACTCCTTTGTGCGAGCCGTTAACGCCCAGCCCAATCAGCCTGAATATCGGCTGGAACTGGCCCAAATCGAAGCACTACAGGGCAAACACGCGGCAGCCGATGTCCAGTACGAGGAAATCCTCCGGATTGAACCCGACAACCCCGAAGCGCTTTACCGGTTCGCGGTCAACCTGTCCAGCCGTTCCCGCGCCAAAAAGGATTTCCCGCGCGCCATAAAACTGGCCGAAAAGGCTTGTGAAATCACCCGCTGGAAAATGCCGGAGTACGCTTTCGGGCTGGCCGACCTTTATATGGACGCCGGACGGGTGACCGAAGGCATGGGGCTTCGGCGCAAGCTTAAGGAAGAAGGACTCTCAAGGCAATAGGTCTTACCATGGAAACGCGCCCTTCTGAACAACTTAACCAACGGAACGCCTCTTTCGACAACCGGTTGCGGCCCACAAAATTTTCCGATTTCGTGGGGCAGCAGAAAATCCGCGACCGGCTCATGCTGGCGGTGGAGGCGGCGCTTCAGCGCAAAGAGGCGCTTGACCACGTGCTGCTCTTCGGCCCGCCCGGTCTGGGCAAAACCACGCTGGCGTTCATCCTCGGCGAGGCGATGGGGGTGCATGTGAAGACCACCTCCGGACCGGTGATTGACAAACCCGGCGACTTGGCGGGTTTGCTCACCTCGCTTGATCCCGGCGACATTGTGTTTATCGACGAAATCCACCGGATGCAGCGGACCGTTGAAGAGTACCTCTACTCCGCGATGGAGGATTTCGTGATCGACATTATGATCGACCAGGGTCCCAACGCCCGCTCGGTGCGGCTGGAGTTGCCGCGCTTTACGCTCGTAGGGGCCACCACCCGGAGCGGATTGATCTCCTCCCCGCTCCGTTCGCGTTTCGGGTTGATCAACCGCCTCGACTACTACTCCACCGCCGACCTTGCCGCCATCGTCACCAACTCCGCCGCCAAGCTCGAAGTCGGCATTGATGAAGGCGGAGCAACGGAAATCGCTTCCCGCGCCCGCGGCACCCCGCGTATCGCCAACAACCTGCTCCGGCGGGTGCGCGACTACGCCCAAGTCCGCGCCGGCAACCACATTTCACGGGAAGTCGCCGACCAGGCGCTGTCGCTGCTGGAGATCGACCCCCGCGGGCTGGACGAAATGGACATCCGCATTCTCGACACCATCATCCAGAAATTCAACGGCGGGCCGGTGGGACTGAATACGCTTGCCGTTTCGGTTAGCGAGGAGCCCGACACGCTGGAAGAGGTGTACGAACCGTTCCTGATTCAGGAAGGTTATCTGGAAAGGACCCCGAAGGGCCGCGTCGCGACCCCGCTGTGCTACCGGCGTTTTGGTCTTGAACCGCTAAAACAGCAAGACCAGCAGATGACTTTCTTATGAACCTCTCCACGCCGGTAAGGGAACTGTCGCTTTGCGCAATGGATTTTGAGACCACCGGCGCGGTGCCGGGTTTCCCGGTGGAACCTTGGCAGGTCGGTATGGTCGCCATAACCAACGGGCGGGTCGTACCAGAAAGCGCCTTCGAATCGTGGCTCCGGGTCGCGCCCGACCGTCCGTTCAACCGCCGCGCTCCCGGCCGCCACGCGCAGATCCGCGATACGCTGGCCCAATCGCCCACCATGGCCGAACTTTGGCCAGAGCTGGAGCCGAGATGCGTCGGGGTGCCGATCGTCGCCCACAATATCGGCACCGAGCGTACCATGCTCACCAAATCCGCGCCGCTGCACCAATTCGGGCCGTGGGTCGACACCTTGGCGCTTATCCGGCGCGTTTGTCCCGGATTGCACAGCAAAGCCCTGAATGACGTTGTCACCGCCTTGAATCTCCAGTCCCGGTTGAACGAGCTTTGTCCCCGCGCCCCGCACGACGCGCTTTACGACGCATTCGCGTGCGCGGTGCTGTTGGAATGGCTGCTCTCCCAACCCGGCTGGGAACAGCTTCCGCTGCGCGCCGTCATTGCATAACCGGAAAGGATTCCCCATGAAACTTTTAATCGCTACCCACAACCAGCACAAAGTCACCGAAATCCGCCAGATTTTCCAGTCGCCGGGTCTGGAACTGATCAGCGCAGCCGACGTGCCGGGGTTACCGCAGGACATCGACGAGGATGCCGACACTTTCGAAGGCAACGCGCTCAAAAAAGCCCGCACGTTGTGCCAGACCTCCGGGTTGTGGACGCTTGCCGACGACTCCGGGCTGGAGGTGGCTGCGCTTAACAACGCCCCCGGAGTCCATTCCGCCCGCTATGCCGGCCCGGAGTGCGTAAGCGCCGAAAACAACCGGAAACTGCTCCGGGAACTGGACGGGGTGTCCGACCGTTCCGCGCGTTTCCGCTGCGCGATCGCGCTCTGCGCTCCCGACGGACGGGAGTGGACGGTGGACGGCAGCTGCGCCGGTCGTGTTATCGACGCCCCGCGCGGCGCGGAGGGTTTCGGTTACGACCCGCTCTTCGTGCCGGACGGTTACGACAAAACCTTCGCCGAACTCGGCCCGGATACCAAGAACCGGATCTCGCACCGCGCCAACGCGCTCAAACGCGCCGAGGACGAATGGTTAAAACTGCTGGGGTTGGACAAATGAGCGTAGAAGACATAAAACCTTATTCCGAGTCGCCTGACTCCAAGACCGAACAAATCCGAAACGCTTTCGACGCCATCGCGGGACGCTACGACCGGATGAACCGGATCATGTCATTCGGCGTAGATATGACTTGGCGGCGGCAGGCTCTGCGGTGGCTGGCGGAGCACCAGCCGCGAACGATTCTGGATGTCGCCACCGGCACCGGCGACTTTGCGCTGTTGGCGGCGGAGATGCTTCCCGACGCGAGAATCACCGGATTAGACCTTTCAACCGAAATGTTGTCGGTGGCGGAGGGAAAGGTCCGCGGGCGCGGACTGGAAAACCGGATAAAGCTGGTGGCGGGGGACATTCTCCATCCGCCGGCGTTCCAAGAAAAATTCGACGCCGCCACCATCGCTTTCGGAGTGAGGAATTTCGAGTCGCTGCAACAAGGCCTAAAAGCGACCCATGGGTTGTTGCGTCCGGGCGGAGTAGTGCTGGTGCTGGAACTGGCGCGCCCCTGCCGTTTCCCGGTGCGGCAATTGCACGGGTTGTACCTACGGCGCGGCATACCCTTGGCCGGGCGGGTAATCGCCGGACATCCGGCTGAATACCGCTATCTCCAGCATTCCGTGGCCGAAGTTCCGCAAGGCGAAGAAATGGAACAAATCCTGACCGCCGCCGGATTCCAGAACCCGCAAACCCGCTATTACACTTTCGGATCCTGCGCCTGTTATCTGGCCGAACGCTGAGCAAACACCGGCGATCAAGCCCAGAATATTACCAACGTCCATCGACTCCCAGTTCGTCAAAATTCATCCTTACACACCAAATCGAAATATGTTAAATTATTTCTTGTAGACAGGAAAGTTTTTCGGTGCGAAAAACACACTTAAGCAGCATCGCTTCGCAAAGACGAAAGGAACACACGCAATGGCCAGAATGTTGAAAAAATGGACTGGACGGTTTTTCGCCGCTTTCGCTACGGCGGCGTTTGCCGCACTCGCGCTGGAGTACGTGGGCGTGGACATCTGGAGCGAGCCGCCGGCCACCGTGCCGGTGCGACTACGCGCTACGCCTACGACGCTGCGGGCAGGCTCGCGACTAGGACATGGGCGCACGGTGTCGTTACGACGTATTCCTACGACGGCTGGAACAATCTTACGAACACCGTCTATTCCGACGGAACGCCGACGGTATCGCTTATGTACGACGCCCTTGGGCGGCAGACGAACGCCGTTGACGCAGCGGGCACGACGAAGCTCACGTACGACGCATACGGGGCACTCAAGCGGGAGAAGGTGTCCGGGCTCTACTCGAAGACGCTCCAGCGCCACTACGACGACTTCGGGCGCGGCACGGGCTACACCATCGACGGCACCCGCATGACGGTAGTCGAGTACGAGGAGGATTCGGGGCGCATCCACAGGATAAAGTCTGGCGGCGTGTGGCTCTCGAACCGCTACCTCGCGGGCAGCGACCTCCGCGACCGCATCAAGTACGGCTCCAGCGGCTACACATACTACACGTATGAGGATAGCCGCGACCTCCTCGCGCAGGTGAGGAGCGACTTCGGCGGCGATACGATCTCGCAGTACGACTACGCGAACGACGCGCTCGGGCGCCGGACTGAGATCGCCCGCTCGGGTACTGCGATGAGCGAGACCCGTACGGACGCCTACGGCTACAACGACCGCAACGAATTAATCTACTCACGCAGAGGAGCGGAGAGCGCAGAGATCACGGAGTATGCGTACGCCTACGACGACATCGGCAACCGCCTTTCGTCGCTCGACCTCGGTACCAACCATACCTACACGGCGAATAACCTCAACCAATACACCCAAATCTCAAACCTCTGCGTCTCTGCGCGAGGAATTCATTCCCCAATACGACCTCGACGGCAACCAAACGCTCGTCAAGACCTCGACCGGTATCTGGCAGGTCACATACAACGGAGAGAACCGCCCTGTCAGCTGGTCCTGCGGCTCGACGAACATCGTCATGTCCTTTGACCGCATGGGCCACAGGGTTTAGTATCTGGAGACCGTGTCGGGAGGGTCGCAGTCCCTTGCGACCGTAACCAACGGCAACTTCAACTTCGTGTATGACGGCTATCTCTGCGTCCAGCGCATCCACGGCGAGACGGAAACAAGAACGTGTCTGATCTGGTGTTCTTCTCCGAAAATACTGCAAAAGACGGATCTGCCCTAATCCAAGTATGATTGGGCGCATCTGCGTAATTCACCCGTGCGCGTTTTTATGATT
>DBXY01000061.1:0-220 GCA_002309765.1 Verrucomicrobia bacterium UBA1200
GTACTTCTTGCAAGGTTTCCCCGCAAGAATCTTCGTGCCGATCACGCCCTGCGTGACGGTCTTTCGCATCGAACCGTCCTTGTTGGTCAATGCAGTCGCCGTAACCATATCCGCACTCTTCTTATAGCAGAACCGCCCCTGCAGCTCCTTGTTCTTCCACAACTGGAACTCATCGCAGAACCGCGCCGCGGACCGTTCGTTGATCTTCGCGGCGTCCGGC
>DBXY01000061.1:261-2724 GCA_002309765.1 Verrucomicrobia bacterium UBA1200
TTCGTCACATTCGATATCCGCCGCAAAAACGTCCCGTAGGGAATCGGGCTCTCAATGACGTAGGACGCCCCCGTCTCCTCCACAACCGACAATGCAGCGCCATCGCTCGCGATCTTGACGCGCGAACTCGTCAACGTGACGTCCTTGAAAACATCCTTGGCGAAAATCTCAGCAACGACCTTCGGCAGTTTGGCGTTCAATTCCTCTTCGTAGAACAGCACATACCGCTGATTAATCTCCATCCAGAGCTTCTTGATCTTGTCGAACGGCTCCTTGCGGATTTTGATTTTCTGCGCTTTCTCCTTGTTGGCATCCTTGACCTTGCCGCCATTGAGACCTCCAACGAAGTCGGGATATTCCTCAAAGAACGCCTCACGGTTCTCCGGCTGGATGTTCCGACTGAAATCAACGAACTTCTTCGTCAGCAACTCAATCATCAGCTCGTCGGGCGACTTGCCGAGCTTCACCGCAACCTCTCGCAGCTTCTGCTCGGTGATTGTCACTGCCAGCGGCGCCTCGGCATTGATTTGTGAAACAAGCTTTTCCGCAAAATCCGCCTCGCTGAAATCAACAATGTAGTTGAGCTGGAACTCCATGTCCGAGACACGGTTGCCGTTCTCATCGACCGGCAGGCGCAGTCCGCGCCCGACCTCCTGCAACTTGCTGATCTCACTGCCGCTTGACCGCAGCTTGGCGATGGTGAACACATTCGGGTTGTCCCACCCCTCCTTCAACGTCCACTTGGAGAAGAGGAACCGCCGGACATTCCACTTGCCATCCTCGTCCTTGAACGACAACAGCTTTTTCTTGCCGTGCAGAATCTCGTCGACTTCCTTGGCAATCGCCTCGTCTGACGAATCGTTGTCCTTGGCGAAATATCCAGCGTGACATTCCTTGATGCGCTTCAAGCTGTCCTCAAGGAATTCCCTGTATTCCGTCTCGGACGGCTCCAACTCCTTCAGCACGATCTTGATGCGTTCCTTGAGCAACTTCTCGAAGGTCGTCCGCAAATAGGCCTTGTCCTCGTTCTCGCCGTCCCCGCGATAGGACACGATGTCATCAATGAAGAACAGCGCCAGCGTCTTGATCTTGTTCGGCTGGTCGCAGAAATTGTGCCGCTCGACCTCGAAATGCCGCTCCAGAGCCAGCTTCATCATCTGCCTCTGGTAGCTTTCCATATAAACGTCGACGCTCATCTCCTCGCCAACACGCTTCTCCGACTCGTTGGAAAAGACCACCACATCCGACCCGATCGCCTGCACGGTGATTCCACTGAACGCCTCGTTCACAGTCGAAAGCGAATCGCCAACGCACAAGGTGAAGCTCTTCTTCGCCTTGCCCGCTTCAAGGTACTGCATCCGTACGGACTTCCTGGACTCGATCTTTACGATCTTGACCTTCGCGTCCTTCTGATGCTCCGGCTCGAAGTGCTCCTTCACCACACCCTTTATCAGTCCCTGATTGAAGGACTGACAGGCATTCAGGTCGTAAAGGAGATGCCGATAGTCTTTTACGGAATGCTTCGACTTGCCAAATCCCTCCGTCCGCAGGGGAAACGTCGCTCCGAAACGGATGATGCACTGCGGATCAAGTTCCTTCTCGATGGCCTGGTACGCCTTCTGGTCGCGCGAGAAACGATGCGGCTCGTCGATGATCACGAACGGACGCGTCGCCTTGATTGCGTCGAACGGACGGTAAAAGCCCTCGACGCCCGCATCGTAGTCGTCACGCTGCAGCAACGAATTCTTGCTTCCGGTCAGAAGCTGCATGTTGACCAACAGCACATAGATGCGGTTATCAACCTGACATGAACCCTTGACGAAATCCTCAACCGCCGCAGGAAAATACTGCCGCCCCTTCTTCTTGTTCTTTGGCGGCTCCAATACCTCGCACTCGATCTCCGCCCCATATCCGCACTGGTCCTTGAAATGCTTCTTGACGTAGCCATCCGTCAAGAACTGCGCCGTGCCCGCCTTGATGGCCAAGGACGGCACCGCAATCACGAACTTGTTGATCTTGAACTTCTGATGCAGTTCGTAGATGAGATGGGTATAGACGTAAGTCTTGCCCGTCCCGGTCTCCATCTTGATATCCAGCGGAAGATAGCGAGAGCCTGTTTGGATCCCGCGAAACGCATAATCTATCTTGTTCTCATCCTGAACCCGACGAAGATTTTCCGGCAGCGCCGGGCTTCCGAACATCACCTTGGGATTGGCGTAGAACTGCTGCGGCGGCATGAAGGCCACGCCCGCAAAGACGCCGCTCACCGCGTCCACCGCCTTCTGCTGATGCGGCAATGCCTTCTCAAGTATAATTTCCATTTGCCTCTTGCCCTCAGTAACGCTTGTCGAGAAGGACGTGCTTGTTCGTGCCGTTCGCGGCAATCTTCAGGAGATTGTTCTTCAGCGCCTCCAACTGCGTCCACGAGAAGCTGTAGCCGAACACAACCACATTGCCCGGATT
>DBXY01000061.1:2767-63404 GCA_002309765.1 Verrucomicrobia bacterium UBA1200
CTCAATCCCGGCTCAATCAGGTAGATGTGTTTCTCCATCCAATACGCCTTGTAGCCGTCAAGGTCAACCACCTTCGGCTCGGCGGAGAATCCATAGCCGTCATGCACCAGCCATGTCGCCAGCACCGTCTCAACGCCGAACTCCTTCAGAATGTCATCCGTAGCCGCCAAGGCATTGTCATTCAAATCAAACTTCTCAATCTTGTCGAGCGTCTTGCCCTCAACCTCCTTCAGCGTATAATGCTTGAAACCCAAGTCCATCGTCTTCGCCAGCAACGGATTCTCATCGGCAATCTTCACGGCGGCCTTTTTAATTCGGGCCTGTCCAATCTCGTCAATGGTTTTATAACCAGCTGTAAAAGCGGCAGATTTTTCAGGGCACTTTTCAGGCAACTGCACAAGGATGAATTGTCGATTGCCACCATCCTCCGCATTCAGCTGCATCACTGCATGTGCAGTTGTTGCCGACCCAGAAAAGAAGTCAAGCACGAGGGCGTCATTGGGTGCGCCCTGTTGAAGTATTAGCTTAATATAGTCCACCGGTTTCGGGAAATCAAACACCTCAACATCATCAAACAACTCTCTCAGCTCACGAGTCCCCTGCGTACTAAAAACTGTATTAAGAATCGTGCTGAAACCGGTAAACTCACTCTCAACATCCTTAAGAAATTTCTTTCTTCGTGGACGTTTCGTCACATCATTAGGGAAAAGCACTTCGCCGTTGGCAATCAACTCCGCCATCCGAATAGGTTCATAGCGCCATCCCGTCTCCGGGCAAGGATATTTAAGACCGGTTGCGGGATCTGTTAATACATAGTGAAGGTTTGGACGCTGTTCAGCAGTCGCCAATCCCGACATGTCTGCGCTCATCCAATCACCGCGCGGATCATTGTCGGGGTTTGAATACTTTGTCTTATCCGATTCCTTGCCCTGAATACGACTCTCCGCACTCCGCCCATAGCACAACAAATAGTCATGATCGCTAGACACTCCGGTTTTCGTGCGGCTATCGACATTTTGCCGCTTTTTCCAAAGAAATGTGCCAAGGAAACAATTCTCGCTAAACACCTCATCACACATCAACTTCAAATTTGCCTGCTCATTGTCATCAATCGAAATAAAGATAACGCCATCCTTCGCAAGCAAATCTCTCGCCAACATCAGTCGCGGATACATAAACATCTGCCATGCCGAATGGGACGCACTGCCGCGTTTGGTGAAATCAAGAATGCGCTGGGCTTCATCCTCGGAAATCGAAAGCTTGCTGGCGAGCTCTTCGACCTTAAAGCCGAAGGAGTCATTGTAAACAAAGCCGTCCGAGCCGGTGTTATACGGCGGATCGATATAGATGCACTTCACCTGCCCCTGCTTGGACTTCAGAAGGTGCTTCAGCGCGTCGAGGTTGTCGCCGGAGATATAGACGTTCTTGCTCTTCGCATTCTCCGGCTTCGCATTGTGCTTCTTGTCCGGCACCACAACCGTCGTCGTCTCCAGCGAAGTCAGAAGCCGCGCATAGTTCTTGCCGAGAAACTTCAGCTCGTAGCCCTCGTTCGAAATCGCCACCTGATCGCCCAGCCGCGCCTTCAGCTTCTCCAAATCCAGCGACCCGTCGCTATTGAAGCACATCCCGAAGTGCTTCTTCAGCACCTCCAGATCCGCCCCATTCGGCGTCGCCTTCTCATTCTTCTCCATCGCATCTTTAATCATTGATTTCTCCTCTCAAGTTGATGGTAATATTATACCAAATATTCATTTCGCGTCACACCCTTGTTCGGCCGACTTTTCCTCTGCGTTTCTTATTGCTGCAGCCTTTGCAATCAGCTGCACAAAATGAGGCGGAAGCGGACAACGATGCACGCGACATCCCAACAAAATCAGTCCACCAAACGCACCGTACGCGCAGGCATACGGCAACGACCTTTTGTCACACTCACGGAACACTGTCTCCATAAACTTCTCGCCCTCTATCAAATTTTGAGAGACGAGTTGCATCCCGTGATTGTTATTATTCGTGTAAAACGCATCCTCTGACAATGGCTCCGGAAACCACACCTGGAAATCACATTCCTTTAAGAATTTTTTCACAATATTCACCACACCCGAACAAACGTCATCAAACTTCAATGCCGACGCGAACATATAAATCATCGGGAACAGCTCACTAGACGGCAGGACCTTCTTTTGATACTGCTCATCATGCGATTGGGACAAATGCTCAATCAGTCCAAGATAATCCAATCCAACAGAAGGAAACGCCCTGCCAAAGACGAAATTCTTATAGGTCTGATTCATAAGACATTGATACCAACGATGCAATTCCTCGCCCCACATGATTTGATTCAAGAATAAAGACACCAATCCAATCTCTATCGCATAATCATCACGAATCAAAGAATGAACCGTCGGGTTGTTTTTCAATATTCCTACCAATGCATTAGCAACTTTCCCCACAACCTTCTTGCACGGCTCCCTCAAATCATTACATTGACGCAAAGCAAGAGCATACCACCAAAGAGCCGCACCGAACGAAGCCATCCGTCCGACGACATCATATATCCGCAAATTGAGATCGACTTCACACCCGGCATGGCAGGCATATGTCATAAAATATGGATCATCGCAAAACGCCGCAATTTTTTCGCAATAACATTGCCCAATTTCAACATACTGCCACCACAGTAGATTAAATGCTACCACCTCTTTCTTCATCTTCTTTTTAGAAGACATATCTTTTAAATTAAGATAATCCCAAGCATACAATAATGCCAGCTCCGCAGCCTGGTAACACGCATCAAGATTCTTTACCTCCGTACAATTATGTTTGAGGAGTCCTATGCACATGCCAAGCTGGTAAATGCGGAATATCCGTTTCTTTACCGATTCTTTTTCTTTCAACAATGCCGTCAACAATCGTCGAAAATACATAATGCTTGAATCAGGATCCTCTGCCATCGACAAGCACCTAAACAACAATCGCCTTTGATTGACGGACACCAATCGATCCGACATAAAATACTTAACAATATAATTGGCAATCCCATCTCCATTCATCATCCGCAACCTCAACAATCCTGAAGGATCACGTTGTTGCTCTTTAGCCAAACAACCTGCGACAGAATGAAGGATGTTTTCCTGAATCTTACCGCCGCAGCAAATATAAATAACTATTGTACACCCCTTATATTGCGGCAATATTGACCCATTAAGATAGGCGTCAACGATTTCATCTATCGAAGGCCTCAACGCTTGCTTACCGACATCCCAATTCTCCCTGCCTATGTCACCGCTTTTTATAGAAAACAAGTAAATAGTTTGATCAGCGTCTTCGTCTAAAAGCTTGCCAACTGCCGCGACATCTACGCCATACTGTTTCGACCCCCGAATTGGGGTCGTTAAAACAGTCAAGCCCATTTGACTAAGCAAATTAGCGACAAGCAGATCTAATCCACCCCGTTCCCCCATGCTCCGCAAATACTCCGTCAACATCAGTTTCATACGCGCCCCTCCCAACGAACTCGCCGCAATTCCGTCAATCGAGTTTCAAGTGTGTGTCCTTCTATCTCCGACAACCTTGATATTCTTACTGACGCACTAAATCGTTTCAAAACCGATTCCTGCAGCTTCTCTCCCTCTGATGTGAACGTCGGGACAATCCATCCTCGACCATGAAGGAGCTGAATATTTCTAGCGATAAAGGACAATACCGACAGCTCACGAGCCCCCCTCATTGCCTTACCATAAACTTCGCTCCGATGTTTGGCGCAAAGTTCTCTCTGTCGCATACTAGGTGTAAGTTCAGGACATTCACCCTTTTTCCTTAATTTCTTCCACCAATCATCCGCCAAGGCTGCCAACTTTTTCAAATATTTAAAATTCGCCCTCGTCCGTCTTTCGCCATGAATCTTTTCCAATTCACTCTTATACAAATCAAGGTAATTGAGTACTACAAGATAAAAGAAATCATTGTAAACAGACTTCAAGTTGTCCACTGTCATGAGGCATGCACATGAGACAAGAAAGCTTACACATGCTTCTGGTGTCAAATAGAGCCACCCAATCGCCCGCAAAAACGACAAAATAAAGTCCTCTTCCTCAGATTGATTCAACAAGCTGAAGTCTGCCGCTATTTCTAAGCGGTTCTCTGGATATAGACACGACGCAACATCATGCACATTTCGTGCAAGCACAATCGTATCAGACATCAACCACTTTGTAAAAAAACGATCTCGAATACATTTGTCACACTTGGTCAAGCTTTGACAGAGACCCTCAAATACGCTAATATTACACTTATGTGAAACGCAATATTCTTCGATAAATTTAAACGCCTGCGCGGGGAACTTGGCAACGACCTTCTGCAAGTAAAATGAGATGTTCTCCAATGTCCCCTTATGATTCAGGTCAACTTTCAGGAATTCCGATAATGACCATTTGACATCGGCCTCTACCTGTTGCTCGAATATCTGATGTGCATTTTGCGATGCGTAATACAAAACAGACGGGCAACCCTCATGCACAAGCTCATTAGACAATTCACGAAGCCGAATTTGTGCGTTCCTCTGGACAAACCTACTCCAATTTGTAGCAGCCCTAAACAATTCACCTTTGGCACCATCACCAACACACCGAATGCGACACTTGAGAATTCGCTCTACAACTTCACTTTCAACAAAAGACGCGTCCAACTCCACTGGATACATTGTCAGCACATGCAAGGCAATTATTAGCCCCTCATCTGACTTTGCATCGTCGATCCATGCTAACAGCTTCCCCCAATACATCGGAGCATTACATTTCAATGCTGCCAACCAAACGAAAGACAGACCTTCTCCACTTGGATTGTGCTCCTTGTAATGACTTATCGCGCCATCGATATCTTCTGGATACCGGCACAAATACGTCCTTAATTTTTCCAATGCCATACTGCTTATTAAATCTTTACCGGCTATCCGATAACACTTCTCTGACACATCAACAACTACTTGGACTGATTGACGACAACAAACGTCTAAATAATTTCTCTCAATATCGAACACGCGGAAAAACACATCCCGAGACAATCCATCCTCCGCAACGCTTAATAGGCACGACAAAAAATCAAATGCCCCCTCCTGGTACCACTCATTCAAATATCCAGGTAAAACCTTGCGCCCAACATTATATACTATGTGCGTTAATTCCGTGAGTTGTTCAAGCGGCGTCTTGCCACTAAGGACCAATTGCTTTGCAACATCCTTGTCTATCGTTTTATCCTTATTTTCCAAGTCCACCGCAAGTCCATCCTTCCTATCGTAATTTTGTCCACTTTCTTATTGGAACCTTTAGCCGTTTTCTTCCTTCCTGACATCTTTACCCGTCAATCCTGACCTTTCGGCAATTGATACCGGCGACAGCGTGGCAACTGGTCAAGCAAAACATCAGTATTGATGCGATAATTCCCTTCTTGATTAACCACAAACAAATTCTTCGCCGTCAGCATCTTCACGTCTCGCGCAAGCGTGCGTGACGAAGACAGCGGATAGGCGGTCGCTATTGCGGGTGTTGCGATCAACAGTTCCGAAAGCCGATAGTCCTTGAACAACTCAAGCTCAGTCAGAAGTACCGCACACCTTTTGCGCACCGGCTTCAAAATGCGCATAGCGTCAAGTTCAGCATGGACATAGTTCTTCCAATACGACTTAAGCTGGTGATTCTGTGCCGAGAAAAGGATGGACCTCAAGCCATCCAGCAACCCTTGAACGGCATACGCTATGAAATCCGTCAAATCCCGTTTCTTCCCGGCATTCCCCAACTGACGATAATACTCGGTACGCGTATCGTTGTAATGATTAGACAGGATATGCGAGCAGATGTCCGGCAAGCCACTGCGCAAAAGCAGATAAAATTCCAGCAACCGCGCAGACCGTCCGTTTCCATCCCCAAAAGGGTGAATCCAGACCAGATACACATGAGCCACAATCGCCTCGATTACGCCCGTATAGAAATCAGGGGCAGATTCCTCGGCAAAGCCAAACTCCTTACGCAACCAATCGCACATCATCCCGACCAACGGCACAACATCCCGATGATCTGGCGGACGATATGCGCCGACAACAACCTCATGCTCACGAAACTGTCCCGGAACAGATTCAAACGCATCGCCCAAATCCCGACCTACAAATTTATTGAACGCCTTGATCATTTCTGGCGTGACGGATGAAATTGCATTGCGCTCCACCACATCAACCAGAATTGTGTTCAGCGCATCCAACACATTCTTGACCTCCTGCTCAAGATACTTGCGACTAGGGGCAATGGTTGACTTACCCTCCTGAATCAACCGAACTTCCTCTTCTGAAAGGGTATTCCCCTCAATAGCCGTTGTTGCCATCGCACCTTTCACAAGTGAAACGCGAAGCATTTCGGCCCTCACTTGGGGCGAAAGAGGCAAAAATCGCAAAGATTCCACAATCGCCTCGCACTGGCCAAGCTGAAACATCGTATTAGGCGATATTTCCCATCTCTTTTGAAAGCAGATTTGCGGAAACTTTTGCAGATGCTTTTGAAAGTCAAACATTACAATTACTCCTTTATTTTCTGAGTATTATATCGTATCCTTGCTCTGTAATGCAATAAGATTTGCTAAAATTTTTGCACATACATTTCTACTCATTTGACCCATAGAAGTCGCCCAGCACGTAGGTTTTGACAGGTTTGATGTACAACTCGTATTTTTTGACCAGCCGTACAAGTTCATTGCCGTCGATTAGGGTAATCGGGGAACCTTCTTTCGCGGCCAACTTTGCCGCGTTTGTGAATCTGCTGTTTGTGATGAACACGCCATAGTCAGCTTGGAACTTGTTCATCGTCCCGAGGAACTGATTGATCGCCGGCTCAGATACAGCACCGGAATTGTATCGCTTGCACTGAATCACCACCCTCGTCGTCCGGAAATCGTCGACATCGACATGATAACCGTATCCGTCAATCCCGCCATCGTTGCTGACCTGTACACCCTTCTCCGTAAACTCCACCCCCATGCGGTTGAGGAGCGCCCTCGAAAACGCCTCAAACTTCTTCGGGGACATCTTTGCGATTGCAGCAAGCAAGGTTTCATTGAAATCTTCGATGATCTTTTCTTCTGGAGACATCTCCTCTTCACTGTCGCCAATGTCAAAATCGGCTTTCTTGCGTTTGCCCTTGCTGAGCTTTTCCCATTGCTTAGCGGCAGTCTTGATTACTTCCGAAACATCAAGCTTGTCCAGATTAAGGTTCTCACCCTTCTCCGTCAATGTGACGGGAGAAGAATGCGAAAAAGACACCAAGTCGTTGAAAAGCAAATCCTTCAGCGCAAAGTTGAACTTGAAATTGAATTCTTTGTAGGTGTTTCCCGTCTTCTTTGATGTCTTCACTTCCTCGGCAAATTCGGCAATCTGCTCGTCAAGATCGGCAATGCGCTCCTTGATTTCCGCGCGTTCCAACTGCCCGCCCGCGTCCTGCAAGACTTTCAGAATTGGCTTAATAAAATATGCAATCTTACCATCTGCAGACCTCTTGCTCAGTTTCACGCCATCTTCTTTTTTCATTTTCGATTCCTCCGTAAATTACCTCGTACCCATCGCAGCCAACTTTTTCTTGTTGCGCTGGATTTCGGCAAAGTCCAGCTTCGGGGAGCCAACTTGTCCGTCATAGCGCATTACGCGGCAGCGGAAGCTGTTTACACCAAGGCCTTTCATTTCGCACCCCCCCTCTTCGCCTTGCGCAGCGACTTGCCGTATTCGCGGCGTTCTGTTGTTGCCTTTCGAATTGAGGCGAGAAGACCGGGGATGATCTCGGGGCCCATCTTGGCGGCGGCGAAGGTAAGGCGTCCGGCGTCCTTGAGCGATGCGCCGGTCCAGAAGACTTCTTTGCCGTCAACGATGATGAAGCGGTCGTGGCAGATTCCGCAGATCGTCTTGGTGAACTTGCCACATTGCTTGGCGAATGCTTCGAAATCCGACTCCTCAAGCTCGCCGTTGGAGTGCGTAACAAGCTCAATCTTCACACCTCGCCCGCGCTTCGCGAGCATGTCAAGCGTCGCCACGCCAGGATAGGCGTCAATCACAATCAGCTCCTTCTTCGCCCGGCGGATGAACTTGATCAAGAGCGACTTCGCATCCCAATAGCGCCCCTGATAGAAGATGCCCTGCAACGGTGGTTCCTTTGTCTGCACGAAGAAATCGACTTTGTCTTTCAGCTCTGCAATATCGTCATCATGCTTGGCAAGCCGCCTATCCACCTTGTCTTCAAGCTGGTTCAGACGGGCGTTGATGGAATAACCACGAAGTAGATACTCCTTCAGAACAGTATTCGCCCAGCGCCTGAACAGTATGCCCTGCGGCGACTTGACTCTATATCCGACCGAAAGTATCACATCAAGGCTATAGTATTCGACTTGTCGTACTATTTGACGCGCTCCTTCTTTTTGAACTGTCGCAAATTTTGCGACAGTTGGAAGCATATTCCCTTTGCGAGTTGTCGCAGATTTTGCGACAACTGCTGATGAACCTTCGTCATGTGAAAGCCATGCGGCCGACAAGTCGGAAAGTTCCTCCTTCAGCGCGTTTGCAATATGCTTGCCTATAGTCTTTACGTCGCGTCCAAACAGTTGCGCCATCTGATGACGATTCAGCCACACCGTCTCGTTCTCAAGACGTACATCCAGCCGGACAGTTTCGTTCGGCTGATACACAACTATCTGGTTCTCATTCGCCGTCATCAGGCCTTGTCTTTCATGTGCAGATTGCGTCATACCCTCAACTTTGCGCCCGTCACGGACATCGACTTGACTCTCTTGGTTCTCCATCTTATCCTCCATAGCTTTCATTCCACTACTTCCCAACATCCGCCTTTAGTCGGCCCGATGCGGCGGATTTTAGAGGCGGCTTTCAACGCCGCGAGGGTCTTGTAAGCGCCACGGCATGGAACATGTTTGCGCTGTTGCCTCATTGCTTCCCTTGCCCTTTCTCATTCAACTCCAGAAGCAACAGAGACTCTTCGATGGCGGCACGTTCGCGTTTGAGTTCACGCTGAAGTTCCTCTACCGTTGGAAGCGAAAGATGGTATTTGACCGCGAAGAGATTGCGTTCGTGCTCGTTGAGCGTGTACTTTACCACCGCCGAATCCGCCGATGATCCAAGCACAATGCCAACAGGCGGATTGTCGCCGGGACGCATCATCTCACGCTCGTAGTAATGCTTGTAGAGCTGCATCTGCCCGATGTCCTGCGGCGTTACTTTGCCAACCTTCAAATCAACTAAGAAGAAGCAACGCGCAATATAATTGTAGAACACCAGATCGCAGCTATAGGTCTCATCGCCAATTCGGAGCGTTTTCTGCTCCGCCTCAAGACAAAAACCGCGCCCCAGCTCCATCAAGAACATTCGCATGTTTTTGATAAGCGCCACCTCAAGGTCTTTCTCTTTGTATCGCGGCGTATCTATGCCCGCAAATTCAAGTATTGCCGGACTCCGCACAAGGTCTCGCGGATCCGGCGCGCCGCGCTTGACAAGTCCTCTTGCCGCCTTTGGAGAATGGTTGCGAACAAGCCGTTCATAGAACTGCGTGTCGATTTGCCGTTGCAGGATGCGCGTACTCCACTTTGCCTCCACGCATTCGTTGAAGTAATAGTCTCTCGCGTCATCGCTTTCGACGCGCATGAGTATGCGATAATGTGTCCAGTTCAATTCGCTACGCAGTGCGTAGCGTTTTGGGAATGTAAGGTAGAACTGCCTCATGTTGCGCAGGTTCGGCACCGTGAATCCCTCACCAAACTCCGCGGTAAGGCGCACAGCGAGCGATTTCATAAGCCCATCGCCATACTTCGCTCGACTCGCGCCACCTTGCTTTTCGACGATTTCGCGCCCGACGTTCCAATAGGCCTCAACCATCGCCGTGTTGGCGGCGGTGTAGACGGTCGCGCGCGCCTTGGCGAGAATGGCGCGAACATTCTTGAACAATTCGCTCTCGACCGATTCCACAACCTCAACAGTGACTTTCTTTTTTGTCAAGTTTGCAGTATCTGTCTTGTGCTTTGATTTCTTTGCCATCTTCCTGCGCTCCGCCTTATCATCCGTTGCTTTCATCAACTACCTACCGATATATGCCACAACAAACACACTGACGCTCTTGAGCCAACTCAACGGTTCTTTTCGCTCAAGCATCAGTTTCTTGTCGTAGGCGGTCGCCTCGCCAATGAACGGGGACTTGTCCATAATACCTAATACACCTTTCGCAAATGACGGGTATATTTTAGCATATTCAGGGCGATATGGCAAGGTGACCGGGCGATTTTTAAGAATTCTGCCTATTGTAAGTTAGCGTAAGAAAAGGTTTGTGCGAAAGCCGGGGATTTGATAATATTTTTCACATGAAAACTTTAACTGCCATAGGGTTTATTTCGATTTTGGGTTTGACGTTGACGACTGCCGCCAACGCGAACGAAGTGCCGGAAACGGTCATGCAGGAGGTTTACCGCGAAGTCCAGACCCCCTACAAGTACGGTGTGGTGCTGAAGCCCGAGGAGGGCAAGATGCTGGACGGGCCAAACGTATTCCGTTTTGGCGATGCATGGTATATGATGTACATCATGTTCGACAAAAACGGCTACGAAACCTATCTCGCAAAAAGCGCCGACCTGCTGCATTGGGAACCGCAAGGGAAGATCCTTCCTTATGGCGCATCGCACACTTGGGATTGCTGGCAGGCGGATGGCGGGCCGTCGCTTTTCACCGTGGAATGGGGCGGGGCTAACACCATCCAGCAGTTCGACGGGAAATATTGGATGACCTACCTCGGCGGGTACAAGAAAGGTTACGAAACCGACCCGCTGGCAATCGGCGTGGCATGGACAAAGGACCCGACGAAAATTGGACCGTGGACCCGTTACAACCGCAATCCCGTGCTCGCCCCATGGCATGAGGACGCGCGCGTGTTTGAACGGACCACACTCTACAAATCCTATGTGGTCTGGGACAGAGACGAGACGCTGGGCGCTCCATTCGTGATTTTCTACAACGGCAAAAGCAAATTCCCGGACGGCAGAAACCGCGGGGAGTGTATCGGCATGGCCATTTCCAAAGATATGCTGAACTGGACTCGATACGGCGAGGATTCGGTGGTTACAAACGGCGACCCGGAAAAATCGCTTGGCATCAGCGGCGACCCGATGGTTGTAAAAATCGGCAAAGTGTGGGTAATGTTCTATTTCGGCGCGTTCTGGGAACCCAAAAACGGAAGCGCGTTCGACACCTTCGCCTGTTCATACGACCTTGCGCACTGGACGAAATGGAAGGGAGAACCGTTGATCCGCCCCTCCGAACCTTGGGACAAGCAGTATGCCCACAAGCCGTGGGTGATTCGCCACAATGGAGTGACATACCACTGGTACTGCGCCGTAGGCGACCAAGGGCGGGTGCTGGCCTTGGCGACATCGCGCGATATGCGCGGACAATGACAGAAAGGATTCTCAATGCAACCGGAACGGACGGTACTGGTCACCGGCGGCACGTGCCGGATTGGCAAAGCGATTGCGGAAAAACTCCGCGGTTGCGGATGGCGCGTGGTGGTGTCATCGCACCGCTCGGATGCCGGGGCTGACTACCTCGCCGATTTCACTGACCCCGGCGGCGCGGTAAGGCTGTTCGCGGAACTGATGCAGAAAGAGCCGGGACTGTGCGCGATTGTGAACAACGCCGCATTGTTCCGCGGCGATGACGAAACCCTGCGCAATGTCAACTACGTGGCACCGGAAAAGCTTACCATGCTATTGGCCGGACGCGAGGATGTGAAGTGTTCGGTGGTCAACATTTTGGACACGCGGGTGCTGGGCGGCCTAAAACCGCAAACCGTTTACGAGGAGACTAAACACGATTTGTTGGAGTTTACCCAAAAGGCGGCAGGCCTGTTCGCCGACACCATGCGGGTAAACGGCGTGGCGCCCGGACCGGTGCTGCCCCCGGTCGGAGGGAACGAACCGGCCGGCGAAATGCTGCTGGACAATCGCCCTACCCCGGAAGACATCGCGGACGCGGTAGCCTTTTTGCTAGACGCGAAGGCGGTGACGGGTTGCGTGATTCCGGTGGATTCAGGACAACACCTGCTGGTCGTTTAGACCCAAAACACGAGGAAGTAGTAACACACCAAACGGGGTCTTATCGGGGAACGCCGGAGTTTTTCCATGGTTTATCTGCAACTTTTCTTTAATTTGATTCTGCTGGCGCTATTGGCAAGGATTTGCTCTCCGGTCCGTCCGGAGATTTTCTTCAACCCGTTTATCTCCGGGCCGAACGGATGGTTCGATGCGCTGCACAATTTTTTCCGCCCCGCGTTGCGCCTCCCCGCCCGCATGGCGGACATCGTGCTGTTTGCGCTGGTATTCACGATTAAGACCATGCTCTTGTACCGTATAGGGTTCCAATCCGCCACCGCAATCGGTCTTTGGCTTATAAGTTCCCCGCTACATGCGCCTGACGCCGCCCCCGCCCTTCCGCAACTCTTTGCGGCTAGTGCCGTCGAATCCGGATTGTTCATCATTCGCACATGGAGCGCGTTTCTGTTCATCAGCACCATTACCCCGACCAGCCGTGCCGGACGGGCATACGACGCTTTTTGTTTCTTTACCCGCCCCTACTCGCAAATCCATCTGGCGCTTCAGCCCATCATACTGTTGGCGATCTGTTTCGGATGTTGCCGACTGATGATGTTCTGCACCGAAATCACCGATCCGGAAATTATGTCGCGCATAGCAGGCGGACAACAGGCGTTGCCACGCTTTTTTGCGCCGGCCGAAAAAATAACGGTGGCGACTTTCACCCAAGGCCCGCAGATGTTGCAGTTCTTCCGCACTCTGTATCTGGCGATGCTGGTGGTGGCGGAAGGCCTTCGCTACGCCAACCAGATTCTTTTCGCCGCCATTATAGGTTCCATCGTTTGCGTAATTTTCCGTTTCCAGGTTGGCATGGTAATTTGTAACGAATGTGTCAGCATGGTGTTGGCCCGTTTCCGTTCCCCGAACATCGCCGGCGGCGGTATTGATTTCGTTCCGCTAATTTATTTCTTCGTAGTCAACATCGTCTACTCCGTTATCGGGAACGCGCTTCGCCAGCTGATTACGTTGCCGCCATCCACCTACGGACTTTAACCCGGCCTGAAAGGATTCCCGACCATGCCTTGGATCACAGAAAACAGTGACGGAGTGATTCTGACCATCAAGGCCACCCCCCGCGCCTCCAAAACCGAAATAACCGGCACAGACGCCGATTGGATGAGGATGCGCATCAAAGCCCCGCCCGTGGACGGTAAAGCGAACGAGGAACTATCGTCTTTCTTCGCCAAACAATTGAAACTGCCCAAACGCTCGGTCGAGATCATCACCGGCGGCACTTCCAGACTTAAGCGGGTCAAGCTCGGCGGGGTAACCGCCGCAATGGTAAAGTCGCTCCTGCCGCTGTTGGCGGTTGCCGCCATTTCGCTGAACGCCGCGCCGTGCGTGTTCGACCGCGACCCCAAGGCCGGCAAGGTAAAGCAGCAACCGCCGGCACCGGAAACCATGTCCATCGCGATGGACGGCACCGCCACGCAAAACGTGTCCAACACGCTTTGGGATTCCGAGATGAACCTCTTCGAAACCCAAATCACCGTACCCCCGGCCGCCGTCACCAACGGATGGGAAGGTTTCGACGAACTGCTGAAATGGCACGCCGAGGGTACCGCCGACCTGTCGTTCCGGGTACTGTACGCCGAACGAACCGGGCGGGGCGAATTGCCCGAAGAGTTGCGCCATCCGTCGGTGGTCAATCTACAGTTCTGCCAAGAAATGGCGGAACGCCAACTCAACGTCGGCCTGCCCAACACGCTTTTCGCGCGCGAAGGCCGCACCGCCTACCATCCCGTGGTAGCCACCACGTCGGCACACATCACCGGAAGATTCCTCAATATGTCGTTGCCGATGTCAACCTCCGCCGATTCCGGCGCGCAAATCCGCCTCACCGGAACCACCATCGCCAACCAGATTTTTTTCGCCCCGGCCTTTGACGATTATCGGCCAAATGCGGAAGACCGTTTTCCGGCCAATCTCCCCACCCTTATTGCAACGGTCGGCGGCGAGGGCAGTGAAATTCCTTTTGCCAAAGCCGCCATCATGGCGATACAGGCCATGCGTCCGAACGTGCGCGAATCGCTGATTAAAAGCGATCGGCTTGGCTTTACGCTCAACATGCTTTTCCGACGCGCCCAGAAGACCGTGGTCAAACCCGACGATTACCTTACCGCAAAAGCCCACCCCGCGGCGTTCCGGTTTGACAACCTCGACGTACACAAACTGCTCCGGCTGGCGCATGACCTTTCGGACGATATTCCACCGCCGCCCATGCTGCAACTGGTCAAGGAGAGCCAACCCGCACCGGGAACCGATTTCTTCGATATCCCAAACGTCAACGAGTTTTACTGCATCTCCCATTTTTGCATCGGACGAGTCTTCCGGGGCAAGGATTTCTACCGCACCTACACTTTCAAGATCCCAGATATCGGTTACAGCGGCGCAACGCTCCAATGGGTGGTGCTGCAAGGCGACACGAATCTCATCCGGTTCATTGCCGACCCGGAGGACAACTCATTGCTGAATGTGCGCGTCGGCTACCACCAGACATTTCGCCGCAACAGTGGCGACCCCAAAGATTCGCCGTTGAGCAGCCGCGTGGACATTGCCGCCATCATGGTGAAAAACGGCCAATATTCGATGCCGTCTATTATCAGCGTCTGCTTCCTGCCGCAGGAAACCAGACTGTACAGCCAAGACCGGCGGATATTGTGCATCGACTACGACGCGCCGCAGCCCGGATACAAAAACCCTATGCTGACCCAATCCAAACACTGGCGGGACGATTACGTTTACGATTCCGCCAACAACTTTATGGGTTGGATCCGCACTCGCGGCATGCGTCACGAATATTTCACCCCGCAAGGTCTGCGCATCGTCTCCCGCGATGCGCAACACCGGCCGCATGAAGCCAACAAACTCCGCTATTACTTAAGGACAACCCGAAGCATCACCCCGGAAGAAGAGGAAGGCCCAATACAAATGGATGTGGCGGCGGCGGACGACAACCAGACTTTTGTTTACCGCTACGACAACGACCAGGAAATGCGCGGAAAACCCGAGCCGAAATTCAACGCCGATTGAATGAGTGCCGGATTATAAGCTAACGCCCATCACCGTAACGGCGGCGATACATTGTCGCGGCGATATCGCGGGCGGCTTCCACCAATTCCGGATAAGGAACGTCGCAAATGGTAAGAAAACCAATCTGATAATTTTCCCCATCGGTTCGTCCGGTCAAAGCCTGATCCCGCCACTGGAACCAGTGGGTACCCACAAAACGGGGATGGTCCAGACAGGCGTTCACATAATCACGGTACCACTGGGCGCGTTCTTTCTGGTCATGGGTCGGGACTAAACCCGTATGGAACATTCCACGATCCAACGCCCCGAAATGGAACTCGCCGTTGATCATCGGCTTGTCTTCCGAGCCCGGCGGCAAATCCCGGACCGGCGTATGGCTGTAAATGTTTACGCTAACCACATCGCAGTAGCGGGCGGACTCCTCGTAAACCACGCTAGATCCCCAGGCAATCCTGGTGCCCAAATACAGTTTCTTCGGGGCCGCCGCACGGATCGCATCACGTATGGTACGGAAATACTGAGCCACCACTGACCGGTGCAGTTTCTCCATATCCTTTGCACAACGTTTTTCGTCCGGTACCTTCACTCCGGACAGAAACGCGTCCCAATCGGCATAGCCGGTTCCCCACGCCGCATTTAACGCCGCGATATTCCCGTACTGCCGTTCCAACTGCTCCCGAAAAGCGAGTTTGGCCGGCTGGGTGGCGGGCGAACGCAACACCGCGCGCGCCAATTCGAGATTATCGCCGCCCCACGACAATTCATTGTCCACAAAATAACCGATGCACCACGGATCGTCGCCAGATTGGCGGGCCTCTTTCTCAGCCGATTTTCTGGCGTTGTCGATAAACTCCTTCGCAAAAGGATCGCGGAATTTTCCCCACCATCCCTTGGATCCCGCGATTTCCGGCCCACTGGTGCCAAAGGTGGAGGTGTACGGGGTTTTACGCAGGTTCATCACTTCGCGGGCGGACCAATTGGCTACGGTATTCAACCCCCAAGCGTGAATCCGACGATGCGCGCGTTCCGGGAAGATCCGCCGCCACTCATTACCGTATTTACGGATTAGGTTGGCCTTTGAATAGTCGAACAGCGTAAACGGCAAATGCGCGGAATCTTTATAAAACCCGTGTGCAGCGGGCCATTTCTGTTCCCAATATATTTTTCCGAACACAGGGTCGTCCCGTTGCGGAAGCCACTCGAAATATTTCTCGCGGAACGTTATTCCGGTGTCAGCTCCCATGTGCACACAATCCACCCCGTGCGAAAAAAACAGGTGTCCGTCAGGATCCACCAGCCACCACTTGCCCCGCACCTTCTCGGTACGGAACGCGCCGGTCGCGGTAAGCTGCGGGCCGTCCTTCCATCCGCCGAAACGATCCGCGCCCGGAATTGGCGACTCGGCATGATCCGCCAGCCACGCGTCCTCCCGGCGCAACGATTCGGACAGCTCCGCCTCGCTGTGGATTTTGCCCGGCCAATCATCATGCTTGAACTGCCCGAAACGGTCAACGAACGGCATGAACGTCGCGGCGGGCAGCACCTTCTGTCCGGCCCCGTCGTCAAACGCCAGCACCCGAAGCACCGCGAAACCGGACTCCGTTCCGTCGCGGTTGTAAAAGATATGGAACGAGTTTACCTTTGAAATGTCAAACGCGCCGCCGGTCGCCCCGCCCGAAGAAGAAGGAACTCCGTTCATTCCCTCCAACGCCAACGGAGCGTCCAGCCGCCACGGCATATTGCGCAGATTGGAACGGATCACCCCCGTCCGGTGCGGCAGCAATTCAACGCTGCCGCCGGGCGATCCGCCCTGCAATGCGCGGCTCTTAACGCTGAGGTTCACCGTACGCACCTTGTCGGTGGTGTTGCTGACCAAAATCTCCAATCGGCTGAAATTGGACAGGTCGCGCTCCCCTTCGTTGAAATCCATCCGCATTCCGGGCCATGATGCCCTCGATCCGGTTTTGACCACTGCCGCGCCGTTGGGGGCAATGTTAAGGGACGAATCGTCCTGTGCCCGCATCACGGTGTTGCCGGATGGCCATAACACCGTCTCCGCCGCCAAAGCGGCACACGGCATAGCCACGAATAAAAGGAAGCGCGATTGTTTCATTTATCTGCCCTACTTACGCTTTTGCCATCAGATCGGCGACCAATTGGGTGAACCGGCGAGGATCTTTCAAGGCGGACCCTTCGCTCAACAACGCCTGCCCGTACAGCAGATCAATGTAATCGTGCAGTTTAGCGTCGTCCTGATTGGTGTCCAGCATCTCTTTCATCCGTTTGATCAACGGATGGGACGGATTAAGCTCCAATAGCCGTTTCTGCTTGGGAATGTCCTGCTTCATCGCGCGGAGCATCCGTTCCATCGACGCGCTCATCGCGTTTTCGTCCGCGACCAGGCAACACGCGGAATCGGTCAGCCGTGGCGACAACCTCACCTCTTTTACATCGTCATCCAACTCACCTTGAATGTAATCGATCAACGGTTTATAGTCGGCGGTTGCCGCCTCCAGCTGTTTCTTCTCCGCTTCGCGCTCGGCGTCGGAACCGAACTCCAGCTTGCCTTTGTCGATAGCGACCAGTTTCTTGCCGTCGAACTGGTCAAGTCGGTCAATGATCCATTGGTCGATCGGGTCCGTCATCAGCAACACATCGTAACCGCGCTTGCGCAACGCCTCAAGATGCGGCGACTGTTTGGCGGTCTCCATGTCCTCGGCGATCAGATAGTAAATATCCTGCTGCGTCTCCGGCATCGCGTCAATGTACTCCTTGAGCGACACCTGCTTCGCGCCGTCACTGGACGCCGTGGCAAACAGCAACAGGTTCTTAAGCTTATCGGAGTTATCCCAATCGGTGTGCAAGCCTTCCTTTAAAATCCGCCCGAAACTGGTGAAGAAGGTTTCGTAGTCAACTCTGCTGTCTTTCATCATCTCCGCCAAGGTGGAGAGAATTTTTCCGGTGATGTTGCTCTTGATTTTGCGGATTATCGCGTCATCCTGCAGCATTTCGCGCGAGACGTTTAACGGCAAGTCGCTGGAATCCACCACCCCGCGGGTGAACCGCAGATAATCCGGCAACAGCATCTCAAAGTCGGAACCGATGAACACGTTCCGCACATAAAGGTTCAAGCCGTACTTGTGGTTCGGCATCAGCAAATCATACGACAGCTCTTTCGGCAGGAACAGCAAAGCCTTGAATTCAATCGCACCCTCCACCGACAAATGGATGGTCTTGAACGGATCGTTAAAGTCCCGCGAGATGTGCTTGTAAAACTCATTGTACTCTTCGGGCTTAATTTCGCTCTTGGGCCGTTTCCAAAGCGCCTTCATGGTGTTCATCGGCTTGGCGTCCGCCGCCGGGGGGTCGCCCTTCTCCCCGAACCGGATCGGATACGCGATAAAGTCGGAATACTGCTTCACCAACATCTCGATACGCCACTTGTCAAGGAATTCGTCCATCCCCTCGCGCAGTTTCAACACAATGGTAGTGCCGGGCTGATCGCGGGCCGCGTCCTCCAGCGTGTAGTTGCCGTCGCCGTTGGAAGTCCATTTGCACCCTTGCTGCGCCTCGCCCCGGCGCCGGGTAATCACCGTAACCTCGTCCGCCACCATAAAAGCGGCATAAAAGCCCACCCCGAACTGCCCAATAAGTTCCGGTAGGTTGGGGGCTTTGTCCTCGGAAAGCTTCTGCACGAAATTCTTGGTTCCGGAACGCGCGATCACGCCAAGGTTGTTCTCCAACTCCTCGGCGTTCATCCCGATTCCGTTATCCACCACCGTCAACGTTTTTTCCTCCGCATCGGCGATGATGTCGATCTTCCACTCCGGATTGTCGGCAACCAGCGTCTTATCGGTCAACGCCAGATATTGGGCGCGGTCAATCGCGTCCGACGCGTTGGAGATAAGTTCCCGAAGGAAAATCTCCTTTTTCGAGTAGAGCGAGTTAATCACCAGGTCCAGCATCTGCCGGATCTCCGCCTTGAAGGCGCACGTTTTCTTTTCCATTGAATTCTCCTTTAATCCCTGCTCCGTCCGCCCAGCAGGCCGGAACGAAGCAAATAGTAGAACAGTGTCATCAGCGAGGACATCGCTGCCGCAAGATAAGTAAGGAACGCCGCGTTAAGCACCCGCCCGGCGGAACCAGACTGGTCTGGACTTACCACCCCCGCCATTACGATGTGCCGCTTGGCGCGGGCGCTGGCGTCCCACTCCACCGGCAGCGTCACCAGAGAGAACAGCACCGCCGCCCCGAACATCGCGCACCCCACCATCAACAACGGTTTAAACTGGAACAACAGCCCCGCAAAGAAAACGTAAATCGCGAAATTGCTGCTGATGCTGGTAATCGGAACCAACCAAGTGCGCAGGTTCAGCGGCACGTAGGAAGTCGCGTGCTGAAGGGCGTGTCCGGCCTCATGGCAAGCTACACCCACCGATGCGAGCGAATTACCGTCGTGAACGTCCGGCGACAACCGCAGCACCTTGGCGGTGGGATCGTAATGGTCGGACAAAAAGCCGCTGATGCGCTCAATCCGAACGTCCATCACCCCGTTACACTCCAACATTCGCTTGGCCGCCGCCGCGCCGGTCAGACCGGATGAGCAGCGCACCTTGGAGTATTTGCCGAAAGCCGTCTTCACCAGCAGCGATGCCAGCGCAGACAACGCAATGCACGGCAGAAGCAAAATCATGTATAGCGGGTCAAATCCTAACATTGGCATAAGAAACCTCCTAGTTCAAAAATCGGATTAATAATACCACAACCCACGGAAAAGCACAATACCGCAACGCAAAAATTGCTGTTCTAAACAGTTTTTGGACAAGTCTAGCTTTCTCCTTTGTTTTCAAAAAGAAACTGTTTACAAATGAGAAAGGCGAAGGTTTTTGAACTTAATTCCGAAACGGGAAAGATACTTCGCCAACCGGTCGGAATCGTTGTTCGACTTCTTCGCCTTGCGCGACACGGCGAAGAGCCGCTTCGCCGCGTCCGCGACAGAATCCGCCGCACGACAAACGGCAACGACGTGCGCGAACTGCACGAGGTCGAATTCGTCGAAACGCGAAACATAATCCTTTCCCAGCAGACTGGCCAGCTCGTCGCCGGTTATGCCAGACACGGATGACTCCGCCGCGGAGTTCTGTCGCATATCCCGAGACGAACGGGCAATCTCGTCCTCAACGACCTCCTCGGTGATGCGTCCGCCGTCGGACAGCGTCGCCATTCTCACTACCATCGCGTTCAGGTCGCGGAAGTTACCCGACCAACGGTTTGCCGGATCAAGCGCGAAATCCATAAAACGCTTGCGCGCCTCCTTGCTAAACGATATGTGCTTGCCAGATTTCTCGGAAAATCGGTTCAGCTCGTAAGCGAGATTCGGCTCGATATCCTCGCGCCGCTCGGCAAGTCCGGGCAGATTGAAACTCCAGAGATTAATACGTGACAGCAAATCTGCCCTAAAACGCCGATCAGCCACATCCAGCGCCAGATCGCGGTTCGTCCCGCAAATCAACTGGAAATCGCTGCGTTCGTCCTTAGCCGCGCCCAGGGGACGGAACGTTTTTTCCTCGATAGCCTTTAACAGCATCGCCTGCGCCTCAAGCGGCAACTCACCAATCTCATCAAGAAACACGATACCGCCATCCGCCTCTTTGAGAAACCCGTCATGGTCTGCGCCGGCGCCGGAATAAGATCCTTTCTTGTGCCCAAACAGAGCCGATTTCGCCAAATCCCCGCCCAGAGTCGCGCAGTTAACGGCAACGAACGAGCCTTTAACCTTGCCGGACTGCTTTTTAAGAAGGTATATCTGCTTGGCGAGCTGGCTTTTCCCGGCACCGGTCGGACCGGTCAACAGGATAGGGTCCGAGGAACGCACGGCCACGCGCTCGATTGTCTCGATAAGTTTATTGAACGCCGCGTTCTTTGTGTCGATTCCCTGCTTAAGAAAGGAAAGATCGTCCTGACGCTCAATCTCGAAACGCTTGGCGAGCTTGTCGTAACGTGACAAATCCAGATCGATAATGTTTATCGTTCCCTTTGGGTCATTCGAATGGCGGACATGACCTTCTTTTGGGGAGGTCTGCACCAGCTTCGCCGCGAGGTGGCGCGATTCCGCTAACAGGAACAGGCAAATCTGCTCAACGTGCGAACCGGTGGAAATGTGGATGTAGTATTCCGTCTTCTCATGATGGAAACAAGGTGATTTCGCGTAATCGTAAAACTTGCCGTAAACCTCCTCGAAATCCCAAGGATCTTTAAGCTGAATTATGTCGAAGACGACCTTGGTCTCCGGCGAGACCGAGAGGATGTCTGCCTTGATTCTTTCCGCGAGCGGCATGAACTCCTTGTTGAGGATGAGGTGCAACTCGTCGATGGGCAGGTTCTCCTGCTGGACGAGACCGATGGTCGGCCGCCAGGTGTCCCAGCGGGCTGGTCCTGCCCCACCGTGTGCGTCCTTCTGCGTTCCAAGAACAGATATTGCTGTCGTTTTCATGGGGGTTATTATATCAAAGTTCCCTCGGAAATGTATATACAAAATGATATATATTAGAATATTTGATTACTGTATCATGAACAACCTATATTTTATAATGAGTTTTGTATTGGCACGGATATTGCTTTAGGATGGCATGAACAAGGTGATTGTGATAGACGGATCGCGGGGCGAGGGCGGCGGGCAGGTGCTGCGCACATCGCTGACGCTGAGCGCGGCAACGGGACAGCCGGTGCGGATCGAGAAGATTCGCGCCGGACGCGAGAAACCGGGATTGAAGCGACAGCATTTGACGTGCGTCCGGGCCGTTGCCGAAATTTGCGGCGCGAAAGTGTCCGACGTTGAGGTCGGGGCGAGCGAGCTGGAGTTTACACCCGGTATGATCAAGGGCGGCGACTATCGCTTCGACATCGGAACCGCCGGAAGCGTAACGCTGGTGGCGCAGACCATCCTGCCCATACTACTGAAGGCAGACACGCCATCCACCGTGACGATCACCGGCGGGACGCACGTCCCGTTTGCACCAATCTGGGAGTTCTTCGCCGAGACGTACCTTCCCGAGCTTCGAAGGATGGGCGCCCGCGTTGAGGCGGAGCTGGACGCATGCGGATTCTACCCTGCGGCGGGCGGCGCCGTGAGGCTCAGGGTGTGGCCGCTGGCCGTGGACGCCGTGCCGCACGAATACAAACTGACGAACCTTGGCACATTCCGTAAAGGAAAAGTCGTCGGCGTTGTTTCGGCGCTCCATGATTCTATTGCGGAATCGGAGGTCGAAATCGTCGGCAATAAGCTGAGCGAACTGGGGCTGGAACACGAGGTGCGGCGGGTCAAGTCGTTCGGCCCGGGAAACTACTGTTATGCTCAGCTCGACTACGAACGCGGATCCGTGGTGTTCTCTTCCATTGGCACATACTCCAAATCGCGCAAATCGGTGGCGAACGAAATCGTCACTGCGGTGCGCGAGTTCGTAAAGTCCGGCAAGGCGTGCGAAAAACACCTCGCCGACCAACTGCTCGTCCCAATGGAAATGTTCACCGGAGGCGAGCTTGATGTCCAAAAGGAGACTAAACACTACACTACCAACCGCGATGTGATCGCGCAATTAAGAACTTGAAAGGCAACGAAGATGAAATGGGAGAAGTTTGAGGGCGGGTATTCAATCCCCGTAAAGAGCTGGTGCGAAAACTGCGAGGATGGCGCAGTGAAGCAGGCTGCGAACCTCGCGCGGCATCCGGCGCTGTTCCACCACGTCGCCCTGATGCCAGACGCGCACCAAGGCTACGGCATGCCGATTGGCGGAGTGGTCGCGGCGGACAACGCCATAATCCCCGCGGCGGTCGGCGTGGACATCGGCTGCGGCATGATCGCAACGGAGACGGACATCCCGACGGAGCGTTTTGCGGATATGTCGTTCCGTCGAGCGCTTCAAGAAAAGCTAAAGGAGCGCATACCCGTTGGCGAGGGCGTATCCCACAAGACGACTCAGGACTGGGAGGGTTTCGATGAGTACACCGCGAACAACGGAATGCGCTCGGACCTATGGCCGTCGAAACTGGACCGCATGAACCTCGGCACGCTCGGCGGAGGCAACCACTTCATCGAGCTGCAGAAGTCCACCCATCTTCGCGACCCGGAGACTGCTACGGAGGGCAAGCTTCACGAGTCCAAGGTGTGGCTCATGATCCACTCGGGATCACGCAACCTCGGCAAGCGGATCGAGGAGCACTACCACCGTATCGCGAACCGGCTCTGCACGCGCTTCCGCGTGCCGCTCGCCGACCCCGATCTCGCGTTCCTGCCGATCGGGGAGACGGACGGTCACAACTACTTCACTGACATGCTTTTCGCGCTTCGTTATGCGAAGGAGAACCGCCGTCGCATGATGGAGGCGATGAAGGAGACGGTCGCCGAGTTTGTCCCTGAGGCAAACTTCGTGCGAACGATCGACATCCACCACAACTACGCCGCATGCGAGGAACATTTCGGAAAGAAAGTGTTCGTGCACCGCAAGGGCGCGACTTCGGCGAAGCTGGACGAGGTCGGTGTTATACCCGGCTCGATGGGTACGGCGAGCTACATCGTGCGCGGTCTGGGCAACCCCGACTCGTTCATGAGCTGCTCGCACGGCGCGGGCCGCCGCATGAGCCGCATCGCGGCCTCGACCACGCTTACCGTAGAGGAGTGCGACAAGGCGATGGACGGCATCGTCTGCGAGCGGTGGCACAAGTACCACGGCTTTGGCAAAGCCAATGGGCGGCTTGACCTCTCCGAGGCCCCGCAGGCGTACAAGGACATCGAGGATGTCATCGCGTCTGAGCGCGACCTCGTGGAACCGCTGGTCCGCCTGATGCCGCTCGCCTGCCTAAAAGGGTGATGGCGTAGCACGTCCGTCTCCGGTAAAATCCCCGTTTCCCCATAGACTAAACGCAAGAACCAAAAATTCTTGCGTTTAGCTTTATACGGCAGCTTCAAATTTTTTATGGTTTTGGATTGTTTTTGTCCAGCTAAGACGATATAATACTGTCATAGTTTTTTGATTATGGGGGGTGCGGTGCAAACCGCGTCGAAACGGGATTAGGCTTCGGATGATTTTTGAATGCGACAATCCGGCGGCGAAGCCGGAGATAAAGGTTGGCAACGTGGTTTTGGGCGGCAACCGGCTGGTGCTGATTGCCGGGCCTTGCACTGTGGAGAGCCGCAGCCAACTATTGGAAACCGCGATTGCCGCAAAAGAGGGCGGGGCATCGATCCTGCGCGGCGGGGCGTACAAGCCTCGCACCTCGCCCAGCAGTTTCCAAGGTTTGCGTGAACATGGGCTGGAACTGCTCGCGGAGGCCCGCGAAATTACCGGAATGCCGATAGTGACCGAAGTGCTGGACACTACGCAGTTAGAAACAGTGGCGGCCGTGGCGGATATGTTGCAAATCGGCAGCCGCAACATGGGCAATTCGGTTCTGCTGCAAAAAGCCGGGGCAATGGGAAAACCGGTTTTGCTCAAGCGCGGGATGTGTTCCACCGTTAACGAGTTTCTTTTGGCGGCTGAGTATGTGCTGGAAGCGGGTTGCCGCGATCTGGTGTTGTGCGAACGCGGCATCCGGACTTTCGAAACCGCCACCAGGTTCACTCTCGATCTGAATGCCGTGCCGCTGCTGAAGCGGCAGACTTGGCTGCCGGTGGTGGTTGACCCCAGCCACGGGACAGGACGCGAAGAGCTGGTAAGCCCGATGGCCCGCGCCGCCGTGGCCTGCGGCGCGGACGGGGTGATGGTGGAACTGCACCCCTGCCCCGCCGACGCGCTTTGCGACGGACCGCAATGCCTGACTCCTGAGAAATTCCACGATTTGGTAAAAGGGTTGCGTCTAATGGCCTCCGCCATCGGTCGCAGTGTGTAATCATTTTTTGCTGATTAACCTTGGGGAACGAGATGAAAACAAACTTGATTCTTTCACTGGCCGCCGCAGCTGGATTTTCCATCTGCTCAAACGCGGCGGAATACCTTTCTCCGGAATATCTGGCGACATCCGCCGACGGTTCAAAGGTGATAGTCACCTGCGCCACCGCGAAAAAGCTGGTCACCCTCAATGCGGATAACGGTGAGAAAATCGGGGAAATCGCGCTGAAATTCCAACCGAGCGGGATCGCGGTAGCCAAAGACGGTTCCATATATGTCGCCGGGGGCGGGGTTGAGGGACAGTTGATTAAACTGGACCCGAACGGGAAACCGTTGAAATCGGCAGAGGTGGGGCACACCCCCATTGCCCCGGCGGTCAGTCCCGACGGGAAAACCGTTTGCGTGGCGAACCGTTTTTCCAACACGGTGTCGTTCATTGACACCGAAAAAATGTCGGTATCCGCTACGGTTAAAGTGCTTCGCGAACCGCACGCGTTGGCGTTCGGCACCGACGGGCGCCTATTGTTTGCGGCCAACCACCTGCCCTATTGCAAAGGCACCGACGCGTTGGTCGCAGCGGCAGTATCGGTAATTAACACCGCCGACCTCAGTCAGCCCGCCAAAAACATTCTGCTGCCCAACGGGTCAACCGGGGTACGCGGCATCGCGGCATCGCCGGACGGGGCGAGCATCTACGTAACCCACACCTTCGGACGGTATCTGTTGCCGACCACGCAACTGGAGCGGGGGTGGATGAACACCGCCGCCTTAAGCGTGTTTGACGGAACAACCGGAGCCTACATAAACACCGTGCTGCTGGACGACATCGACCTCGGGGCGGCCAACCCGTGGGGCGTGGCGGTCTCGGCGGACAACCAGCGCATCGCCGTTGCCCACTCCGGAACCCGCGAGGTGAGCGTGATCGACCGCGCCGCGTTGCACCGGCAACTGGAACAGGCCGCCAAAGGGGAAGCGGTGACCGAGGTCACCAAAAACGCCTCGGACGTTCCGAACGACCTGTCGTTCCTGGCGAGAATCCGCAAACGTTACCGGTTCGACGGTGACGGGCCGCGCGGGGTGTGTTTCGCAGGTAACCGAATCTTCACGTCCCTCTATTTCGCCGACGCGGTGGGGAAAATTGACCTTGCTGCGTCCGTACCGGGCGCGGAGCTTTCGCGGCTCGGACCGGAGGTTGACCTGACCAAAGACCGGGTCCGCCGCGGCGAGATGCTGTGGAACGACGGGACAATGTGTTTCCAGCATTGGCAAAGCTGCGCCAGTTGTCATCCCGATGCCCGTTCCGATGCGCTTAACTGGGATTTGCTTAACGACGGAATCGGCAATCCCAAGCAATCCAAAAGCTTGATTTACTGTCACCTCACCCCGCCGGCAATGGTGACCGGAATCCGCCCTGGCATGAAAGCCTGCAACCGTAAAGGCATCACCTTCATCCAGTTCGTGGTGCGGCCGGAAGAGGATGGGTTGTGTCTCGATGAATACGTGATGTCTCTGGTCCCGACCCCCAGCCCAGAACTCGGTCGCGGCTGGTTCTCCCGCGCCGTGCTTTCGGACGCCGCCAAACGCGGCGAGAAACTGTTCAAACAGGCCGGTTGCGCCGAATGCCATCCCGATGGGCAGACCGGGCCTAACGGCGAAAAACTCTACACCGACATGAAGCTTTACGATATGGGCCTTGGGGTCGGCAACGAGGAACACCGTAAGTTTGACACTCCTTCGCTCACGGAGTGTTGGAGAACCGCTCCGTATCTTTATGACGGGCGGGCCTTGACGATCGAAGAAGTCTTGACCGAATGCAACCCGAACGACACCCACGGCAAGACCAAAGATCTAACCCCGGAGCAAATCAAGGATTTGGCGGCTTACATCCGTTCGCTGTAGGAGCTGGAACATGACATTTTCACATCGCGCCACCGGGGGCGTCGAACGGTCGCAGCAGTTGGGAACCTGGACAGCCGGAATGCCGTTGCCGGAACCGAAAGGCACGGTCATAAGCCAATGCGGCTGGGCAGACCGGCCGACCCTGATTGCATCGGGAATCGACAAACTGGTAAACACCGGCGTACCCCAATTTTGGCTTTGTGGCGGCAGCGGAGAATTAGCCCCGGTTATACAGCGGTTCGCCCTGCCGGACAACGCGCCCTATCAATTAATTTCCCGCCACGGGAAAAGTGTCGGGGTCAGATACGCCGACGCCGATGCCGAATACGCGCTGTTAACCGGAGTGTTGCCTGCCGACCCGACGGCCAGTCCCACAAAGCAAACCGCATCGGTGTTCGAAGAAATCGAAGCCGCATTGAACGAAGTCGGCATGGATTTTTCCAACATTGCCAGAAACTGGTTGTACATGGACCGAATACTCGAGTGGTACGATCCTTTCAACCGGGCCCGTGACGAATTCTTCCGTTCCCGGAAAGTGTATGATTCAATGGTCCCGGCCAGCACCGGCATCGGTTCGGCAAACCTTTTCGGAACCGCCATCGCCGCCAGCACAATCGCGGTCAAACCCAAACGGCCCGGTTCAATAACCGTACAATCGGTAGATTCGCCGCTCCAATGCACCGCGCAGGCGTACGGCAGTTCTTTCAGCCGAGCCGTGGAGATCGGGGCTGCGGGTTACCGCAGTCTCCTTATTTCCGGCACCGCCAGCATCGCGCCCGGCGGCGCAACCGCCCACATCGGCGACGAGACGAAACAACTGGAACTGACGCTCGACGTGGTCGAGGCGATACTGCAATCGCGGGGGATGGGTTGGGGAGAAGCCACCCGCGGCGTGATGTACCTTAAAAAACCTGAATTTTTTAAGGCGTGGCAACAAGTCCGCGAAAAACGCGGCATCGCCGAAGCTCCAATCAGCGCCATCGTTGCCGATATCTGCCGCGACGATCTGCTGGTGGAGCTGGAGTTGGACGCAGTGATGAAGACGGAGTCATGACCATGTTTGACATCAAAAAGAAAAAAGCTTTTGTGTGCGATCTTGACGGAACGTTATTCATGGGGCCAAACCCCATCAAGCCTGCCGTGGATTTTGTGATCGAAAACACCAATTCCGGCCGGTTCAACTATTTTTATCTCACCAACAACACCTCAAAAAACCCCTCGGAGTATCTTAAAAAAATCTCCGGCGCGGCCATCCCCGTGAAACCGGAACAGATCCTCACGCCGCTGATCACGCTTGAGGCATACATCCGCGAACACGGCTATCGCAGTGTTTACTTGGTGGCCAGCGAGGCGGTACGCGGTCACATGACGGAACAGCTGGCGGATGCCGGGGTAAAGTTTGAGTTCAACCCCGAAGGAAACGAGCTGATGGCATTGGCTTACGACAAAGAACTGACCTACGAAAAACTGCGTCGACTGGCGGTGTTGTGGAACTGCCGCGGTCCTCAAGTCTGCCCCGATCGCGCCATCGATTTTGTTGCCACCCATCCCGACAACTGCTGCCCGTCCGAAGACGGCCCGATTCCGGATGTGGGCGGAATGCTTAAACTTCTGGAAACCACCAACGGCATGAAACCGAACCACGTGTTCGGCAAACCCTCCCCCAGCCTGCTCGCGCCGGTCTTGGCGAAATTCAAGCCCGAGGAGATCGCCGTGGTGGGCGACCGGCTATATACCGACAAAGCCATCGCCGACAACGCGGGGATAGACTTTGTATGCGTGCTGTCCGGCGAAACCACCCCGGAAGACTTGCGTAACTACCGCGGCACTCCGCCGGCGATCGTTGTTAACACCTTTAACGAAGTGGACGCATAACACCACCCCTACCAACAGAAAGGACTTAAAATGAAAATAGGTTTTTTGGGCGCCGGTAAAATGGCCGAGGCCATTCTCTCCTCAATCCTTGATAACGGGCTTTGCGAGCCGTGGGAAATCACCGCTTGCGACAAATCGCCGGAACGCCGGGAGTTGATGGAAAAACAGTACGAAGTAATACCTTCGGACGACCCGGCCGCCACCGTTAAGGAGAGCGAAGTGGTGGTGATCGCGGTGAAGCCGCAGGATCTGGCGGAGCTTTGCAAGACCGTTAAACCAGTTCTGACCGCCAATCATCTGGTGGTTTCCATTGCCGCCGGAAAAACGCTCAAGGCCGTCAAGCAGGTCGCCGGCACCAAACCCCGTTTCATCCGCGTGATGCCCAACCTTGCCCTGATGGCGGGCGAAGGGATGAGCGTTTACACTGCGGACCGCAAAGCGACCGAAGCGGACCGTAAAATTGTATGCGATATCTTCGGTGGAGCCGGCGCGGTGCTGAATCTGTCAGAAAAGCACTTTGACGCGGTAACCGCGTTGAGCGGTTCCGGTCCGGCCTATTTCGCCTATATGCTAAAAGCTATGGCCGATGGCGGCGTGGCGCTCGGGTTGCCGCCGGACGCGGCGCGGCTGATGGCGGAGCAAACCATGATCGGGACCGGCATCTACCTGCAGAACTCCGGACGCGATCTGGATGAATTCATCAAGGCCGTTTGCTCGCCCAAAGGCACCACCGAAGCCGGCATGAAAGTCTTGGGCAAATCGCCGTTTGCCAAAACCGTAGCAAAGACGCTGGCGGCAACCGCCGCTAGGTCGGCGGAGCTGGCGAAATAGGGCCGCGAAATGTTCACCGGATTGGTACAGCAGACTGGAATCATAAAAGGACTGGAACGGCACGACGGTGGCTGGTCGGCACAAATCGGCTACACCCCTTGGCCGGATCCGCTGGTGTTGGGGGAAAGCGTGGCCGTGCAGGGCGCGTGCCTGACCGTCACGTCAATCCGGCCTGACGTTTTTACGGCCGACCTTTTGGACGAAACCCTGCAGCGCACCGCGTTGCGGCAATTGCGTACCGGTGCCAAGGTTAATCTGGAACGGGCACTGGCCGTAGGCGACCGGTTGGGCGGACATTGGGTTTCCGGACACGTGGACGAATGCGGAAAATTGATCTCCGTCACTCCCGCCGGGCGCGATGAGATTTGGCGCATCGGTTGTTCCGCCGCTTTGGCCGGGCAGTCCGTTATGAAAGGTTCCGCCACGTTGGACGGAGTGTCGCTCACCATTTCCGGATTGGGCGACGACTGGTTTGAAGTCAACCTAATACCGCACACCAGAAGCGTTACCAGTCTGAGTGAGCGCCGCATCGGCGACCTGATCAACCTGGAAGGCGACATTCTCGGCAAATACGTCGCCCGGCTGCTAGGCAAAGACCGCAACCGCGCAATCGACGAACAGCTGTTGTCTGAAAACGGATTCATCTAACCACCGCAATTTGGAAGCGATATGGACTACACCCCAACCCAAAGCAACCGCAAACTATCCATTACCCAACGGATTCGGAGAACCGTAAACGGACTCGGCCATACCCACACCTGCTGCATCTGCGGGAAAAGCTTCTTCCGTTTTGCCAAGTTTCGCGGCGGATGGGCAAACTTCTCCCAGTACCTTAAGGACGTTAAATGGACCGGGAGCGATTTCGACCATTTTTGGTGTCCATTCTGCAAAAGCCACGACCGCGAACGGCATCTGATGCTCTATATGGACCGCCTTGGACTTTGGCCAAGCATAACCGGCGCGGATGTGCTGCATTTCGCCCCGGAAAAATGGGTCATCCGCAAAATCGAATCCCTCCACCCGAAAACCTATCGGAAGGGCGATCTTTTCCCGTCACGCGAAGGCGTAGAAAAGATCGATGTTACCGCCATCCCGTTCCCGGACCAAAGTTTCGACTGGGTAATATGCAACCACGTTCTCGAACACGTTCCCGACGACCGCAAGGCAATGCGCGAATTGTTGCGAGTGTTAAAACCCGGCGGACACGCCATTCTGCAAACCCCGTTTGCCGCTAAACTGGAAACCACCCGCGAAAACGAGCCGGACATCCTTGCCAGCGACGATAAAAGAATCGAGTTCTATGGACAGGAAGACCATACCCGAATTTACGGTACCGACTTTTTCGAACGGCTGAAGCAGACCGGTTTCAATCTCTCGCTCAAGCGCCATTCCGAGATCCTGCCCGATATCGATGCCGTAAAATTCGGAGTAAACCCCGATGAACCGCTTATCATGGCAACCCGCGAATAATGGCGTTCTTGAAATGTGATAGTCAGTCGGAGACTCTAAAATGAAGATCTTCATTATCGGTGCCGGATTTACCGGAATGCGGTTGGCCAAGTTGCTCACAGCGGAAAAAAACACCGTGGTGTTGATTGACAACGACACTGAACAAGTGCGGGCCGCCAGCGACCAATTGGATTGCACCGTCATCGAAGCCGACGGCAACAACCTCACCACGCTTGAAAACGCCGGAGTGGCGTCCGCCGACGCTTTGGTGGTGTTGACCAAAGATGATGAAGTGAACATGATCACCTGTTCGTTGGTGGATGCCGCCTATCCGCACATCAAAAAAATCGCCCGCGTCCGCACATACGATTACTACACCCAAACCACAGACGCGGCGAAACGCCACCAAGAACAACCCAACGACGGAACCAGACCGGTATTTGGAATCGACCACATGGTTAACCCCGACGCCGAAGCGGCCAAAGCCATTGTGCGCGCCATGGAAATCGGCGCGGTCGGCAGCACTATTGAAATCGACGGCGGTTACGGCATTGTGGTTTTGCCCATCGCCGAGGGTTGCCCGCTGGACGGCATTAAGGTTAGAGACCTAACCTCGCTTGAAGAATGGCACTATCTAATCGCTTTCGTGGAAACCGCCGACGGCGCCACCATGCCCCACGGGGGCACAGTGCTTAACGCCAATGATCACATCGGGATACTAACCCGCCGTGAAGACCTGCCGCGACTCCTGCAATTCACCGGTGCAACCGAGGAGCCGATCCGAAAGATCGTTATTTTCGGCGCGGATAACGTTGGCGCGTTGACTCTGGCCGGGCAAGTCCAGCGCAAACCTTCGTTTTGGGATGCGATTAAAGGCAAGGGATTCAGACAACACAAACAAGACCTGACCATCATTGACCGGGATTCCGCACGCTGCCGCGAAATCGCCGACAAATTCCCTGACGTGAAAGTGTTGAACGGCGACATCACCGACGACATGCTCCTGCATGACGAGGGAATCTGCGAATGCGATCTAATGGTTGCCGCGTCCGGCAGTTACGAGCGCAATCTGGTAACCGCCGCTTATTTGAAATCGCGCGGGGCGCGAAAGGCAATCGCCCTCACCGCAGACTCCGCATTTAACGAGATCGCTAGAAAACTTGGCGTTGATGTCGCCGTACCGATGCGCGACACCATGGTTGATGCCATCGTCAGCCACTTGCGGGGCAATTTCGTCCGCGCAATCCATTCGCTATACGGACGGAAACTGGAGATACTCGTCTGCGACATCGCTCCAAACAGCAAAGCGGCGGAGAAAGAGTTGAAAGACATCCCCGATTTCTCCGAATGTCTGGCTCTGCTGATCCGCCAGCCCGGCAGTGATGTCTGCGAGATACCGCGGGGCTCCACCGTAATGCACAGCGGAGCCACCGTAGTGCTGATCGTACCGGTCGGGGACAAACGGATAGTCCGAATCTTTTGCGGCAAATCCAGAGGTGGGGCATGACTTTTGCGATGGCGCGGATTCTAACCTATGCCACCGGCATTGTCGGCACCGCCCTGCTGTTGCCGATTGCGGTGGCAATCAAATATGGCGAATCGCGCATGGCCGTCATTTTCTCATCCACCATGCTGGCCGGATGGATTGCCGCAGCGGCGTTTTGGCTTAAGACCCGTAACCATCCCAAAACGCTTGCCGTAAAAAACGCCTTCTCCGTGGTGGGCGGCATCTGGATTGTAATCTGCCTTTACGGCGCGATTCCCCTGTATTTCAGCGGCGTGTTTCCTTCGTTCACCGATGCCGTATTCGAAAGTGTCAGCGGTTTCACCACCACCGGGGCGTCAGTGCTGTCCGATGTCGAATCTTTGCCCCGCAGCGTTAACCTGTGGAGATGCATGAGTCACTGGTTAGGCGGCATGGGGGTAATCACTCTGGCCGTAGCGCTAATTCCGCTGTTGGGCGTCGGCGGCTTTCGGCTCATCAAGGCCGAAGCCACCGGACCGGACAAGGGGAAATTCACCGCCCATATCGCCACCACCGCGAAGATTCTGTGGTCGGTGTATCTCGGCATGACCGTAATCCAATCGGCGATACTCTGGTATTTGGGCATGGATGCGGTCGATGCGGTATGCCACGCATTTTCCACCCTCGGTACCGGCGGGTTCTCCACCCGAAACGCCAGTGTCGGCGGCTTTGGCATTCCTGCGGCGGAATGGGTTTGCACGTTATTCATGCTACTTGCGTCGGTTAATTTTGTGTTGTACTGCCGCCTGCTCACCGGGCGTTTATCCGATGTGTTCCATGATTCCGAATTGCGGGCGTTTATCGTCATTGTGCTGGTCGCGGTAACCTCCATCACCGGAATTGAATTTTTCCACGGCACGGCAGGGTTCGCGAAATCCGTGCGGGATGCCTGCTTCCAGGTCTCGTCGATAATCTCCACCACCGGTTTCATGACATACGACTACACCCAATGGCTGCCAAGCGGACAAACCATACTGCTGGCGCTGTTCTGTATTGGCGGCTGTTCCGGATCCACCGCCGGCGGCATCAAAGTCATACGTTGGACAGTGTTGGCAAAACAATGCCACAACGAGATCCGTCGGCTTATGCATCCCCACGCCGTCTTCTCGCTGCGGGTTAACGGCATTCCCGGCCGCGAGGGTTACGTACCCATCATCGCCTCGTTTATGTTTGTCTATTTTTTACTGGTTTTCGCCACCGTGGTGGCTGGCACCTTGGCCGGACTGGACGTGTTCACCTCGGTTACCGCCGCGCTAAGCATGGTTGGGAACATCGGACCGGCGTTCGGCTCGCTCAACCCCACCTCAAACTACGGATTTCTGCCGCCGCTGTTAAAATGGTGGTATTGTTTCGCGATGCTTGCCGGACGCCTTGAAATCTACACGCTGTTACTGCTGGCTACCGGATTCCGCCGCAACACCCCATCCCGGAACACTTGACATCTACACGGTTTCACGTTCAACGCCTCCACTCTTTTTTAGCCACAAAAAGCGCAAAGATGAGTTGATAGTAATTTGCCGTTAATGATAAACTGTCAAACCGTCAAACTATCTAACTGAAAATGCAAAATACCATTGATTTAAAAACGCAAAAAGCGTAGAATACGTTGCGTTTTTGGGATATCACAAATGAGGCACCATTATGTTGGACATTAAAAGGATTCGTGAGCATTTCGATGAAGTGGCCGAGGGTCTTCGCCGCCGTGGCGCAGACGTTGCTTTGGCTGAGACCGCGCGTGATTTGGACGTGCAGCGCCGCCAATTGGTAACCAAAGGCGACGAGCTCAAGACCTTGCGAAACAGCCGATCCAAAGAAATCGGGGCGCTTAAGAAATCCGGTCAGGACACCTCCGCCGTGCAAGCCGAGGTTCGGGCCATTGGCGACCAGATCAATGCGATCGACGAACAAATCCGCGAAGTCGAGGAGGCTTTCAACGCCGCCATGCTGCGCATCCCCAACGTTCCCTGCAAAACCATACCGACCGGCCCGGACTCTTCCGCCAACCGCGTGGACCGGGTTTGGGGAGAACCTCCGAAATTCGACTTCAAGCCGTTGGACCACATTACGCTCGGCGACAAACTCGGGATGTTCGACCTTCCCCGCGCAACCAAAATCACCGGATCGGGATTCCCGATGATGGTGGGTATCGGCTCCAAGCTCCAGCGGGCTTTAATCCAATTCATGCTGGATCTGCACTGCGAGAAGCAGGGATACACCGAACTGCTGCCGCCGTTCGTGGTCAACACCGCCTCAATGCGCGGCACGGGACAGCTTCCCAAAATGGCGGAGGACATGTACCACTGCGAAATTGATGACTTCTGGCTGATTCCCACCGCCGAGGTTCCGGTGACCAACTATTACCGCGACGAAATCATCGACCGTCCGCTCCCGGTTTACCTGACCGCCTACACCCCGTGCTTCCGCCGCGAAGCCGGTTCCGCCGGCAAGGATACCCGCGGCATCAAACGCGTGCATCAGTTTGACAAGGTGGAGATGGTTAAGTTTGTTGAACCGGAAACCTCTTACGACGAATTGGAGAAACTGGTGGCGAACGCTGAAGAGGTGTTGCAGCTGCTCGGCCTCCACTACCGGGTGTTGGAGCTTTGCTCCGGCGACATCAGTTTCTCGTGCAGTAAATGTTATGATCTGGAACTTTGGGCTCCCGGCTCTGAAGATTGGCTGGAAGTTTCTTCCTGCTCGAACTTCGAGGATTTCCAAGCCCGCCGCCTGAACTGCCGTTACCGCGACGCGAACGGTAAGGTCCGGCTGGTCCATACCCTAAACGGTTCCGGCGTGGCACTGCCGCGGCTGGTCATCGCGATTTTGGAGCAATGCCAGCAAGCCGACGGTTCGGTGTTGTTACCGGAAGCGATTCGCCCGTATATGCGCGGCGTTGAGCGTCTGGTGCCTGTGAAGTAATCCGGCATTTCTTAACTATAAAGCTTATTTCTAAGACCTCTCGGAATCATCCCCGAGAGGTTTATGGGGGTTGTGCATGAAACGTTTATTGGCTCTGTTTAGTGTTGCCGCCATGGCCGCATGTTCTCATGCGCTCAACCCGATAATACCGGAAGGAGAATTCTTCTCCGATCCGGCACCGCGTGTAGGTCCCGATGGCACACTCTGGATATTCGGTTCACGCGACGAAAACATAAACAGTTGGTGTTCCGCTTTCAATGATGTAATCGAAACCCGGGATTTGGTGGATTTTAAACTCCACAAGGGTGTTCTAGCGTCAATTGGCGATGCGGACGCGATTCCAGGATCTAATTCGCTGCTTTATGCCCCGGACGCGATTTTCCACAACGGGAAGTGGCACATTTTTTATTGTATGCCAGACAAAAACCACCGCGAAGGGGTTGTGGATGCGTCCATCCCTACCGGACCATACACGGGATCGCGCAAGATCACCGAATGTAACGCAATTGATCCTTCAATTTTTCGTGATGACGACGGTACGCTCTATTATAACTGGGGGCAGTTCGCTTTAAGCGGAGCGGTTTTCAAGCCAGATCTAAGCGGTATCGACCCCGCCACAGTGCATAATAACATCATCAATGAGGGTGGGCATAATTTCCACGAAGGTATCCAACTTACGAAACGCAACGGAATCTATTATCTGGTGTTTGCAGACATCGGTCGAAGACGCACGCCAACGTGCATCGGTTACGCGACTTCAGACAAGCCGTTCGGACCGTATGTTTACCGAGGCGTGATTATAGACAATTATGGATGCGACGCGCAATCTTGGAACAACCATGGCGGCATCTTCGAGTACAATGGCCATTGGTATGTGCTTTACCACCGTTCCACCAACGGCACAAGATATTTGCGCAAAGCCTGCATGGAACCGATTGCCTTTGATGAAAACGGTTTTATTGCCGAAGTGGAAATGACCTCCAACGGTGCCGGACCGGAACTCGATCCCTATCGTGACACTCCCGCCCGTATCGCTTGCGTTTTGAGCGGCAAAGCGCACATAAAAACGTTGACGGACAAACACGAAAGGCTTTCCGGACTCAATGCCGGCGATACCGCCACGTGGCGATATTTCAATTTTTCACGCGCGCCAAAAGAACTGGTAATGCGAATCATACCTAAGGTCGGCGGTTTTGTCGAACTGCGGGACGCCAAAGGCGCTTCGTACGGAATTGCGAAAGTCCCATCCGGTAACGGTGAGGACATTAAGGAAATTCGGTTGCCGCTAACGCGCCCATTCCCCCTCGGCAGAACCGCGGTGGTACTCGGATTTAACGGCAAGCAAAACAGCGAACTCTTTGAGCTGGATTCGTTTATCTTCCAATAACGACAAGCTAATTCTTCGCCAACAGGCAACGCACTAAGCGGTTTTCGCAAATCTGGCACAATTGCGGCGGCGTGTCGGCACACTTCGGCATTGCGACAGAGCAACGGTCATGGAACCTGCAACCGCTTGGGAAGTTCCCGGCGGCCGGCACTTGGCCGGGAATTGCCTGCAAGCGGTTGCCTCTGGTGCTGGCCGAGGGCAAAGCCGCCAACAGCGAACGGGAATATGGATGGCGCGGATGGCGGAAGAACTCTTCCGCCGGTGCCTGCTCAACAATCTGCCCGGCGTACATAACCGCAATGCGGGTCGCCATGCGGTACACCACGCCCATATCGTGGGTAATCAGCAGCAAACCGGAATTTTTGCGGTGCAGCTTGCGCATCAGATCAAGAATCTGCGCTTGGATGGTTACATCCAATGCCGTGGTCGGTTCGTCGGCAATCATCAGATCCGGCTCCAGCATCATGCCCATCGCAATCATCACCCGCTGCTGCATTCCGCCCGAAAGCTCAAACGGATAGGCTTTGGCGCGGACTTCGGGATCGGGTATGCCGACCTTCGCCAGCCATTCAAGCGACATATCGCGGGCCGCAGCTTTGCTAACATCCCGATGCAACAGCACCACCTCTTCGAGTTGGTTCCCGATACGGTGCAAGGGCGACAACGAAGTCATCGGGTCCTGGAAAATCACCCCGATCTTGGCACCGCGGATTTTACGCAATTGCGGTATCGGCATGTTAACCAAATCCTGCCCGTCAAACAGGATTTTCCCGCCCGCAACCTTAGAAGGCGGTGACGGCAGCAAACGCGGGATGCTCATCGCCGTGGCGGATTTTCCGCAACCGGATTCACCGACCAAACCCAACACCTCGCCGCGGTCTAAAGTCAGGGACACCCCGTCCACCGCACGGGTAGTGCGGTCGTCCGAGACAAAATCAATGCACAGATCGGAGATTTCCAGTAACATACCAACCCTTTCCGATTCTTTAATCCATTGCGGCCGCCAACGCCTTACCAAAGGCGCTGCAGGAAATTTCGGTTGCGCCGTCCATCAAACGGGCGAGATCGTAAGTCACGGTCTTGGCGGCAATCACCCGATCCATGGCGGCGATAATCTTATCCGCCGCCTCGGTCCAACCCAGATAGCGCAACATCATCTCGCCGGACAAAACCAGCGAACCGGGGTTGACCTTGTCCAAACCGGCGTACTTTGGCGCGGTGCCGTGGGTAGCCTCAAACACCGCCGCGCCGGTGACGTAATTGATGTTGGCGCCGGGCGCAATACCGATACCGCCCACACACGCCGCCAAGGCGTCCGAGACGTAATCGCCGTTGAGATTTAGCGTGGCTATCACGCTGTATTCCGCCGGGCGGGTCAGAATCTGCTGCAGGAAAGCATCGCAGATACAATCTTTGACTACTATCTCGCGTCCGGTTTTGGGATTGTTAAAACGGCACCACGGACCTTGCCCAATCAATTCGGCGCCATATTCGCGGCGGGCCAAAGCATAGCCCCAGTCGCGGAAACCGCCCTCGGTGAATTTCTGGATGTTGCCCTTATGCACCAACGTCACGCTGGGACGGTCATTGGCGATGGCGTAATCAATCGCCGCCCGGATCAAACGTTCCGAACCTTCCACCGAGACCGGCTTAATGCCGATCGAAGAAGTTTCCGGAAAACGGATTTTCTTTACGCCCATCTCGCGGGTCAGGAAATCAATCACCTTGCGGGCTTCCGGGGTACCCTGCATCCACTCGATGCCGGCATAAATATCCTCGGTGTTTTCCCGGAAAATAACCATGTCGGTCAATTCCGGATGCAACACCGGCGAGGGTACCCCCTTAAACCAGCGCACCGGACGCAAACACACGTAAAGGTCAAGCTGCTGGCGCAACGCCACGTTAATCGAACGGATGCCGCCACCCACCGGCGTGGTTAGCGGCCCCTTGATCGAGACCAGATACTCGCGACAAGCCGCAAGCGTCTCTTCCGGCAACCAAGTGTTCGGCCCGTAAACCGCGTTGGCTTTCTCCCCGGCAAAAATCTCCATCCAGTCGATTTTGCGCGAATCACCGTATGCAGACTTTACAGCCGCGTTCCACACCGTCATTGCGGCGCTGGTGATGTCCGGACCGGTTCCGTCCCCTTCGATAAAGGGAATAACGGGGAAATCGGGGACTTTTAAAACCCCGTCACTCCCCATCTCAATTTTACTGCCGAACGTCGGCGGTCTGACCTTATTGAAATCCATCAATACTCTCCGAAAACCGGCTACTTTCCGCAAGCTTCCTTGAAAAACGGAGTTACCGCGTCCGCCCAAATGATGTAACCGTCGTGATTGGGATGCAACAGATCCGGCATCAGCTCACGCGGCAGTTCACCGTTGTCTTTCAGATATTTCTGGTTGAAATCGCACCACAACACCCGATCATTATCGGCGTAACCCTTAATAATCGCGTTAACTTTTTCGTTTCTGATTCGACCGTTGTCACGACCGTCCTTGCCACGCGGGAAAATCGGAAGAAGCAGGGTTTTGGCTTCAGGGTGCTTCTGCGCGATAATATCCAGAATCTTGCGAATGCCGGCGGCGATATGCTCGGGATTGTCACCATTGTTGGTGCCAATCATCAGCATGAAAAGTTTGGCCTTGTATCCCTCAAGCTCGCCGTTCTGCAACCGCCAGATCACATGCTGGGTACGATCACCGCCGTAACCGAGATTAAGGATGTTGTAATCCTTGAAACGTTCCTGAAAGACCTTCTTTCCGGGGCCTTCCCAATTGTGGGTGATGGAGTCGCCCACGAACACCACATCGAACTCTTTGCTGGCGTTCTTGCAGATCTGGCTGCGTTTTTGGGCCATCCGCCCCAAGAAATCGCGAACACGCCCCTCGGCCCGCAACGTGCGAGGCTCGAAAGGACCGGCCGCCAAACATTTCTTAATCTGCGGGATTATCGATTCCGCCCAAATTTCATACCCTTGGCCGTTGGGATGCAAACGGTCAGGCATAATTTCCTTCGGCAGAATTCCGTCCGCCGTAAGGAAACGCTGGTTGAAATCGCACCAGATCACCCGCTCGCCGTCACACAACTGTTTTATGCCGGCGTTGACCTGCTCGTTACGCATACGACAGGGATCGTTCGGGCCTTCCCCACGCGGGAAAATCGCGCAAAGCAAAGTCCGAGCTTCCGGCTGCTTCTGCCGAATCCGACCCAAAATCTGACTGATGCCCTCGATGGTGTCAATCGGAGTTTCAACCGATATCGGGTGATGCCCGGAATTGTTGGTCCCGATCATCAGCACGATGCACTTTGCCTTGTAACCGTCCAGCTCGCCGTGGTCGATACGCCACAACACGTGTTCGGTGCGGTCTGCGCTATAACCGAGGTTCAACGCTTTGAACGGTTCGCCGGCAAAATATTTCTCCCACTGGGCCTTGCCGCGGCTCTCCCAAAAGTCGGTGATGGAATCGCCGATGAACACCACTTCCGAGCCGCCCGCTTTCACCAACTCCTGTTTCGCGGCAAAGCGTTTCTGCCACCAACTGTTCGGGTCGGTGCTCTGCGGAACCGGATTTATCGACAACTGGGCACTGACTGACAACGCCGCCGTCAACGCAAACAGAGCCACTGCTTTTTTGTTCATGCTGATTCTCCTTATCGTCAAAACGTTAATTTTCGTTCGAGTGCAGACCGCCGGATCCGCCGCTGAATGCGATGTTACCGTGCTCCGGATCTTCCGGCAGCGTTTGCGAACAACTCCAGATGCACGCCCCGCAGTGCACGCACTTCTCCCGGTCAAAAGCCGGAACGCCGTTATCCTCGCCCACGGTGATTGCCTGCGCAGAACAGATTTCGATGCAAGTGCGGGCCTGGCATTTGGCGCAAAGCTCCGGATGGACGAATGTCACGTGATCGGCAAACCCGCCGGCCGCCTGCACCTTGCCGCCTTTGAACAGCGCGTCCTGATGCGACATCAACAGATTTCCGTCCAACTTGATTTCCGGCCACCCCATCTTATTCATCACCGCATCGTGCAGCGGCTTCTTGTCCTTGGCGCACTGCGCTTTGATGGACTCCAAATCCTCGCGGGTCAACTTATCGCAAATCAACGAATCGAGCGGCTTGATTTTACGGGACGGCGGCACGGTCTTGCAGTTAACGTGCATAGCGCCTTTGGTAATGCCGCACATTCCGGTACCCATAACCCCCAACATCAGACTCTTCTGGAATCCGTCGCGGGCGAACTTCGCCTGCTTCAATTCCTTATCCTGCACATCGGCCCGGCGACGGGCGACATACGCGGTCTCAAGATTTTCTTTGGTGAATTCTTTTCCGGATTTCAGCAACTCTATCACGCCTTCGGCCAACAGGACGCCGCTGCGCCAAGCCTCGTCAACTCCGGAGTTAGTCAAAACGTTCGTGGTTCCCGACCCCTCGCCGATCCGAGCGTAACCGTCGCCGCACAGGAACGGCTCGCCGCGAACGCCGGACTCCTGCAACGATTTCGCGCCCCAGGAACGTAGCGAACCACCATCGATATGCCGCCAAATGTACGGGTGCGTCATCCAATGCTGAAGATAACGGTAACTGGTGCGGATCGGGCTTTCCATCCAAGACGGGACAAAGATGCCCATTGACGCGGAACGGTCAGGATAAACGTAGAAGAAACCGAAAATCTCCGGTTCAGGATATCCCATCGTGTGGATAACCGTGCCCGCCGGGAGCGTGCAAGAATCCGGCAACTGCACCACCGCCTTCATGCCCACCGCCCAGTCGTGTTGGTGGTTGCCCTCCGGCAAACCGAAATGCTTGTCCAGCGCACGTCCGACCGGACCAACCGGGCCGTCGCCAACCACCGTCAACGCCGCATGGATATCCATCCCCGGCATATACATCATGCCGTCCGGGTTACCCTTCTTGTCCACCCCTTGATCCGCCAGACGCACCCCTACCACCTTGTCGCCGTCCAGCACCGGGGCGGCCACCGGCGTACCGGGCCAAATCTGCACCAAACCGGTCTCCATGAGTTTCGAACCAGCCCAAGAGATAAACGATCCCATTGACATCGTAAGCCCCGGCTCCTTGCGCAGGAACGGCGGAATCCAAGGCAACTCAGCGGCATGGAACTGACGGCCTTTCATAACGCGCATCCCCGATCCCATCTTGAATGCGCCGCGCATGAACTTATCCGACCCCGACTGGCGTTCCGCGCCTATCGGGTCAAACATATAGGCCATCGTCTCGCTGCAAACATCGGCGGCGTTGGGAATCTCCTTCGCCAAATCCAAATCGGGAAACGAAGCCCGGATTGAACGGCCGCTGGTAACCACCCCGGACACGCCGAACCCGATATCGTCCGCACGCTCGTAACAGAGAATCTGCAACGGGCAACCGGGCATCACTTTACTCTCGATCGCCGGTGTCCCGTCAGGATTTACCAACGCCCTTGACAGGGTGGTCAGGAAACCGGCGTTAGCCGGGCCAAATCCGACACAGACGATATCCGCCTCCATAGTCTGTCTTTCGATTTCGCTCATTTTAGTCCCCGTGGTTTGAGTGCCCGGCGCTATTCCAGCACCTTTAATTCGATTTTACGGAAATCGCACGGTGCGCTTTCCGACTGTATGGAGATCGTGCCCCGGTCAATCGCCAGTTTTCCGCCGTTGGCTTCGATTAACTTTTTGGCATCGCCGTCAGTAGGATCGTATTGCGGATGATCGTACTCCAAAACGATTTTACCGTTGATGCGGTGAATGATTTTTTCTGAACCGCGCACCTCAACCTCGCCAGTGACCCAGACATCGCCGCGATAGGTCTCGGAAGTGGACGACAGCCCGTGCGGGGTATAGAGTTTTCCGTCTTTCTCGACATTGGTTCCGGGAGTGCAAAGGTTAAGCGTGGAACGGGATCCGGTCTCAAACCCGCCAAGCAGTTGGACCTCAATCGACACCGGGAAATCCTGGTCCAAACGCATCGTGGCGGGGTCTTGCCCGTGCAACATTAAACCGTTGTTGCGCTTGGCCCACCCCGGACCGTCCTTTAACTGCTCGCCGACAAAGCGGTATTCGAAACGGAGCAGATAACGGCTGTAAGGCGTTTTGTAAAACAAATGCCCAAAGCGATTCTTGAACTCTCCCTGATACTCATCGCCGTAACGCACTTTTAGCAAACCGTCCTCGACGCGGAAGGTATTAGCAAAGTTCTCCCCCAACGGATAACCCTTGATTTTCGGCGTCCAGCCGTCAAGGTTTTTACCGTTAAACAGCGGTATCCAACCCTCCTCAGCAAATGCCGGTACGCACAACAACGCCGCCGCCAATGCTGCAAACCAACCCTTACCACCCATAAACATTCTCCTGTTGTCGGCTATGCCCAAAACACCACTTAATAAAAATCAGCCTAATCATACCAAAAACCGCGACAATAATCCATCGCTTTTTTCGGTTGCCGGCGCCGTTCGACCGTTACAGCGAAGCCAACTTTTTGGCAACCAGCCCGCCCACCACCTTGGGGTCGGCTTTGCCTTTGCTGAGCTTCATTACCTGCCCGACAAAAAATCCCGCCGCCGCCTTCTTGCCGGCCTTGTAGTCGGCCACCGATTTCGGGTTCGCCGCTATCGCTTGGTCCACAAACGCCTCCAACGCGGCAGTGTCACTCACCTGCCCCAACCCGCGCGACTCGACAATCTGCTTCGGGTCGCCGCCACGCTCGAAAATCTCCGGCAGCAACTCCTTCAGCGTCGGGCCGTTAATCACCCCGTCCGCCGAAAGGTCAACCAACGCGGCCAACGCGGCGGCGGGCATAGCGCACTCGCCGATTTCTTTGCCGCTGGCGTTCAACAGCGCCATGACGTCGCCGATGTACAGATTGCAAAGCTGTTTGGCGCGCTTGGCGTCCTTGAGCAGTTTGGCGGCGGACTCGAAATAATCCGCGTTCGCCTTGTCGGCGGAAAGCACATCGGCATCATATTCGGCAATACCGTATTGGGCGATCATCCGCTCCCGGCGGGCCGCTGGCAATTCCGGCAACTCACTGCGCCACTGCTCAATCTGTTCCGCGCTCAGCCGCACCGGAACCAGATCCGGCTCCGGGAAATAACGGTAGTCGTGGGCATTCTCCTTGCTTCGCATCGAATGCGTCTCACCGGCGTCGGGATCCCACCGGCGAGTTTCCTGAATCACCGCGCCGCCCCGCGCCACCAGCGCGTTTTGCCGGGCAGTCTCATACTCCAATGCGGCATAGATGCCCTTGAAGGTGTTCATGTTTTTGATTTCAACCTTCGTACCCAGCTCGACCTGCCCCTCAGGTCTAATCGAGATGTTAACATCGGAGCGCATATTGCCCTCTTCAAGGTTGCAATCGCTCACTCCGGCATAAACCAATATCTGGCGCAACGCCTGCAGATACGACATCGCCTCGTCCGGGCTGGAGATGTCCGGCTCGCTGACAATCTCCATCAACGGAGTGCCGCCACGGTTGAAATCCACTCCGCTGAAGCGCGAGTAGTGGTTTATCTTAGCCGCGTCCTCTTCCAAATGAATATGGTTGATCCGTATGGTTTTTGGACCGTTCGGAGTCTGAATGGTCACCCCCCCGCCAAGGCACAACGGATGAACGTTTTGGGAGATTTGGTAATCCTTCGCCATGTCCGGGTAAAAATAATTCTTACGGTCAAAGGTGCTGAAGGTGTTGATCTCGCACCCCAGCATCATGCCGGACATCACCGTGAGTTTAATCGCCTCCTCGTTCATCACCGGCAGCGCCCCGGGATAGCCCAAGCAAACCGGGCAGACGTTGGTGTTGGGTTCGGCGCCGAACTGGAGCGAACAGCCGCAGAACATTTTCGTTCTGGTCTTCAACTGCACATGGGTCTCCAAACCGATCGTGGCAACCATCTTCATTGTTCACTCTCCCTGGCGTTCGCGTTTTTTAACCTCGTCCCAAATCGCGTCCATCTCCTCCAGCGTGCAGTCGGACATCTCCTTGCCGCTAGCGCGTATCGCCTTCTCCACCGCCCGGAAACGCCGCGAAAATTTGCCGGTGGTGGCGTTTAGCGCGAATTCGGAATCGACGCCGATAAAGCGGCAGGTGTTGACCGCGGCGAAAAGCAGATCGCCCATCTCTTCCTCGATATGCGCCCGGTCGCCGCTGGCAATCGCATCGCGCAGTTCGCGCAACTCTTCATCAACCTTGTCGAGCGCTCCTGACGAGTCCTTCCAGTCGAATCCCACCCGCGATGCTTTGGCTTGGGTCCGTTGCGCTTTTATCAGGGCCGGCAGCGCGGTTGGCACCCCGTCCAGCGCGGAACGGTCCGGGTTCTTCTTTTTCTCGGTTTGCTTGATCTGTTCCCAGTTGCGGAGCACTTGTCCGGTACCGTCCACCTGCACATCGCCGAAAACGTGGGGATGGCGGCGGATCAGCTTGTCGCAAAGCGCGTTCGCGACATCGTTGAGGTTGAATTTGCCCTCTTCTTCGCGGATTTCGCACTGGAACACCACCTGAAGCAGCACATCTCCCAACTCTTCGCGGTGCAGGTCAAGATTGTCGCCGTCCATCGCGTCAAGCAGCTCATACGCCTCTTCCAGCAAACATGGCTTGAGCGTTTTAAGCGTCTGTTCGCGGTCCCATGGACAGCCGCCCGGCGCCCGCAGGCGTTTCATCACCGCCACCAGCCGCTCCACTCCGGACAAATCAGTTTTCGTGTTTTCCATCGCTTCTCCAAAGCGCAACCGCCGCAACCGCGGCAAGCGGGTTACGGCGGCGCGCAAACTGGCCAAGATTATCCCGCGGTTAAGCGCGGAGGATCATCAGAACGTCATCCACCTGTTGCGCCGCGTAATCGGCGATCAGCCGGTCGCAGCCGCTGTAATCCTGATACTCGGTGGACTTGTCGGGACGGGCCATCACGCCCATTCCGCAAGTCAGCGCGTTCTTGGCCGCGTAACCGCTGGCCACCACCGCCAGGGTCAGACGCTCGAACAAACTGTTCCGGCGCACGGCGCGGTGCAGGGTGTCCCAGCTGATGCTGCCGAAACCCGAAGCCGTGTCGTGGTAGAAGAACAATTCGCCGTTGTCAAGGTCGGAAAAGATTCCGCGCAGATCGTCTTCCTCAAGCCGGGAGACGATGACCACCCGCAAATCGCGGGCCAACGCTTCCTTGATGAACTCCAGAAAACTGGCCGGAACTTTGTCCAGCCCATTCCGCAACGCCTCGGTGAAGGCTGCGTTAGTATCGGCGACCACCCCATTAACGTCAATGGTTGTTTCCAGACGTTCGGCGAGCGCGTTCAGCCCCGCCGAAAAGGAGCGTCCGTACAGACACCGCGCCACCAAACCGAAATCGAGCGTGATGCCTTCTTTGTTCAAACGCTTGGCCAAGCAATCGAACAGCATCTGATGGCCATTCAACACGGCGAAGTCAAACTCCACCATCACGCCCCGCTTGAGCTGCAGCTTTTCCGATGTATCACTCATACCGGCTCCTTATTCGTCGGTTTTGACTTTGGCGCCCTTGACTTGCCCGATAGCAGCCAACAGGTCGTTGAACCAAGGCAAATCGATATCGAAGGGTTTGCCGCCCTTGATGCGCGGGAACTCGCAGGCGCGAAGCTCGCCGCCCTTGTTCTCGTCCTCGCCGATCACGCCGCCGACCCCGGCCAAGGCGCACTCGACCGCCTTTTTGGCGCAGGCTTGGATCAGCTCCAGATCTTTTGCTATCGGCGCGGCCGCCCGGCTGTAGTATCCGCTCTTCTGGACCATCGTCTTCTCCGCCCCCAGCATCTCGCCAAACTGTTTGGCGAACCAGCTGCCGACGTTGACTTTGTCCAGCCGCGGATGACCGAAAGCGTCACGCGGGACTTCCTCGCCCTTGGCTTCCAGCTCTTTGATGATCGCGTCAAGACACGCGCCCTCGGAGACAAAAATGTTCACGCAATCGTTCTTGTCCATCACGGTGCGCAGGCGCGCCGCTTCGGACTGAACGTCAAACGCCATCTCCGGCACGTACACCGCATGAACGTCCTCGCGTTCGCGGGTAAGGCCGAATTCGGGAAGATAGTTCTTAGTGTCCATGAGCTTGCGGTAGGCCGCGGCGGTAGCAGCGGTGAGCCAACCGCAGTTGCGCCCCATCACCTCATGCACAATCAGCATCCGCGGGTTGGCGGTGTTTTCCTTGACCACGTTGGAGAAGAACTTCGCGCCCTCCTCGGCGGCAGTCCAGGCGCCGAGCGACTGGCGAATCGGATAAACGTCGTTGTCGATGGTCTTGGGCAAACCCACCACCGTCAACGGGTAATTGTTCTTGGCGAGGTACGCCGCCAGATCGGCGGCGGCGGTGTTGGTGTCGTCGCCGCCAATGGTGTGCAGCACGTCAACCCCGTCCTTCACCAGCTGGTCGGCGGCCACCTTCTGGGGGTCTTCGCCTTCCTTGACCAAACCGCGCTTGACGCAATCCTTGACATTGGTGAGCTTGACGCGGCTGTTGCCGATGGGGCTGCCGCCATGCTCGGTCAGATACAACGCGTGTTTGCGGACTTCCGGGGTGACCTTAATGCTCTCGCCCTTCAACAACCCCTTATATCCGTTGATGTAACCGATGATTTCGACTTCCGGAGCAACCCGGGTGTATTCGTCAATCAGGAATCCGATTGCGGAACTAAGACACGGGGCCAAACCGCCGGCAGTAAGAATGCCAACTTTTTTCACGCTCATGCTAAAACTCTCCTTTTATCATAATGGAAATCGAAAACTTTTACACCCCGGCGCCGCTGTCGACAACCCGGCCCGCCGACGCGGCGGCCTCGTTCTCACGATGCTTGGAACGGCATTCGGAGCAATAGAAGAACGGCTTGTCCCAGGTGGTCTCCTCTTCGCGGCCGCAATTGTCGCAGACGCGCACCTGTTTGCGGTGTTCGTTGCGGCAAACGGAACAGAAGAAGTCGGGGCCGGCCCAGGTGGTCACCTCTTCGCGGCCGCAGTTCTTGCAGGTACGGGTTTGCTCTTCGCGAACCAGACGGATCTGCTGAGCGTGCTCGTCGAGGAACAACGGCGGCAAATCCTGAATGCCCGATGTCGTCAGCAGCATGGCGCTGGTAAGGAACTTGCCCTCGATGTTGTTCATCCCGACAATCTGCACCCGCTTACCCATCGAGCGCACCCGCTTCAGCAACGGAATGTAATCGGCGTCACCGCCGACCAACGTCGCGACATCGAACGCTCCCGGCTGCGCCGCGTAATAGAGCATCGAGGACGCCAACGCCACGTTCACCCACTTGTCATCGGGGCGGGCGTGCGGCTCTCGCCGGAAATCGATTTCCAGAATTTCCGTGTCATACGCGCACTGCATCGACAGGAAATCGTAAAACGCCCGTTGTTTGGCCGGGTTGTACCCCTGCTTGTTCACCGGAATCGTGCCAAAATAGTTTGTGCGGACAACATCAACCTCAGTATCCAACACATCCGCGATACCGTGAGCGATGATATCCGGGATCTGCTTGTAATCTATTTCAAACCCCGACTCCTCGCCAAGCGACTCAAACAACACCTGCCGACTGTGATAAAGCCAGCTCCCATCCACAAAGATCATTGTCTTTACCGACATTATCCTTACCTCTGTTTTTGTTAACTATTTCTCTGCCCAAACAAGGAAACTCCCCTTGTTGTACAGAAAAGTTTGCCCATATTATCCCACAAACCGCGGGAAAAGTCCATAAAAAAACGGATGCGTCCGTTTTACCCGTCAAAACCGAAAATCCCTAGACCCGTTGGCCATGTCCGCCAAGTGCTGTTCGGCGATTTTTCTCACGCTCGGACTCAAGATGTCCTTGAGATTTTCCTGAATCAACCGTTCGCCGATCGCCTTGGTCTCCGGCGCGGCGTAATCCTCAAGATACTCCTTAAGCGTCATCAGCGCGTTGGGCAGGCAACAGTTCTTGATCTGTCCCGATTTGCACAGCGACATGAACCGGTCACCCGTGCGCCCCGCCCGGTAGCAGGCGGTGCAGAAGCTCGGCACGTACCCCAGTTGCATCAGCCACCGCACCACTTCATCCAACGAACGCTGGTCGTTAACGTCAAACTGCGCGGTTTCGTCCTGGCGTTCTTCGGTCTGGTATCCGCCGACGCTGGTGCGCGAACCGCCGGAAATCTGCGACACCCCCAACTCCAACACCCGACGGCGCACCGCCACGGACTCGCGGGTGGAGCAAATCATTCCGGTGTACGGCACCGCCAGACGGATACACGCCACCAGTTTGTTGAAAGTCTCATCCGGGACCGCGTTACTGAAAGTGTGCGGGTCGATGTCATCCGCCGGACGAATCCGCGGCACGCTGATGGTGTGCGGTCCCACCCCGTGCACCGCCTCCAAATGCTCGGCGTGCATCAGCAGGCCGACGAAATCGTAACGGTACAGCGCCAGGCCAAAGAGCACCCCGCAGCCCACGTCGTCGATCCCGCCTTCCATCGCCCGATCCATCGCCTCGGTATGATAGGCGTAATCCGCCTTCGGCCCGCACGGGTGCAACTCTTGGTACGCCCGCTTGTTGTAGGTCTCCTGGAAAAGGATGTATGTGCCGATTCCGGCGTCCTTGAGCTTGCGGTAGTTCTCCACCGTGGTGGCGGCGATGTTCACGTTCACCCGACGGATTGCCCCGTTTTTGTGCTTGATGGAATAGATGGTCTTGATCGATTCCAAAACGTACTCGATCGGGTTGTTGACCGGGTCCTCACCCGTCTCAAGCGCCAACCGTTTGTGTCCGATGTCCTGCAACGCAATCACCTCGGCGCGGATTTCGTCCTGCGTGAGTTTCTTGCGGGGAATATGGCGGTTGGTAACGTGGTAAGGGCAGTAAACGCAGTGGTTGATGCAGTAGTTGGAAAGGTACAACGGCGCAAAAAGCACAATCCGGTTGCCGTAAAGCTCCTGCTTAATTTTTTCCGCGAGTTTGAACATCCGTTCGTTCTCGTCATCCAATTCGCACTCCAGCAGCACCGCCGCCTCGCGATGGGACAACCCTTTGCACTCCGCCGCTTTGTCGATAATCGATGAAATCAGCTGGCGGTTAGTCCGGTTGTCTCGCGCATATTCCAGCGTGGCCTCAACCTCCGCGTCATCTATAAATTCTTCGGCGCGGAGCGATTTAGGATTATACATCCATGTCTCCTTCCTCTGTTTGCACAAAAACTTGATTATCATACCATATCGCCGAAAAAAACACAAATGCAAATTTTACGCCACCGATTTCCAATTTTTCGAGTAAGGCTCGGGAATTAATTCCGTGAACCACCTAACTGCCGTGTCTCAAGACTTCAGGCTTCGGACATCAGACTTCGAAACTTCACTTCGCCACTCCCCAAACACACAACCACCGCACCACCTAACTTATATGCAAACTGCAGAATTGTATTTCTCCAAATTGGGTTCTTGACCTGTCTGGCGTGATTTGATATTATGCCTGCGTTTTTACACTCTACGGAGGTGTGCCAATGACTATTGGAAGAATTTTTGTTTTTTTGGCGGCGGTTGCCGCCACCGCCTTTGTCCGCGCAGAAACGGCGGAACACTTTATCGGCTACCGCCACGGGTTCAATCGTGACGTGATGGCGCTGCAAATTCTGCTGGACCGCCAGAATTTCTCTTGCAACTGCGTGGACGGGGTATGGGGAAAGCGCTCGGAAATCGCTTTGATGACCTGGCAGATGGTTAACGGGAAACCCCCGACCGGTATCCCTACGGATGAAATCCTCAACGAACTGGGCGGCACTAACGATCTGTATTCCGTCCAAATCGTTACCACCAACGATGTCAACGCCCTGGTCACCATTCCCCCCGAATGGGAGAACCGCGCCAAACTGAAATCAATGGGATACGAGTCTTTGCAGGAAATGTTTGCCGAGCGCGGACACACCTCGTTTCGAGGCATCGAGCGGCTCAACCCCAATGTGGCGTGGCCGAACCCGCCGGTTGGCACCGCCATCACCGTGCCTAACTGCGTCTGCACCATTCCCGCCAAACGCCTAAAGGCGGCATCGGTGCGCATCGCTTTGACGCGGATGGAGATATCGGCCTTTGATGCCAACGACGTGATGATCGCGCTCTTCCCATGCTCCATCGCCAAGGACAAATCCAAACGCCCGGACGGCGAACTAAAAATTAAGGCGGTTGCCCCCAACCCGACCTACACTTTCAATCCCCAAATGTATTACCCTGGCACCAAGGAACGCACCAAATACATCATTCCCGCCGGACCTAACAATCCGGTCGGCGTGGCTTGGGTGGGTTTGAATCTGGAGGGATACGGCATCCACGGCACCCCGCAACCGGAAATGATCGGGCAAGCCGCCTCGCACGGATGTTTCCGTCTGGCAAACTGGAATGCCGAAAAGCTGCTTAAGATGATTCAAATGGACAGCTACATTTGGGTTGAGGAATGATCAAACGTCTCGCCGCTGTCGCGATCTTAGTCTCCATTGCCGGATGCGAACGTCATTCGGTGACAGCACACTCGCGTTGGCCGGTCATGGGTACGGTGGCGGCGGTCAGCTGCGCGGACCCCACCGCAGACATGGAGCAACTGCGCCAAACCGCCGATGAAATCTACCGGGATTCCATATCGCGGTTTTCCGCCTGGACCGACGGCAGCGAACTGGCCAAGATTAACGCCTCGGGGACAAACGGGGTCGCGGTTTCCGAAGAAATGGCCAAGCTGGTCGAGATTTCCATTCATTACTCCCGAACCAGCGGCGGCGCGTTTTCCCCATTGGTCTCGCCGCTGCTGCGCCTGTGGGGATTCGGCTGGAAGGCCACTCCCCCCGACGCGCCGCCTGACGATGAAACGGTCAGGAAGCTCGCCGCCACGGCTCGCTGGGAAAATCTGTCGTTAAACCGACCGGCACTAACCCTGCGCCTTGCCCGCCCCGACGCAAAACTCGATCTGGGTGGGATTGCCAAAGGTTACGCGGTGGACAAAGTATGGGAGCGGTTCCGCGACATCGGAGTGACCAACGCGCTGGTAGATTTGGGGGGAAATCTGCGCTGTCTCGGTGAAGCCGCACCCGGACGCGGCGGCTGGCGCACTGCGGTGCGCGATCCGCTGTCGCCGGCTTCGGGCTATATTTTGGGAACCTTCCTCCTGCGCCCCGGCGAGGCGGTAGCCACCTCCGGAAATTACGAGCGGTTCGTAACCATCGCCGGAAAACGTTACGCCCATATCATTGACCCGCGAACCGGGCGACCAGCCGAGGGCGTGTTGTCATGCACCGTGATCGCCAACACCGCCGTGGCAGCGGACGCGCTCTCCACTACCCTTTTCGTGCTGGGGCCTAACGACGGGAATGAGTACCTGCGCAAACACGCGCCGGATTGCGCGGCTTTATGGGTGACCGAATCAGACGAACAAATTTTGTCCGATAATTTCCAAGCCAGAAACTGGCAACCCGCCCAAGTCCGATAGCTTAAACTTTATCCGATTTGTTCACAGGCAACCGTTGCTTTTCCCCGCCAACCAAGTGTTGATTGGCTTTACCGGCAGTTGCCGACCGGCAAAGGGCGTGTTTCGCGATTTGGACTTGAATTCGTCCGGCCTCACTACCCACGGATGCCCAAGGTCGATCAACACCATATCGGCAAGCCGACCAGAAGAAAGAGACGGGGCATCAAGCCCGAGCAACTTCGCCGGCGCGACAGTCCAACCGCAAACCCAATCCATCACCCGCATCCCGCAGGTCTCGACCATGATTTTCCAAGTCACGCCAATCGCAGTCTCCAGACCGATAATGCCAAACGGGGCTTTCATAAAACCGTGGCTCTTGGTTTCCGGGGCATGCGGCGCATGATCGGTGGCGAACACGCTCAAGGTGCCGTCCATAACGCCTTCGCGGATGGCCCGCACGTCATCGCGGATTCCCAACGGCGGGTTCATGCGATAATTGCCGTCATCATCCGGAATATCCTCCGCCGCCAACGCCATGTGGTGCGGGGTGGCCTCGGCCGTGACCGGCAACCCGCGGCTTCTCGCCTCGCGGATCATAGCCACCGAACCCGCGCATGACAAATGCTGGATGTGGGTGGCGCACCCGGTTTCCTCACACAGGCGGATATCCCGGCGAACCGCCGCCAATTCCGCCTCCGCCGGGAAAACCGGCCATCCGTACTTGCGGGCGGCCGGACAATCACGCACCACGCCCGGCCCGGCAATCGACGGCACCACCGCATGATCCATCACCGGCAAACGGTGGGCTTTGGCTATAACCATCGCTCCGCGCATCAACCCGTCGTCCGCCACCATTGCCCCGTCATCGGTAAACGCCGCCGCCCCTGCCAACGCCAAAGTGTCCAAATCGGCCAGTTCTTTGCCTAATCGACCGCGGGTGGCGCAGCAGGAAGGATGGATGCGCACCGGCAGATCTGCGTCGATTTGATTGCGCAGCCACTCGACAGAATCCCCGGCAGGCACGGTGTTCGGCATTGTCACCACATGGGTAAAACCGCCCGCCGCCGCCGCGGCGACCCCGGTTTGCATGGTTTCCGCCGCCGGATTGCCGGGATCGCGAAAATGCACATGGACATCCCAAAATCCCGGAGCGAGCAATTTACCGCGACCATCGATACGCCGCAGTCCCGAAACATCGCAACCCGGATCCTGCATCCGTCCGTCGCGCACAACGAAATCGCAAATCTCATCCCGTCCGTTGGCCGGGTCAACCACCCGGACTTGCTCAATCAACAAGTTTTCCATCATCCGATTTCCCGAATCCGACGCGAACAGTTGGTCAACTGCACCATACCGTCGACGGTGACTTCGTAAGTATCCTCAACCCCGACCGCACCGGTACCGGCGATCACAAACTTCGGCTCCATCGCCACGCACATTCCCGGTTCCAGCACGTGTTTCGAACGTGCGCCAAACACCGGCCAGTCATTTATCACCAAACCGACCCCATGGGCAATGAATTTCGCTTTCTGGCCCAACCCCATGAAACAGTCGCCGAAACCGGCCTTATCCGCCATGTCCAGCGCCAGCTGATACAGATACTCGCCGTCCACGCCCGGTTTGGCGGCTGNNGGCTGCCGCCACCGCCTCAGAGATGTCTATCGAAAGTTGGTGGGCATCGCGGGCTTTACGGTCAATCTCCCCGTATGCGAAGGTACGGGAACAGTCGGAAAGATAGCCGTAAAAATTCGCTGGGATGTCAACTTGGACGGACATTCCCTTTTCAATCAACACCCCGCACTGGCCTACCGGCAGCGACGGAGAAAGGCCCCCGCCGCCCAAAGCGAAATCAAACGGCGAAGGGGCCCCGCCATTGTCGCCGGCCAGCACCGCGCCGATAAAGGATTCCATATTGCTGCCCTCAACGCGCAAGGAACCGAGACTGCCCGCCCTCAACACTAGGCTGAACATTTTAATCATCCACTGTTGGTCGGTCATGCCGGGCACAAACAATGAGGCGAACCGGTCGATAATTTCAGCATGGCGGCGGCACGTGTCGCGCACCAATTCCAGTTCATAGCCGCTCTTCACCGCGCGGGCACGGCGCAGCAACTGCGAAGCGTCGCCCGTCTCCGTTCCGGGAAAAGCCGCCGCATATCGCAGCCATTCGTTGTGGGAGAGCATATCGCACTCCAAAAGCAAACGCTTTGGCGCGGGTCGCCCGGCAGCGGCCAACAGTTCCGGGATCTGTTCCGGTTTGCGGATGGGCATGGCGAACTTTCCGGTGAGGTTGTTCGGACGGCGCACAAAGCAAACCGGGTCGCCGTCGACCGGGAGATAAAACGCGCCGATATAAACCCGGCCGGAGAGATAGAGCAGATTGGATACCGAAGTGGCCAACAACGCGTCAGCGCCGGAAGCTTCGATTAATCCCCGCAGTTTCTGCCAACGCAAAGTCAAATCTTTTGCAAGATCCAACGAATCGTTATCAAACATGTTTTCTCCAAATCGACGGTACTAACTCATATTGCGCAACTTGCGGAATACCCACTCCGCAGTCAGCAGTCCGATCAGCAACGCGACCATAAACGGGGTCTGCCATAAACTGCGGTATTCCAGCTTGCGCTCCGACTTCTCACGAACCGTCAACTCGCCCAAAGTGGCGCCCATGGCATCGACCGACGCATAAGAACCGCCGCTGGTGCGGGCAAGATTGCGAAGCGCTTTCTCGTTAATCGGTTTTAAAACGGTTTCCTGCGAAACGCTGCGCACCGCGAACAGGCACGGCGTGGAAACCACCCGGTTACCGTCAATCTCCACCGTGGCGGTCGCTTTATAGGTACCCGGTTCGGACGGCACGAACTCGGTGACATATCCCGGGATTTCGCCGCCGCCCGCGGCTTGAATGGTCTTGCCGGTCATGGTCAACGGCACCACGCGGTTACCGGGGGTGGTGACCTCGCAATTGACCTTCCAGTTCTTGCGGGTCTCATCGGACGGTACCACCAGCCGACATTGGAGAATCGCGGGATCGCCAACCGCGATGGTTCCGGCATCGGTGAACAGTTCCAAATGGTAGCGATCCATCTCCGAACCGGCGGGCGACATCCACTGAATGATCTGCCGCCAGAATTTCGGGTACGGCTTCTCTTCGCCCGGTTGCATCGACCAGCGCCACAGCGAATCGGTCAACACCACCATCACCTTGCCTTGGCCGTAAACGCGCGACACCAGCAACGGCTGGGTGCCGCTGTCGGTGGTCGCCTCGACCAGCGTAAACGCGCCGGCCGACGGTTTCGCGCCAGCGAAAACCGAGAGCACCGGAGGCAGCGAAGTGGGCAGATCGGGGTTGTTGGCCAAAGCGGGATGCGCCCGGCCTTCGGCGGTCCAAGCTACCGGGAAGGTTCCTTCCAGCGCCGGAGCGTCAGAACGTTCAAAGGGCAGCAACTGCTTTAAATCGGTATGGGTGATACCGTTCTCGCCCCACATTTTCTGCCCGCCCAAAAGAATCAGACTGCCGCCCTTTTCAACAAACTCCAAAATCGCCTTGCAGTGTTCCCTCGTCAAAGCGTCCGAATCAAAATCCCCGAAAATCAGAATTTTGTTCAACCGCAACTGCTCTACCGTCAAATCAAAGGTCAACCCCTGACGGTCTCCGTAGGGAATCCACTTTTTCTCGCCGGGGCTGTTCCGGTCCGGCAACTGGAAAAACGCGAGCGTGGTGATGTCTTTGTTGGCGAAAAGCACCCGCGAAAAGATTTTGCTTTCAAACCGCGGCTGGTCTTCAAGGAACAATACGCGGTTCTTGGCGTCGAGCACATCCACCGCCACCACCATCTCGTTGTCGTTGGTCTGCGCCTCGTCCGGCAAAACCGGAATTTTAACGGTGTAATTTTCCGTTCCCACCTCGGGATGTTCCAATTTGAACTGGATGTCGCGGCTGCCGCCTTCCGGAGGCAACTTAACCGGAACCTTCTCCTGTTCGACACCGTTTTTGTACAGCACCACCGAAAACGGCTCCCCATTACCGCCTTGCCCGGCAATAGTGGCGGTGAGCGTGGTGTTCCAACCCGCCACGGCCCGGAGCGGGGTGTCCACCATATCCACCCTCATGTCGGGCTTGTTGTCCGGAATGCCGGGCTTTTCCAATTCCGCCACGTACATGGGCACCGGCCACGAGGATTCTGACCAGTTATCGTTTTTCTCGCGGGTGTCCACACCGTCGGACAACACCAGCACCCCCGCCACCTCTTGGCCGCGCAACCGGTCGAACATCCGGTGCAACGCAAGGTTCAGGTGGGTTGATTTTCCATCTGGATTCAACTTCGTTGACTGCTCCAGATCCACCGGCGTAAGCAGGTCGGCGCCAAAAGGATAAACCTCCACAATGCTTTTGGATCCCAGCCTCTTCATGCCGTCTGACCGCAACAAGGCGGTTGCAGCCTCCCACCGGGTACGGTTGGCGGTGGGGTCGGCGCTTTGCCCCATCGAGGCGGAAGTGTCCAACAGCACGATGAACCGCGATTTGACAATTTCGGTGAACGAACTTTTCTTGCCCGGCAACAGCAGCACCCAGAAAAGCGCCAGTATGAACAAGGTTCGCAACACTACAACCAGCGCACCGGTAAAATTGCGCGGCAGATAACGCCAGGCGGCATAAACCGTCACCGCGACGGAAACCGCCAGTCCCGCCCAGAGTAGCGCGGTGGAGACGGTATGCTCAAAAATCCACTCTGCGGTCTGCATCATGAGTTGGTGACCTTTCCGGCGAGATTTACGCGCATTTTCTCAATCGCCCCGGTTTGGGTACGGAGCGCACGGTTGGCGAACCACCACTCCGCCAGACCGGCCAAAGCGGCCAACCAAAGCAACAGCTCCGTCAACGAACGGCCGCTGCGCTGGTCTTCAATCATCCGGTCCAACTCATCGGTATCGCGGGCGACAAAAAGCTTTCTAAATCCGGTCCACGATTTCAGCTCGTCATCGGCGATCGGGGTCAGCACCGATTCGCTGCGCTCGGTATTTACCGCCAGAACCGGTTCCGGCGGTGCGCCCGTGGCTTTGGCCCGCTGATAAATACCGGCCTCCGGCAGCACCTCAATCGCGTATACCTGATCGCCGGAATCTTTAATCGGCAACGGCATCCCGGAAGGCATGGTTATCTGGTCGTCCTCGCGGAAATTGGGGATCGCCTCATTGGCCGGCACCCCCGCCCCACGAATCAAGTAAGGCGGTTGAACCGAAGCGCCCGCGCCTTGGCGAACCAACTGATGCACTACCGGCAAATAAAAAGCGGTGAGCGGTAGCGTGCTCCATGCCCGGTCCGCGCCCACCGCAAACATAAAGACCCGTCCGCGTCCTGCGGCCCGTCCCAGCATAAACGGGGTTTCGTCGCCGGCGTTCAACAGCACAGCCGCGTTTTCCTGCAACTCCCCAAAAGTCAAATGCCGTTTCAAAGCCACGGTCGGAATCGCGCCGGCGGGCAGCGAGAGCGTGAAGTTCACCACCTGACCCGGCTGGTTCGGTACGTGCTTAATCTGCCGTGCCGATTCCTCAACCGGCACCTCATCCTGACCGATAGGCAGCGCCGGCAGGATTTTCAGTTCGCTGTAAGCAGAAACGTCGGCACTGTCGCCTGGGAAAATAACCAACACCCCGCCGGCGGTTGCATAAGCTTCCAAACGCAAAATGGTCTGCCCGCTAAGCGGGAAGGCGTCGCACAAAAACACCGCCTGATAATCACGCAGATCGATTCCCTCCAGCTCCGCCGGGGTGACCTGCTTGACCGATTCGTCCGACGCGCCGGGCGCAAGCGCCGCCCGCAAATATCTGGAGGCTTCCGGCGTTCCGGCGATCAACGCCGGCAACTGGCGGTTGACCCGAATCAGGAATTGGAACGCGTCATCGTCGGTAAGCGCGTCCTGCGGGGTGGAAAGTTTTGCGACATGCACTCCCGGTTCCAATCCGCTCAACACCATATCCACCGATGTTTCGGTATCGGCGGCGGCAGTGATTGAACGCTTGGCACGCTCTTCGCCATCCACCGACAGCGACACCGTAACCTCTCTGGCGGAACCGGAACAGCCGATACGGGCGGCGACGCGGGCGTTCTGTCCGGCCAGCATCAACGCGGGCGACAGTTTAAGCGAAGCCGGATAGACGTTGGCGGGGTTCAACGCCCCCGCCAGCAGCACGAAAACCGAAAACTTCTCCCGCGCCTCGCGGGAAATCGCGTTAGGGGCGGAGGAGACCACGGAGCCGTTTGATGAACCGGCGTCATCGCTTTGACGGAACCCCTGCCAGGAAAGCGACTGGCCGTCGGTGTAAATGTACAGCTCCTTTTCGCGCTTACCCTCCTGCTGCTCCAGCATTTTAACCGCCATCGCAACCGCCTCTTCCAGCTTGGCGGTACCTTGGGTAATCTCCAATCCGCGGATCGCCTGCGACACGGCGGCGTGTTCGGTGGTGGGTCGCTCGATTACGGGCAACGGCGGATCCGCCGCCATATACACGCACACGCGGTCGCCCACCTTCAACCCCGAAATCATGTTTTCCGCGGCTTCCTTGCAAATGTCCCAGACCTTCGCGCGCTCCATCTCATAATTCATGCTGTAGGAAGCGTCCAAAACAATCGCGATATCCCGTTCGGTGCGCGACAACGCCCCGGTAGCGTTTCGCAACACGGGCTGGGCAAAAGCTAATCCCAGCAGAAGCACCAGCAGCGTCCGAAGCAGCCACAATATCAGATTTTCAAACCGAACACGGCTTGAAGAGCGCTTTTGCGCGGCTTTAAGAAAACGTAAAGTTGGAAAAGGGGTGACAACCGTGCGCCGCCGTTGAAACATGTGTAACATCAACGGTATTACGGCGGCGGTTAACGCCCATAAAAACATTGGATTAGCAAACATAATCTATCTCGTAAAAAACTGCCGCTTATAATAGCAAAACAATCACCGCCAATCAAGCCGGAATTGAATCAATATAATGGTTAATTTTTGGCTAAAAGTTTTCTTATGCTCCAACCGTTATCTTCCAAAAGTTTACGGGCTTCATCGCGGCCGACCTTTTTGATTTCGGACACAATGCCAACCATACGCTCACGCAGCTTCTCATTCGTGGGCTTGAGATTGACCATCATGTTCTCATAAACATTCCCCAGATGTACCATCGAACAGGTGGAGAGCATGTTGAGGACAAGCTTGTGCGCGGTGCCGGCCTTCATGCGTGTGGAGCCGGTCACGATCTCCGCGCCGGTGTCGGTGACGATCGCGATGTCCGTACGCTTCGCGAGGGGCGACCCCTCGTTGCAGGTGAGTCCCACCGTGGCGCAGCCGAGCGATTTCGCGTACGCCACCGCCGCCAAAACGTACTCCGCGCCCCCGGCCGCGCTCACTCCCACCACGCAGTCCGCCGACGCAAGGTTGATGGCCTTCAAATCGCGAATCCCGAATTCGGCGCTGTCCTCCTCCGGTTCTCCAGCACGGTACAGCGCCTCTACGCCGCCCGCCATCACACCGGTGATTGTCCCTTCCGGAACTCCAAACGTGGGACAAGCCTCGGAAGCGTCGAGTACGCCCAACCGCCCCGACGTCCCCGCGCCCACGTAGATGAGCCGCCCGCCTTTCCGAAGCGCGTCCGTCGCAATGTCAACGGCGCGCGCCACCGCTTCGAGGCAACCGTCCACCGCCATGACGGCGTTGTGGTTCTCCTCCTGTATGACGCGCAGCATTTCGGCCGTCGTCATCCGGTCGAGATGGGTCGTCTTGGGATTGCGCATTTCGGTCTTCAGCATTTTCCGTACTCCGTTACCAATCTTTCCCTGAGCGTCGGCGAATCCACTCCGCAAAGACGCGCGCAGTTGAAACACGCGCCAAGAACCTGCGGATGGGTTGGCACAACAAGACGAAGCCCCTCCTTCAGTTCCCGTTTCAGCCGTTCGCCGAACCGAACGTTTGTGGCGATTCCGCCGGAGACGACAATCGTGTTACCGCAGTCAAAGGCCGAAGCGGCATGGTTCAGCATTCCGGCGAACACACGGACATTCCGCTCAATAATCCCGTTCGCAACCGCGTCACCCGCCGCGTCCGCCTCGAACACCAGCGGCGCGAACGACGCGACGAAGGCCGGTTCACGCCGGTAGACCTCCAGCACAAGGCGTTCAAGCGCCATGCCCGCCTTGCGTTCGACAAGCGGCGTAAGCGCCGTAGCGTCGGAAGTTCCTTCCGACTCGCCAACC
>DBXY01000041.1 GCA_002309765.1 Verrucomicrobia bacterium UBA1200
GATCACCCTTTCGATCTCGTCGCCATCAGCATCATCACCGGTACGGCGGTGGAGGGGTATCGGCTGGCGGACCACTTCCGCGCCAAAGGGGCGAAGGTGGTAATCGGCGGTGTCCATGCGACACTGATGCCGGAGGAGGCGGCGGCTCATGCGGACGCGCTGATGACGGGTTTCGGCGAAACAACCTGGCCGAAGATGTGCCGAGACTTTTGCGCGGGTTCGCTGAAACCCCGCTACGACGGCGGATCGCCGGATCTGGCCGGACTCCCCTGGCCACGCCGAGATCTCCAGAAACGGTTCGGCTATATGATGCCGCAGACCGTCTTCGCCACGCGCGGTTGCCGCAACAGCTGCGATTTCTGCGCGGTGGTTGGCGCGAAGTTCGGCTGGCACACGCGGCCCGTTCAGGAGGTTGCCGCCGAGGTTGCGGCGTTGCCCGGCAAACGGTTCGCTTTCAACGATGTAAGCCTTTGCGAGGATAAAGCGTATGCGTTCGAACTTTGCAAGGCACTTAAACCGCTGAAGAGGAAGTGGGGCGGATTGATGACCCTCCGGGCGGCGGAGGACGAGACGTTGCTGGATGCGCTGGCCGAGGCGGGATGCTGTTATATGTTGCTCGGATTCGAGTCGGCCCTCAGCCCCTCGCTCACCGGCATCCGCAAGACCTTCAACACCCCGGAGGCTTACCGGAAGATCGTCTCTTCCATGCACACACGCGGAATGATGATCCAAGGGTGTTTCATCTTCGGGCTCGACCACGACACGCCGGATGTCTTCGAGAAGACTGTCAGGATGGTGGACGATCTGGAGATCGACATCCCGCGTTACGCCGTGTACACGCCCTTCCCCGGAACGGATTGCTACCGACGGCTGGCGGAACAGGGACGGCTCCTGCCCGGCTGCAACTGGGCGTGGTATGACACCCAGCATGTCGTCATCCGTCCGGCGAAGATGTCATCGGAAGAGCTTGACGCCGGCTTTATCCGCGCGTGGGAGGAGACTTTCTCAATACGCTCCATCCTGCGCCGCCTTTCGCCGAAACGGGATCAGTTCGTCGTCGCGCTCGCCGGAAATCTCGCCTACCGGCTTTACCGGGCGCGGCTGAAAAAAGACCGCCACCGTTTCCCGCTCTCGAAGGAGGACACGCCGTGACGGTAGAACGCCACAATTCCATTCGTGAAGCTGAAAGCTTTCTGCGCGAAACGGAAGGGAATGGTTACGCCTCGCAGACGTTCGGTGTCCTGCGCTCGGTTGAGCGAAGTTTCTGGCGCTGTCTTCCCTACAAGGTGCTTCGACATCCCTGTTTCGCCGTTTCATGCGTATTGGGGTTGATTCATCCGTTTCGGGTTTATTCCGCGCACGATGCGCGTGGGGTGGTCTTGTGCGCGCCACTCCATAGGGATGAAAGTGGTGCCTGGACAGTAGTGTCGGACGAGATTGTCGAGTTGGATTATGTGGACTTTTTGTATGCGGAACGGTCACCTTCTGAAAGGAAGGAAGCTTTTCAGGCCGTTATGAGCAGGATGGCTGAGGATGGAATCGCAAACGTGACATGGCGTTATCTGGAGACGGATGGCATTACGGCAGACCTTCTTCAAAACTGGCCGCATCAGATGACGCAGGTCACACAGAATGTTCGAATCGATTTCAAAGATGGAGCGGATGCTCTCGCGCGTTCGCTTGGGCGTAATACACGCGGAAACATCCGCGAGACGCGCAACCGCCTCCGCCGCGATGGCCGTAAGGTCTCGTTCGTTTTTTATTCCACCGTCGGAATCGGCGGCGATATGCTGGCACCTGAAGCGGCCACTCTATTGCGCAAATGCCGAACGGTTTATATTGCTCGACAAGCAAGCCGATACAACCATTCCGGATGGACCGCGCGACTTTTCTTTCGCCACGGCAGTTATATCGCGCTCTCTGTCCCCGGGGATTGTTCGTTTGTGGCCGCGCTTGAAATCGATGGTATTGTCGGTGCCTATATGGAGGGATATGTCAACCTGAAGCGCAAGGCTCTGGAGGTTCCGAGGATCGCCATAAATGACACCTTCAAACGTTATGGTCCCGGTCGGCTTTTGGTACTGGAGACCGCGCAGTGGCTCGAAGCGCATTCTTCGGTCCGTACTATCGATCTGTGCCGCGGGGGCGAACGTTACAAGTTAGAATTAGGCGGGACGCTTTACACCACCCTCACTGTCTGCGCGAAAACGGAGGAACTGCCATGAAGCCGCTTCGTTTGCCGTGGAATGGCCGCGATGTGCCGTACGCCATGTTGGATATCATTCGCGGATGTAACTGTATCTGCAAGACCTGTTACAACCGCGAGGTACGGGAAGCGAAACCGCTTGACCAGATTGAACGCGAACTGGACATCATTTTCACGAACCGACGCGTCGAGTTTGTCGGCATTTTGGGCGGGGAACCACTCCTTCATCCGGACATTGTCGAAATCGTGCGCCGCATCAAAGCCCGCGGGGTTGGTTCCGTGATCATGACCAACGGGATTCTCTGGACGGAAGAACTCGCACGGCAACTCGCCGAAGCCGGGCTCGTTATGGCTTTCTTCCACATCCAGACGGGTCAAGTGCGAAGCGACCTCACCAATCCAAGCTCGGATATCGAAGTGGCTCGGTTAGCGGAGACCAAGTGCGCCATCGCTCAGGATGCGGGAATCATGGCCGCCGTTTCGACTACCATCCGCGCCGACACCCCAAACATTCTCTCGTCGGTTATGACGGCTTTTCGCTGCAACCGTAGCGCAAACTATGCGTTCCTGACACTGGAACGCAGTATGCAGACCATTGACGGTGGCATTGAGACGTTCGCCAAGACCAACAGTCTAGACCGGTGCGTTACGGAATTGGCGAAGATGGGCTGGCGGCCGTTCGCCGGCATCGGCGGACGATTCAGGCCAGACACGATGCGCTGGATGGTGTTCCATGCTTACCAGCGGCTAGACGGGGATGGGCAGGAAACCGATTTCGCGGCACTTCCACCCTCCCTGTTGGAACGAACGCTTTTTGCCATCTTGCGCCTTTCCGGTCGCCAATTGCCGATGCGGACAACCCCGTCTCGCGGAGCCATCATTATGCGTATCATCCTCAACGCCTTATCGGGCGGCCCAGTCGGCAATTTGGAGTTTGCATGTCGGGTTCTTTTTCGGGGAGGGCGTCTTGTCACAAAGAATGTTTTTGTGGAAGCCTTCCCTGAATTGCTTGCGGATGGGCGTATCGAGTGTTGCGAACCGTGTTTGGATGCTGTCGTCAAGAACGGCAAACTGGTGCCGGCCTGTCTTTCGGATGTTGAATCCGCAAACGGAGGTAAGTCATGCTGATAATGATCCTCTGCAATTATTTCCCGATTCTGCATGCCATCGCCTGCGTATGCTGCCTGATCTTCGCTCCAGGATGGGGCTGGAAGATTGGTTCGTTTCTCGGTTGCCTCTATTTGGTACCCATCCTATGTACCCGTATCGCGCTTGCGGTGCATCCGTTGCGAAACAAGAAGGTGAAGACCTATACCGCCGACCATTACGTCTGGTGGTTCACGTTCTGCACCCAAACGCTTTTCTTGCGGTTCCCTTTTTTGGAAGAGGCATTGCGGACTGTTCCGGCGCTCTACAGCCTTTGGCTAAGGTTATGGGGAAGCAAAATCGGCAAGCTGGTGTACTGGACACCCGGCACGCTCATTCTTGACCGCCCGTTTCTTATAATCGGTGACCATGCAGGATTGGGCCTCGGTACGCGTCTCTGTTCCCACATCCATGTCGATGATGAACTGTGGCTGGCACCGATTGATATCGGAGCGAATGCCGTAACCGGCGCCTATTCTCTGATTGGACCGGGAACGGTTCTTAAACCCGGCGAAAAAACCAAGGTGGGGTTCATCTCGCCCCCTTTCTCTGTCTGGCAGGGAGGAAGGCGAATCTCAAAATGATCATCGACATCCACGCCCATCTGGTTTCTGCATCGGCCGACCCTTCAAAAATGCGTTTGAATGTCTGGAACCGCATTCTTATGCGACTTCTACGGATTCAATCGGTGAAAGAGCTTCGGTCGCGCTTTTGCCGCGAGCTAACCGAAGGACCGGTGGACCGTGCGGTCGTGTGCGCGGTCGAAAACGCTCCGCTTGCGGCCGGGAATCGGGAGGTGCGCGACTTCTGCCGCGAAAACCCCTCTTTCCTCTTCGGCGCGAATTTGAACCCTCTTTCCCCTCATGTCGAATCGGATATTGACGGAGCGGTTCACGACGGGGCGGTTCTTATCAAGCTGATGCCGTCCTATCAGAATGTCGATCTCGCCGATCCGCGTTGCGATCGGTTTTGGGATGCGGTTTCCGAACGGCGCATTCCGGTCATTGTCCATACCGGGCCTGAACACTCGCTGTCACGCGGTGACAACCGATACAATTCCCCGGCACGGCTGGAACGCGCGGCCCGGCGAGGCGTTACCGTAATCTGCGCTCACTGCGGCTGTCAGCTGGCCTCGTTTGTCGAACGAAGCCAGTTTGGCGCATGGAAACGCCTTGTCCGCACCTATCCGAATGTGTATGGCGATGTCAGCGGATTCAGTGGATGCGTTCGCCGCTTCTGGCTATCCAGGATTCTTCGCGATCCGTTACTCCGTAGCCGCATCGTGTTTGGAACGGACTATCCTTCCTGTGTTCATGTTTTCAGACGGAACGAGGGTAATCTGTTCCGTGCCTGGTACGACACCTTCAGAGGTTTCGGGTTGGATGATTCTTTTTTCACTCGCGGCGCAAAACTGCTTGGATTGGAGGGCGTCTGATGATGAGATTACCCTGGCGGGGAAAAGCGGTACCCCATGCGGCGTTGGATATTGTCCGCGGTTGTAACTGTCAGTGTGAGAACTGTTATAACGCCGCGCAGCCGAAAGCGAAGTCGCTAGACGAGATTAAAGCGGAAGTGCGGGTCATCCGTGCCTTTCGGAACGTGACGACCCTTTCGTTGAGTGGGGGAGAGCCGTTGCTGCATCCGCAAATCTTAGATATCATCTCTTATCTTCGGCGCGAAGAAGGCGTCACGGTCAATATGCTCACGAACGGTATCCTTTTTGACGATGCCATGGCTCAGAAACTTCGGACTGCCGGGCTGGACTTTGTCACCATCCACATCCAGAACGGGCAGGTGCGCCCCGACAGCGACGATGACCTCGCCGACGCGATTCTCCGTAAAAAAGGCGCCATTGCCCGTAAGCATGGTCTCTGTCCGGCGATTGTCAGAACAATTCGATCTGACGACCGGGAAGGCTTTTCCGCGCTAGGCCGGTTTCTGCGCACCGCGCCGGAATTTGAATATGCGCTCGTCACCGTCGCGCGCGATTTCAGAACCATCAACCCGACAGTCGAGGAAAAGGAGTTTGACCGAAAACCGATGTTGGATGCTTTTGCCGATGCCGGATACAGCCCGTCATCGTTTATCGGTGGAAGGTTCAGAAAGAATATCCCACGCTGGTATGTGATGCAGAGTGTTCAAGCGGTAGATGGTGAAGGACTGGAACGCGCGTGGAATGGGATTCGCCCTGGTATTCTGGAACGGATATTCCTCTACGGCTATGCATTGATTTGCCACCGTTCAATCCACTGGATTCTATCAACCTCAGCCAAAACCAAGATTCGGCTTTTGATCAATGGTATCACAGGCGGGCGGATTGCCTCATTTCTTTTTACATTACGCGCCATTGTCGCGAACTGGACCGTCCGCGAAAAACACATAGTCGTGCAATATCCGCCGCTTTCGCTCGGAGGAGGCAGGGTGGAATTCTGCGACAACTGTCCGGATGCGACAGCGGAAGGCGGTCGGCTGCGCCCGCTTTGTCTGTCCGACATTGCTTTGCCTGAAGGATGCTCGTTATGACAATTCTATTCATCCAACCAGCGGTCGGACATAAGGCAGGCGGCGCGACTTATCCAAAGACGTGGATTATGGAACCGCTTGCGCTGGCGGTACTGTCGGCATTGACACCGAAAGGCATCGACCGGCTGTTCATGGACGACCGATTAAATGAGGTCGATTATGCGGCGGAGGCGGATGTGGTGGCGATACCTGTGGAGTGTTACACCGCCGCGCGCAGTTATGAGATTGCCGACCGATTCCGGGTGCGCGGAATCACGGTACTCCTCGGCGGTTTTCACACAACGCTCAATCCGGAGGAAGCGACGGAACATGCCGACGCGATTGTGTGCGGTGACGCCGAGACGGTCTGGGACGAGGTCCTGAGCGACCTTTGTTCGCATTCGTTGAAACGGAAATATGTTGGTCGCGGCGGCGTGTTTTGCCCGTTGCCGGACCGAACCCTTTTCCGGGGGCGGCCCTACGGGATGGCGAATCTGGTCGAAACCGCGAGGGGTTGTATGTTCGCTTGCGAGTTCTGTTCGGTGACGAAGTTTTTCAACCGCCGCTACACGCCGCGTCCGCTTGATGACGTGATCGCCGAGGTCCGGTCCCTGAAGAAAGATTACCTTTTTTTCGTGGATGATAATCTGGCAATGGATGTGCCGCGTCTGAAGGAACTTTGCCGACGGATGATTCCGCTGAAAAAAAAGTGGATGGGGCAACTGAGCATTCACACCGCCAATGATGACGAGTTGCTGGCGCTGATGGCGGAGAGCGGGTGCGCGGGGGTGCTGATCGGGTTCGAGTCGTTGGACGCCGACACCCTCAGTGTGATGGGCAAGCGGGTCAACACCGCCAACGCGGATTACGCGCGGGCGATCGCGAATCTGCGGCGTTACCATCTCTCGATCTACGCCACATTCGTCTTCGGCTACGATAATGACACGGAGGAGACCTTCCGCCGCACCTACGACTTCGCGATGGAGAGCCGTTTTTTCTTCGCGGCGTTCAATCATTTGGTACCTTTTCCGGGTACGGATGTCCACGCACGGTTTGTTCGCGAGGGACGGATGCTTCATGAGAAGTGGTGGCTGGATCCCTCCGTTGGCTTTGGCGATGTCGTCTTCCGCCCAAAGAACTTTACGCCTGAAAAGCTCGCAGAGATGTGTCAGACGTATCGGCTGAAGTACTATTCCCTGCCATCGATTCTCAAGCGGGGCATGGATGTCAAAGCCAATACGCATGGATTGGTCAAGGCTCTCTTCTTTTATTACTCCAATTTTTCACAAAAATTGGAGATCCTGAGGCGGCGGGGACTTCCGAACGGAGGTGAACCGTGATCCGTATCCGCCCGTACCGTCCTGAGGACGAAACCGCGTTGCTTAAGCTCGCCTCCGTCCCGATGCCGGGATGGATACGGCTCCGGTATGATTATGCGGAAGGATACGCGGTTGGCGAGGGTCTGAAGGGCGATCGCGTTGAGATACTTGTCGCGGAGGATCCGGATGATGGCGGTATCATCATGTGCGGGACCCATTCCTCTCGTTCGCTCTGGTTGGACGGCCGTCCGCAGCGGGTGGGATACTTGAGCGGGTTGCGCAGTTCTCAGACTGCACGAAACGGGTTCGGCTTGTTTCGCGGTTTTAAGCTATTTCGGCAACGGATGGCATCCGATCCGGTCGCGTGCGCGTATACGACAATCCTGATGGGAAATCCAAAGGCTCGCGCGCTCTTGACATCGGGACGCGCCGGATTGCCGCGCTACATCCCGCACGGGAAGGTGATCACCTGGACGATCGCGCCACGCCGACCGGAAGCCGGGACAGATTCGGTCCCGGCTGGCGCATTACACAGCTTCTATGAACGCGAGGCGCCCCGGCGGCCCCTTTTCCCGGTCTTCGGAAAAGGTTTCCATCCCTCCCTCACGGAACGGGATTTCTTCGCGATCCGCCGCGAGGGGCGGATCGTCGCGGCGGCGGCCGTTTGGGATCACGGCTCATATCGTCGGCTGGTAGTCGATGGTTACGGCAATCCGTTGGCTGCCTTGCTGCGGTTGCCGGTAAACCTTTGGGCACGGTGTGCGGGATATCCCGCCCTTCCGTCAGGTGGGAAAGCGTTGGGCTGCGTTTATCTCGCCTACGCGCTGGCGGAAAACGACGACCCCATCCTCTTTGCGGAGCTGGTGGCGCGGGCCGCATCCCGAACCGGTGGACGCAATCTGGTGGTGGCGCTTCACGACAGCGATCCGTTGTGCGCGGTGATGCGGCGATGGCCCGCATGGCGATACGAGAGCGAGTTCATGACGGTATCTTACGACGAATCGGAACGGCCCTTCAGCGGTGTTCCCCATATCGAAGTGGGGGCATTATGAGCGAAACGGTCACAGTTGAATTGTGGTCGGCCTCCTTCCTCCCCCAGACAGATGTCGGTGCGATGGAAAGCCTCTACCGGACCTATTACGAAGGCGCACCGGATGCCGCTTTCCGCCGTGACCTTGCCGAGAAGGATTATGTGATCATTTTACGCGAGACGGGATGTGTCCGGGGTTTCTCCACGATGAAAGTGTTGAAAATCGGGGGGATGGACGTCCTTTTCAGCGGCGACACCGTGGTGGATGCCGGTTGCCGGAACCAAACGGGTCTCGCTGGCGGTTTCGGCCACATGATGGCGTTGCTGAACCGGACACTCGGCAGCGATGCGCTCTACTGGTTCCTCATCTGCAAAGGGGCGAGAACCTACCGATTTCTCCCCACCTTCTTCCGCCGGTACGTACCCGGACAGATTGCGTACCCGGATCTCTCCGACCGTTTGCGTATCATCGCCGCCACACGCTATCCGAAAGCGTTCAATCCCGCGACCGGTATCCTGCATTTCGAGGAGGGAAAGGATCGGCTCAAGAGTGATATCCTGCGCATGGATCCGGAGTCGATCAAGTTCCGGACGATGAACCCCGGCTGGAGGGAAGGTGACGAACTGTGCTGCCTCGCCCCACTGGCGATGGGGAACCTCAACCGGCTCGGTTGGCGGGTGATCGCCGCCGTTGAACCGGAATGGCACCTTAAGGAGTCCCATTCGTGAGGATCTTTTTCGCCAATCTCCTGTGGTTCCTCTCCACCCTGCACGACACGTTCCGCTTCATCCTCGCCCTGCGAAATCCCGCGAAGGCGCAGGCGGCGGTGGCGCGGCGCAGGAAACCGACACGGGAATCAGACATCCTGCTCTATGAGCCGACCAGCGGTTCGACCGGCGGAACAAAGTGGATCCCCTACACCGCGCAACTGCGACGCGAGTTCATGCGCGCCGTAAACCCCTGGATGGCCTCGCTCTATCTGCGCCATCCGGGGCTCCTGCTGGGGACACACTACTGGTCTATCTCGCCGTATACCGAAGTTCGCCGCCCGCCCGACGGGAAGCGATGCGGATTCGCGGAGGATCGAGAATACCTCGGCCCCATCCGCTGCCGGCTGACGAGGGCGCTGTTCCCGGTCCCGGCGTCGGTGGCGGAAATCCGTGATCCGGATCAGCATACGCGCCAGACCCTCACGGCGTTGCTGGCATCACGACGGCTTGGCCTCATCTCGATTTGGCATCCCTCCGCGTTGTTGCGGCTTCTTGAGTTCGCCACGCTTCACGCGGAAGAAGTGGCGACCGGCAAACAGGCCCGGCGGCTGAAGGAACGACGGTATGACGAACTTTGGCCGCGTTTGCGGGTGATCAGTTGTTGGGATGCCGCCTTCGCGCACGCCGATGCGGACCGGTTGCGCCGTCTTTTCCCAAAGGTCGAGGTAGAGGGGAAAGGCCTGTTGGCGACGGAGGGCGTAGTGACATTCCCATGGTTCGGACGGCGGGTGGCGGCGGTCACGTCGCACACGCTGATCTTTGAGCGGGTTGATGCGGTGACGGACGAACCGATCGCGGGAACCGGAATCGGGCCGGAGTGTCTGAACGCTGGGGAACGGTATGGCGTGGCACTGACAACCGGAAACGGTTTCACCGATTACCGGTTGGGTGATGTGGTGGCATGTGTCGGGCATGTCGGACGTGTCCCCCAATTGGAATTTCTCTACCGCAGCGGCGGCACGGTCGATCTGCATGGCGAGAAGTTGCATCCAGCTTTCGTCGCCGAGGTTCTTGAGGATTTGTCCGCAGAATACGGAGAGTTCCGCTTCGCCGTCCTTTGCCCCCGGTATGATCGGCGCGGGTACCGTCTGCTATGGGATGCGGAAGGGACCGTTCCGAACCTAGAAACCGTCGAGGCGAAATTGAAGAACAATTATTACTACGCGTATGCGCGTGACCTTGGGCAACTGGACCCGGTTATGGTCGTTTCTGTACATCGGGGGCTGGCAACGTGGTGCGAGGCGCTGGGAATTTCCGAATCGTCGGCTAAAATCCCGCCGCTTTATAGTCCAGTATCCGAAGTAATCTGGCGAAATCTGGAGGAACTTTTTTAAACCGATTATTCCTTAATTACGAGGTAATATCCTGTGAATCGGTGGATATTGCTGAAAAAATCGCGATAACGGAAATTCTGGCTTGCATTCGTTCGGAGGTTTTTGGTATTTTATGAGCTTTCACGGAGAAATTGTGTATGGTTAAGATTAGACTTCGTAAAACTGGCAGCAACAACAACCCGTCTTTCCGCGTGGTTGCGACGGATGAGCGTTGCCCGCGTGACGGTAAGTTTTTGGAGATTCTCGGCTGGTACCTGCCCAAGCAGCAGGGCGAGAACTTCAAGTTGGATCTGGCCCGTGTTGACCATTGGTTGAGCAAGGGTGCGCAGATGAGCGAGACGGTCGCGAGCATGGTCAAGAAGACCCGCAAGGCGGCAGCCGCGGCTGCTTCGGCGCCTGCCGCTGAGGCGTAGTCGGTACGGTTTTTGGATGGACGAGCCGCTCCGAATTGACGTGTTGACCGTGTTTCCGGGCATGTTGCGCGGGTTTCTCGGCGAAAGCATGCTTAAGCGGGCCGTCGATAAGGGGGCGGTAGTCTTCCGTATTGTCGATCTGAGGGACTTCTCGCACGATGCGAGGCGAACCGTTGACGATCGGCCTTACGGAGGTGGCCCCGGCATGATCATGAAGCCGGAGCCTTGGTTCGAGGCGATAGAGGCCTTGCGGACTCCTGAATCGAGGGTGATTTTGATGACACCTTCGGGACAGACGTTCCGCCAGGCGGAGGCGCGCAGACTGGCTGGTCTGAAGCACCTCATCTTCGTCTGTGGACATTATGAGGGCGTGGATGACCGTGTTCGCGAGGCGCTGGTGACAGATGAGCTGTCCATCGGCGACTATGTGCTCACCAACGGCGTCTTGCCGGCGGCGGTGGTGGTGGATGCGGTGGTGCGGTTGCTGCCCGGAGTGTTGGGCGGTGGCGAGGCCGCAACCCAGGACGAATCCTTTACCCGGGATTTGCTGGAGTACCCCCAGTACACGCGTCCGGCGGTTTTTCGGGGTATGGCGGTGCCAGCGGTGTTGCAAAACGGCAACCATGCCGCAGTGGACAACTGGCATTTGCAGATGGCTTTGGACCGGACGGCGAGAAAACGCCCGGATTTGCTGAATAAGGAAGAGAAGGAGTTCCGGAAATGATTGCGAAAGCGATTGACATGATTAACGCCGAGCAGATTGCGGCGGCGAAAAAGAAAGCGGCGGATGAGAAAAAGACCATGCCGTCGGTCAAGGTCGGTGATATTGTAAAGGTCTGGGTAAAGATTAAAGAAGGCGGAAAAGAGCGTCTTCAGGCTTTCGGCGGAACCGTTATCGCCTGTGACAACGGCAAGGGCATCAGCGCCACTTTCACCGTGCGCCGCATTTCTTACGGCGTGGGCGTTGAAAAGGTGTTCCCGCTTTATTCCCCTTACATCGATCGCATCGATGTCGAGCGTTCCTCCCGCGTCCGCCGCGCGAAACTCTATTATCTGCGCAAGTTGACCGGTAAGAAGGCCCGTCTGCGCGAGGCCAACTAGTTCTCCCCGGGGACATTCGGTTTTTACCATCGGCAACGGTCGGCTAACGCCGTCCGTTGCTGATTTTTTTTGCGCAAGTTTTCTTTGCCGAGTAAAAAAATCCCCGCACGGTTGTGCGGGGATCTTTTGTGTTCCGATTAGAAAGTCGCGTAGATTTCCCAGCGGAAGAAATAGGCGGTACGGTCAGAGGCGTAATAATCTCCGGGCTGGAAACATTCGGCCAAAATGTGTCCGAAAATCTCACCGATGCCGCCTTCGTTGGGGTTTTTCCAGATCGGGAAGTCATAGCGGGCCACACCTAGCACGCCCTGGTAGTCGCTGCCGTTGCCGCCGCCGAGGTGGTCCTGCGTGGCGCAGAACATGGGGCCGCCGTAGATGTTGATCCGGTGGTTCTTGGCAATATCCAATCCGGCACCGGCAGACGGGAAGATCATGTTCGACCAATAGCCTAAACCGTAGAGCGGACCGTAAACCAGCATTTCGCTGTCCTGCGGCCAACGCGCCCATACCGGGTTCCAATTCGAATCGCGGTCGCTGTCATTGGTGCGCTGTTTATCACCGGAGAGGTAGTAGCAGGATGCCTTGAAGAAAGGTTTCGCGGTACCGATGGTCTCTTCGGGACGGTAAGTCAGCCCGGCGAAACCCATCGCTCCGGCGGTGGACGCGCCGGAATCCTTTTGACCCGCCTGAAGGGCGCCTTCGACTTCACCGCTGAGGGTTTCCGTGAACTTGGGCAGCAAGCGGCCTCCGAAGGTGTTGGTGTAACGCCCGGAGTGGCGGACACCGCCGCGGTGGTAGCTGGTTTCGCGTTTGTAAACGTAATAAAGCTCAAAAGGCAGATCGTCGCATAACTCGCGGTTTTTGTAATATAACCCGCCGCCGAACTCGTCCATTTCGTTTGAGTCGCGCGGGTCAAAAGCGTTGGCGGGGCGGGGGTAGGGCCTCGGACGCCCCAGGCTAAGCTTGTTGTCGCCGTTGTTGTAGATGGCGAAAGCGTCGAGCGACTGCTTGTCGGTGGGATGCCAGGTGAGACGGATCGCGTCGAAAGCTACGGTGCGGGAACCGTCGTAACCGGTACCGTCCAACATCACCCGACCCGCGCCGAACGCGGGGGCGCCGTTATCAAAAAAGTCTTGCCGACCGATACGGAGGTCGAGTTGGTCGTCAAACAGGTTGCGGAATCCCAAATAGAGATTATCCACCACCAGCTCGTCCGGGAAACTGTAGGAGCATTCGCGGCGCGAATTGCCGTTGCGCGCAATCGTCTCGCGCGTTTCGTTGGCTAACCGGAGGTAGAAGTCAGCGTGTTCGGTGGAGAAGCGCGACCATACCCGAGGGCGGAAACGTATCCAGTTAAGGTTTTTGCCCGAAGCGGTAGGGTAGGCGCAGTCGGGATCGCCGGGGTGGCCGGGAATGTTGTCCATAATTTCCTGGCGGACGCGAAGGTCTGCGCCAAGGTCCCAGTCGAATGAGTCGCCGTTTTTAGCGACAGCCTTTTCTTCTTCGGCGACGGCGAGACAGCCGGCGGCCAGTGAAAACAGAAAGATTGCGATTCTGCTGTTCATGCTGAAAAACCTCCTAATAGTTAACAACCATAGATTACTATTTATAGAAACAGGAGTCAAGCGCAAAATTGCGTTTGTAAAAATCGGCGGGATATGGTAGTTTAGCCGGCAGTTGTGAGGAGGATTTTTATGCCGGGTTGGGCGGTGTTGGTTTTTGGTTCGGCACTGATGCTGGCGTTTTACGATTTGGCGAAGAAACACGCGGTTCGGGACAACGCGGTGATGCCGTCGCTGTTTTTCGCGACGCTCTGCGGGTCGGTCGCGTTTCTGGGCTGGCTGGCTTTGCAGGGTAGACTGGCGGCGGCAATGGCGGTGCCGTGGCCGACGCGCGGGCTGCTGTTTCTAAAAGGAGTGATTGTGGGTAGTTCGTGGACTGCGGCGTATTTTGCGGTGCGTGAGCTGCCGGTATCGATCTCGGCGCCGTTACGGGCTACGGCGCCGTTGTACACCATTATCGGGGGAATATTGATTTACGGCGAGATCCCCGACTGGCGGCAGGCATGCGGGATTGTTCTGATTCTGCTGGGGTTTTTCGGGTTCTCGGTTTCCGAGCGGGTGGGGGTTCGCGATTTTTTGCGGAACCGATGGATATGGTGTTCGGTGGCGGGTACAGTGCTGGGCGCGGTTTCGGCGATTTACGACAAGTTCCTGCTTCAGCGGCTGGCGGTACCCCGCGAGACGGTCCAGGCCTGTTTCACGGTGGATTTGTTGGCGGTGATCGGGGTATATTGGCTGTTGTTGCGCCGTCTCAAGGTTGAGCAAAGAACCTTCCGGTGGCGATGGACGGTGGCCGCCACCGGGGTGTTGCTGATCGTGGCGGACGCGCTGTATTTCGCGGCGGTTGGCACGCCCGGTACCGCGATATCGCTGTTGTCGCTGTTGCGCCGCACCAGTGTGGTGGTCACCTGTATCGGCGGCGCGGTGTTTTTCAAGGAGACCAATATGAAGCGCCGGTTTGCCGCGCTGGCGCTGATTTTGGCCGGTGCGGCGTTGATCGCTTTAGGCTAACGGCCTTCGTACTTCGCCAGTTCCGTTTTGGCGGCGGCAACCGAGGTGAAGACCTCTGAATTCATCCCGGCGGCGCGGGCGCCCTCCACATTTTGCGGCAGATCGTCGAAAAAGATGCACTCGTGACCGGCGACATTCAGCCGTTGGATCATCAGTTGGTAAATTTCCGGATAAGGTTTGGCAAGCCGGACTTGGGCGGAAATAACCTCGGCATCGGCAATGGCGCGGAAATCGGCGGCGGCCCGGTTGAACCACGGAATAAAGGTTAAAGGCATGTTGGTTAAAATCCCGACCAGATATCCGGCGGATTTCAACTCCTTGGCCCAGGCGTAGGTTTCCGGGTTCGGCACGCCCCAGCTCTCCATGTCGCGGCGGGTAAGTTCAACGAGCGTCGCGTCGTCGCAAGGCTTGCCGAGGTCGCGGTAGATCATACGGTACATCTCCTCGCCGGAGTAGTCGCCGCGGTCAAACCCGACGCGGTGGTTACGGTATCCGGCGCGGATTTCCGATTCGGAGAGATTGGCGTGGGACGCGGCCCAGTCGTAAATAACGTCGTGTTGCTGGGGCATTGAGATCACCCCGCCGTAGTCAAAGACAACCGCCTTGATTTTGCCGTTCATGGTAAAAACCTCATTTTCTTGATTTCCCGCCTTTGGAACGCTTGCCCTTGGAACGCCGTTCCGTTTGGGGGGCATGTTCGGTCATTTCGGCGGGTACGAAATCGGCGCGGCGCTGGTTGAAATCCACGGCGGCGATCTTGACTTCGAGGTGGGAGCCGACCTGATAAGTCTGGCGACCGGCCACAAGCGTCTCGTTGGCGGGATTGAAGCGCACGAACTCGCGGGAGAGTTTTGAGATGTGGACCATGCCGCCCATCGCCAGTGCGGGGATATCGATGAAGACGCCGTAGTTGGTGCATTTGGACACCACCGCTGGATAAACCTCCAGGCGGTTGTCGTCCAGCTGCTGCTGGAGATAACGGAATTTTTTGATCTCCACCAGTTGGCGGGAAGCCTCGTCCGCAACCTGTTCGCACTCGGTTGCCCACAGCGCGGTGCGGTTGAGCTGTTCCTGCGGCACTCGGCCGCCTTTGCCGTCCAGATAATCCGCGAGTTGGCGGTGCAGCGTCAGATCAGGATAGCGGCGGATCGGCGAGGTGAAATGCGCGTAGTAGGTCTTGGACAGACCGAAGTGTCCGATCTTTTGGGCGGAATAAATCGCGCGTTTCATGCTGCGCAGCACCATCATGTGCGCGTGGTAGCGCAGGGGATGGTTGGCGGTTTTTTTGAGGAAAGCCGCGAGATTAGTCGGATTGGAAAGATCGCCGGGGTGGAAGCCCAGCATCGTCAGTCCGGCCTCCAGTTCCTCCAGCTTTTCCTCGTCCGGCGCTTCGTGAAGTCGGGCGAGGATTTTCACGCCGTGGGTCCACAGTTCGGCGGCTACCGCCTCGTTGGCCGCCACCATACACTCCTCGATTAGCTGGTGCGACTCGTCATAGGGGCGGGTTAGCACGCCGCAGAGGCGGCCTTCCGCGTCAAGTTGGATTTCCACCTCCGGCACGTCCATGTCCAACGCGGCCATCGAAAAACGCCGTTCGCGGAGCTGTGCGGCAAGCTGCCAGGAGTCGCGTATCAGCCGTTGCGCCTCTGACGGCACCGGGTCAAGACCTTCGGGCTGGGTGCCCTTCAAAATCGCCAGCGCCTGTTCGTAGTTGAGCCGCAGTTTGGAGCGGATGCGCGATTTGGCGAACCGACGCGCAATCATTTTACCTTTGGCGTTGAAGGTAAGGAATGCGGAGAAGGTCAGCCGGTCTTCATCCGGACGCAGGGAACAAACCCCGTTGCTCAACTGTTCGGGCAGCATCGGGATAACCTTGTCAACCAGATAAACGCTGGTACCCCGCTTGTACGCCTCGCGGTCCAGGGCCGAGCCGGGGCGGACAAAGTGGCTGACATCGGCGATGTGTACGCCGAGGACGCGGTTGCCTTCGCGGTCATACTCCAGCGAGATGGCGTCATCGAAATCTCGGGCGGAGGCGGGGTCGATGGTGATGATGTAGCGGTCGCGGAGATCCTCGCGTTTGCCGGGGCGGCGTAGCCGTTGTGAGACCCGTTCCGCCTCGTCGATTACGGCGGCAGGAAACTCTGATGGCAGTTCAAACTGGCGCATCACCACTTCGGTGTCGAGCGAAGGGCGGTCGGCCGGGCCGATCACATCGACAATCTCGCCTTCGGGGGCGACGTGCCGGTTCTCCCACGCGGTGAAACGCATCACCACGCGGTCGCCGGGTTTTGCGCCGCCGGGCGAGTGGACGTAGAAATCGTTTTTGTAAACCGGGTTCAGCGGCACCACATAGAAAAACTTCGAGGTGGCGTGAAGCGTGCCGACGATGTCGCGCGGCGAGCGTTCGATGATTTTAATCACCTTGCCTTTGATTTCGCCGCGGTGCCGGAACAGCCGGACGGTCACGATGTCGTCCGGCAGGGCGGTGCCGAGGTCCTCCGGTTCGATCCAGACCTGTTCCCCGGTTTCGCGGTCGGTAACATTTCCCGCCCCGTTGCGAACCAGGTGGAGCTGGCCGGTGAGCAAATCCATGCGCCGGGTCAAGGTATAGGCCATCGACTCGCGGGTTGGCGTTATTATCCCGTCCTTCACCATTTCTTTAAGAATGGCGTGGAGCCGGCCGAGCTGCTTGCCGCGTAGCTGGAGGGTATGGGCGATGTCTTTGGCCGTCCAAGCGTAATCGGGCTCCGACTCAAACAAGTATTGAATGGCGATTTTGTCTTTGTCTGCTTTCATGTAACAAATCTCCTAAAGGGGTTAACGGGGCAACTGCGCTTTCCATTCTTCCGCCAACTCAAGGCGGGTCTTTCCGGTACGCTCCTTCCAGATATCCTCGCGGTAACGGCCCTCGCGGGCGGCTGCATTTAGGTGTTTGAGGAACTCCGGGTCGTGTTTTCGGATCACGAAATCGAGAAAATTCGCGGTAACGCGGTAGCTTGCGTCATGTACCGCATCGCGCTGTCTGACCTTGGCGCCTTTGCTTTGCGGCTCATAAAGAAACCAACGGACATAATCCGCCAAACCTTCGCTAACCCATCCTGGCGGCTGGCGACGGTTGTAGCTTTGAACCACATGGGCCATTTCGTGTACAATGCAGCCGAGACCTTCGCGGTCTTTTTCTCCGCGCAGCCAGCCGCGGTTGACGTGGATTTCGTTACCGGCGGCGTAAGCAGGAGTGCCGCCCAACCCATCGCGGATACAGATTGAGAATCGGCGCGTCGGGCGGAAGCCGTCCGACGCCAGCTCGCGGGTCAGGCGGGGATACCAGGTTTTCACTAACGGGATAATCTTTTCCTTTCCCCATTCCGCCAATTCCGGCGCGTTGGAACAGTCCAAGGTAAAGTGGAAGAAACCGTCGTCAGAGTCGAAATTGAACACCTTTGGTTCCGGGGTTTTCAGATCAGTGTCCGAGGCGGAAACGATATCGATCTCGCTGTAGAATGTGTGGGCGAAAGGTGATTTGCCTGTCGGCTCGATTTTAAACAGCAGATAGCGGAAAGTCCCCAAAGAGGAGTCCTGCGCGCCGGGCACGATTGCCACGCCATATTGACCACCCGCGCCGCGGCTGTGGTCAGGACCGCCGCGTTGCTGGCGGGTATCGACCCTTGCCAGGCGGCGCAATCCAGGGGTGCGCTCGGAAACCGATTGCCAGCCTGATTGCGGGGCGCGCTCGGCTCCCCACACCGTGTAAACCTGCGGGGCGCGCTCGTCGGTGTGGCAGGAGTAGGTACCGATGCGTTTAAGCTCGGTAGGTTGGCCGAGGTCGGCCAAAATCCAGGTTTCTCCGACAAAGAACAGGTTTTGCGCCGGCGAATCCATCGTGCCGGGCAACTGGCCGTCGTTCAATGCTTCGATTTCCCCGCCGTTGTTGTCGCGGGTTCCGCGGATGATGGAAAACCGCGCTTTTGCGCCGGTGTCGTTCTCAACCGGCGACGGGACGCTGGAAAAGCGGAAATTACGGTTATTGGCATTGTGATTAATCAACACCATCGGTTCGGCGGCAACCGCCGCCATGCCGCCGCCAAGGGTGGCCAGGGCCAGTAATAACGATGAACGGGTTCGGGCAACACTTTTCATTATGTGCATTCCTTCTTTATTGTGAAATTTCCAAATGCGGCAAAAACAATAATAATAGTACCATAGTCGGGTCATGGGTGTCAATCTAGGGGGTTAAAAACCGTCAAAACAGTTTTTTTTATTTTTTTCGCTGCATTCGCTTGACTATTGCGGCAACTTAGTGATAAACTAACGCCTGTTTTGTGGACTAATTGTGTCCACTGACGGCGATTGATGCTTTTTTTGGGGTTTTTGATGACGGTGTTTTTAAGGCTTGTCGCGGCTTTTGGACTATTGCTGGCCTGTTCCGGGTGTCAGACGGTGGCGAATTGGTTCAAGGGCGGACAAAAAGAGGATGTGGTGTCCGATTACGGGGAGCTGGCCGTGTACAGACCCGATGGCGAGCCTCGTATTACGCCTGGGCTGGCTCTGAAGATTAGCGTTTCAGCCTCCGGGGCGGACGTCTCCGAGACGGTGAAGGAGGTCAGTGTGTCCGGGGACATCCTGTTGCCGCTGGTGGGCAAGGTGGCTTGCGACGGACTGACGTTATTGGAGTTGCAGGACCGGATAAAGAAGGCATTTGAGGAGTATTACCGTGACCCGCAGGTGCAGGTGAGTTTCGCCTACGCGGAAGGGTCTTCGATGAAGTCTCCTTGGGGTACGGTGTTGTTGCAGGGCGCGATTGCCCGTCCCGGTCCGGTGAATATGCCATCAACACTGGACTTGACGGTTACAAGGGCTTTGATGCTTGCTGGTAACCCCACGAACTTGGCGGACAAGCGCAAGGTTCGGGTTACCCGGCGGCAGGCCGATGGTTCGCTTAAGCGGTTTGACGTTGATATCGTCAAAATCGGTAAAGAGGGCCGGGCGGACTTGGATCTGGCGCTTAAGCCAGGAGATGTGGTTTGGGTACCGTATTCATGGTACTAAACTTGGCGGTTTTGATTTTGGAGTGAGTAGAGGAGAAAAAAAGTATGGCTAAGTTATTGATTGCAGGTTTAGCCGCGTTTGTGTTGTGTGCGACTGGGGCGGGATCGGTGTTTGCCGACGAGGCCTCGACATTGACGCGCCAAGTATGGATGAGCAAGGTTGGCACTTCCGCTTCGGACCAGTCGGTCTTGAAGAGTACTCTGCCGCAGTTGGCGGCTGCCGACCGGGCCGAATTCGCCAATCGGGTTCTCAAGGCGGTTTCCCGTCTGCCGATTTCCCCGGAGGAGAAGGCCGAGAAGTTCGTGCAGGTTGCCAATGATTTGCTGGCCCAACAGATTGGCGACCAGAAGGCGGACCTGATCGCGGAAATTTATGCCACTACGCCGGTGGAGTTCCTGCCCGCAGTGACCGATTCGCTCTCCCAAAAGTTCAGCCCGGAAAAGAACGGACTTTCCAACGCCGCTTACGAGAAGTTTGCCGAGACGACGATGGACAAGGCCGCGAAGCTAAACGCCGGGACGGACGAGCCTTCGGTGCGCGACACGATGGTGGCTTTGCTCTTCATGAAGGGCGCCCCGCAGGATGCCGAACTCAAGAATAAGCTTTTGTCCAAGATGCCGGATGACCACACCCGTCAGGTCGCCAACGATTTGATTCCCGGTGTGCTCTCCACTGGCAAGTATGACGACGTGCTTAAGGCTGCCGGTATTGACGATGAGCCGTTGGACCTGTCTACTTTTGGAACCAGCACTGGTCATTCGGCGTTAGATCGGTTGCTCGATGACATCTCCGCCGTCCAAAGCGTGGGCGGTGCCAATGGCGAGAGCGGGTCGAACAATGTGGTCAACAAGACTCTGGAAAATATCGCGGCTGGCGATGAATCTGCCGGTTTGGACGTTCCCAGCGTTGGATTGAACCGTATTCCGACCCGTACCGGAACTTCGGTTTCGGTGGCGGTGCCTAGAGGATACCAAAACCAGAATTCTGCGGTCATTTACGAAGACATCCAAGTCGAGGTCGGCGTCAATGACAACAAGCGCCGGAAGCACAACAATAATCGCTAAACAGCCGCATAGGAGTTTTAACCATGAATAGCAAAATGATGATGTCGGCAAGTTCAGCGCTGATGTGCGCGCTGGTTTGCGGGGTGGCAGTTGATGTTTATGGCCAGACCAAGATGTTCAACTATTCCCTGCCCAACAACCCCAACACCCGCGCGGAGTTTATGCGTCAGGGGGTGGGTGACCGCGGTTTCCATTTCGGCAATCTGGAACTCTCGCCGTATGTCAATGCCGAGTACAAGTACAACAACAATGTTGATACCGATCGGCATAAATACCATGATTCTTCGCTTTCCATTCGGCCTGGTATCGACCTCAAGTACACTGGAAATAATTGGGGGTTGACCGGAAACGGTTGGTATTCCCGGTCGTGGCACAAGAATTATGACGAGTTGGATTCCAGGCGCTATAGCGAGCGGTTGGGGTATTGGTATCAGACCGAGGGCGGCCTTCGTATCGTATTGAGCGAGCAGTACACCCATTCGGAAGACCACGACTCCATTATTGACGGTGGCCGCGGTATTTGGCGCGAGCGTGAAGAGTTGCGTTTGAGCGGCGTTGTTTCCTACCAGTTGGGCGAGCGTACCGGCGTGGCGTTGGGAATGCAATACCACGATATGGACTACAAGCGTAACAATAAGTACGCCAATCTTTATGGTTACGATGAGTTCGCCATGGAGTTGGAACTTTCGCGTAAGTTGAGCGAGCGCACCAACTTCCTGTTGGCAGGCGGTTACCAGACTTACCGCAGCGATGGTACCTCTCGCGGCTACAACCACCGTAGCAACGGTTACTCCGTTATGGCCGGTCTTGGTTCCCGCGCTACTGAGCGCATCACTTACCGCGCGTTAACCGGTGTAGGTTTCTGGGATTATTCCGGTGACGTCAATACGGCTTGGAAGTACAGCTTGAACGCCAACTGGATGATCAGCCACAAGTGGGCATTGTCGTTGGCCGGTTCCAGCTATTTCCAGCCCAGCGAGCGTGATCGTAACCAGTCGGTTCAGACCTACACGCTTTCTTCCGGACTCTCCTACCGCCCGATTAAGCGGCTGTCAACGCATCTCGACGCGGCGATCCGTTACGAGCAGAACGAATACGCCAGCGATGGTCGTGATGACAGCTGGGAAGAGATGGTTTCGGTCCGGTTGCGTGGCGATTACCACTTGATCCGTTGTCAGGATTTTTCGGCCAACCTTTACAGCTCTTTGGAGTTCAACAAGGAATTTTCCGATCGTGACGACTACGAGTATGACCAGTTTATACTTCGCGTCGGTCTGCGGCTCTTCTACTAGTTCCTCCAATTTTCGGAATTCCTGATAGTTTGACCGCCTACGCGTTAGTGGTGTAGGCGGTTTTTTGTTGAGAAGCGTATGATTCAGCAACTGTTAACCAAATACGGTGTCGCGTTTCATGTTGCGGTGATGGGTATTTTAGCGTGTTGCCTGGTATTTGCGGGACGCGCTTATTCGGGATACCCTTATGTTTGGTTGTCGGCAATTGCGCTGGAGTTGGCGTTGCTGTTGCCATCGGTGCTTCGCGACGAAAACTTTTCCGACGCCCGGCGGCGTACCCGCCACGCATTCTGTTGGGATCCAATACTTTACATCGGGTTGATTTCCTTGGCCTTTGTTTTGGCCCAAGGGATCAACGGCGGTTGTGAGCTGGTGTATCAGCAGGATATCGATGTTTGGAAGATGGGCGACCCGCGTTTCCCCTGGATGCCGTTTGCGGTGGACGGCGGTTGCGCTTACCGTTTTGCCGGGGTATTACTGGCGGTGGTGGTTTCGCTTCTGGCGGTGCGTGATTTTATGAGCCGTAGCGCCAAGCGGTGCTTGCTGCAGTTGCTCACCGGTGGTTGCGGCGCGGTGGCATGGTGGTTCGTGTTCAGATATTTCCGTCCGGCATCCGACGCCTGGAAGTTTTTGGATAGCGTTACCGTGCAGTCGGTGGGGTTCGCTTTTGGTTTTATGGCGTTAATCGGTCTGGGGCTGTATGCAGACCGTTCGTACCAGTCTCCCTTTGGACGCCGTCTGTTGCTGGCGTTTGCGGTGTTTGGCAATCTTTTCGGTATGCTATTTGCCGCGTCTCCGTTGGTAGCGGCGCTCGGCTCGTTGTTGTTCCTGCTGTTGCTGGTGTTGTTGCTGATCAAGGTTCCCGGATTTCTGGGGATTGAGCATGCCGTTTCTTCAATTATTGTCTTGGGCGGATTTGTCGGGTTGGTCGGTTGGGTATGGCCGGATAACCCGCTGATGCACAAGATTGCGGCGTTGGGCGATTTCTCGGCGCTTGGGCATTGGTTTTCGGAAATCCGGCCGCATCGCGCCAAGGTGGCGTTGTCGATTTTCACCGAACACCCGTGGTTTGGGGTGGGGGTTAACGGTTTCGGCAGTTTTGTCGGGATGCATGTTAAAAGCAATGCAGAGTGGGCGTTTTTTAAGCAAGACCAAGGGTGGATTTTCAACGATTACCTGCAGTTGCTGGTTGAAGGCGGCGGTGCCGGTGTGATTTTCTCCATAGCGGCGTTGGTGGTATTGATCATCCCGATCGGTTCCAGACTGCGTGATTATTTTTTGGTGGTAGTCCATGGTGAAAACAAGGCGTTGTCGTCAAACGTTTTTGCCGGATTGTTGGCACTGCTGTTTGCCTTTATGTCGGCTTGGCTCGGCAATGTGTTCCAGTTGCCGGCCGTGCTGCTTGCCACAGGGTGCGCAGTCGCGGCATTGCCGGCTTTTATCCCGGCTGCATCTTTACGCCGCAACACGGTAAAAAGCGAGCACCATTCGCACCATCGCGAAGCATAACCTTGGAGAAATAACCGATGAGTGATTCTGACAAAAACACAGATTCTAAAGCTTCAAACAGCGCCATGTATTACGGGCAGTCTCCAAAGGCCATGTACTACAGCGGCAATTCTCCGGCTGCGTACGGCGGCAGTTCCCCGGCCTATTATGGCGGCAGTTCCCCGGCTTATTATGGCGGCGGTTCTCCCGCTTATTACGGCGGCGGTGCGTATGGCGGGTCGTATTACGGCGGCGCGTATTATGGCGGTAGCGGAAACGGCGGTGGCGGCGGTGACGATTCGTTGACCGGCACCATCTCAATCACCCGAATCCTTCGCGTCTGCCAGCAACGCTGGGTTACGATCATGGTGTTCGTTATTATCGGCTTTGTGGCATCCTATGCGGTGTTCAAGATTTCGCCGGTGATTTACGAGGCCAAAAGCATCATCGAAATGCGTATGCGTAGCGCCACCTACACGGGAGTGCGTAGCGCGGTTATCGATACCGACCTTGGCTCCAACATGAATGAGGTTTTCAACACGCGTTTGGCCCGACTGAAGAGTCGCGAGGTGTTGAACATGATTGTCGCGCAGTACCGTACCGACTGTCCGAGTTCCACGGTCACCAGTGAGGATTTGATCGGCACGCTTGCCCGCGCCGAGCTTTCTCTCCAGCGAATGTCGCGGTTGATCAGCATCAGCATCCGTTCGACCGACGCCCAGTTGGCTGCAGACTTGGCCAACGCATATTCCAAGGTGGCGGTGACATTCACATCGGACCAGAACAAAAAAGAGTCTGATGTCGCGGTTTCATGGTTGTCTTCCACAACGGAGACGTTAAAACGCCAGCTGTCGGATGCCGACAACGCGCTGTTGGATTTTAGCAAAGGTAGTCAGGTGGACACCTTGAAACGCGAGGTGGCGCTTGACCAGTCATCGCTCAACGCGATTTCCGGCGATATTCTCTCTCTGGAAAACCAGATCACCACAGCGAACGAGTTGAAATCTACATTGGAATCCATCCAAAACGATCCGACGAAATTCGGTAATCTGCCTACTACCGTACCCCGTACTACGGAAATTTCTGCGGCATACGAGCGCTATCAGCACAATATCGCGGAACGTAACGCACTGCTAGCGCGTTTGACGCCGAGCCATCCGCAGGTGAAACTGAAAGAAAAGGATGTCGAGGTTTACAAACAGCAGTTCGCTGATGTGGTGGTTCGCGCCTTGGAGACTGCCAAGGCCAATTTGGACTTGCTTCAGCGTCGGCACGCGCAGTTAGTCCCAAAAAGAGACGAACTTATCGCGCGCCTTACGGACAACGAGCAAAAAATCGTTTCTTCCACGCTTAAGCTGGAGCAGTTGCAGCGCGATCGCAAGGTGGCGGAGTTGAATTACCAGACGTTGTTGAAGCGTAAGGGCGAGGCGGAATTGGCGGCTGACGAAAACACCGCTATCATCAAGCCGGTCGAAAATGCGTACAAGCCCTCAAAGCCGGTATTGCCCAACCCGATGGTCATTTTCCCCGCGGGCCCGATGATTGGTCTGGCGCTCGGGGTCTTCTTTGTGCTGGTGCTGGATCACTTGGAGGATAAGATCGTCGGCGTGGCGGACATCGAACAGCGTCTGCGTCTCAAGGTGTTGGCGGTTATGCCGCACATTCACCGTAAGAAGCGCGAACAGCTGGCCCGAATGGTTACCGAGGATAAATTCTCCCAGTACGCGGAAGCTGTGGCAGGTTTGCGTAACCTGCTGGACTCGCCGCGTTACCGCGATATTTCAAAAGTTATGCTTTGCATCAGTACGCATCCGGGCGAAGGTAAGACCGTTACCTCCTGTTCGCTTGCGCAGTCTTGCGCGCAGAGTGGTCAGCGTACGCTGTTGATCGACTTCGATATGCGCCGTCCGCGGTTGGCCCGTATTTTCCACAAGCGGTCCACCGAATTCAAGAGCCTCCCGCACACTTTGGCCAAGAGCGATGCTTCGCTGTTTGATTCACTGCCGGTGCCGTCGGGGATGCCGAACCTTGACGTGGTGCTAGCAAAGGCTTCGTCTGAAATCAGCCCCGCCACCCTGATGGGCGGCGGAATGGTGGTCAACTTCTTCCAGTGGGCGCGTGAGCATTACGACCGCGTGGTGGTTGACTCGCCGCCGTTCGGTATCGTTGGTGATGTTATGACATTGGCTTCGCTGGTCGATTCGGTGATGATCATGTGCTGTCCCGACCGTACCCGCTTCCAGCCGGTGCGTCACGCTGCCCGTTCGTTGGCCGAAGCCGGAGCCCGCGTTATCGGCGTGATTGTGAACGATGTGGACTTTGGCCGCAGCAGCTCCTTCTCCACCGGCGGCAACTACCATTACCGTTACTCTTACCGTTACGGCGGTTACGGCTACGGTTATTACGGTTACGGGTCCCGCACCCGCCGCCGCGCTGCCGCCCGCGAAGCCAAAGAGTCGTCCGAAGAAAATACCGCTGCCGCAGGCGCTGAAAACGCCTCGTCCGAGGTTAAGGACACGCCTGCTCCCGGTACTGTCGCCCGTCCTTCGGTGAGTGCTCCGATCTACGGAGACTATTCATCGGAAGATTTTACCCCGGCGTCGGTTTCCCGTCAGGATGATGTCGATTTCAGTTCTTCCGACGACGAATAGCGCGGATTGAGGAAAGGGATGCGGATATGGCGGCGAAGCGGATTGTGGTAACCGGCGGTGCCGGGTTTATCGGTTCGGCGCTGGTGCGGCAGCTCGTTGGCGAAACGGATGCGGAGGTGCTTAATCTGGATAAGCTTACCTATGCCGGCAATTTGTCGTCGTTGCGTGAAGTTTCAGATTCGCCCCGTTACCGTTTTGTGCAGGCTGATATATGCGATGCCGAGGCGGTGGCCAAGGTGTTTGCCGGTTTTCGTCCCGACGCGGTGATGCATTTGGCGGCAGAATCCCACGTTGACCGTTCCATTGACGGCCCGTTGGCGTTTGTTAACACCAATGTTCTGGGAACCGCAACGCTTTTGGACGCCGCCACCGCCTATTGGCGGACGCTGGACGCGGAGCATCGGGCCGCGTTCCGGTTTCAGCACATTTCCACGGACGAGGTGTTCGGTTCGCTTGGCCCGTCCGGTTTCTTCACCGAGTCCACTCCGTATGATCCCCGTTCGCCGTATTCCGCCAGCAAGGCCGCGTCCGACCATCTGGTCAAGGCGTGGGGGCATACCTATGGTTTGCCGGTGCTGTTGACCAACTGTTCCAACAATTACGGCCCTTACCATTTCCCCGAAAAGCTGATTCCCTTGGTTATTTTGAACGCGCTGGACGGGAAGCCGCTGCCGATTTACGGGAAAGGCGACAATATTCGCGACTGGTTGTTCGTTGATGACCATGCCCGGGCTTTACGATGCGTGTTGGAGCGCGGTCGGCCGGGTGAGACCTACAACGTCGGCGGACACAACGAACGCACCAACCTTCAGGTGGTGCAGACCGTTTGCGATACGCTTGACGGGCTGGTTCCGTTGCCGGATGGGCACTCTTACCGGCAGCAGATCTCTTTTGTGACTGACCGTCCGGGGCATGACTTGCGGTACGCCATCGATCCCACCAAGATTGAGAATGAGCTGGGTTGGCATCCGCAGGAAAATTTCGAGACCGGCATCCGCAAGACGGTGCGGTGGTATCTGGATAACGAATGGTGGTGGCGCCCGATTCGCGAACACAAATACGCGGGTGAGCGCCTTGGTAAATGATTTTAAGCCGAGGAGGTGTCTATGTTTACGAGAAACACACTGGCTTTGGCGGCACTCGCGGCATTGACCGCGAATTATATGGGGGCGTTGGCCGCAGAAGTTCTGCCCGATGCCAAATATGCCCCGCCGCCTTTTGAAAAATATCAAGTGATACTGGATCGAATGCCGTTTGGCCCTTTGCCGGCGAATTTCGATCCCAATGGTGACAACCAGCCCACTGCCGAGGAAATAAAAACCGAGCAGGAACTTCTGGCCGAGCAGCAACAACTGGCTAAACAGGTCCGGATGTCGTGCGTAAACATCTCTCCGGGCGGCGAGGTGATGGTTGGTTTCACCGACCTTTCCGACAAAACGCCTAAAAATCTTTACCTCGCGGTTGGCGAGTCCCGCGACGGTTGGACCATCAAAGACGCCAACTACGACAAAGAGTGGGCAAAGCTTGAGAAAGACGGCGTGGAGATTAAACTCAAATTGGGTAAGGGATTGGTGAGCAACGGAAGCGGCAATAGCGGCAATGCGGCGGCACCAGCTGCAGCGGCGCCGGCGATCGCCCCGTTCCAGACCGGGCGTCCGGGTTTGTCGCCATTCAGCCGACGAGGTTTTCCGATGAACCGTTCCGGCTTAAATGGAGCCGCCACCGATTCCCCGGTCGCCCAGGCCGGTACGACCTCGGTTGGCCGGTCATTTACCGAACGGCTTAGGGAGAGGGCTCGTAAGGTTAATGCCGAACAGGCTGCCCGCGACAAGGAAAATCAGGAAAGAATCTTGAAGTTGGCCCGGGAAGCGGCGCAGGCGGAAGTAGCTCGCCAGAAACAGGAGGACGCCGCCAACAATCCGCCGCAGGAAGAAAGACCGGTCAACAACCAAGAGCAGCCGCCGGTTGTCCCGAACGAGCCGGAGGTTGCCGACCAGTGATGCTGTTTTTTTAGGGAGAAAATGTTATGCGTTGGACTCGTACCATGATAGCCACGCTGCGGGATGACCCGCAGGATGCCGAGATTGTTTCGCACAAATTGCTTGTCCGTGCGGGGTTGGTGAAAAAACTCTCCGGTGGGCTTTACACCTTTCTGCCGCTAGGTTTGCGGTCTTTGAAGAAGGTGGAACGTATTGTCCGTGAGGAAATGGACCGTGCCGGTGCCCAGGAGATTCTGATGCCGGCGTTGCAGCCGGCCGAGCTTTGGCAAAAATCGGGTCGTTTCGGTCAGATGGGCAAGAGCATGTTCACCCTTAAAGACCGCGCCGAGCACATTATGGCCCTTGGCCCCACGCACGAAGAGGTGGTCACCGATGTGGTCACCAACTTCCTTACCAGCTATAAGCAGCTGCCGTGCACCGTTTATCAGGTTCAGACCAAGTTCCGCGATGAGATCCGCCCCCGTTTCGGGTTGATGCGGTCAAAAGAGTTTATCATGAAGGACGCCTACTCCTTCGACACTTCGATGGATGCCGCGGACGCTTCTTACCAGGCGATGTACGACGCATACACCCGTATTTTCGCCCGTTGCGGACTCGCCGCCCATCCTGTCGAGGCCGATACCGGGACTATTGGCGGTAACCACTCCCATGAGTTTATGGTGTTGGCCCCTTCGGGCGAGGATGGTATCCTACATTGCCAGAAGTGCGGTTATTCGGCGAACCAGGAGCGCGCGGAACGCCAGTGCCCGCCGGTGCGGAACGGTGAGAAGTCTGCTGAGCCTCGCGAGAAGCGCTCCACCCCGGGTGCCCACACGATTGACGAAGCGGCGGCATCGCTTGGACTCCCCTCCGACCAGATGGTAAAATCGCTGGTGTACGTGGCGGACGGGAAGCCGCTCATGGTGCTGGTCCGCGGCAATGACGAGTTGTGCGAGTGCAAGTTGCGTCGGTTGCTCGGCGCGACTTCGCTGGAGATGGCGGATGACGAAACTTCCGCCAAATTTGCCGGACCGATCGGATCAATCGGGCCGATGGGTGTGCAGATCCCGGTTTATGCCGATATCGGGTTGCAGGGCGCGCGCGATGTGGCTACCGGCGCCAACGAAGACGGTTTCCACATGGTTCATGTGGATTTGACCGCCGACCCCGACATCAAGATTGCCGGGTGGATGGATCTGGTGAACGTGGTGGCTGGCGATCGCTGCCCGCGTTGCGGTGCGGAGCTTTCCATCGAGCGCGGCATCGAGGTCGGTCACGTCTTTAAACTCGGCACGAAATACACCGAGAAGTTCAATTCCGTGTTTTTGGACGAAAACGGGAAGTCGCAGGTTATGGTTATGGGTTGCTACGGTATCGGCGTGACCCGCACGATGCAGGCGGTGATTGAGCAGAGCCATGACGACAACGGCATCATCTGGCCGGCTACGGTGGCTCCGTTCGAGGTTACCATCCTGTCGCTCGATCCTAAGGATGCCGCGGTGAGCGGGGTGGTGGATCGGTTGGAGCGCGAGTTGCAGGAATTGGGCGTGGACGTTTTTGTCGATGACCGCGAAGAGCGTCCCGGTGTCAAGTTCAAGGATGCCGATCTGATTGGTTGCCCGGTGCGGGTGGTGGTGGGGGCCAAAGGCCTCGCCAAAGGCGGGGTCGAGGTTAAATTGCGCACTAGCAAGGATAGCGATTTGGTCCCGGCCGACAGCGCGGCGGAGACGATTGCCGCAAAGGTGGCGGAACTTAAGGCTGCGCTCAACCAGTAATCCGGGGAAATCCATGCGCAAGGATAAAATCAAGACAACCCTGCCTAATGGAGACACGCTCACCAAACGCGGGTTGGCGCAGATTGTCGCTGATAAGACCAACGTAAAGTTGCAGGACGCACTGTTCACCGTTCAGGTTGCTTTGGACGCGGTGTTCAACTCGCTGATTAACGGCAAGCGGGTGGAGTTCCGTGAATTTGGGGTGTTTGAAGTTGTTACCCGGAAGGCTAGGATTGGCCGGAATCCCCGTCAGCCCGATCAGCTGGTGGACATACCGAAGCATCGGGATGTCCGTTTCCGGCCTTCGGACGCGCTGGTCGGTTCGATAAAGAAACGAATCCGGGCAAAGAGCAAAAAGGATTGACGATTTGATGGACGCAATTTCATTTGAACCGCCCCGCGGGATGCGTGATTTTTATCCCGAGGATATGATTTGGCGCAACCGGGTGTTCGACGCTTGGCGCCGGGCGGCCCAGGCCTACGGTTTTTCCCCTTATGACTCCTGCGTGGTGGAGAGTCTGGATCTTTTGCAGCGTAAGAGCGGCGAGGAGGTCTCGGAACAGATTTACCATTTTGAAGACAAGAGCGGACGCCGTTTGGCGCTTCGACCGGAAATGACCCCGACTCTTGCCCGCATGGTGGCGGCCCGGCAAGGGCGCTTAACCTTTCCGATCAAGTGGTTTGCCGTTGCCCAGTGTTTCCGTTACGAACGCATGACCCGCGGCCGCAAGCGTGAGCATTACCAGCTGAATCTGGACATCATAGGCGAATCAAGCGTCTCCGCCGAGCTGGAAGTTATGGCCGCCGCCGCTGACGCGCTGTCCCGTATGGGAATGCCCGCCGACGCTTACCGCATCCGGGTTAACAACCGCGCATTGCTGTCCGAGCTTTTGGACCGCTCCGGGATCGCCGCGAAACACCATCCGGCGGTTTTTCTGGCGTTGGATAAACGGGGTAAGATTTCCGACGAGGCGATTGCTGAGCTGTTGCGGGAAGAAGGGCTGGACGATGCGGCGGTGGCAAAAACCTTTGAATTGCTGGCGGTGCAAACGTTGGATCAGGCTGCGGAATTGGCGGGCCAGGATTCCCCGGCCATTGCCACCCTGCGCGAGCTTTTCGCGCTGGCGGATATTTACGGTATTGCCGACCGGCTGGTTTTCGACATCGCGGTGATCCGCGGTTTGTCCTATTACACCGGCATTGTGTTCGAGGCTTTCGACACGGCCGGCAAGTTCCGCGCCATCTTTGGCGGCGGCCGTTATGACAACCTGCTCACCACCATCGGCGGCGATCCAACCCCGGCCGTTGGCTTGGGTTTCGGCGATGTGGTGGTGGTGGAAGTGCTGAAAGACCTGTTGGGCGAAACCGCCGCCGCCGTGCGGCACGGCGTGACCATCGGCTACATGGAGGCCGCCCAGCGCGAGGCCGCGATGCGGCTGGCTAGGTCGCTGCGCGACCAGGGCGAGGAGGTCGATCTAGCGCTCACTAAGCTAAAGCCGAAACAGTTTTTCTCTCGTGCCAGCGCCGGTTCCGCCGCAGACGCGGTTTATATTGGTCCGGATGACGTTTCCGCCGGCCAGGCGCGGCGCAAACATCTTGAAACCCGCGAAGAAACGGTAATCCCGTTGCCGTAGTTTTCGCGGTGTTCGGATAAAGGCATATTCCTCGGGTGGTCAGAGTCTGTCGTTGCCGATAATTCAGACCGCCCGATTTTTTTCATTTTTTGTTTTTTGAGGGTTGCTTTTCTTTCAAATTTGTGTTACATTTAATTTTTCCCTCGCCAAAGAAGGCGTTTTTTTAGGCTCTGTGTCCGTAAAACCGGTAGGGGAACCGGGAGGACCGTAGAGAAAGGTGGCCGATAATGGCTAAAAAGATCACGGGTACCGTGAAACTGCAGATTCCCGCCGGCGCGGCGAATCCTGCGCCTCCGGTGGGTCCGGCGTTGGGCTCCCAGGGCGTTAACATCATGCAGTTCTGTAAAGAATTTAACGCCAAGACCCAGGATAAGGCGGGTTTGGTGATTCCGGTGATTATCACCGTGTACGCCGACCGTAGTTTCTCCCTGGTGTTCAAGAGCCCGCCCGCCGCCGTGCTGCTGAAGAAAGAGGCCGGTCTGGCGAAGGGATCGGGCGTCCCGAACAAGGAAAAGGTTGGTAAAGTCACCCGCGAGCAGCTCCGCAAGATTGTCGAGATCAAGAAGGCTGACTTGAACACCAACGATGTCGAGGCCGCGATGCGGATGATCGCCGGCACGGCCCGCAACATGGGCATTGAGGTTATTGATTAACGGGAGGCGACTTATCATGGCTAAACACGGCAAAAAGTATGTGGATACGCTGAAGAAGGCCCCCGCGAATCTAGTTTCGCTGGAAGAGGCGGTGGCGTTCATCAAGGCCAACCCTGGCGCGAAGTTTGACGAGACGGTGGACGTCGCGATGCATTTGGGCGTGGACATCCGTAAGTCCGACCAGACGGTGCGCGGCACGGTGGTGCTCCCCAACGGTTCGGGCAAGAAAGTCCGCGTGGTGGTGTTCGCAGCCGGAACGCACGCCGACGACGCCAAGGCGGCGGGCGCCGACGAGGTGGGCTACGAAGATTTGATTGAGAAGGTCAAGGGCGGATGGACCGACTTTGACGTGGCGATTGCGACTACCGACGCGATGAAGGAAGTCCGTAAGATCGCCCGTGTCTTGGGTCCCCGCGGCTTGATGCCGAACCCGAAGACCGGTACGGTTACCGATGACGTGGCGGCGGCGGTTAAGGCGGCCAAAGGCGGTAAGGTTGACTTCCGCATGGACCGCACCGGCAACTGCTGCGTGGTGTGCGGCAAGCGCAGTTTCGAGGCGTCGAAGCTGGTCGAGAACATCCGGGCCGTGATCAGCGCGGTGAGCGCCGAGCGTCCGGCGGCGGCGAAGGGCACCTTCATCCGTTCCTTGACCGTCAGCACCACGATGGGCGTTGGCGTCCGCGTGTTGACCAAGAGCACCGAGGAATAAGGAGAATTTGAGATGAGAAGCGAGAAAGTTTCCATTCTGAACGAGGTGATCGATCGCGTCAAGAACGCCGATTACTGCTTCATCCTCAACTATGGCCGTTCCACCGTGACGAAGCTGACCGGTCTGCGCCGCGATCTTGAGAAGCAGGCGTCGCGTCTGATGGTGGTTAAGAACACGCTTTTGGCCCGCGCCACGAGCGATGCCGGCTGGGATGACGTTTCCGCAATGCTGAAGGGCCCGACGGCGATCGTCACCGGCAACGGCGACGTGGCCGAGGTGGCCAAGGTTCTGGTGGCATTTGTGAAGGGCAACGACACCGCCGAAATCAAGGGCGGTAACGTTGAGAAGTCCGTGGTTTCCCCGGCGGATGTCGACGAGATTTCCAAGCTCCCGTCCAAGGACGCGATGCGCGGAATGCTGCTCGGCACGCTGTCCGCCCCCGCCACGAGCTTCGTGCGTGTGCTTAACGCCCCGCTGTTGGATGTACTTTACGCCCTCAAGGCGTACGAGGACAAGAAGAACGAACCCGCGGCCTAACCGCCGCCGTGTCGTAAAAGCCGGATTGCGCGGCTGGGCGGCGGGTGCCGCCCGACTCGGGCAACGATGGCCCGGCCCCGTTTGCCGGGGCGGCGCAACCGGAAACTCCGTGGCCGTATGACCGGACACGGTTGCACAAAAAAGAAGGAACAGAAAAATGACTACTGACGAAGTTGTTGAGTTTTTGAGCGGATTGACCGTTCTCGAGATCTCCAAGCTGGTTAAGACTCTGGAAGAGAAGTGGGGCGTTACCGCCGCCGCTCCGGTGGCTGTTGCCGCCGCTCCTGCCGCTGCCGCCGCTCCTGCCGAAGAGAAGACCGAGTTTGACGTGGTGCTGGCTGACGTCGGCTCCAACAAGATCGCCGTCATCAAGGAAATCCGCGCCATCACCGGTCTGGGTCTGAAGGACGCCAAGGACATGGTCGAGGCCGCTCCGAAGGTCGTTAAAGAGGCCGTGAGCAAGGACGAAGCCGCCAAGCTGAAAGAGCAGCTTGAGAAGGCTGGTGCCAAGGTCGAAGTGAAGTAACCTAGGACTTCGCTATTTTCGCGGAACTGTCCGAGCGATGACCCGGGCAGTTTTGTGTGTTTTAGAACCCGCCGTCCGGTTTTGCCGGTCGGCGGGCCGGCGGGAAGCCCGGCCAGGCGGGCTTTCCGAAAGGTCATCGGCAAGCCGCGCCCCAGGCCGGATGCCGCAGGACTTCTAGCTGTAGCCAAAGTGCGGGAACAGTTAAAATAAGTGGCCGCTTACCACACTTCATCCCGTAACTGGCGTCAAGCGAAAGGTTTCGCGTGTCCGTAAGGCCGGGACGCATTTTCAAAAATCTCCATTCAGAGGTAGGCAATGGTTGAACGCAGAGACTTTGGCAAGCTGAAGCCAATTATTCAGCCCCCGGATTTAATAGCCATCCAGACCCAGTCGTACCAAGATTTTCTGCAAATAGGAGTCCCGCCGGATAAGCGCGCGGAAATGGGGCTTCAGGCGATTTTCCACGAGATCTTCCCGATCGATAGCTGGGAAGGCCGTTATACTCTCCAGTTCGACCATTACGAAATCGGTCCGCCCAAAGAGGACGCGTTGACCGCACTGGCCAACGGCGGTACCTATTCCGCCCCGCTAAGAGCGAGTTTTAGGCTTCAGGACGGAGAGGAGTTCCGCGAAGAAGAAGTCTTTATGGGCGAAATCCCGATTATGACCCGTGACGGCGCGTTCATCATCAACGGCGCCGAGCGCGTGATTGTTTCCCAGTTGCACCGTTCGCCTGGCATCTGCACCGAGACCCAGCAGCACCAGAACGGTCAGCCGCTTTATTCCGTCCGCCTGATTCCGGACCGCGGTTCGTGGATTGAGGTCCAGTTTGACGCCGACGACATCATGTGGGTTTACATGGATCGCCGCCGCCGCCGCCGGAAGTTCTATGCCACCACTTTGCTGCGCGCGTTTGGCCACGGCACCGACGAGGATATCCTGAAAGAGTTTTATGAACCCAGAACTCTTTTCACCAAGGAAGAGTACGCCGAAGAGACTTTGAAACCGCTGGTCGCGAAGACCAACGTGATTGACGTAGTCGCCGGAGTGCCGCTGGTCCGTTGTTACGAGCCGATCACCCCCGCTTTGATTGCCCGTCTCCGCAAATCCAATGTGGCAACCATCGATGTTTGGGACACTTCAATGGACGACGGCACGCTGCTCAAGACGGTTAAGGAAGAGGGCAAGTCCGGTATCCACAGCGAAGACGACGCGTTAAAGGACATCTACCGGCGTCTCCGTCCCGGCGATCCGCCGACTTCGTCCAACGCCAAGAACCTGATGAAGCGCACTTTCCACGATCCGCGCCGCTATGACCTTGGAAAGGTCGGGCGCCACAAAATCAACCAGCGCCTCCATCAGGATGGTGCGGTTCCGGAAGAGATGCGCACGCTGGAAGAGCATGGCATTGACGTGATCCGCGCGATCAAGTTGTTGCTGGACATTTTCATGGGCCGCAAGACGGTTGACGACATCGACCATTTGGGCAGCCGCCGTATCCGTACCGCCGGCGAGTTGCTGGAAAACCAGTGCCGCGTGGGCTTGAGCCGCACGGAACGGCTGATCCGCGAGCGTATGACGCTTTTCGATTCCAGTTCCGGCGTTCCGCTGCAGCCTTCGCGGCTGGTAAACAGCAAGTCGCTCTCCGCCGTGGTGGGAGACTTCTTCGGCCGCAGCCAGTTGAGCCAGTTCATGGATCAGACCAACCCGCTCTCCGGACTCGCCCACAAGCGCCGGCTCTCGGCTCTCGGCCCCGGCGGTTTGAGCCGCGAGCGCGCAGGATTCGAGGTGCGCGACGTCCATCCTTCCCATTACGGTCGTATCTGCCCGATCGAGACGCCTGANNGAAGGTCCGAACATCGGTTTGATTTCGTCTTTGGGCATTTACGCCAAGATTAACGAATACGGATTCATTGAAACCCCGTACCGCAAAGTGGTTGACGGCCGTGCCACCGATGAGGTGGTTTACATGTCCGCCGACGAAGAGGAAAATTACGTTATCGCCCAGGCGAACTCCGAGCTGGACGCGAACGGTCGTTTCACCTCGCAGCGCGTGACTTGCCGTTACAAGGCCGACTTCGTGGAGCGCAAGCCCGAGTTGGTCCAGTTCATGGACGTATCCCCGATGCAGGTGATCTCCATCGCGGCAGGGTTGATTCCGTTCCTTGAGCATGATGACGCCAACCGTGCTTTGATGGGCGCGAACATGATGCGTCAGGGTGTGCCGCTGCTGCGCACCGAGCGTCCCTTTGTGGCGACCGGTCTGGAATGGCGTGCCGCGTCCGACTCCTGCGTTACCGTGCTGGCGGAAGAGGACGGCATCATCGCTTACGTGTCGGCTACGGAAATCGTGCAGTCTCGGGACGGTACCCCGCCGCCTCCGGCCAGCAAGGAAGAGCTGGACGCGCGCGATGACGACGCCAAGAAGGATCAGGCTAAGGCTTTGATGGCGGAGCGCGAGGCCAAAGACCGCGCCAATGGCATCATCCATTATCATTTGCAGAAATTCCGCCGTTGCAACGCCGGTACCTGTTTCAACCAGAAGCCGATCGTCAAGGTCGGTCAGGCGGTGAAAAAAGGCGACGCGCTGGCCGACGGCCCCGCGACTGACCAGGGCGAGTTGGCTCTCGGTAAGAACCTGATGGTCGCCTTCATGCCGTGGCGCGGCTACAACTTCGAAGACGCGATTCTGCTGAGCGAAAAATGCGTCCGCGACGATGTGTTCACCTCGGTCCACATTCAGGATTTCGAGGTCGGCGCCCGCGACACCAAGCTCGGCCCGGAAGAAATCACCCGCGATATCCCGAACGTTGGTGAAGATTTGCTGCGTAATTTGGGGCCCGACGGTGTGGTTATCGTCGGCGCGGAAATTAAGCCGGGCGACATTCTGGTGGGTAAGATTACCCCCAAGAGCGAAACCGAGCTTGCCCCTGAAGAGCGTCTGCTGCGCGCGATTTTCGGCGAAAAGGCCGCCGAGGTGCGCGACACCTCGCTGACCGTCCCGAGCGGCGTTTATGGCATCGTGATGGATGTCAAGGTCACCCAGCAGCTTGAGGATAAGAAGACGTTGCTTTCGTCGACTTCGGAAAAGATCGAGGAGAAGAAAGAGGCCCGCGTGATCGAGGCCGAGCGTAAAAAGAAACGCGAAGCTTTGGAGCAGGAGCTTACCACGGCGCTCAGCGACCGTTTGCTCGGTGAAAAGATTCCGCTCGATGTGATCAACGCCCGTACCGGCGAGGTGATCATCCCGCAGCAGAAGAAGATCACCAAGAAAGTGCTGGGCGAGCTGTCCCGCAACTACGATGTCATCCAGATCGAGACCAGCCCGATTGCCGACTTGATCGAGAAGATCATCAGCGGTTTCCGTCAGCGGTTCATTGATCTTGAGGAATCCATTTCCGGCGACGGCGCCTATGACGATTTGGACGGCATAAACGACGGCAGCGTTATCAAGCAGGTCCGCGTTTACATCGCCGAAAAGAAGAACATTTCGGTGGGCGATAAGCTGGCGGGCCGCCACGGTAACAAGGGTGTCGTTTCCAAGATTGTGCCGGACTGCGATATGCCGTTCTTGCCGGACGGAACGCCGGTGGATATCGTACTCAACCCGCTTGGCGTGCCTTCCCGAATGAACCTCGGCCAGCTGTTCGAGACGTATCTCGGTTTGGCCTGCAAGGTGCTCGGGTTCCATGCGGCGACCCCGGTGTTCGACGGTGTGCAGGAAAGCGAAATCGACGAATTGCTGCGCAAGTCCCGCCAGGTCCAGGAGGAGCAGAAAAAGCCCGGCGATGTGCCGTGGATCTGCGAGGACGGCAAGACCATCCTGTACGACGGCCGTACCGGCGAACCGTTCGACCAGCGCGTGGTGGTTGGCCAGATTTACATGCTCAAGCTGCACCATCTGGTCACCGACAAGATTCACGCCCGCGCGACCGGCCCGTATTCGCTCGTCACCCAGCAGCCGCTCGGCGGCAAGGCCCAGTACGGCGGACAGCGTATGGGCGAAATGGAGGTCTGGGCGTTGGAGGCGTATGGCGTGGCCTACGCGCTGCAAGAGCTGCTGACCGTCAAATCCGACGATGTTATGGGTCGAACCCGCATTTACGAGTCGATCGTCAAGGGTGAGAACACCCTTGAGGCCGGGATGCCGGAATCGTTCTCCGTGCTGATGCACGAGTTGCGCGGACTGTGTCTGGACATGAAGCTGCTCGGTGGGGATTCTGATTCTGCGTCCACCCCCGATTATCGGCAAATTTAACCGTAAAGGAGGAATGATTTTATGAACCCTTACGTTACACGTGAATTGTTTGGCGGAATGTTCGACGCGAACACCCATTACGACGCGGTGAGCATTGCCCTGGCTTCCCCGGACACGATCCGTTCCTGGAGCCACGGCGAGGTGATGAATCCGGAAACGATCAACTACCGCACTTACCGTCCGGAGCGAGACGGGCTGTTTTGCGAAAAGATCTTCGGGCCGACCCGTGATTGGGAATGCGCCTGCGGCAAATACAAGCGCGTCAAGCACAAGGGCGTGGTTTGCGACCGTTGCGGCGTGGAAGTTACCGTGTCCCGGGTCCGCCGCCAGCGCATGGGCCACATCAACTTGGCCGTGCCGGTGTCGCACATTTGGTTCTTCAAGTGCAACCCCAGCCGCATCGGGTTGATGCTGGACAAGACCGCGAACGAGCTGGAGCGCGTCCTTTACTACGAAGATTACATGGTTACCGATCCCGGGAACACGCCGCTGGATTACATGCAGGTGCTTTCCGAGACGGAGTACGCCGAGTACCGCCAGAATTACAAAGACGCTTTCGCGGCCAAGATGGGCGCGGAGGCGATCCGCGACTGCCTTGACGCGGTTAACCTTGATGACATGATGAACGATCTGGAAGAGCAGATTGAAAACACCCGCTCTGCCCAGACTCGTAAAAAGATCACCAAGCGCATGAAGATCGCCGAGGGTTTCCGGGTCAGCAAAACCCGTCCGTCGTGGATGATTCTGGACTGTCTGCCGGTGATTCCGCCGGAGTTGCGTCCGCTGGTCCCGTTGGAGGGCGGCCGGTTCGCGACTTCCGATTTGAACGACCTTTACCGCCGGGTTATCAACCGTAACAACCGTCTGCGCCATTTGCTGGATCTCAACACGCCGGATGTCATTATCCGCAACGAGAAACGCATGCTTCAGGAGGCGGTTGATGCGGTGTTCGACAACGGCCGCCATGGCCGCCCCGTCGCCGGTGCCGGAAACCGCGCCCTCAAGTCTTTGAGCGATATGCTTAAGGGTAAGACCGGACGTTTCCGCCAGAACCTGCTCGGTAAGCGCGTTGACTATTCCGGCCGTTCGGTAATCGTGGTCGGCCCGGAACTGAAAATCACCCAGTGCGGACTTCCCAAGAAGATGGCGCTTACGCTGTTTGAGCCGTTCATCATCCGCCGCTTGAAGGAAAAGAACATCTGTCATACCGTCCATACCGCCCGCAAGATGATCGGACGTCAGGAGGAACAGGTTTGGGATATTCTTGAAGAGGTGACTAACGGCAAGACCGTGATGCTCAACCGTGCCCCCACGCTGCACCGTTTGTCGATCCAGTCGTTCGAGCCGGTGCTGATCGAGGGCGAGGCGATTCGTCTGCATCCGATGGTTTGTACCCCGTTCAACGCCGACTTCGACGGTGACCAGATGGCAGTGCACGTTCCGCTGTCCGTCGAGGCTCAGCTGGAAAGCCGCTTGATGATGTTGGCGTCCAACTCGATCTTCTCGCCCGCGTCTGGCAAGTGCAATATGACCCCGACGCAGGATATTACGCTCGGCATCTACTATCTCACCGCGCCCGGGCAGCAGGACAAACTGCACCACAAGGTGGCGGGAGTGGACTCGATGGCGAACGAGCATCTGCCGCTCTTCAACACTTCCGATGAAGTGAATATGGCGTTGGTCGAAGGCGTGGTGGATTTCCATACCCGCATTCGTTTCCGCAACCCGGATTACGGCACAGAAGGACGCCCGATCGGAGATCCTTCCCTTCGCGTGCTTGAGACTACCGTCGGCCGGGTGATTTTCAACGAGGTCTGGCCGGAAGAGCTTGGTTTCTGCAATAAGAAGGTCAACAAGAGTTCGCTTGGCGACTTGATTCTCAAGTGCCATCAGGTGGTCGGTCACGACAAGACGGTGCGTTCGCTGGATAAGCTGAAGGAACTTGGCTTCAAGCACGCCTGCTTGGCCGGTGTGTCGATGGGTCTGAAGGACATGATCCGCCCGAAGGACAAGGACGAGATCATCGCCGCCGCCTACGACGAGGTTGCCAAAGTTGACACCCAGTTCCAGACCGGTATCATCACCGAAGGTGAAAAGCACAACAAGATCGTCGATATTTGGTCCGCCGCCACCGATAAGGTTTCGGATAAGCTTTACGCCACCATTGACGAAAACCGGATCAATCCCAATGATGAGCCTACGGAAACTAACCCGGTGTACATGATGGTTGACTCCAAGGCCCGTGGTTCGAAACTCCAGATTCGTCAGCTCGCCGGTATGCGCGGATTGATGGCCAACCCCTCCGGCGAAATTATCGAACGCCCGATTTTGGCCTCCTTCCGTGAAGGTTTGAGCGTGTTGGAGTACTTCATCTCCACCCACGGCGCCCGTAAGGGTTTGGCCGATACCGCTTTGAAGACCGCTGACGCCGGATACATGACCCGTAAGCTGGTTGATGTCTCCCAGGACGTCATCATCACCACCGAGGACTGCAACACGGTTAACGGCATTGAGGTCTCCGCGATCGTCACCGGTGACGAGAGCAACGATGTCCCGCTCCGCAATCGCGTGTTGGGTCGTACCGCGCTTTATGACATTCTGGATCCGAACGACAGCAGCAAAGTGTTGATCAAGGCCAATGAGGAGATCAACGAAGAGGGCTGCAACAAACTCGACGCCGCCGGCATCGAGTCGGTCTGGATCCGCAGCGGACTCACTTGCGATGCCAAACACGGCATGTGCGCAAAATGTTACGGCCGCGACCTTTCGACCGGCAAGCAGGTCGAAATCGGTACGGCGGTGGGCATTATCGCGGCCCAGTCCATCGGTGAGCCTGGTACCCAGCTTACGATGCGTACGTTCCACATCGGCGGTACCGCGTCCAACGTTGCCAAGACCCCGGAAATCGTGGTCAAGGCCGACGGCGTGGTCAAGTTTGTCGATCTGCGTACCGTCACCACCGACGAAGGCGACATCGTGGTTCTGAACAAGAACGGTTCGGTCCAAATCTTTGACCGGGATCCGGAAGCCGGCGGTCGCGAACTGGAGTCCTACCAGATCGAAATGGGCGCGACCCTGTTGGTCAACGAAGGCGCTAAGGTCAAGAACGGCCAGAAGATTGCGGTCTGGGATCCGCACTCGGTGCCGATTCTGGCGGAGCACCACGGAACCGTGACGTTCAAGGACTTTGAAGAGGACGTCTCCGTCCGCGTCGAGACCGATGCCGAGACCGGCACGACCTCGCTGACGATTTTGGAGACGCGTGAAGATCTGCATCCGCAGATCATCATCCACAACACTTCCAATAAGTCCAAACCGATTGACTACAGTTACCCGATTCCGCCCGGCGCTATCGTGATGGTTAAGGAAAAGTCCAAGGCCGCGCCTGGCATGATGCTCGCCAAGACTCCGCGTAAGGAGGCCAAGACGCGCGATATCACCGGTGGTCTGCCGCGGGTGGCGGAACTCTTCGAGGCCCGCAATCCGAAGGACCCCGCCGAGATCGCGAAGATCGAGGGTATCGTGCGGTTCGGCGATTCTACGGTGCGCGGACGCCGCAGCATCATTGTCGAGGACCCTGACACCAAACTTGAGGACGAGCACCAGATCCCGATGAGCAAACAGATTGTGGTGTTCCCTGGCGATAAGGTCAAGAAAGGACAGCAGCTCACCGAAGGTTCGGTTATCCCGCAGGAAATTCTGGAGATTTGCGGCCCGCAAGAGTTGCAAAAGTATCTCGTCAGCGAAGTCCAGCAGGTTTACCGGATGCAGGGCGTGGAAATCAACGATAAGCACATCGAGATTATCGTTCGGCAGATGTTGCGCAAAGTTAAGATCACCAACCCCGGCGACACCGATTTCCTGTGGGGCGACCAGGTCACCCGCCAGAAGTTCCTCGCCACCAACGATCGTATGATGGCGGAAGGCCGTCGTCCGGCTGAGGCGCAGCCCGCTTTGCTCGGTATCACCAAGGCTTCGTTGGAGACCGACAGCTTCATCTCTGCGGCTTCGTTCCAGGACACCACCCGTGTGTTGACCGATGCCGCCACGATGGGCCGCGTGGACGAACTCCACGGCTTCAAGGAGAACGTCATCCTTGGTCACCTCATTCCCGGCGGTACCGGCTTCCCGGCGCACCGGCACGTTAAGCTGGTCCCGGTGGGCGAGCCGATCAGCGAGGAGGAGATGGAGGCGCTTCGCGCCCAGGACAACACCCAGGATAAGTTCGATGATGTCATTCAGGACAATGACGAGGACGATGATGACACCGATCTCACTGAAGATCTTGGCACTGACGACTTCCTTGGCTTGGATGAAGAGGAAACCGAAAATGACGGTGACGATTCCGGGTATGATCCGTATGACGCGGACGGCTATTCGTTCGATGAACCGCCCGCAAGCCGTTATGACGATTAACCGTTAGGTTGGTCAAAAAGGGAGGCGCCTCCGCGCCTCCCTTTTTTTGTCACGCAAGCTCTTCCAGTTGCAAATAAACGGAAAATTTTAAGTCAGGCGGGAATTTCGCGCTTTACTGGAATAACGTAATTTTGTACCATACAAGACTGACGCGGGTTTTGCGTTAAGTTCCGGCGGTATGGAACGGGGGGATTTTCGCCGGTGCTGGATTTTTAAGGGGTTTTTCGATATTTGGTTGAGGAAGGCGGATGAAAAAGGGCGGTAAAAAGAAAAAACTGGCGGTTTTTCTGCTGGTTGTTATGGCGATCGGGGGCTATTTCTGGTGGCGCGGCCGCAGCAAGGCAGCCGTTGACGATACCGTGCCCACGTTTACGGTCGAAAAGGGCCCGTTGACGATTTCGGTGACCACCGGCGGGTCGATCCAAAGCCGGGACAAAGAGGTGATCAAAAGCGAGCTGGAGGGTAACAACACCGTAATTTGGGTGGTTGAAGAGGGGCAGAAGGTCCAAAAGGGCGATTTGCTGCTGGAGTTCGATTCCAGCGATTTGGTCCAAAAACGCGACGAACAGGAAATTACGGTGGCCAACACCGAGGCGAATCTGATTATCGCCGAAGAGAAGCTTGGAATCACCGAGGGCGATTGCGAGGGGTTGCTGCTCGAAAGGGAAGTGGACCAGATGTTGGCCAAGATGGCGCAGGAAAAGTACCAAAAGGGCGATTATCCCCAGGCGATGATGAAAAACGAGGCGGATATCGCATTGGCCGACGAGGAGGTTAACCGCGCTTCGGAAAAACTGGGTTGGTCGAAACAGCTGTTCGACGAAGGCTTCCTGACCAAGACCGAGCTGCAGGCGGACGAGCTTTCGCTTAAGCAGAAAAAACTGGCGCTCGACCAGGCTATCATGAATATGTCGGTGCTGACCAACTACACCAAAATCCAGGAAGAGGCGAAACTTCAGACCACGTTGCGCAAGGCCGAACGTGCGCTCACCCGGGTCCGTTGGCAGAACAAGGCCAACCTGCGTCAGGTGGAGACGGAATTGAACGCCCGCCGCCGGGAACGCGACCGGGCCACCAATCGCCTGGCGGAGTTGAATTTCCAGATTGATAAGAGCAAAATCTACTCCCCGACCAACGGCATTATTCTGTACGCGTCCACGGTGCTGATTTCGCGCCGGCAGTGGTGGGTTAAGCCGTTGGCGGTCGGTTCCACCGCCGTGGAGCGTCAGGAGCTGATATACATACCGTTGGAGTCCGGCATGGTGGTGGAGGTCATGATCCCCGAAGCCAGCTTGAACAAGATTTCCCAGGGTATGACGGCGCGGGTTAAGGTAGACGCTTTCCCCGGCGAGGTGTTCGAGGGCAAACTGGTCAAGATCGGTTTGCTTCCGGACGGCCAGAGCGCGCAGCTGAATCCCGACCTTAAGCTGTACAAGTGCGAGATTGAGTGCGACTTCAAGGGGATGCAGATCCGTCCCGGAATGAGTTGCGACGTGGAGTTGCTTAAAGACGCATACGATTCGGTGTTCTTCGCGCCGGTGCAGTGCGTGGTCCGGGTGGGCGGAGTGCCGCGGGTGTATGTCAAGGAAGGCGACAGTTTTGTCCCGCGCGTCATATCGGTGGGGTTGGACAACAACCGCATGATTCACATAACCGACGGTGTTAAGGAAGGTGATGTGTTGATGCTGGCCCCGCCGGTTAAAGAGCAGAAACGCGAGGAATCCGGCGACTCCGAGAAATCCAAAGGCCAGGGGCGCGGGGAGAATCCCGAGTCGGAAAAACACCGTGCGGTTCCGCCGGATTCCCAGCCCGGCCAACCGGGGGAACGTCCGCGCCGCGGCGGGGGCGGGGGACGGCCGAGAAACGTCGATAACGGCACCGGAGAAAAATAATGCCGATCGAATCGGGAAGTGCGAGACCGTCCGAGAACGAGGTGGTTCGGCTTGACAATGTGAAACGCCATTACGTGGTGGGCGACGAGGTCGTCCGGGCGTTGGACGGGGTTTCGTTCTGTATCCGCAAAGGTTCTTATTGGGCGATTATGGGACCGAGCGGTTCCGGCAAAAGCACGATGCTGAACATTTTGGGTTGTCTGGACCGTCCGTCTTCCGGCGCGTATTGGCTAAACGGCGAGAATGTGGCGGAGATGGACGATGACCAGTTGAGCGACCACCGCCTCAAGAATTTGGGTTTTGTTTTCCAGAGCTTTCATTTGATCTCCCAACTTACGGTCTGTGAAAACATCGAGGTGCCGATGATGTACCTTGGGGTGCCGCCGCAAGAGCGCCGCGAACGGGCGGAAATGCTGGCCGAACGGGTCGGGATGTCGCACCGGTTGCGCCATTTGCCGATGGAGCTTTCGGGCGGACAACGTCAGCGCGTGGCGGTGGCGCGGGCGTTGGCCAACGACCCCGCGGTTCTTCTGGCCGACGAGCCGACCGGCAATCTGGACAGTGCCACCAGCGTGCAGATTATGCAGTTGTTCCAAGAGCTTTACGAGCAGGGTAAGACCATAATTCTGGTGACCCACGAGCCGGACATCGCCCGCTTCGCGAAGTCGAACATTGTTTTGAAAGACGGCAAACTGCTTTCGTGCCAGGAGTAGCCAATGCACAAATCTATCCTGTATTTTTGGCCGTTTGTGAAATTGGGGCTGACCGATGTTTGGCGGCATAAAACGCGTTCTTTCCTGACTATGCTCGGCATGGTGTTCGGCGTGGGCAGCGTAATTTCGATGTTGGCGGTGGGCGAGGGCGCCAGTATGCAGGCGTTGGAATCCATCAAGCGTTTGGGCAGCGAAAACATCATGGTGATGTCGGTCAAGCCCACCAGCGAGGATGGCGGCAGCTCCAGTTCCGAGCGGGGCAAGTTGGCGGTATACGGGTTGCTGTACGCCGACGAGCAGCGCATCAAGGAAACGGTGCCCGGCGTGGCGCTTACGGTGCCGGCGCGGATGACGCGGCGTATGGCCAGGGTGGGGGAGCGCCAGTACGAGATGCGGGTGGTGGAGACCGAACCCAATTGGTTTTCTGTTGTCAACCGTCCGATCCTGGCCGGGCGGGTAATCAGCGAAAACGATCTGCGGATGCGTTCGAACGTTTGTGTGCTGACCGAGCACGGGGTGCGGCGGCTGTTGGCGGCGGAGGGTATTGTCGGCCAGCGGATCCGTATCGCGTCGGGGATATTCGAGGTCATCGGCATCGTTAAGAACGAGGATGGCGGAACCGTCCGGTCGCCGGACAGCGAGGCGGATGTGTACATCCCGCTCACCACGGGCACCAAAATGTTTGGCGAAGCCAACATCCGTTACAGCGCGGGCGGCATGGAGGGCGAAAAGGTCGAGTTGAGCCAGATTATCGTGCGGATGAAAAGCGTTAATGTGGTCGAGGCCGGCAGCAAGGCGATTGAGTCGGTGATTTCGCGCTTCCACAAGAAAAAAGATTTCAAGATTGACGTCCCGCTCACGCTGTTGCGGGAGGCGGAACGCACCAAGCGCACCTACAATGTGGTGCTGGGCGCGATCGCCGGTATCAGTCTGCTGGTCGGCGGCATCGGCATCATGAACATCATGCTGGCGTCGGTTACCGAGCGCACCAAGGAAATCGGCATCCGCCGCGCCATCGGTGCCCGCCGCAGTTTGATTGTTTTGCAGTTTTTGATCAACACTTGCGTGTTGTCGATTGGCGGCGGACTGATCGGACTGTTGTTGGGGGTTCTGATACCGGTGTTGATTACGGTGTTTACCGACATGCCCACTGTGGTGCAACCGTACAGTTTGACCTTGGCGTTTGGCATCAGTGTCGGCATCGGCATTGTGTTCGGGCTTTATCCCGCAATGAGCGCCGCCAAGCTGGATCCGATTGAAGCATTGCGGCACGAATAAGATTTTATGGCAAGGGTTTCTTTTAAAAAGCCGATTAAATCGGTCTGGGCGCGGTTGCGTCGATTGCGTAAAAAAGATTTTGTGGTCATTGCCGCTTTGGCCGCTTTGGCGGCGGTTGTGTTTTGGTTTTGTTGTCCGCCGCCGTTGGAGGAGAGCCGCCGTTACCCATCCGGGCTGATCTTGCGCGACCGCGACGGCGGACTGTTGCGGGCGGGGTTGGGTTTGAACGATCAGGACTGCCGCCCGTATTACCGCGCTTCGCGCCGGGACTGGGTCGTGCAGGCGGCGATTGCCGCCGAAGACCGCAATTACTACAACCACTGCGGGGTTGACTTCATGGCAATCCTGCGTTCCGCCAAGATGAATATCCTGAACGGGCGGGTGCTTTCCGGCGCGTCGACCATTACGATGCAAACCGTGCGGCTGATCCATCCCCGCCGTCGTACCTACTGGTCGAAAGCGGTTGAGGCGGTGCAGTCGCTGCGTCTCGAACGCTGCATGGACAAAGACGAAATAATGACCCAATACCTCAACCGGGCGCCGTTCGGATCCAATCTGGTGGGTATCGAAGCCGCCAGTTGGGGTTGGTTCGGCAAACCTCCCCAGGAGTTGAATCTAGGCGAGGCCGCGTTGCTGGCCGGATTGCTCCAATCCCCCACCCGGTTTCGTCCCGACCGTTATTTGGACCGGGCGCTGAAGCGCCGCAAGTATGTGTTGGATCGTATGCTGTCCTTGGGCATGGTGGACGAGGCGGCGGTAAAACGGGCGGAACAACTGCCGCTCAATCTAAAACGCGCCCCCCGGCCGTTTTCGGAACCGTTTTTCTGCGATTGGGCGGTTTCCACGCGCAAGGAGCGCTCCGGGGATATGCGCACTTCATTGGATCGCGCGTTGCAGGTTTCCGTAAACGAGTGCCTGCGGCGATATGCGCAGGAATCGGGCATCGACTACGCAGCGGTGGTGTTAAGGGTGGATAACGGTCAAGTCGTGGCGATGTCCTGTACCGGCGATTATTTTTCCAACCGGGCGGGGCAGGTCAATACTGCGGTGTCCCCCCGTCCTGCCGGATCAACCCTAAAACCGTTCGTTTTTGCGATGGCGCTCGACAGCGGTTTCATCAACCCGGAAACAATGCTGTCCGACGTGCCGCAGGCGTTTGGAAACCGTGAGCCGCAAAATTTTTCGGGTAAATTTCTAGGGCCGGTGAGCGCCAGGTTCGCTTTGGTCCAATCGCTGAATCTGCCCGCCATCCAGCTGGAACGCATGGTGGGGCAGATCAGTTTCTACAACACGCTGAAAAGGCTGCGGCTACAGTCGTTGAGCCGTCCGGCCGGGGATTACGGTCTGGGATTGGTTTTGGGCAACGGTTCGGTAACGCTGCTGGAGTTGTGCAACGCCTACGCCGCCATCGCGCGCGGTGGCGAATGGCGGCCCTGCACTGCTTTTTTGACCCCGGTTTCCGATCCGCCGGAGCGGATATTCTCCTCCGCCGCTTGCTGGCTGGTTGCCGATATGCTGGGCGGTGATGAGCGGGCGATGTCCGCCATCGGCCATGCCGGCGAGGTTGAAGTTCCCCGGTTTGCTTGGAAAACCGGCACTTCCGCCGGATATCGCGACGCCTGGACGGTCGCTTGGAATCCCGAATACGTGGTGGGGGTTTGGTGCGGGATGAAACACGGTGCGCGGGTGCCGAACCGGTTGGTGGGGATAAAATCCGCCGCCCCGGCGGTGTGGGAGATTGTCCGCCGCCTTTATCCCGCCGGGACCGGGCCGTGGTTCCGGCGTCCGGGGGAGGTTGAGGAGTTGGAGGTTTGCGCGAAATCCGGCGCGGTGCCGGGCGAGGCGTGCCCATCCCGCGTTAAAACCTTTGCCATTCGCGGCTGCACCAACCGGCGTCTGTGCACTCTGCACGAGCGGGCGGCGGATGGGCGGACCGTGTTGAAATGGCCGGAAGATTTGGCCGCGTTTTTCCGCAGCCAAGAGGCGGCGGCAGCGTCCGGTGCTNNCGGCGGCAGCCGCCACGTTCCGGGCGCCTCGTTTCCGTATCACCGCCCCGGCCAACGGCACCGTGGTGAAGTTGTTGGACGGGATTAATCAGCGGGTCACCTTTAAATTGGGGGGAGTGGCGCCGGACGTATGCGTGTGGTGGTTCTGCGACAACGTGCCGGTGGCGGAGGGTACCGCGGGGGCTGGATTTTCGTGGCCGCCCGAGGCCGGCCGCCATACTATTTCCTGCAGTACGGCGGACGGGCGTGACGCCTCGGTCAAAATAACCGTTGAAGAGTGATATTTCGGAGTTGCCTTGCCCGCTCGTATTTGATAAAATTCATTTATTCTTTTTTTGGAAGAGCCAGCATAGCTCAGTTGGTAGAGC
>DBXY01000024.1:0-27301 GCA_002309765.1 Verrucomicrobia bacterium UBA1200
TACGCATCCACGATCATCGGCACGGAATGGACGCCGACCATGCACTGGTTGTCACGCCCCCAAAGCGTCCACACGGGGAGGTATCCGTTCTGGTCGAAATGCCACAGCATCGAGTCGACGAACGCCGGCACGTATTCCGGCGCGAGGATCGTGTAGAGCGGCCCCGCCGCACGGTATATATCCCAGCAGGAGAACGTCGAATACACCGGCTTCTCCCCGACGTCCGAAAGGCGGTTCGGCTGGAAGCAGAGGTGGTAGATCGAAGTGTAGAGGGTCTTGAGCTGCTCGACCGCGCCCTTCGCCTCCACGCGGGAAAGGATCGAGCGCCACTTGTCCCTGTTCGCCGCGAGGACGCCGTCAAAGTCCCAGCCCGGCACCTCGACGTCGATGTTGCGACGCGCACCCTCAGCCGAGGAGCGCGAAAGCGAGACCTTGAGGTACAAAACCCCGCCGTTCCCCAAATTCTCGAAGGAATACACGGTCTTCGGGAGATTGCTCCTCTTGTCGCGCTCGACGACGCTTGCAGAGGAAGGCTCGGACGAGACCTCCCACGCGAAGTAGTAGTCGCGGTTCGGCCAACCCCTGCGGTCGCTGACGTGGCCGGAGACGCGGCGACCCTCCATCGGGCCGATCGTCGCGGCGGCGACGCGTCCATGCCCCCACGTGGGGTCGTACAGGAGCCTTGCCGCCGCGTCCCGGAACGTGAAGCGGTACAGCGCGACGTGCTCGGTGCAGGTCGCCTCGACCTTCACACCGCTCTTGAGCTCGACGGCGTAGTATCCGGGCGACGCCTTTTCGGTGGACTTGTCGAAGCCGTAGCGGAACTTGGCGGCGTACGCAGCCTTGACGTCTCCGGTAAAGGGCATGAACGCGACATCCGAAAAGTCGGCGCAGCCCGTTCCGCTCAGATGGGTCTGCGAGAAGCGCTCGATGCGGCTGTCGCCGTACTGGTAGCTGGAGCAGCGCTCCCAGCCGCCCAGACCGGTGTCGGGGCCAGGCTGCACCATGCCGAAGGGATACGCCGCGGCCGGGGTCGTGTGGCCCGTCCCGGCAGAACCGATGAACGGATCGGCCCAGTCGAGGACGTCCTTTGCGTCCGCCGATGAGACGACCTTGGACGAGCGGCGTTTGAGGCCCTTGAGGGATCTCTTCCACTCCTCTTCAAGCTCCGCGCGGGTCATACCGGTCAGAGACTTCCATACGTCCTCGCTGTAGCGCCCGTCGCGGCACGTCTTGTTGAGCTTCGCCACGAAATCCCTGTCGTACGACTTCGCGATGTAGTCGAGGAACGACGCCGTGATCCCGTAGCCCTTGTCGAGCTTCGGGTTCTTCTTCGCGTCTTCGGTCGCGCGCTTGACGCCCGCCGCACCCTCCATATTGAACCAGCGCACCCAGTCGACGATTCCCTCGCATAGCCAGCCGGGCCCGGAATGGTAGGGGGTCGCCCGTCCTTCAAGCGGACGGTAGTCTTGGACGAGATGGCCGAACTCGTGGAGGCACGCGCCTATGACCTCGTTGGGGCTTGTCCTCGCGAAGTCGTTGCAAAGCCAGATCTTGCCGCCCCCGGCGCTGGTCCACGCCGCGCCTTTTTCGTCCGTGGGGACGATCGTGATTTCGCCGCCCGTCCATTTCGCGCCCGCGCCGTCGAGGAGCGACACCACATTCGGGGCCATCGCCTCAATCTGCTGCCTGAAGTTTTTCTCAATCGTTTTAGCGACGTCCGGAAACTTCGTCGCATCTACCTTGAAGCGGTAGAGCGGAATGTCTGCAAACCGCCTCCTGAACGCCAGCGATTTGAACTTGTCAGGGCATCGGTACCCCTTCACCGTGTCGAGCGCGATCCAGTTCCTGCCGTCGTTCGAGGCGAGAAACCTCCAGGCGGAGGGATTGCGGTCCGGGAAGTCGTTGGCCGTGAACCACGCATATCCGGACAACTTCTTCGGCGCCGTGAACCTGAATTCGAGATAGACGGCCGACCGCTGCTCTTCGGTGGCAGAGCGGCCGCCGCGCCAGTCGAGCCATTTCGTGCTTGGGTCGTCGTCGACGGCGTTTTCGGGGCCTTCCCCGTCGGGGCTCGTGGCGGAAACGCCCTTCAGCCCGTGAAGGCTGTTATCGAACGACAGCTCGAACGCCGAGGACGGGATCGCCGCGCCCGATTCGCTGTAAAGCGCAACGTCCGAAAGCTGCATGCAGGTTCCGCTTCCGCTCGCCGCGTCGACAGCGAACCTGTAGCGTGTGTACGCGTTTTCCCACGCATTGCCTTCAGCCCGCACTTGCGAGAATGCCGCGCCAGCAAAGGCGAGCACCTCCGCGAATGCGAAAAATGCGGCGAGACGGTAAGTAATTGTGGTTCTCATGTTTTTTTCTCCTTTCCCGCCAGCAAATTTCCAGTGCAACACTCGCTGCATAAGCAATGCTGACAGTGCTTTCTTGTGAACGTAGGGTATTTTAGCACATTCCGGTTTATGGTTGCAAGGGGGAATCCCGGCAAACCGGCGGTCGCGAGGGCACGCCTGTCCGCAGGGGGGGCGGAGCCGTCCCCGAAGGGGTGGCGCGGAGCGCCAAGGCGAAGCCCGCCCCTGCGGACAGGCGTTGTCAAAGATCGGGTGCCGCGGTTACGCGGCCTTGAGGAGATACCGCCGGAGGAGTTCGGTGAACGCCTCGCGGGGCGTGCGCCAGTTCAGGCACTTGAGCGGGCGGTCGTTGAGCATGCGGTCGATCCGGCGCATCTCCTCCCCGGTGATGTCGCCGAACGGCCGCCCCTTGGGCAGGACCTTCCGGACGATGCCGTTGCGGTTCTCGTTCGTCCCCCTTTCCCATGAGTGGTATGGCTTCGCGAAGTACACCTCGATGCCGAGTGCCTGCCTGATCTGCCCGAACTTCGCGAACTCCTTTCCGTTGTCGAATGTCAGGGTGTTCAGGAAGCTCCTGGGCAGGCCCGCGAGCAGTCCGATGATTGCCCCTGCCACCGCGTCGGCCTCCTTGGTCGCCACGTGGGCGAAGAGCACGAAGCGCGTCATGCGCTCCGCGACCGTGACGAGGTTGCCCGTGCCGGGCAGCCCGTTGATGAGGTCTCCCTCGTAGTTCCCCACGCGTGCGCGGCTCTCGACCGTCTTGGGGCGCTTGCCGATGTCCACGCGGCCCGGTATCTTGCCGCGCCCGGCGCTGCGGTACTTCTTGGCGTTCCTGTCTCGCGCCTTGCGATTCTTCCGGCGCATCGTCAGCGGGGGCAGCTCCTCACCCGACTTGCCGGCTAGGGCGAGCTTCTGCCGCCCGTAGTACTCCTTGTAGATGGTCTCCCGGCGACGTGGCGGCTCGAACACCCCTCTTTACAAAGTGTCTCGATTATGATACGCTTTTCTTCCGTCAGGCGGTGGTACCTCGGAACCCCGGGTGGGGCCTTCCGTTGTTTCTTTACGGCCATTGCTGCCTCCTTGTGTTTTTTCGTTTGCAAGAAAGCATACAGCCGACGCCTGACTTTTTCAACCCACTTTTTAGCGAAAAAAACTTGGGCGCTGGAAACTTCATGGCACCGTCAGGCCACACGACAAATCCCAGGGTGTTGCGCTGGAAACCTGCACGCGCGGGCGCTTTTCGCGTGTCGGCGGGAGAGACGAGAAAAGGGAGAAGCGGACTTCTCCCTTTCGACATTCAATATTGGTGGGCGATGAGGGACTCGAACCCCCGACACCCTGGGTGTAAACCAGGTTCTCTAACCAACTGAGATAATCGCCCCAGAAATATGCGCAATATGTTAGAAAAATATCCGATCAGAGTCAATCCAAAGTTTTGGGGTACTGACGTTTTTCCTAATGCCGGAAACGCAGACGCAATTCGTGCGCCAAAATGGCGAACGCACTTCCCACATTTAAAGAGTTTTTCCGGCCATACAACGGGATCCGCACCGCCTGGTCGCAAAGTTTCACGGTTTCCGCGGTAAGTCCAAACCGCTCGTTCCCCAACACCACCGCGCAGGGAAACCGCCACTGGAAATCCTCCATCGGAGCCGCGCCGGAAACCGTTTCAAGGGCGTAACAAACCACACCCTGCCGCCGTAACGCCGCTATTTCGTCCGCGATCTTTCCGCCGGCCCGCCATTTCAGCGATTTTTCGCTCCCGAGCGCCGCTCTGGCCACGGCAGGTGTTTCCGGAAGCGGGGTGTAGCCGCATAGCACCAATTCGCCGAACCCGAAACATTCGGCGGTTCGGAATATGCCCCCAACGTTAAACGCGGAGCGGAGAGAATCCAACAACACCGTGACCGGCAACGGCGGAAAAGCGGGGACGGTCTCCGGCGGCAGGTCTCGGTCGAGAATATCCACATCGGTGATCTTCACCTTGGCGACTTCCCGTTCCGCCGGGACCAAGGCGCACCAGAAACGGCGGCGGCTGATGCCGGGCACCAACTGGTCGGCCAACTTGGCAATCCTCGGCGGTTCTTGCGCGGCCAGCCAATCGCGGCACTCCGCCAACGCCGCTTCATGCGCGGCCAGTTCCTCCGGCCCGGCCCCGTCGGACGGCCAGGCGGCATCCACCTCCCGCAACCGTTCCAAAGCGTCTTTCCACAGCCATTTTTCCGGAATCACTGCGAATCCCCCGGCTTGGCCTCAAAACGCAGACACAACCCTGTCGCCTCGACCGGCTGGTTGGTCAGCCCGCACCGCTGGGTGAAGGGATTCACCACGAAATTCTTGCACCAGCCGCAACTGTGGCGCCGCTCCTCTTCGGAAAAAATGTTGATCGCCGCCGGCCGGTCGTCGTCAGAAAAAATCTTGGGGCGCGATTCCTGAGGTTCGGCAAAAGGAACCTCGGTCCCCGGTTCGTAACGAAAACCGCACGCGGTGCAGATTACGGTTTCGCCGACCTTGCGGAATCCCTCGTAAACCGGCTCGAAGCGAACCAGTGCGGTCTGACCGCAATTGGCGCAAACTATCTCCCTCGGTCTGGCAGCGCCCGCGCTGCCGCCGGTGTTCGACGATCCAACCTTTCCTGCCATAACCAAAGCCTTTCCTAAAAACAATAAATCCGCAATGGCAGGTAGTGTACCAAAACCATCCAAAAACCGTCAAAACAATTCACGGTCTCCGCGATTACGCGCACATCGTTTGGCAATCCGAAACCCGGCCAACCGATTTTTGCCCTTGTCAAGAACAGGGAGGTAGGTTATACTTCCCGACCATGCGCATTTCTGGAGGAATATGGTGCGGGCGTAAACTTAAGGTTCCGCCCGGAGATAAAGTACGCCCGACCCAAGACCGGGTGCGCGAAGCGTTGTTTTCAATGTTGGCCGACATTGTGCCAGGATCGGTGTGGATCGACCTTTTTGCCGGGTCGGGATCGGTGGGGCTGGAAGCGTTGAGCCGCGGAGCAAGGCGGGTAGTCTGGGTTGAAAAAGACCCGCGCAACCTGGCCCTGCTCAAGGAAAATCAGGCGGCCCTGGGAGCAGACGGCGGAGAGGCGGTGCGCGCCGACGCCTTCAGCTGGATTGGGCGAGGCGCGACGGAGCTGGCCGCCGATTTCGCGTTCGCCGACCCGCCTTACATCATCGGACGGGAACAGGGGTTCGGCCGACTGATGTCCGCCGCGGCAGCCGGAAACGCGGTTAAGACCGGCGGTGTGTTCATCGCCGAAATGCCGGTGGCAAAATCCGCAGACGAAGTTACGGGATGGACGCTGTTCAAGGACCGTGAATACGGCCACACCAGGGTTGCCCTGTACAGGAGAGAAGCATGAGAGAAGCGATTTATCCGGGAACTTTCGACCCGTTGACGATGGGACATTTCGACCTGCTTCAGCGCAGCGCCCGGTTGTTTGGGCGGGTGACGGTGGTGGTAGCCGGCGTTTCCATGAAACCCACCAGCATGTTCGACATTGAAGAACGGATGGAGATGATCCGCGAAAGTGTCGCCGAGGCGGGGATTAAAAACGTCGCGATCGACCGGCTGGACTGCCTGCTGGTTGAATATTGCCGCCGGCACAACGTTGACGTGGTGGTGCGCGGGCTGCGGGTTTACTCCGACTTCGAATACGAATTCCAGATGGCGCTCACCAACCGCAAACTGGAACCGGAGGTGGAAACGCTGTTCATGATGCCCAACGAAAACCACAGCTATGTTACCGCCAGCACCGTCCGCGAGATTACCCGGTATGGCGGCGACACCAGCGCCTTTGTGCCGGCCGCGGTACAGCGGCATATCGAAAATTTCATGCGCCGGCATCCGGAACAGCGCATCCGCGCATCCGGCGTAGATAACACGGGAGCGTTCGACCGATGAACGACCGGCTGATAATCGACGTGCCGCGCCTCAAAAAAAACGGCGAGAACTTCCAGGGGGAACTTCCGGTAGAGGCGTTAGACTGGGGGCAAGACGAATACTCCAGCCCGGTAGGCGGGTTGGGTTACGACCTGTTCGTGCAGGAACTCGGCGACGAACTGCTGGTGCGAGGACGCGTCTGGCAGGGTTTCCAATGCGTTTGTTCCCGGTGCGCAAAAACCTTTGAAATGACCGTTGAGGAGCCGGATTTGCTCTTTTCACTGGATTTAAACGAGTGTTTAATAGAAATTAATGGAATAAATGGCTTTGCTGACTTGACCAATGAGGTAAGAGAAGCTATTATATTGGCTTTCCCTGGGTATCCGGTTTGTCGCGAGGACTGCAAAGGGTTATGTCCGAAATGCGGCAAAAACCTTAATGACGGCCCATGCGGCTGCCGCAAAGAAGCGGACAACCGTTGGGCGGCCCTGGATGGCCTAGGGTAATTGAACCCGCTGGTGGGCTTAGCCGAGCCCGACCTGCGGAGCAAAGGAGAGAGAAATGGCTGTACCAAAAAGGAAAAAGTCCAAAATGCGTGTGCGCCAGCGCCGCGGCCAGGTGAAGGCAGAGCTTGCCCAGGTGCAGGCGTGCCCGAACTGTGGGGCGATGCGCCGTGACCATCGCGTTTGCCCGGCATGCGGGATGTACAACGGTCGTCAGGTTCTGACCGTTACCGCCGAGTAGGCAGAGCGAGCATGGACTGGTCAAAAGGTTTCCGCCCCCCGGCGGAAACCTTTTGTGTGATTTAACCCCACGAAAGGATCGTAATGAAGATTGCGCTGGATGTCATGGGCGGCGACCACGCTCCCGAAGAGATAGTCAAGGGCGCGGTGGAAGCTGTGGCCAAACTTAAGGGGCTTGATACGATTTATCTGGTTGGGGACGAACAGGCAACCAAAGCCGAGCTGGCGAAATACCGGCAGGCGGACATGACAAAGCTGGAGATCGTCCACGCGCCGGAATCCATCGGTATGGACGAATCCCCGGCGGACGCCGTGCGGAAGAAGAAAAACTGCTCGATCAATGTCGCGATGGGGCTGGTCAAGCGCGGCGAGGCGGACGCTTTCGTCTCCGCCGGGAACTCCGGGGCGGTGTCGGCCTCGGCGCTCTTCACCCTGAGCCGAATCAAAGGCGTGTTGCGCCCGGCCATCGCCACGGTGCTTCCCTCGCGGCTGTCCGACCATCCGGTGCTGGTGCTCGACGCCGGCGCCAACACCGACTGCCACGAGGATTGGCTGGTGCAGTTTGCGGTGATGGGCAGCGCCTATTCCCGCTGTATCCTGAAACGCCCCAACCCGCTGGTGGGGCTGCTGAGCATCGGTACCGAGGACTGCAAAGGCAACGAAATGACGAAAAAGGCGTTTCCGCTGCTTCAGGTTGCCCCGGGGCTGAATTTCCACGGCAACATCGAAGGCCACGACATTTTCCAGGGCGAAATCGACGTGGTGGTTTGCGACGGATTCGTGGGGAACGTGGTGCTGAAAACCACCGAAAGCGTGGCACACGCAGTGGGAGACTGGATGAAAAACGAGTTCACCCGCACCACGCTGCGAAAGATGGCAACGCTGCTGCTCAAGTTTTGCGGGGCTTTCAAATCGCTCAAAAAGAAAATGGACCCCGAAATGTACGGCGGCGCCCCGCTGTTGGGCGTGAACGGTCCGGTGATTATCACCCACGGAGCCTCGACCTCCCGAGCGATCTACCACGCCGTCCGGATCGGTATGCATGCCGCCAAGACCGACCTGACGGGGGAAATCGCCGCCAGAATCGCCGACCTCAACAGCAGCAAGGCGGCGGAGTAGCCAGACAAGGAGGAATTTTTCATGGAATCCCGTAAAATCATCGTCACCTCGGCCCTGCCGTACGCTAACGGCGATATCCATCTAGGGCACCTGGTGGAGTATGTCCAGACCGACTTTTGGGTCCGCTTCCAAAAAATGCGCGGCCACCGCTGCGTTTACGTTTGCGCGGACGACACCCACGGCACCCCGATCATGGTCCGCGCCCGCAAGGAGGGCATCACCCCGGAGGAGTTGATTGCCCGCAGCTACGAACAGCACACCCGCGACTTCGCCGGCTTTGAAATTAATTTTGACAACTATTACTCCACCAACTCGCCCGAAAACTACGAGTTCTGCAAAGACATCTTCGCGCGGCTGGAGTCCGCCGGAGCCTACCTGACTAATTCGATCAAGCAGCTCTATTGCCCCAATTGCAAAATGTTCCTGCCGGACCGTTTTGTAAAAGGCGTCTGCCCCAAATGTGGCGCCGGGGAACAATACGGGGACTCTTGCGACGCCTGCGGATCCACCTACACCACCGCCGACCTCAAAGACGCCCATTGCGCCACCTGCGGTTGCCGCGATCTTGAATTGCGCGAATCCGAGCACATTCTCTTTGACTTGGCAAAGTACAAAGAGTATCTGCGCGGCTGGCTCGACGGCCACACTCCGCAGGATGTAGCCAAAAAACTGCGCGAATGGTTCGGGGACGACCAAGAGTTGCTTCCCTGGGATGTGTCGCGTGACGCGCCCTACTTCGGTTTTGAGATTCCCGGCCACCCCGGCAAGTATTTCTACGTTTGGCTGGACGCGCCGGTGGGATATCTCGCTTCGCTCAAGAACTGGTGTGACCGTAACGGCGAGAAATTCGAGGACTGGTGGGGCAATCCCGACGCCGAGCGTTACCACTTTATCGGCAAGGATATAGTGCGCTTCCATTGTCTTTTCTGGCCGGCCGAGCTTCACGCGGCGGGTTACGAGGGGCCGACCAAGGTGTTTGTGCATGGATTCCTCACCGTCAACGGCGAAAAGATGAGCAAATCCAAGGGCACCTTCATCAAGGCCGCCACTTACCTTAAGTATCTCAAGGCGCAGGATTTGCGCTTCTACTACGCCTGCAAGCTGAACGGGTCCACCGACGACATTGACTTAAATCTTGACGATTTTGCCAACCGCGTCAACTCCGACCTGGTGGGGAAAATCACCAACCTCGCCTCTCGCGGCGCCCAAATGCTCCACAAGAATCTCGGCGGCCAATTGGGCGAGATGGACGAGGCGGGACGCAAGCTGTGGCAAGACGCGCTGGCGCGTTCCGAAGAAATCGCAGCCGACTACGAAGCCCGCGATTTCTCCAAAGTTATGACCGAAGTGCGCGCATTGGCGGATGCCGCCAACCAGTACTTCGATTCGATGGCCCCGTGGAAACTGGTCAAAGAAGATCCCGAAGCCGCCCGCAAGGTGCTTACCTCCATTTTAAACATCTTCCGGGTGCTGACCGTGTATCTCACGCCGGTGCTGCCGTCGTATTCGCTCAAGGTTTCCAAACTGTTCGGCGAGGCCCCTTACCAGTGGGCGGATGCCGCCAAGGCAATAGAAAACCGGCCCGTGGAAAAATACGAATACCTCGCAACCCGCATCGACAAAGCCGCCATCGACAGTCTGGTCGAGGCCAGCAAGGATACGCTCGCAGCGGCCGAAGCCGCCCCCAAGCCCTTAATCGAGCCGGTTAAGCCGACCATCGATTTCGACACCTTCGCCAAGGCCGACCTCCGTGTCGCCAAGGTGGTGTCCGCCGAAGCGGTGGAAGGGTCCGACAAGCTTATCCGCCTGATGCTCGACATCGGCGAAGCGAAGCCCCGCCAGGTTTTTGCCGGCATCCGCAAGGCTTACGACCCCGCATCGCTGGTCGGCCGCAGCTTAGTGATGGTGGCCAATCTGGCCCCCCGCAAAATGCGTTTCGGCGTCTCCGAAGGCATGGTGTTGGCCGCCGGGAATCCGGACGGATCGCTTTTTGTTTCCTCCCCCGATTCCGGCGCCATTCCCGGTGCCAGCGTTAGATAGGATAAGGTGCCATGAACGACGCGATTCCTCCCAAGCACAAGCCATCCACCGAACCACCGCCCGACTCCGGAAGCAATATGCTATCCGTTTATCAAGCGGCGCAAACCGGAGGCGGCTCTTTCCCGGTACTTGAGGCGTTCCAAAAATTCATTGAGCAGGAACGGGCGCAGGCGCGGAAAAAGATGTTCCAGCTCTACATCATCTTCGCGGTGCTGCTGGTGGCGGTGATCGGAATCTTTTTCGCCGTCGGCATTGTCATGATGAACAACATGAACCAAGTGCAGGGCAAGTTGCTGGAGGCGGCTCTGAACAAGCCGGAACCCGCCCCGCAACCGGTGGTGGCCCAGACTTCCCCGGCGCTGGAAGCGTCAATGCAGCAGATCGCCCAAAGCACCGCCGCGATGCAAAACAGCGTGAACCAACGGCTGGAGCAGGCGGCAGTAGACAATGCCCGCGCCCAAGAACGGATGGCAGCGCAAAACGGCGAACTGGAAAAATTCCGGGCCGAGTTGGAAAAAGTCCGGCAGGAAAACGCCACGCTTAAGAACGAATCCGCCACCGCCCGTAACAATGATTTGGAAAAATTCCGGGCCGAACTTGAAAAGATGCGACAGGAAAACTCCTCGCTTAAGAACGAAATGGTCAACATCAAAAGCGAGACCCGCAAAGAGCTGATGGCAGAGATAGAGGCAAAAAAGGCCGCCGAAAAACCGGCCCCCGCTCCGGCGGTTCAACCGGCGCAACCCGCCCCGGCAAAGACCGTGCCACCTCCGGCGGCTAAACCGGCACCGGCAAAACCGGCCGCGACGACACCGCCCCCGGCGCCCGCAAAGCCCGCGCCCGTTCCGGCCGCCGCCACACCGCCGCCACCGCCCAAAACTGCCGTAACCGTACCGCCAGCGGAACGGCCGGCAGAAAAACCGGCAACGGTGAAACCTCCGGAGAAGAAGCCGGAGGAAAAGCCGCAGCCCCCGGTTTACCCAAAAGCCACCAAAGAACCGCCGGCCGTAATCCCGGGTATCAAACCGCCTGCCCCCCCGCTGGGAACCGTCGAAACGACGCTCCCCATCAACACCAAGGGTTCAGGCAAGATCAACTGGCGCGCGGTAGTGCCGGAATAAAGGAGTCGCCATGATTGTTGACACGCTGGAAAACGCTGACCGCTATCTAGGGATTCATCCGCTGTTCAAGGCCGCATTCGATTTCTTGCGCGGCTCCGACCTCGCCGCCCTGCCGGACGGAAGCATTTCCCTGGTCGAACCGAAAAAACTCTACGCCAATGTCAACACCTACCTGACCAAACCGGTGGAAGAGGGGCAAATGGAAGCGCACCGCCGCTATATCGACATCCAATGCGTTGCCGCCGGCGAAGAGCAAATCGGCTGGGTTCCGTTGACAGACCAACCCGAAACCGGTCCGTTTGACACCGACAGCGATATCGGATTCTACGATGGTGAGACTTCGCTGGTGACAATACGTCCGGGGCAGTTTATGATTCTTTTCCCCGGCGAAGGCCACCTACCCTGCCGAGCTATCGGCATGCCGTCCCATGTGAAAAAGATTGTGGTAAAGGTACTGGTTTAACTGCGGGACAAACGGTTCAACCCGAAGTCCACGCAATTTGCAACGAAAGGATGACAAATGAACAAAGAAGAGCTTTTCCAATTGATCGACACCTTGAAAAACGCGCTGGGCGACAAAATCCCCTCCGACATCAACTCGCTGATTTCAAAAATCCAGAACGGCGAAATTGAGGTTTCCGACGCTATTCAGAAAGTCCGTCAGGCCATCAGCGCTTTCACTGGCAACGCTGCCGAAGGCGGTGACAATCAAACCGATCTGGCCGCGCTGGCAGGCAAACTTTTGGGCGGCCAAGGTGACAATTCCGGCACACTGGACAAAATCGGCCAAACGGTTGACTCCATTAAAAACGCGCTGGGTAGCGATCTCGGCGGGCTGTTTGGCAAGCAATAACCGGAATCTGACCTAACCTAAGTTTCTTAAAAATAACAGCGGGATCAACGCTCGCTGTTATTTTCTGTTTGTACCAAACCGCCGAGCGTAACGGAATAACGCACATAATCCCGTTTGCGGCTAATCTCGGTTGTCGCGGGGTTGAACGTGCCTTCCGGACCTACGGTATAAACCATACACTTTGCCGAATCGTATTTTAACGCCATCCCACGGTTGAACGGATCAAGCGGTACGGCGGGCAGATAGTCCGGCACCAACTCCGCCAATCCGCCGGGATTTTTTCCTGTCCGTAGCCGCATGCGTTCCGCCGCGATAACAATTTCCGCAAAAGCCGTGCGGGTTTTCAAAAAAGTGATTTTTTCAACGATAGTACTATAAGCAGGCGTTAAAGTCTGCGCCAAAACCTTTCCAGTAATATTCGGAACCAACAAGTTACGGGTTATCGGCATAGCCTGCTCTTGTCTAGTTTCAAAGGCTTTCCATTCTTCTCGACTGAAATAATTTTCTGATATCGTGATCGCCTCTTGCATCTCTTTAATGTACAAAGCTTTGGTCCGATTGGGTTTAAACGCATACCGTTGAAAGTTTTTTTTACGGAAACTTCCGCGTCTGCTTTTCTTCAAAACCATATCCACCCCAGGAGAAAAAATTTTTGAGTACGTTCGGTAGCTTACTTGTTTGAAGGATGGTATAAGCATGGGTGGGACATTGCGCACTGACTCCAACAGCTGAAGTAGATCCTCTTCTGTCGCTTTCTCAGATGTGGCTGCCTTCATGGCGAGCAAAGAAGTGGAGTCACACATATTAAGAGCAACAAAGAAAACCGTTAATTCATCGGCACCTGACATGATTGTCGACAAAAAACGGATTGTGTCTTTGATATCTTTTGTCGCCGCATGGATATCACCTTTCGCGATCAATTCCTCGATTTTTAGCCGCTGTAACCGCATAATCCAGGCGAAAGGTTTAAACGGCACAGAAATTTTCGTGACATCGGTCTTGGGATTCTCAAACCACACTGGCCGCATCGCTACCGTATGGAAAAGGTCAAGCGCGCCAGCATTCGCCGTTAGAAGTTCATGTGCCCTTTCCGAAGTGAGCTTGCCGGGATATTCATTCTTTTCCGGATATTGTTTCAACGCTTGAGTCATGGCGATCAAACCAAGGTAGGCGTTGTCTTCGTCCGGCGGTTTGACGCGGGTGTCACGGAATTCAATATCGTCTGCCGATTTGTCATCCCCGGAGTTTAACGTAATATAAAGTGTTAAAACGATTCCGACAACAAAGATGCACCTCACGATCCAACGAATAACCATCAAGAATATCTGCATAACGGTTTTTCCTTTAGGCATCTGGCATAAGATTCTCCCAAAAAGCAGTTGGAGATGTGTGGGTGGCGTATGCGGCATTCTTTAGGATACGGTGGGGCGAGGATGTGTTGAGGGCGACCGCGTCGAATCCGAGCCGGAAAGCATATTCCACGGCAGGCGCGGCGGGGTCAATACCGAACTCACGGCAAAGCGCGAGATATCGGTTGCGGAACGCGAAGGCTGCCGCCTGTTCGACCGGATCGGCCTTACGGTAATCAAGCATCCCGCCGCCCGTCAAGAAGCCGCCATTGAAAACCGCCGAATCAATAAGCGTCACTCCCGCGGCTTTCAACCTGGCCACAAAGTCCAGCAGTTCCGGCGGATGCGCCAGCAGGGTCGGCGCACAGGCGAACATCGCCCAGTCGAAACGGATGCCTCGTTCCCAAAGTTCACGGATGACGCGCCAGTCTTTCGCGCCGATACCGACCGACTCCACGCCCATTCCGGCGGCTTTTAGGTCAAAGAGCGTTTCGTACGCGCCGAGAATGTCCGCGAAGGATCCGCCGCCAGCTATAAACTCATCGGGGTCGTGGACACTTACCATCCCGATACCGTAACCATCCAGCAGCCGCACCGCCTCATCAAAGCAACGCCGTATGCCTTCCCGCGAGATATCCTGCACCGCGTCCCATGTCAAACCTTTCCACGCGCCCGGCTCGAAGGTCGGCTCTTCGCCATCCGCTAATGGGCGCGACCGTCGCCATCCTAGCTTGACACTGATCGTGAGGTCGCCATCCTTCTTGCCGAGTGCCTTGAGCGCCTGACCGATACAAACCAGCGCGAGTCCCGCGCCGTACTTCCCGGCCGAATCAATGACGGGATGGTCAAACGCCTTGAACCACTCCGCTGCTATCGCGGTCTTCGTCTCAAACGGAATCTCACGATAAAGGTTACCGAGACAAGATGTTCCAAAGATGATCGGGGGCAACCTATTCATTTTTGAAGAATTCCTGTACCGAGACTTCCGGATACTCCTGATCGTGCAGTAACGCCTTGCCCAGCCGCGCCGCATTAACCGGCTTGAAAGTGGGCCGTTGCGCCTCTTCCGGTGGCGTTATGGTACATTTGCCGGTCGCGTCATCCACCGTCCAACACGTCACCGGCACCATCCAGTTGTCCTCGTAGCGGCTAGGGTGAGCCTCTTTGTCCCAGCGGGGATCGGCTGCGAGGATGTTGTTGATGAAAATCATCGCGCCGTTACCGCACTCCACCTTATCAAGAGAATCGAGCGTGACGGAATGGGGTCTGAAAATCGGAGTGCACCGCTTGTCGTTATGGTAGTGATAGGTGCCGCGTATGCGGTTCCCCACGAAAGCCATGCTCTGCGAACATGCGTGAAGGGATTCTTTCGACAGCAGGTCATTGCCCTCCACTAGAATTGGCCCGTGATCGACCTCGAAGAAGAGATCCCAATTATTGGCCCACAGGGTGTTGCCGACCACCCGAGCCCCTTGCCCCATCCAGTCGAACCAGATTCCGGCGACGCTCCCGCAGTGGTGAATGCGGCACCGCGCAATGGTGAAATCGACGGCCGCGTGAATTTTAATGCCGCCCATCTCCGCCCCGCCGAAGGGTTTCTTCCAGTGACAGTAGGAGATTTCGCAATCCTCGATGGCAGAGAACACCGCACCAAGCGAACCGCAGATACCGGCCTGCCCGCAGTCTGTTATCCGGCAACGGCGCACAAGGTGATGTCCTACGCGGTCAAGTCCGTTGCTCACGCAGCGCATGATGGTGTTGTGGTAATTCTGCGCGGTGGAACCGATATTGTCGAACTCGTCGCCGTACTTGCCAAGCGTGATGCCGCTGCATTCCGTGCCGTACACCTCGCAGTCCTCGATTATCCATCCCCTGCTCCAATTGGTACCCACGATGGCAGTCTGCTCGCTGGTGGGCGGTGCCCAGTTGGGACCGGCGTCTTTGAAGACGATACCGCGAAGGGTAATGTAATCACGATGTTCAACGGCGGGATAAAAACAGGCGGGACGCACAATCAGTTCCGGCACGGATACCGTGGGGTCTTTCTCAAAGGCGGCGACGATCGTACCGTACACCATGCCGGGGATCATCACCGCGCTGCCCGTCTTGACGAGACCAAAGAGATCCATCGGGCGTCCGGCAGAGTCCGCGTCACGGAAACGAAGTAGGAGGTCTTTCACTTTCGCGGCTCGCTCGGGAAGCGTCACCTTCACGGTGGAATACTTCCGCCAATCCCCGGTGACTGGCGGCCGAATACTCGCCAACGCGTTGCTGGGATCCGCCGCATCACATAAATCGATTTGCGAGCGGAACAACGCGCTGGAGAAGTGAATGGAAAGCTCACGCGATTCCTGAGTCGTAAAGTCGAAGCCCTTATAAACAATGGTTGAATTGTCGTAGATCCAGCCAAGCTCCATGCCCCACTTTGTTGGATGGCCGGGCTTGACGTTCGGGCTCTTCTCGGCAGCGGCGTCGCCCGGTATAGTGCACCCGCCGGAAGTGATGCCGGCGATATTCACAAGCGCACGGTTGGCCGCTCCGCCATGGCCGAGAATGAAATCGCGGGGGAGAAGCTCAAGGGGCTTACCGTCCTGAATGAGGCGGGTGCGGAAGCGCTCGCGGCCGCTCTTGCTGAACCAGTCACCGTTGATGAAATCGGTGAAGGGGTTCAGCCCGCCGAAGGTGTCGTAGCGCACGCGGACGGACCAGAGCCCGTCCGGCCGTTTCGTCCATCCCGTCACGGGATCGGCGCCGGTGATCACGACCTGCGCCCCTTTTTCGGCTTGATAGACGATAGGCGCGCCCTCGCGTCCGGCGTTCGCGGGCTTCACCCATTCGCGGTAGATCCCCTCCCGGATCGTCACCGTGTCGCCCGCCACGGCGATATCCGCCGCCCGCTGGACGGTGCGGAACGGCCTCGCCGCCGATCCGTCATTCCCATCGTCACCGTTCTGCGCCACCACATAGTCCATAGCCGCCGCCTTCATCGCGCACACGACCGCGATCCCAACCGCCATCATTCTTTTCATATCGATTTCTTTCCAGAAAGTGTTAGGAGTTATGAGAGCTATCCGAATTACAGGTGGCGAGTGGGAACTTGTAAAACGCCATCGCGTTACCGCCCATCACCGCGTTGCGCTCAGCCTCGGAAAGCTTTGCTGCGAAACGTTCAACCACGCCTCGCCAAACGCCGTATGACAGATGTACTGTCACTACCGGCCAGTCGCTTCCGAACATCAGACGTCGGGGACCGAATGCTTCCAGCGCGGTCTCCAAATACGGCTCCGCCAGCTCATCGAAACGGTGCGGATCGCCGTTCCACATCCCCGCAAGCTCGGTCACCAATCCCGAAAACTTACAGAATACATTCTCACGCTCGGCCAGTTCACGAACGAGACGTCGCCATGAGACGAATTCCCGTGGCTTACCCAAGTGGTCGAGCACCAGTCGAGCATCGTCTGGAAGCGCATCGACAAAACGCATCGTGTTTGGCAGATGACGTTCAAAGACGAGAATGTCGTAAGTGAGACCGCGTTCCAGAAGAAGGCGAACGCCCCGAATGAAATCTGGGCGGAGTATGAAGGAATCATCCGGCTCGTCTTGCACAACATGCCGCAAGCCTACCAACGGGGAACGGCCCTGCAAACGGTTGGCGGCCAGAACTGCATCAATTCGCTCCGAGATATCGGGCGCAACAATTGGCAACCAACCGACTACACCTTTGATAAAAGAATGTTGTGCCGCGAGCGAGAGCAGCCAATCTGTCTCTTCGGCGCACTGCCGTGCCTCAACGGCCACACAAGCGTCCATGCCGCCGCAATCTTCCGGCAGAAAATCGCGTTTAAGCGGAGTATCGGCAATCCAACCGAATTCCGTTGTGTTGTAATGCCAAAAATGACGATGCGCATCAATTACCATTTTACGAGAATCCTAAAAACGTTGCCGGGTGCCGCCGCCCATTTTTCCATCGCGCTCTGCGCCTCGCCGGGCGCAACGATACCGCTCACGAAACGGTCCATCGACACCGGTGCCGACTGTAGGTAACGTATGACGGCACAGAAATCGTCGGGCATGGCGTTCCGGCTACCGCGGATATCGAGTTCCTTTTGTACAAAAAGTCTAGTTTGGAACGAGACGTCGCTCTTCGCGTAACCGATGCAGACAACACGCCCAGTGAACGAAACGGCGTCAATCGCCCCAACATAAGTGGCCGGGGAACCGACGGCCTCTATCACGACATCCGCACCTGCGCCGTTCGTCAGTTCCATCACTCGTCTTGCCAAATCCTCTTTAGCGGAGTTGATTCCGTATCGCGCACCAAGCGCCATTGCGATGTCGAGTTTTTCCGGAGCGAGATCAACCGCAATCACCGTTGCGCCGCGCCGCACTGCCCTGATGATTGCCCCAAGCCCTACCATTCCGCAACCGAGCACCGCCACCACGTCGCTGTCCGTGACCTGAGCCCGCGCCACCGCATGGAACCCAACGCTCATCGGCTCAATGAGGGCGCAATCGCGAAGCGTGATCCCCTCTACAGGAATCACTTTGGTCCACGGCACAGCGAGATATTCACGCATCGCTCCGTCGCGCTGAACCCCAAGCGTTTCATTGTTCCGGCAAGCATTCGGACGGAGATTACGGCAGCTCGCACAAGTGCCGCAGTTCGTGTATGGATTGACGGTGACGGTTTGACCAACTTTAAGCGTATCGGGCACGTCTGCGCCGACCGCCGCAATCGTCGCCCCGATCTCGTGACCGGGAATGACATCCGCCTTCGCCATTGCGTTGCGGCCAAGAAAGGTGTTAAGGTCGCTGCCGCAGAACCCGACATAAGCCATTTTTAGCAGAACCTCGCCCACACGCGGGGTTGCAGTAACGTATGGCGCAGGTTCATCGCGCAACATAATTTTTCCCGGTTCATGTATGCGTAAAACATTCATCTTTCAATCCTCGGTCTCTTAACGGTTAACGATCCGATTCCGACGGCAAGGTAAAAACTGCAGTGCCTGATTCTCCGTTCTCATTATAAGTGTAGACGCCCACTCGACTGCCGCGATAATTTCCCCACGAAAGCGTAACGGATTCCGGATCTTGAATGTAGGCTTTACCATCCGATGACCAAGCATACTTTGCGTGACCGTCCAAACCCCACGTCGTACGCAAATAAACCGACTCGCCGATTTCGTCAAGTCTCCGCTCTTTATCCGCAACCCTTATGTAAAGGAATCTTTTACCGTCCACCATCTTCACGCCAAATTCACTTGCGCCACCGCCAAAGTGGCAAAGACCGGCGCACTGGCCTTCGGTCATCTTTTCGGAAGATAACACAACGGTGAACGTATCCTCAATCCTTCGCCAGGCGCGACGCGAAAGGACATTTCCGACGGTGAAGAAATCACCCGCGCGAAGCGGCCGAAAAGCGTCAAGCTCCAATCGATTCTCCGTAAGCCGAACCTTCTCCATTAGCGGTGAATGGTTCCACTCCCATTCGGGCGATATAAATCCGCACGCATTCGGCGGATCGGACTTGACCGAGAATGGAACTGGTTTCGGATGGCGCCAAACCATACGTCCAATGCCATCGGAACCGGGTTCGCCTATAATTGGCCAGCCGTCAACCCATGTCACCGGCAAAAGGCTCGCAATGCGCCCGCTCCAATCGCCGTGGCCGTGGTGGGTGAGGAAGAACCAATTGCCGGCCGCGTCCTGAAGGTAACCGCCTTGATTCGGCTCATGCCATTCCCATTGCGGATGCGAAAGGATTCGACGTTCGTTGTATGGTCCGGTTGGCTTGTCGCTACGTTGCATCATCAACCGTCGCCCGCCTTGCGCCACTTCACTAAAGAGGTGGTAATATTTTCCGTTGAAAACATAGAGCTTGTTCGCCTCGCGGCCCGCACCCTCATTGACAAGTACCCCGCTTCCCGGCACGACATCAAGCGCGTCATCGGTCATCCTAAAAACATAAGCTTTGTAGTTGTCACTGAAATGCGTCGCGACAAACCAGTTTCTCCCGTCTCTGTCGAAGAGCGGACAACAATCATCCCAACCGCCGCCGATGGACATCGTCCTAGGTTTTGACCACGGGCCTTCAGGTTTGTCCGCGGTGCAGACGAACATTCCTTCGTCGGGGCAACCGAAATAGACATAAAACCGCCCGTCTTTAACCCGAATCGCCCCCGCCCAAACCCCGCGCCCGTAGCGCCGCATCCGATTCCAAGCGAAATCCGGACCCAAGTCCGCCGCGTCCGAAACGGCATGGCCGATGATGCGCCACGAAACCATATCGTCTGACTCCAAAATCGCCATGCCGGGAGAAAGTTGCATCGTACTCGTAATCGCGTAGTGGCGGCCCTCATGGGTGATACAGTCGATATCGCTGAAATCGGCGGGTAGCACGGGGTTCTGATAGGTGCCGTCACCCAAATCGCCCCATTCACGCCATGCGCCCCATTCGTTTGGCGCAAAATCTTCATCGACAATTGCCGCCCAGCCGCCGTTTGCAGCCGCCGTAACGGTGAGAACGCCGTCCGCATCAACCTTCAACCGTTCGCAAGCTATCGGCGCTAACGGTTTAGCGTTATCAGGATCCGCATCGCGAAAGAGGCGTATCGTCTTTCGTTCCGCGCCAATAAAGTCCAACGGAACGGTGAACGTCCGTTTCTCGTTCGCATTAAGACAACCGATGAACCACCGGTGCCCTATCCGTCGCGCCACCACCGCACTCTCGCCGATTGCGCCAGAAAGGAAACGGGTCTCGTCAAAGACGCACGGAATCTCCCGCCAAAAATCGAGTGCGGGATCCTTTTCATCGATTTGGGAAGGTTGCTGATACCAAAAGAGAAACTGCCAACCGCTTGAATAGACGCATGGCATAGCGAGCTGATGGGCTAGCGTGGTCTGAATACGACCGACCTTCCAACACGGGGTATAATCGCCCGGGCCATCGAGAAACCGGGTATAGACCAACGCGGCGTTGTGCCGCGCGCACGGCATCTCCTCATTGCCGCGAATGCCCTCAACGGTGAGAACATTCGGATAAGTTTTTTCCAGCCCCGCAAGGCGAAACTCGTCATGGATGTCCACCATCAGTCTTCGCGCCGCGCATTGCTCGATCCATTCGACCGTCAGTTTCCGCCAATCCTGTCTGCCGACATTCACGAAACCGAGTTTCACCCCCGCGACACCCCACGCCGCCAGACGGTCGAATATCTCGGTGGCGTTCTTCTTCAGCGGTTCGCGATTGACATAGAGAATAACGCCGATCCCTTTCGTCTTTGCGTAAGCGATGATTCCGGACAAATCCAGATCCGCCCGGGGTTTCAATGGGTCATGCGTCCGTTCGTCCCCATACCAACCGCTGTCGAGTTCGATGTACCCGAATGCGTTGCGCACGGCAAAATCCACGCACTCAAACGCGATTTCACGGGTGAGTTTCGAAACCCGCAACACCTTACCCGGTTTAATCCAGCTAGTGTCGGCAATACGCGAAGGGGCGTTAAGCGCATTGAGAAAGTCGCTTTGGGTCTGAGCGAGTTCCGACGGAGTGGACGCGGCATGAATGTAACGCCAAGGCGTGACGTAGGGAAGCGTGACCTTCGCCGCGCCTTCGAGTACCGTCTTTACCGTTCCGGGGCGCGGCCCGGACGCGAAACGCGTCCGCGCATAGTCGGGTGCACCGGCATCGCCCAGAATGGCAGTCCACGACGGACCTTCGACCACAAGCGGCGACTCCGCCGTGCCGGGAAGGATTATCGAATAGTTCCGTCCATGCCCATCGTTCTCCTTACGGGAAGCATCGGGCATCGGCTTGGCATCACCAATGGTCGAAAGCTTTTGGGGAACGTATTCCCCCTGCGCGTGGCTCACCGGCCAGCAGCGCAAATCCGCGCCAAAGTCAAATACCCACTCCTCGTTCGATATGGTCCTTTCACCCACGCCGGTATAGCGGATTCGCCACGCCACGCCGTCCACCAAATTGGTCGATTCGATAACCGCATCGGCGTCAACCGCCGGCAATGTGACCTCACACACCTTCGTATTGTCACGCGACAATGCGAATACAACCGCCGCAAGCATAAGGGCCGTCATTCGAGTGTCCCTTTACTATGAATGGCGCAACTGATCAGCGGATGATCATGAGCATTCCGCAAGAACAGTAAACGCCGTCCGAGGTACGGACCAGCTTATAGTTGCGGACATCATTAGGCGAACGAGCAAACACCACATTAGCGTCCGGAGCTTCTTCCCACTCAATAATCTTGTCGCCATTATGCAGCTCACGCCCTGAAAGATCCACATACACCATGGCCCCATTTGCAAAGGTAGTGTAATAGGTGGTACGGGCGGTGTCCAAACTCTTAACCGACCAAACACCGGTCTTGCCGCAAAGATTAATCGTGGATCCATCCTGCAACTCGACCGACGAGAAATAGTCTGACACCGGTGTAAAGGTGCCCAACACCTTTGTGGTGGCACTACTCCATCCCCACCCGCCATCCTTGCGGTTGGTGAAATTGCGGACAGTCAAGGGATTTTTAATCTCCAAATAACAGTTGACATCAAAATCAACGGTGGGAACGACGGTATCGCTAATGACCTGGAACATACCGGTCCCGCCGTTGCCAATCTTGACTTCACCGTCAACAATGGCAGTGTTGCTGAACTTGAAGTACTTACCGTCAGCAATGTCCACGGAGAGGACATGCCCACCCAAATCTATATTGCTTTGGTAAAAAATCCAAGTACACGACAAATCCAGAAGGGCATTATCTCCAAGAATGACATTGCCAAATGAAGTAAGCGTAGTGCTGGTCATGTCGTAGCCAGAATTGGCGATGGTACCGCCGTCCAGCTCCACCCGGTAAACGTACATTCCGAAGTTGCCCCTGATATCAAGAATGGCACCGGAACTGACATTAACTACCCCGTTGGAAACTCCAAACGGACAGGTATATACCGCCGGACTGTAAATAGTGGAATTTGACCCGTTGTTGAGCATTTCCGTCTTGCCGGCAATCAGATATGTGCCGCCAGTGTAGGAAGTGTCGCGAGCTTCCGGAACATAAGTGCCGTTACCCTCCTTGATCAACTTGAAGTTGCCGGTGAGAGACACCTTATTTTCTAGGATGGTGTCCGCCGCAACGTCAAAGTGAAGCTCGCCCGGAGCGGCAGTGTTGGAGGTGGAGTCCGTTATAGTAAGATCTATCCCCGTTGAAACGCTACTGTTGCTGAGGTACAACGCGTGACCGGCCAAATCAATCGTGCGACCAGTTGTGGTGACAGCCGCATCCGGCGCGGTGGCTGATCCGCCAAGCGGGATGTAGAAACGCCCGTTAACCTGCTCGTAGAGTCCAACCACATTGTCGGCGTTACGTAAGGCGGGAACAAAATCGCGCACTAACTCGCCATTGTCGTAAATTTGGCAAGAGTAAAGGATCGGAGATCCCTGATCACCCGGAATATAAACGGAACCTTTGCGGTTCTGGGCGAACAACAACGGGTAAGATAGTTTAAACACGCTAGTGCCAAGCGTCCGGATTGGGGAGGAGTTTACCTTCGCCACGTTCTTGTCCAGCTCCACCACGTTACGTCCAGGGGCAACTACAGCGCCGCTGGTGCCACCGTCGGTGCCATAACCGCAGTAGATGCCGCCGGTGCCATCGTTGCCCAACGCATAGGCACCGTTCCTGTATCCGGTGTTCCAGCAACCGAACCAGTACTCGATATTACCAACGACCTCAACATCCATTACCACACGGGTGTCCTGATCAGGCGGGAACGCGGTGTCGAAATAAGTGCCGTGAGGAATAGAAACGTATTCAAGCAACTCGTAAGGGGCGGTCGCAGTGGAATTGGCGGTAAGCTTGGACATATCCAAACCGCGCCAATCGCAGTCCGCAGAAAGCGTGACCGTGTCTTCTACGACAATCTCGTATGCCGGCAGTTCGACACCGACCGGACACTGGATGTTCACTTCACCTGAAAAACGCACCGAGGTCCCGGAGTTCGGGAGCGCATTGGCAACCACCCCGCCCGCACCGTCATAGCAAATCCAGTTGTTTGGATTAGCGGGATCGGAATCTGCGGTTCCGGTCCAGAGTGCAGAAACCACCGAGAACGAGGGATCGAGATCCACGTAAAGCCTTCCGCCGTTGTAATACGGCTCGACCGAAAAAGTCGCATTCGGGGCGTTAACACTGGTGGCATCAAAGAAATCCGCCGGATTTTTTTCCAAGGAACCATTCTCCCAAGTCATCAGCAAGTACCGACCGGAAACGGCGTTGGCATAAGATGCCGGAAATGCTATTTTTGCACCAGACTCGAAAGTTGGGGCATTCAGAACGCGCAGTTCCGTCTTGGCGGGATCGAAAACCAACCGCGCCGGAGCGGTTAGGTTGAGGTTGCAGAACTGCGCCACGCCGGGCACGGTGATCACAAAGTCGCCGCTGAGACCGGCTGTCGGATTACGGAAATCGAAACCGCCGTCGATAAAATTCAGAGTTTCGCCGCCGTTTATGCTGACGTAAATCGGCGATGCTCTGTCGCTGCCAAAACCGCCGAAGGTGTCGCCAAAGATGATGGTAAAGGTGTGCCAACCCTCGGAAATCTCGCAAGTGGCGGCAGCGGGAATTTTATATGTGGGGTTGGTCAGAACCCATTCACCGTCAAAAGCGATAGCCATATAGTCATCAAATGCCTGATCGATACTCCAAGCACCGGCGCGTTCGGACGGGATATACACCCATCCGTCAACCCGGTTTTGCGACCAAGACAGCACTTCCGCCGTCCACAACTGATCGTTGGGCAAAGGTCGGGTTAAGTAATATCCCAAAAATCGCAAATCCTGACAACCGAAAGCGTAACCGGTGTAATCTTCCAGCGGCATTTCCCGCCACGAAGAGTCCTGCACTAGCTCCGACCGGGATGTCGGATAACGCAGGTGCCGGAAAACCATCGGAGGTTCCTGATGGTTGAGGTTAACCCAGAGCGATCCGCCGTTGCCCACTGGTTCATATTCCACCTTAACGTTTGGGGCGGACATGCCGGTCGCGTCGAAAACATTGTCTAAATCGATATCCGCCGGAAGGCTGCCCTGTTCCCACTGTACCAGCTGGAAGCGCCCAGAGGTACGGCTGGCATAACTCGAAGGCAATACGAACTTGCCGCCATTACTGAAATCAGGTGCCTTGACCAGACGATAAATGGCAGTGTCGGGGTTGACCACCACCCGGCAGTCGGCGGCGGGTTTCATGGTGGCGAAACAGACAATTCCGGAAACGTCTGGGTTAAAACCGCCTACTGTGTCGGCGGTAGGGTCGCCAAAGATGAAGTTCTCCTCGTCGAATTTAACCATGCTGCCGCCGTTAATGGAGATGCCGATCGGGTAACTGTTTGAGAACGCGGAATTACCGTTCGGCCCGTAACCGCCGTAAGTATCGCCGTAAGTAATGGTAACATAATGCCAACCAGAATTTATGTTTATGGTCGTCTCTTCCTTTTTGGTGTAGGTGTTATTAATCAGAACCCAGGTACCATCGATGCAAATCCCCATATAGTCATCAAAACCTTGGGTGATTTTCCAAGTACCAGATTGGGAGGAGGTGACGTTTACCCAAGCATCGATACGATTCTGCGACTGGCCGAGCAGCGTCTTGCCGGTGCCGATATAGGTATTCAGGTTATCAATTAGGTAAGTTCCGCCAGTGTACTCCCGTAATGTCATATTGACAAAGTTGTTGTCCCCCAAAGCATTACGATTGGTACCGTATCCCAAATGCCGGAACGCCATCGTTCCATCAGCAAACGCCGCACCGGTAGCAATGCCCATCGTCAAAGAAATAGCCCAAAACGCCTGCGTTTTCATCTTTGCCTCCTATTAACTAACACTTTTCCCTAAAGACAAAACAATAATAACACAGCTCCACGCCCTCCGCAAGAGTAAAAGTCCGCTCACGGAATTTTACTATATAAAAATACGAGTAAAGTTTACCCGTTATCGTGTTCCGTCTTGTTTTGCGGAAACATCAATCACCATCAACTCGGGATGGTTGAAAAATCGCGGCAAAGGTGTTGATTCACGCGCTAGCCCGCGTGAGACGAGCATTTCGGTTGAAGCCGAAAGTAAATATGATCCGCCCGAATAGTGCGGCAACAATCTGCGGTCGTTACACGCTGGCCCGCAAAGGCCAACGTTAAATCCCGGAATACGCCACTGGCCGCCATGGAGATGCCCGGCGACGATAAGGTCGAAATCGAACTGTCGGTAAATGTCCGCGTATTCGGGACGGTGGGTAAGCAATACTCGCAAATGTTTTGGATTGGATTTCGCGTAAGCGGACACCAGCTGTTCCCGCCAAGCGTCGTCCAAAATATACGTCGGATCGTCCACCCCGCAAAAATCAATGGGTGTACCCTTCAACGTGACAGTGCGCGCGTCACCCTCAAGCACAGTTACGCCATTACCCCGAAGCCAACGCTTTATCTCATCGACACCGCCGCTCCAATATTCGTGATTGCCCGTGACGTAAAAGCACGGGAACTTATCAGAAAGTCTTTCGATAACACATTGAGCGTTCCCGTCGGACAAACGGTCATCAAAAATATCTCCGGCTAACAGTACTGCGTCGGGATTGACCCGCCTGACTGCGTCCACGAGCAGTTCCTGTGCGGGGTAACCGTAGCTGCAGGAATGCAGATCGGTGACTAGCACGAAACGAATGGCACCCGCCTTTATCTTGCCGCCTGCAATCGCTACAGAATGTGTCTCGACTTGCGGCAGCTCGTACCATACCCCAAGTGCCGAAAAAAGTGACATAAGGACAAACATGACCCGATGCGCCCACGAACCGGATTTCCCAATCCGATGCCAGAGTGATGTCATTGATGAGAGCTTCCAAAGAAACGCCAGATGCGCTACATAAAGGGGTGTGACGGCAAGAACACGCCAACATCCTGCCTCACCCGCCCATGCTTCGCAAACGCCGGCAACGAACAAATACGGACCGAACACCAGCATTAAGAATGACGCCGCTAACATTGTCGCGGCATTGCTCCTACAATCGAACATCTCCGGAAATGTCCACATCACGGCAATCAGCGAGACGCCCCACGCGATTCCGACAAACCCTAGTCTTGGTAGCTTTCGCCGAGCGGATTCCGATGCGGCCCACTTATTCGTTGACGGCAAGAAAAGCGGCAACAAGGGGCCTACAAATGGGAGACATACAACGGCAAGAGTTACCATGAGATCAATGAAATCATCTTGCGCACCCAGAGTCTCAACATTGCACGAAAAAATTTTGCATACGCAATCATTCGCAAACCACGTCAAAAGCACAACTGCGGGCCAACGTATGGCTGCGAACCATGCCAGCACTGCCGATAAGGTGAAAGCAATGCAACAGGCATAGGCTGCCACAGGAGCTACGATCCACAAACCGGATTCCTGCGCAAGGCAAAAAAGCAGGAAAAGCAATGACATGAAAAGCATTCCCGCCATTGCAAAACCAAGTGATTTCGGCCGCGGCAAATTCACATTGAGCATATTTTCACCCACATCAATGCAAACGCTTTAAGGTTCACCTTGCGTTGTCATCCAAATGGCGGTCGGGCCGTCTTCGTCACCGCCGATTATTCCTATGGACTCGGCATCCTTCTTGCCGCCATAACACCCAGCCATTCCCAAAAAAACCGCCGCAATCACAACAAACATTATTAGCTTCTTCATTTCCATGCTCCCGTTTTTTGTCCAAACGCAACACCTCTTCTTCTGTCATCATTCTCTCCCTTCTTTGCGTCCTCTGCGTTCTTTGCGGCTAAA
>DBXY01000024.1:27324-27469 GCA_002309765.1 Verrucomicrobia bacterium UBA1200
TCGCAAAGTACGCAAAGAAGTCACCAAGTTTTTCAACAGCATGATAGGACCAAGTCACAACCCGCATTTTGCCCAAGCGCAAATCTTCTTCTTCGGTCATCATTCTATCCCCTCTTTGTGTCCTCTGCGTTCTTTGCGGCTAAAT
>DBXY01000024.1:27506-55268 GCA_002309765.1 Verrucomicrobia bacterium UBA1200
TCGCAAAGTACGCAAAGAAGTCACCACATTTTTCAACAGCATGACAGCGCCACCTTTCGGCATTGGAATTTATTGGAACCAAAATTAATAAGCATACCATATTCACGATTTGTAGCTTTAAGATAGTTCAATGTCTGAGCCAAATGTGCTGGAAGAAGTGTTGCAACGGCCTTCAATTCTACAATCAAACCATCCACGACCATGTCTGCGACATATTCGCCAATAACAAAACCGTCCTCATCGCATATCATAATAGGGATTTGGCGTTGAACAACGCAACCCGCCTTTTCAAGACGGTGAGCCAATGCGTTTTCATAAACTTTTTCTAGATACCCAACGCCAAGATACAAGTGCAGATCGTATGCAATCTGCCGAATTTTGTCCGATTTCAAATTGGCTTCCTCTTCAGTCATAACACTCTCCCTTCTTTGCGTCCTCTGCGTTCTTTGCGGCTAAACCCAAAAACACTTCCGCTACCGTTTCTTGGCCGCAAAGGTCGCAAAGTACGCAAAGAAGTCACCAAGTTTTTCAACAGCATGATAGGACCAAGTCACAACCCGCATTTTGCCCAAGCGCAAATCCTCTTCCTCTTCAATCATCATTCTATCCCGTCTTTGCGTCCTCTGCGTTCTTTGCGGCTAAAAATTTAAAGACCTTCTGGCATTCGGTTTTCAAGATACCACTGCGTAAGCGTCTGAAGCTGTTCGTAGGAAAACGCGCACTCCTTTGTCCACTTCGAAAGAAAAGCACCTAACCACCACGCCTCGCCCATATCCATATCATCTCCAATCCAACTCTCGAATTTACCTTTAAGAAACGTTTGCACTCTCTTCCCCGCAAAGTGCCAACAGGCAAGAAATATCCCGTCCCGGTTACCTTTGGGCACCTCGTCCAAAAGCCGACAAATCAATGCTCCGCCACCTTTTCTGGACGCGAGATACGACAGTAAAAGCCCGTTCGCGGCAAAAGATTTCCAATCGGTCTTTGTAATAATTCGCCCCATGCGCATTCTGACCAGCGCACCTTTTCTCGCCAACAGACGCGAAAGCTGCAGCGCAAGATCGTACTGATACAGAGATCTGCATTCTATGAAACTTTCCAACAACAGTTTTGCGTCCTCATCACCGCAGCCGTCGAAAATGAACGGACCTTCCACCCCCTGGGCTGTTGCGACCAAATCATCAAGCATTATCGAAGAGCCGCCGCCATTTCGAGCAAGACGCGCCAATCCTAATCCGTGCGACGCCGCCGCACGATTCACGGCCTGTATGCAGCGGCGGACCAACTTATCGTCAAGCTCGGCGTTCTTTTCTTTCGGAGCGGAAAGCCGGACATCGAAAAGATCCGAGCCCTCGTGCGCAAGAAGCGAGACCTTGTTGCCGAGTCCTCCGCCGTAACCGGTGAGACTGCCGTCCATACCGATTACGCGATGGCACGGAATTATTACAGCTATCGGATTCCAACCTACCGCACCGCCGACAGCGCGCGCCGACACTTTTTTCCCGCCGTGTTTCTTCGAGATCGACTTCGCGATGTCACCATACGAAACCGTGGCGCCAAAGGGGATCCGCAACAGTTCGTCAATCACATCCTTGCGAAACGCGGTCAAACCATCAATACGGTAATTGGGCATAAAACCGGGATTGCGGCCGGCGAAATATTCGTCAAGCCAACGGCACGTTTCGCGAAACACCGGCGTTTCGCGCGATTCGGCATCCTCTCGGCGTTGCCAACCATCGCTCGTTCCCTCGAACCAAAGCCCGGTCAACGCTTCATCGTCCCCGCTCATCGCAAGGTCTTCGAATCCTTCAGGCGTCTTGTATTTCCAAGTGTATTTCATAGCGATCCACTTCCCTTCACATTTCTAAGTTTCTTCCGCTTTTCATCGCGTTGCCTCTTGACAAGCCTGAGCGATAGGAGTCTTCTCGCCGGACTGATCGACGCAAACAAACGTGATATCGGTGGAGAACACAAGCTCCTCGTCGCGGGAATCAATGTTTCGGCGATGGACATCGACATGGTATGTGGCGGAGGTCCGCCCCACCGCGCACCGCTGCGCGTCGAAGCGCAACACCGACTGCGGGTGGACGCTCTTCTTGAATTTCACCTCGCTCATACCCACCGTGACAAAGTGCAGCGTCGGGTAATCCTCGCTTACCGCAATCCATGCAATCTCATCCACCCACATAAGCATCTTCCCGCCGAAGAGGAAGCCGTAGTGGTTCATATCGCCCGGCATGACCAGTTTGTATGTCGTCATTGTATCGTCTCCTTTGGATTGATGGTTATGACCTCCTGCAAGGGTAAACAAGAATGACAGCCTGTATTCTCATTGGCAAGGCGCGCCAATGCTAGCATACAGCGCTGATGGTAACCGTAACACATATCTTGGAACAGCGATCGGCAGTGCTGGAGTTCCTCGAATGACTTCGGGCCGAAGTCGAACTCCGTGTTGTGGACGCGTTTTGTGTACGCGGCAACAAACCTCCCGGCCTCGCTGTCGGGAATGATGTCAGGAACCGCCTGCATCAGCTCGACAACTCCCCGTTGGAAGTCTTTCTCAAGCGCCACGACCCGGCAACATAAATTGAAGTACTCGGCTTTGCTCATGTTACCGCCAATGGTAAACCGTTGGTTTAGCCATGCGTCATGCGCGGCAAGCGTTTTTCCCATACGGGAAGTAACCGACTCTATTGTGGACATCTTAACGTACAGAGACCTCACCCGCGTGCGGTCGGCTTCGCCGCCAAGGTGCGACAGGAAGGAACACGTCAACGAGTCCTTTTCCGCGACAATCCTCCCGAGGTGCGTTAGATACTTCTTGTGATCCTCTAGCGGCACCGTTTTTCGCGTGTATTCTTCGCCATTGTACGCGAATACATCCACATCCATTTCGCCGGACGCGATTTGCTCGAGCGTCGCCATGTCGCTTTTCGCCGTATTCAACTCTCCAACCAGCCTGCGGTATTCAGGAGTAAACGGGTTCTCTGCGCATTCCCGCCCAAAAGCCTCTTGCAAGTCAAACGGCTCGAACCTCCTGTTAAACACGGTCTCGTACTCCTTTGGAAACATGTTCTCGTCGTAGAACTTGAAAAGTTTGTTTCGGAATGCGTCTGCCGTCATGCTCTGCGGCTTCTTCTCAAGCGAAGCGGTGGCAACCGCGAAAAATTTTTCCGACACCTTTTCTGCTACTTCCCGCGGGACCAGCGACCACGCGGCCGAAGTTTCGACATCAGCTCTCATCACGTCAAGTTTCCGGGCGCGGTCGAGACGGTCAGACAATTCTGGGTGCGAACTCCACACGTCGGATGCCTTGATTCGGGACTCCGCCACCCCGAAATCGAATGGCTTGGACATGGTTTCGCCCGGTTTGAGCAACATCATGCCCCATCTTGACATTACCTCAGCGACCGCTTCATGGGACTCGAAATAGTTATCCGGAAGCTCTCCGCCATCAAGACAACGCGCTAAGAACGGCCTGAGGCACTCCATGTCACACCAAGAGAGCTGTTTAACCTTACACATCGCCGAGACGAACGCGTCCGTCCCGGCGCACTTACAGGCGACCTCGTCAGCGCCAAACTCCATTAGCCTTGACAGTTTTCGCTCTCCACGCATCACGAAACGGAACACATGAACCGTAACGCGCTTGACAAAAAAAGTCAGACGGTAGGCAAGCACTCCAAATATGCGCCACGCCGTCCATCCGGCGCTCCTCCAGCTGTCCAGAGCGCGGTCTATGAAGTCATAAGTGTACACCAAATTATACAGTATTTGGTATGTCACGGAAACAGCCGCCCCTACCTTCATGCTGCTTTGACCGAAATGTCCGAACTCGTGGGCGAGGATCGCTTTCACCTCCTGTACCGTCGTCGAATTGAACAGCCCAAGCCCAATCTCAAGGTTCTTTCGCACAGGAAGGAAGATGCTCCAAAACGCCGTGTTGTAAAAAACGCTGGCGTTGACATCGGTTGTCAGATAAACGTGGCGCGGCATACGGAACCCCGTCTCCTTCGACAACCGGTCGACAAGGTCGAACAGCGCGGGGCAGTCGGTACGGTAAACCTCCAGTCTCTCTTCGTTGCGGTTCTTCGTGAAGGAGAACAACGGTTTGACCAAATACACGCCGAAGACCGCGGCAAACGACAGCAATCCGGCCGCCACGACAATCATAAATAGCGCAGACCTGCCGTCGCGCACATGCTCAAGCCCCTCAAACACGATAAATTTTGCCGCGAACAGCGCCCCAAAGATGATGGCGGTGCCAAGACATATAAGGGATATGTAGTACACGAGGAACAGCGCAAGGCGAAGTATCTCGTCGGCTACGGCACCGCCTATGCAACCACTCTCCCCGGCTATGGTCGATACTCTCTCTGCTTTATCCATTACCCACCTGTATTATCCACTGCGACTGGCGCGAGATTGCGCATTCACTTTATTCCGGCAAAGGTTCACAAACAATACCGCCGCACATATCGAGCCGAGCGTGTCGCAAAGTATGTCCTTCTGCGCGTCCCACACGTCGCCTTGCGAGCCGAGGAACGCCGCGCCAGCGTCACCGCCGTCGATTACGGCATACTGCCATTCGACAATCTCCCACAGCCCCGCCATCGCCACAACCGTCATAACGGCGAAAAATGCGGCTAATGCCGCCGACTTTACCCAGCCCTTTCGGAAAAACAGCTCGGCGAACGGGAATGCGAACCAGCCGACCGTAAAGTGCGCGATGCGGTCGTATGGATTGCGGGCAAGTCCGAGCGGCACCTTGAACCAATCCATCGGCACCAGCTCAAACGTGTAGTGCGCGCCAATCGTCTGGAGCATCATCCACACGAGAAAACAAGCGTATGCCGCAAGGGAAAAACGAAACGACCTGCGCGTTAACAGCAGTATCGCCAAAAGCCCCAAAGACCAGAATATTTCCGTCACCCATACGGCAACGCTGTGCGGCTTTACCGCAGAAACAATGGTGGCTACGGCAACCGCCGCCAACATTGCCATTTCGATTTTAGCCGTCTTATCTCTCATTTCGTTCCTTTCAACAGGGCTTCACTTTCGACGAACCTTCTGACTTGTTTGGCATTCAAATGCTAATTGCCCCGTTCGTGGAAGCGGGCAAGGCCATAAGTGCAGTCGTTGATTGCCTTCATACGTTCAACGAGCGGCTCGTAGCGGCGGAAATCCCAGGTCACGATGCCTTTGTTCGAATCGCGGTTTGAAGGGTCGGCGCTCAAGTTTTCTGGATCGTTGTCGCCGTACTTGAACCAGTGCCATCCCACGCAAACGCCACTTTTGAGGAGTTCGTTCACGAAGTTCTGGTAGAATATGCCGCGTTCGTCCTGCGTATGCACGAGCCAGCCCGCGCCGGTCGTGTTGGGCAGCCCCGAGTCCTCGCCCTTAACATAAAATTCCGTCACCATGAACGGCTTGCCGGACCACGCCTCCCAGTTCCGCATATCCGTCTGATCGGGTTGCCAATGGTTGTAGTGGTTGATCGAGATTACATCCAAGTACTTCCCGGCCACCTTAAAGCACGCGGGGTTGCGCATCTCGGTGTTCCAAAGGTGAAAGCGACTACCGAGGAACATGTGGTTCGCGTCGTATTTGCGGAGAATGCGCGTAACGGTGCCGAGGTAGATGTCAATGCAGTGCGCTACAAAGTCGAGGCGGTCCTCTTCCGTAACGTCACGCATGGTACAACCTACCCTCCCTTTGCGCGTGTCAAGCCACTTTTGGGCGGCGCGCCGGTTTGGGTGGTCTTTCGGCCATGCGGTTAGGCACTTCCAGAGCATACTGCGCTGGAACTGCACCTCGTTGTCGATGAAGTAGCCGACCAGCCAAGGGTCGCTCGCATGCTTTGCCACGGGGGCGATAACGCGATCGGCCGTCTGCTCGAACTCAGGGTCAAACACGAAGGGAAAGCCGAACGAGCTGCCACCCTCTTTTACGTCCTTAAGATAGTCGGACTCACGACCTGACTGCTTGAGTTCTCGGTTATACTTGGCCATTGGGCTGACAATCACGGTGTAGGGTATCCGTTCCTGCTGCGTAGGAGTACCAAACGCCTCGGATACCGCCCATGCGCCCAGAGAGTTGAAACCGCAGGACTTGAGGAACTTGATTTCGGAAGTCGCCCAACCGGAGACATCGCCGAACTTCTCCTTGCAAGCCGCCTTTTGTCGGGCCGACATCCCCGGGTTGAAGCTTGCGACCGACTTCGCGAGAAAGAGATTGCCGGCGGGATCGACCATCCACCAGCGACCGTCTATCTTACGGACACGGAAATAGCCGTCAGGATTGCCTACGTTCGTACCAAGCCAACCGCCGTACTCGTCTAGGGAGGGATCGGGTTTCGGCGTGAATCCGGGAATACGGTCGATAGAGACGGCCTCGTATGAGGTCCAGTCTTTTCCCGAGTTTTTGCGGCACTCCACTGTGTGCGGCAGCAGAATGGCGGCACATCCGGCAGCTAGAAGCAACGTTGTGCAAAGAGGGTAAATGACATGATGGTTGTGCATATCGATATTCTATCTAGGACTTTCCGACTCAGGGGGCTATGCGCCAGACCCGGACAACGTAAAGAAAGGTAGCATTTTCCCCGCTTTCCGTCAAGCGCATACCACCACTGTCACGTTACTAACCTGTGGGGCCGATCACCTTCAAACCGAAATTCTCGTCCAGACGCTGATTGAGGCGAGCCATCAAGCCCGCCATCCCACCCCCGCCGTCCAAAACCGCACGCGTAACTGCTTGGGCCAACGCCAAATTATTTGACATCCCGGAACCGCGAACAAACTCCCATCCCGGAACAACGGCATTTCCCATCTGTTCCCCATCCTCCGCCGTATCAAGATTTTTCTCCGAGATTTTTCCGCCACATAGTCTCATTTGTTCATTCCCTTGCGAACCGGCTTCTCCAGTTTCTGCGACATTATTATTCCGTAACGTAGTCTCATTACTCTCAAAGGCGGAAAATTTACCTTCGGCTAGCGCGGTCTCGGCCGGGTACGGGTCAGTAAGTCCCGTTGCTTGTCGCAACTTAACCGCCAATTGCTTGTAGCGCATCACGGTCTTGTAATGTGCCCAAATATCCGGGCAATGCTCGAACAACCATCCCTTCACACCCGGATTCCGGCCGCAAATTTTACCTTCATCGTCAAACTGCAATCGGTTGTCCACATAAGCGTCCAAATCCAACAGAGCCGAACCTAACCGAACCATATCCGCCTCAGAACGCTTACGGACCGACCACAACTCAGCCAATCGTTCTGGCGAGGGGCAAGGGTTCAATGTGCGGCGCGGCGTGATCTTGCGCCGCTGCGCTCGCAACTCGCGGCGGCGGATGCGTTCGCGCTCGTAGTACTTCGGACGGCGTATCCGGTTGATTCCGGCAGTTAGAATCCGGCAAACCAGCCACAACGCCGCGCTAGTGCCGACACAAACCGAAATCGTCACTGGCAATGCCAGCAATAACGCTTCGTTGAGCAACCCCACATAACGGTTGCTGAAGTCTCCAGGAAAGGAAAACGCGGTGTCGAAACCGGCGGCGACCCATCGCGCAAGCGGTGTCACCTCAAGGTTGTATAGGGGTTCTTTAGCTTTCATGAATGGAATATTAACCTGGAAGGCGGATAATGTCAACTAAGAAATTAGACTATGTGACGGAATAAATATCGATAGGGATAATGATAAGAAAAGTGACGAAAGACGAAAGATATAATGAATGAGGAATTGGGAGTTTAGTTGAAGTCGCAGCGGGCGGTGGCGCGGCAGTGGTTTGCGGTCCTTACCCGTAACCAATAGGCACGGAAATCGGAGAGGTCTTCACGGATTGTTTGGCCGTCGGCAACTTCATACGTTTTGAACACCGACCAAACCCCTGTACCGGTTATGTCGGCTTCAATATCAAACTTCGCTTTTTCGGCACCGTCCTGATGCAGGACCAACACCTTGCGGTCGAACCCGGTTAGCAACAACGGATCGGAAACCGAGCCGGACTCTACCGAAGTATCGCGCCACACCCCGCCGACACCGCGGGGTTTGCCAAAGGCCCACAGGTCATCCACCACGCCAACCCAGACCGCAGCTTTGCCGTCCTCGCTGCGGATAACACGCCCGGCGGCGTTCGACGGCGTTTGGTCAAGCCCGGTAATGATCAGCAACCCGCGCCAGGTGCAATAATCGTGGATCATCCGGTTGTGCGTGGCAACGGGGCGCAGTTTTGCAAACCCGCCCGCGTTTTCAGCCGGCAGTTCGTAAAATATCCCGTCCAGATTTAAAAGATCGCGTTCGGTGCAAACCTCTCGGCACAGCCGGGTTTCTCGCGCCTTTTCGTGACTCCACCCCGGAGCGGAGGGCAACCGCCAGCGACGGCCGGCGTCATCGACAATCCCAACCCCGGCCGCATCACGAAACACCCCGCGCCCGTTCATTGGGACCGCACTCTTCAAGGCGGCTGCCTCACTGCAATTGTCATCGCCCCGCCGCACGAGGTTCAGTCCCGCGTCAAGCTCGTAGTACCCGCCATAGTTGACCAAACCGAGCTTAAAATCCTCCCCGCCGCCCAAACTGCGCAAAAAACCGCGCCGGATGCCATCCGGGCCGACCGGAGAACCGATACGCGCGATGCCGTCGAAAATCGCTCCCGGTTCCGCCCCGCGAAGATCGCGATTCGTGTAAGAAAAGAACGCGGTGACGTTCTTGGCAGCAACTTTAGCGACCAGCCGAATCCACGCGCCGCGCAATTCCGAAAGGTTTTTTACCGCCAGCCGCCCAAGTTCGACTTTGACACTGCCAGTGTCAGCCCAAACCCCGTTTCCCGCCACATCAACCTGAAGCGCGTACTCGCCCGCCCCGTCTTGCGCAATCTCCAGCAACCGCGAATCAAACCCATCCAACAGAAAAGGGTCGGACACCGCCCCCGCCGACACGTCTTCAGACATCCAGACCGCGCCGCGCCCGATTGCGGGACCGAAACCGTCCAGCTCCTCCGGGCGGATAAACCAAAGGTTGCTGTTGGACATCACGGGACCGCCAATCGAACCTTTGGCCTGACGCTTGTTAAGGAATTCGTTTTTGGCGCTGTCATCGCAACCAAGCACCACGCGGTCGCCCCAGCGGCAAAAATCGCCCACCACCTTAAGATAGTTAGAACGCGGACGGATTCCGGCGGAATGGGTAGCATCAAAGGCTTTCGGGAAACGCCAAAACGAACCGTGCATGGTCATCAGCCAGTCATCCCCCTCGCCGATTTCGCGGATGCGCGGCCATTCGGTGTTCCAACCGTGGGCGCCGTCGTAACTGTGGCTCGCCTTTGGAAGACGGTAAGTGTGCCATGTACCGCTGTCCAACACCTTTAGAATAAGGCTGCGGTAGTCCCACCCGATAGTCCACAGCGGGTCGGACTCCGGACGCGGGTTGCCGCGAATGCCGCCCGGCCCGGTCACGTCGGTGAACTGGTTACGCTGAACAACCTCCCATTTGGAGTCCGGCCCGCGCCACTGGGCCAACACACCGGACGTGACGGAAGGATCGCTTTGCGCCGCCGCGCTGAGTTCTCCGTTATTGGCGTAAACGAGCCGCCCCTGACCGGAATAACCGCCCTTGCCGTGGTAACCCGGCAGCAGTTCGCCGTCGTGATGTCGCTGTAGGTTGCCATCACGGAACAATTCGGTCACGGTCAAGGTGTGCACGTCGATCTCATACAACCCCTCTTCCATGGTAAGGCAATACACCATGTTAGCGGGGTCGGAAAGGTGTCGGGCAGTCGCGGTGGGACGGCCAAAACAGTATGGCTTGCCATCGGCGTCGCGATAGGGAATCGCCCGTACCCGGCCCGACCCGGAAATCGCGTACGGTCCGATGAACAGTTGGCGCGACTCTTCGTGAATCATCCGGTTGGCCGGAGTTCCGCCGATCGATTCGGGTCGGATCACGCGGGTAAGGTCGGGCTTGATTTCGTAAAGCTTGTCACTCGAACCCGCCGGACAGTGCGGCGCATAACTAACCGCCCAGAGCGATCCTGCCCACGGCACCACCGCGCCAGTGCCGCATTCGCCTTCGCGGTTGAACGTTGCCAAATGCGGATACACGCCGTGAATCTCGCGCGCCGCCGGCGCGGCAGATACCGCAAACACACCCAACAGACCCGTCAACACGACAATCGAAAAACACCTCGCCACGACAATAATCCCCGCCTGAAAACCGTTTGATAAAACATTGTTATCTTACCACACCAATGCGCCTTGGCAAGCAGAAATGATGAAAATGCGTTTTTTTATTTTTGTCATTTCATTTTTTCCACCGAAATGATATCATTATTCGCATGAAAAGAATCATTATCCCATTTTTACTGGCGGGGNNCCCGCCGCAACGGCCGACAACCTTCCCGAAAGTTGCCGGGTTTACCCTACCCCGAAAAAGATCACGTTGTCCGGAGGAACCCTCCCCGCCGGAACGAAACCGCAAATAAGCGACAAAACCGACGCCTCGTTGCCGCCGGAGGGTTACCGGCTGACACTGTCCGCCAACGGATGCGAGATTATCCACGCCGACGACGCCGGACTGTTTTACGGGCAACGGACGCTCGACCAGCTGCTGCGCAAACCGGAGCAAGTCCCGCTGTGCGTGATTGAAGACTCCCCCGACATTCCTTTCCGTGGCGTAGTCGAAGGTTTTTACGGGCGCCCATGGGGCACCGCCGGACGGCTCAAACTGATGAAGTTTCTCGGCCAATACAAGATGAACACCTTCATCTACGGGCCAAAAGACGACCCTTACCACCACACCAAGTGGAAAGAGCCGTACCCCGAAACGATGGCGGCGGATTTCCGCAAGCTGCTCGCCGAGGCGAAAGCGAATTACGTAAACTTCTACTGGGCGATCCACCTCGGAAACGCTTTCGCAAAACCGGAAGAGCGCGAGGCGGACTACAAGGCACTTATGGCGAAACTGGAAGCGATGTACGAGCTCGGCTTCCGCAGTTTCGCGGCGTTCTTCGACGACTTCGGCGGGCGTAACGCCGATCTCCACGCGGAAATCTGTAACCGCATCCGCGACGACTTCCTCGCCAAGAAGGGCGACTGCAGCCACCTAATCGTATGCCCGAACGTTTACACCGGCAACGGCGACAACGAATACTGCAAGAAGCTCGGCGAAAAGGCCAAGCCGGACATTGAGATAATGTGGACCGGCAAGAACGTATGCTGCGAAATCGACGCCGATTACGCCAAAGCGATAACCGCCAATTACCGCCGCGCCCCGTTTGTGTGGTGGAACTGGCCGGTCAACGACTTCCTGCGCTCAAAACTGCTGATGGGACGCACCTACGGCGTAGCGCCGTACAAATACGCGGGATTCGTCTCCAACCCGATGGAAAACCTGGAGGCATCGAAAATCGGGTTGTTCGGGGTGGCGGACATGACATGGAACGGCGCGGCGTTCGACTCGACGAGCAACTGGCATCAGGGTATCAGCCGGCTTTACCCCTACGCCACACGCGAGATGGAGAAATTCTGCGAGCACAATTCCGATCCCCGGAAAGACGCCGGATGGCTGGCGGGTTGGACCAGGGAAGAGAGCGAAAAGTTCGCCAGCCACGGCGACCTCCGCCGGGAGTGCGACGAGATTATCAGTGCGGCCGAGCAGCTGGAACGGCTGGTGCCGGAACACGACCCCGACCTTTGGCGGGAAATCGAGTTCTGGGTCAAAATGTTCGGCTGCCAGGGCCGTGAGGGTTCCGCCGCGCTAAACATGCTGGCGGCGAAAGAGCAACCCGACGGCGCCGCCGCCAAAAAGGCGCTGGTGGATTACGCAGCGGCGCGGGAAATGCGCGAGAAGATCGGCCAGGCCCAAGTGGCGCATTTCCAATCACTCGCCCCCGAATGGGATAAGAAGAACTGCATCCCATGCCGCACCGCCACCAAACGGCTCCAGCCCGCGATCGACCAAGCGGCGAAAACCGCGCTGGCGGTGTTAAGCCCGGAAATGCTGGCAAAATATTTCCCCATCCCCTGCAAGGTAATCGGCAACGTGGAAGAGCTTGCCAACCGCGGGGTGCATTTTGAGAACGGGGAAAAACTGCTGGTGCTGGATCCGGTACTGGAACAGCTCACCCTTAAACCGCGCGACTGGTTCGGACTCTCGCTCGCCAACGGAAAGAAGGTCACGTATGTTTGGGCGGACTTCGACAACGACGCTTCAACCGCCTGCGGCGCGATTGAACTTTCGAAAGACGGCGGCGAGAACTGGATCCGCGCAAACATCGGAATCAAAGGGCCGTTGTTCAGCGGCAAGGTTGACCCTAAGAAGGGGTTCAACGCCATGCGGTGGATCAACATTTCCGATCAGCCCGTAAAACTGAAAATCGTCCGCTTCAACGTGGACATTTAACGTTTCACCGGAGTAAGAATCGAACCAACAACAGGGTTACCATGAAAAGAATATTTTTATCATTTTGCGTTTCGATAAGTTTCAGTGCGTTAACCCTGTTGCCCGCTTCGGCGGCGGTTACCATCACCGAGTTTATGGCGGACAACGGATCCACGCTTTCCTCCGCCGCCGGAGACTACCCGGACTGGATTGAACTGCATAACGACGACCCAAACCAAGCCGCCGATATTTCCGGATGGTGCATTGGAACCAAAAAGACGAAAAACCATGACAACGGCTGGGTATTTCCGGACGGCTCCACCATTCCGGCCAACGGCTACGCGATTGTCTTCGCGGACAAGCTCGACTGCGTGACCGGACGGGAGTGGCACGCGAATTTCAAGCTCAGCAAAGACGGCGGGGGCGATTACCTGTGGCTGATTGACGCCGACGGCAACCTGGCATGCGAATTCAACGGGAAGTTTCCGATCCAATTCGAAGACGTCTCATACGGTTTCAAAACGGCGGCGGTCACGCTGGTGGACGGGTCGTCCCCGATGCAGTGGCGTATTCTTCCCGATGGCGAATTCTCCGATGGTGTCGGAGGAATGGGCTTTAACTCCGGCTCTGGCGCATTCTCCTGTTTGAAGATCATACCCGACACCCCGGTGGCGAATCTGGAAACCGCGCGGCGTTGCATCGCCAATCCCGCGCATTGGGCAAAACCCGCGCCGACCAACCTCTGCCCCGCCGCGGCGTTCGGAACCGCCGGAAACTTCTCCGACCGTTACCAGTTGGACGGAGCCAATGCCAACCAATACATGGTATCGGTTACCGGAAAGATCCGCATCCCGTCCAGCGGCAGCTGGACTTTTTGCGTCAGCGGCACCGACGCCTTCGAGTTGCGGATAAGTTCCGGCAGCTTTAACGCCACCGTTGCCTGCCCCACCGCGCACAACTTCGCGAACACCCTGATGGCTTACGAAATTCCCGCCGCCGGGATTTACGATGTTTCACTGTTTTATTTCCACACGACGGGAAACTCCTGTTGCGAGCTGTCGGCGGCTTCCGGAAACTTCGCCGCCTTCAACGTTGACGATTTCACCCTCGTCGGCAACGCCACCAGCCCGCTTCAGCACGCGACCCCGGCAGACTGGGTCGGAACCGACGTTTCCGGCGCGATGCTCAACACCGCCGTCTCCGCCGAGGCGCAATGGAAATTCAGCCTTGCCGCCGCGCCGGCCGCCGGAGCCAATGCTACACTGAGGTTGCGTTACGCGGACGGCTTTTCCGCCGCCCTCAACGGCCACGAACTTGCCAGCGCCGCCGCCAGCAAACGAAGCAGTGTCGAAATCCTGGAACCAGTTGAGATCGCAGTACCCGCCGATTTCTTCGTCGCCGGCGAGAACACGCTGACCATCACCGGCGTAAACGACGCCATCGGCGATCCCACCTTTTTGATCGCCCCGGAACTGGTTTCCGCCGCCACCGCCATGCGGGAATTTTATTTTAAAGCTCCTACGCCCGGAGCGGAGAACACGACCGAGGGTTACACCGCGCCCACCCCGGAGATTGTTTCCAGCATGCCGCGCGGTTACCTCACCTCCGCCGTAGAAGTGGAGCTGGCAACCGCCGATGGTTCGGATGCCGAAATCTATTATACCCTCGACGGATCCTTGCCCACGCTGACATCCAGACGTTACACCGGCCCGCTGTCCATTTCCTCCACCACCGTGCTGCGCGCCGCTGCGGTTGATTCTGGAAGCGTCCGCCAAACCACCAGCACTTACACTTGGCTGTTCCTCGCGGATATCATAAGGCAATCCTCATCTACCCCGGCGGGTTGGCCGTCCAGCGGATCGGTAAACGGGCACACCATGAAATACGGGATGTCCAGCAGCATAGTTAATTCGGATGGGGCGCGGCTCGCCGAAGGAATGACCAACGCCGCGGCAGTCGCCACGCTTTCTTTCGTCACCCCGTTGTCCAATCTGTTCGACGCCGGCACCGGCATCTACGTAAACCCGTCCGTAAACAACGACGGCCGGGCGTGGGAGCGGGAAATCTCGGTGGAACAGATCGATCCCGTACACGGGGCCGCGAACGAGTTCCAAATCAACGCCAGATTGCGGTTGCGCGGGGCTGCCAGCCGGACCTCCAGCAACCCCAAGCACGCATTCCGGCTGTTCTTCCGCCGCGAATACGGTTCGGGACGGCTCAATTTCCCGTTATTCGGCGAAGAGGGGGCAGATTCGTTCAACAAGGTGGATCTGCGCACCGCCCAGAACCATTCGTGGTCGAAAGACAATGACGCCACCCACACCATGGTTCGCGAAGTTTTCGCCCGCGACACCCAACGCGACATGGGCGAACCTTACACCCGCAGCCGCTACTACCATCTGTTCATCAACGGCATATACTGGGGGTTGTACCAGACCCAGGAACGCGGTGACGCCGACTGGGCGGAAAGCTACTGCGGCGGCGACGCCGATGACTGGGACGCGGTGAAAACGGACGCCAACCGCAACCTTGGAGCCGCGGACGGCACGATGGACGCATACAACGAGCTCTGGGATATCTCCATCAACCAAGGTTATTCCGGCTCCAACGCCAACAACTATTGGCGGGTGCAGGGTTTGAACCCGGACGGCACGCGCAACCCGGACTATCCGGTTTATCTGAATGTCGACAATCTGATCGACTACATCATCAGTGACCATTTCTGCATGGATCTCGACTCGCCGGTCTCGACCTGGAGCGTGTTCGTGAACAACATTTACGCACTGCGGGACCGCTCTGACGCCAGTACCGGATTCATCTGGCTCCGACACGACGCCGAACACTCGCTTGGCACCTATCCTTCGGGATACAACTATCCGGTCACGTTCAATATGTTTTACGTAGGCACGGAAAGTCACAACTCGAAATTCACCCAGCGCTCGAACTTCAATCCCGCGATCCTCCACAACCGCCTGGCGCAAAACAGCGACTACCGCGAACGTTTCGCCGCAGCCGTGCAGCGGCACATGCTCGATCCCGGCGGGGCGCTCACCGTTGCCAACGCCCAGCTCCGTTTCCGGCAGCGCATGGAACAGATCGACTCCGCGATCGTCGCCGAATCCGCTCGCTGGGGTAACGGCAAAACCCGCGCCACTTGGCTCTCCGCCTGCAACGACGCATTGGAGTTCATCACCCAGCGCCATCCGGTGCTGATTTCCCAATACCGCGAGGCGGGCTGGATTCCCTCGATCGAGTCGCCGCATATCTCCACCAACAATGTCGCGTTGCCACCCGGCTCGACGGTGTCCATCACCGCCGACAACAGCTTTTACTTCACGACCGACGGGACCGACCCCAAGTCCAGCCCGACAGCCAAATTCGTTGCCGTCGCCAACGGCACCGCCGCCACCAACCTTACGGTGAACGCCGCCGTAGAGATTGTGGCACGCGCCTATCGCAACGGCGAATGGAGCGCCAAACGCGAGGCATCCATCACGATGGAACCGGACTGGGGTGCATTGCGGGTGACGGAAATGATGTACGCCGCGCCAAACAGCGAGGCAAACTACATCGAGCTTATGAACTGCGGAACGGAAGCGATGACGCTGCGCGGCGTGACCTTCACCTCGGGAGTGGTGCTCACTTTCGGCGATCTGACCCTCGCCCCACAGGAACGGTTACTTGCGGTGCGCAATTATACGGTATTCACCAACACCTACGCAACCGCGCCCGGAACCAAGATTGTGCCTTTTGCCAGCGGCAATACCGCTAAAAAGGGCGAAACAATAGCCTACGCCGCGCCGGACGGAACCCAGATACTTTCCTACACCTACACCCGCGACTGGTATCCCGGAACCGTTGAGACCGGTTACGCGCTGGAGGTAGTCAACCCGATGCTCGCCGCCGACGATCCCGGATGGAGCGACGGTTCTAACTGGAGAGTGGGGAGTTTTGTTAACGGCACCCCCGGCACCTCCGCCGACGCGCCATACGACCCTAGTACCGATCCCGGCGGCGACGAACCCGGCGGAACCCGCGCCGCGCCGAATGACGAGACGCTGCTGTGGAACGGCGCAAACGGCGCGGTATGGGATTTTTCCGCAGCGAACTGGCTTGACCACACCGGTGCCGCCACCACCTGGCGCGACGGCATGACGGCGATGTTCGACACTCCCGGTTGGGTCAACCTCACTGCGGCCGCGTCCCCGGCAGGGGTTTGCCTAACCACCAACGCCACGGTAATCGGTGGATACGGAAAACTCACCCTTGGCGGGCCGTTAAATGTGGCGGCTGACACCACCAACGCCATACACACCGCCGCCACCGGGGTTAGGAAAACCGGCACCGGAGCATTGGCCGCCACTGCCTTAAGCGGAACGATTAGCGTTGAAGAGGGCGTACTTATCGCCGGCGGCACCAATTTCCGAGCCGCCGACATCACAGTGGCCAACGGCGCGGAACTGCGAGTGCTGGGACCGGCCGCAGAGTCGGGATCGCTGATCACAAACGGCTCGTTCGAGAACAACTACGGGACTTCGGGATACACATACGTATCCGGCTCAACCATGCCCAACGGCTGGTTAGACCCGGAAGGCAGCAAACTGGTGCTGGTCAACTCTTCCGGTTCGGCCACTTGGAACGGCTCGTCCCAACAGGGCATTCCGGCCGGCAGCTATATGCTCGGCATTCAGCACCGCGCCGCTTTGGCCCAAAACATCACCGTGCCGTATGACGGGCTGTGGGATTTGTCGCTGCTGCTGTTCCACCGCACCAACCTTGGCGACGTGTTGTCCGACCAGGACTTGCGAATACTGGTGGACGGAACGCAAATGGCGGTTTTCTACAACCCGTATTCATTCTCTTCGCGCCAGCGAATATCATCCGGCCCAGTTTACCTAACCGCCGGACAACACACCGTACGTTTTGAGGGCGAGGGGCATTGGGTGGACACCACATCGTTTGTTGACGACATCCGCATCTCGCCTACAGACAAAGGTAAAACGTGCCGCACTCTCGGCAGCGGATCTTCCATTACCGCCGTAGCCGGGGCAAGGCTCGTTTTCGATTTCTCCGGCACGCTCGCGCTCCGAGCCTACAATCCCGGCGGGGCAACGGTTTCCGGTTCCGGCACGGCGGCAGCCTCCGCCACAGTGACCGGGCTAGCCGACCATACCCGGAGTTTTAACACCGGCATTCCCGGAATCGTCCATGTGTATAAGACCGACGAATCTTCCGACACCGTGAATTCCGGGCTTACGCTAACCACCAACACAATAGCTATGGTGGACGGAGAACTCACGTTGGGGCAGAATTTATCGTCACGCTATTTCTATTTGCAAAAATTCGGCTTTGGCACCCTGCGCGTCACGTCCCAGCCGCGCCGGCTGAAATCCTTAATGGTTCGCGAGGGCGTAACTTATCTAAACCAAAGCGGGTCCGCCACCGTAGTCGGTTTCCGCGCCCGCAAAACCGGGGCGTCGCTTTATTTCAATCTGACCGGCGACACCACCAACTCTTCGGGAATGGAGCTTTACGGTAACGGGCTGTTAACCGTTGGCACCACTGGCAGAAGCCACTCTTACACCGTCAATTCCGCGTTGAACTGTTTTGCCGAAAACCTCTGTTTCGACATCGGTGCGAATGACGCCTTCGTCTGCCCCGGACTGCTCTCGGTCACCGCCGACAGCGAATACAACTACAATACGGCGGTCGCCAAAACCGGACCGGGGACGCTCCGATTGAACCAACGCCCCTCTTCAACCACCGTAACCGGACCGTTTTCAATCCGCGCCGGGGTATTGTCGCTCGGAGCGAACGATTGCGCTCAAAACGCGGCCCACCCCATCAACGGCGCGACCGTATCCAACTATCCGCCGCTCGGCAACAACATCAACACCCCGCTTTACATTGCCGATTCTCCGGCCAATTCAAACGACACCCCGACCGTAATATTCAACGCCTCAGAGCTTTGCACTACCCGTCCAATCTCCATCGGCCCCTACGCCGCAACGGTTTCGCTCGGCAGCACAATATCCGGCACCAACGGATTTTTCGGTACCTTAACCGTCAACCGGTCCGACCTAAATCTTAACGCCCCGGCAGGTTCAACCCTCGTGCTGGGCAAGGTGGTAGCCGCCACCCCCGCGACCATCTCCGCCGCAAACTCCACAGTACTGTTCAACGGCGGTACCGCCGGCACTGTCTCCTTCACCGGGCGCGGCGGTCTGGGAGCGGGATTCAAAAAATCCGCCGCCGCGTCCCTGACCGCGCTGGATTTTTCCGGCGTCCTGGAAATCAGTTTTGACAACGCCGGCAATGACCGTTTCAACGTCGGCGAGTTGACCTTGGGCGACACCACCATCCGGTTGCGCAATGACGCCACCGGCGCGGCAAATTTTGGCGCGATCGGGCGTTATACGCTGCTGACCTATTCCGCGTTCAACGGCAACATTGACCGGATTACCCTCGATCCGTCATCACTCGACAATTCACTCAAATACACGTTAACCGACACCGGCAACGCCATCGTGCTGGAAATCGCCAACGCCAGCGGCGATTTCATCGACCACGGCATCACCGGCATCTATTACACCTTGCCTAACGCCACCGCCACCGAGATAATCTCAAGCGTGTATTCGCTGGCGGACACCCAAGCCGCCCTTGCGCAACTAACGCCGATCCAGTCCGTGTACTACCACGATGCCGTCAACGGCGTAAACTTCTCCGATGACGCATCACTCCAGACCCTGCCCGCGGAACGCCGCTCCAGCGATTACTGGATCGGGGCATGGCGTGGTGTAGTACATTTGCCGGGAACCGGGTACTACCTCTTCCGGGCCACCTACGACGATGCCTGCGTTTTTGCGCTTGACGGCGCGGCGATACTGCAAGGTACGGGTTGCGGCACGGTGTACGGCGCAAAAACCCTAACCGCCGGGCCGCACGATTTTTATCTCGCCATGTTTGAGCTTACCGGCTCCGCCTATGTGAAGCTGGAGGTGCTGGAACCCGGCGCGACCGAATTCCGCGTCATGCCGACCTCGTGGCTGGTGGCAGACACCACCGCCGACCTATCCGCCGCCGAAATTGCCCCGGTCGAAAACTCCGCGGTGGCGGTGGACTCCGGTAACGACGGAACCGTTTACACCGGCACCTTCTCCGGCGAATCGGGAGCCGTGTTGACGAAATCCGGCACCGGACGGTTCTCGCTCGCTAATTACCGGTCCGGACACCTCGACGTTCGGGACGGCGAACTCGCGGTAACCAAAGTTTCGGCGGTGTGCGATCCGCTAATCCTCGCCGGCGGAACAATCAACCTGCTCACCGGCGGAACCGTCGCCGGACTGCGCGGCTGCGGCGGGTTTGAATCCGGCAGCGGTTCGGAGGTGCGCCTCGACACCTTTAGCGGCGATAACGATTGCGGCATTTCGCCCGATCGTACCTACACCCATTTGGTCGATTTCCCGGTCTCATCCGCCAACCGGGCGGTGGTGAACGGCGTGACATTCCAAAACACCGGAAGCTGGACGTTTTCCGGTTTAGGCAACAGCACGATGAACGCCAACTCATCCGGATCCGGGTTCGCCACGCTGGTGAACAGTTTCTGCTACAACGGCACCGACATAACGCTCACGCTTAAATCGCTGCCGCCCGGTTCGCTCAACGAGTTCAGGCTTTACCTGAAGAATTACGGAAACAACACCCGCTACGCCGACCTTACTTTTGGCGTGGGCGAAACCTGGCAAACCGACCGGACCTTCAACCTCGACCAAGACCTTGGCCCCAGAGGCGCATTTGGCGCCATCACCTGCCGGTACCGGGCCAACGCGCAAGGGACCTTCTCGCTACGCATCAAACTCACTTCCGGGTATTCCGACACCCCGCACCTTTACGGCTTCTCCAATGAAAGCCTCGGCTATCCGGCACTCCGGCTTACCGTGCCAGAAGGCGCGACCGAAACATTTAGCGGCGACCTGAACTCGCCGGTGCCTTTGGTGGTGGACGGTTCCGGCGAACAAACTTTTAACGGCGATCTGTCGCCCGCGTACGGGTTGCTGCTCGACAGCGGAACCGCGGTGCTGGGTTCCGGATCCACCGCCACCGCCGGAGTGTTCGTCGCCGCCAATGCGGTACTGGATCTGCGGGCCGCGACCCGAGTCGACGGTTTGGGCGGCGATGGCGAACTAAGGCTTTCCTACGGCGATGCGGAGACCAATCTGGTATTCAACGCCGACGCGACTCTGGCGGTTCCGGGAAACCCACGCTTGACGCATTTCACTTGCGACGCCGACAGCGGAGTATCCCCGGATAAACGATACCTCTTCGCCGTTGATTTCACCCGCGATAACGCCAACGGACGTCCGTTGGAAATCAACGGGGTACTGTTCAACCGTATCGCGGCCGGCGGTGTAACCGCCAGGATTGTGGACCACCGCAGCGGCGCCGGGGTGAAGGGGATCCCAAGTTCCGCGTACGCGGACGGCTATACCCAGAATATCGGCATGGGAGCGGACCAAAGTTTCTTCGGTCTGTTATCCGCCATGAATTACGACGCCAACAACAAAGGCCAGACCATACCGTTGGAGATCGACGGGCTGACGGCAGGCGTCCGGTACGAAACCCGTCTCTACCTGCGCAGCTGGACTCCCAGTGTCGCCAGGACAGTGCGGTTCGCCTTCGATCCCGACAATTCGGGAACCCTAACCACCTTCGAGCTGAACGAAGATTACGAAGGCGCGGACACCCCGTATTATCTGGCGTTCCGTTACACCGCCAGCTCCAACGCCTTCCCCATCTACTGGACATCGCTGGACAATTCCAACTCATTCCACCTCTACGGCATGACCGTGGAGGAAGTAGTCACCCAACAGCGGGAACTGCGTGTAGCGTCCGACACCGTTTGGCACGGCGGCATCACCGGTGACGGGCAGTTGCTGAAAAGCGGCGGCGGGCAGCTGACGGTTTTGGGCACGGTGGACAGCGCGGCGCGGTGGGAAATTAGTTCCGGCGGCGTTTCCCTCGCCGGCCCGGCGGCAACCGTCGGCGCGGTCGCGGTTGTCGGCGGCGCCAGTTTCGGCGGCAACGCCGCAGTGCGGGGCGGGGTCGGAGTGGCGGCGGGAAGCAAACTAACCGTCGGTACGGCGGACCGCCAACGCGGTCTAACCCTGTTCGGCACCAACAACGTGGTTGCCGCCGGCGCGACCGTGGAACTGCGCGTTGGCAACCACAGTTGCGCCACCCTCGCCGCCGGCGGACTGACATTGCCCGCCGACCTGACGCTTAACCTGCTCCACGAGTTTCCGGGCGGTACCCTGCCCGCCTCGGCGGTCATCATTCATTCCGACGTACCATTCACCGGGCTTGACCTTGCGGGATGGACACTGTTACAGGATGGCGAACCCCGTTCCGCCGCCGAACTGCTCTCTTTTGCCAACCACCGCAAAGACATCGTGCTAAAGAACGACATCACCGCTACCATGCTGATGATTAAGTGACGGGGTATTGGTTGACAACAAAAACCCGCGCAGTCTTTAAATGCGGTCTTGCGCTTTAATGGCAAAACCGCTAAAATCTTATAACAGATAAGTTGAGTTGAGAAAGGTGTCTTATGCGGCGTCTTTTCGGGTTTGCTTTTTTAGCGGTTCTTTTGTCGCCGGCGGCGGTTCTGGCCGAACGGCTGGACGTATCTTTCCCGGACTGCAGTCCATTGCGCTACGACGGTCCGAAATGCGATGAGCAGGACAGCGGCTGGGCCGACGGCGAAAAACTCCCGGTGCTGGATGACGGGCATTTTGTGGGCAAATGCCCAGACCTGGCCAAGAGCAAAGGCTTTTCGGTGGCGATGGTTTTCCGTCCGATTGAAATCGGTTCCAAACGGGGCAACAACGGCGCCGAGAATGCCATGTTGGTAACATCCGGGACCGGATATTACGACGGCTGGCGGCTATTACTTGAAAATTTCAAACGTAAAACTCCGTGTCTGGAGATCGGCCGCGAAGGCGGTTCCTGGCGGATTTCGTCCTCCATACCGGTAAACTTCGGCGGCTGGAACGCAGTCTGCGCGGTTTGGAACCGCGACAGCGGCGAGGCTAAGCTCTACGTCAACGGCGAATTGGCGGCGAAAGGAGAGTTTAAGGGATCCCTGACCCCGCCCCAAAACGGATTGTCCGTTGGTTACTCCAACTATGGCGTGGGTTCGATGCGGCAGCAAGTGCGCCGGCTGGTGGTTGAAGATTCGGTTTGGGACGAAACCGCAGTGCGCGAAATATCTTTCGGTGCCGCCGCCATGCCCGACTTCAACGCCTATCAGCAGTTGCGCGGTTTGGACGACCAACGGCTGCCGCAGGCGGTGGCCGCGCTGTTGGACAAATCCGGGCTCAACCCGGTGATACGCGATTCCATCGCCGGTTGGCTATTGAGCCAAATCGACCGCGAGAAACCCATGTCACCGGAAATCTTGGAGCGTATCGCCGCCACGCTGGGCAATATGAACGCAAGCGAACAACGGCGGCTCGGGATTGCGCTGGCTAAAGCCCATGCCCGCGAGGGGAAATTGGACGAAGCCAAAAAGGTTTTCGAGCAGCTGCTCTCCTTCTGTCCGGTTCCCGATGCCGAGCAGGCGGAATTGCGCTGGACGTACGCCGACACCCTGCTGACGGCTGGCGACCACACGGCGGCGCAGGAACAGTTCAAGCTGCTTTGCGACCAACAGTCGCTCAATTTATACCACCGGCAGTTAGCCGCCTTGGCGGTCGCCCGCAGTTACGAACTTGCCGGAAAATACGATGCCGCCATTGCCGCGTTCCGGGAGATTACCGCCCTCAACAACATTGAAAAACATCTGAAGTGGCTGGCGGAGAACGCGATCGTGCGCTGTACGCGGCTGGCCGCGAAAAAACCGGCGTTCGATCCCGCCGCGTCGCACCATCCACCGCCGCCGCCGCCCAAACCGGCCGTAGCGGTTTATGTGGCGCCAAACGGCAACGACCAAGCGGACGGATCATTCAGAAAACCCTTCGCCACCCTTGAACGCGCCCGCGAGGAAATCAACCGGCACCGCAACCGGAACGGGACCCTGCCGCCCGGCGGAGCTACCGTTTACCTGCGGGGCGGCACTTACGCGGTCACCAACACTTTCACGCTCACGGCGGCGGACTCCGGCAGTTACGGCGCACCGGTGGTTTACCGCGCCTGGGGCGGGGAGAAGCCGGTTTTCAGCGGTGGGGTCACCTTAAAGAGCGCGGCCCGCGTTTCCGATCCCGCAGTGCTGCGGCGGCTTCCCGATGCCGCAAAAGGCAAGGTCCGGATGTTCGACCTCCAACCGCTCGGCTTGGGCGATTTTGCCCCTCAGGCCAGCCGGGGGTTCGGCAAGACCAACCAAACGGTGCGGGATTTTTATGAAAACGGTCGGCCGCTCACCTGCGCGCGCTGGCCAAACGAGGGATTCGCAAAAACCGGAGAAGTACCGGATGGCAGTAAAACCGTTTTCAAGTTCGATCCTGAGCGGCTTTTAAAATGGGCAACCGCCGATGATGCGCAACTTTCCGGATACTGGTACTACCTTTGGGCGGACAACACCCTGCCGGTGGCAAAAATAAATCAGGAAAACGGCACCATAGAGATCGGCGACACTCCGGCCTACGGACTGAAGCCCAATATGCCGTTCTACGTCAGCAACCTGCTGGAGGAACTGGACCGCCCCGGAGAGTGGTATCTCGACCGCAAGGCGCAAAAAATTTATTTCTGGCCGATTGAAAGCGGATGGTTCAATTTCCCGGTTTACACCTTGAGCCATTTCGACCGACCGTTTTTGGAAATTGACGGGGCAAGGGAAATCACCATTGAGGGATTAGTCTTCGAGTACGGGCAAGGCTCGGGGATCAAACTGCAAAACTGCATCAACACCGTGGTGGCAAAATGCGAGATCCGCCGGATCGGCGGCACCGCGATCACCGCCAACCATTGCACCGCTCTGCAAATCTACGGCAACCGGATTTCGACCATCGGACATACCGGCATGAGCGTCTCCGGCGGCAACCGCCGTAACCTCACCCCCAGCCGCATCAACATCGAGAACAACGAGGTCGGCGATTTCAGCCGTCACACCGCCACCTACCATCCGGCAGTTGGTTTGAGCGGGTGCGGGATCCGCGTCGCCCACAACTTCTTCCACCATGCGCCCTCAAGCGCGTTGCGCATCTCGGGCAACGACCATTTGGTCGAGTTCAACCGCGTCGAGAACGTGGTGCTGGAATCCGACGACCAAGGCGGTGTGGATATGTGGGGTAATCCGTCGTACCGAGGCGTGGTGTTGCGCTACAACCTGTGGAAGGACATCGGCGCGGGTCAGCCGCCATGCGGCCAGGCCGGTATCAGGCTGGACGACGCCATCAGCGGTATTGTGGTTTATGCAAACCGCTTTTACAATTGCTCGCGCGGCAATTTCGGCGGGGTACAGATCCACGGCGGACACTTCAACACCGTTGACAACAACCTTTTCGTCGGCTGCCGTTACGGCGTGAGCTTCTCACCTTGGGCTAATGACCGCTGGACCAAGTTTCTGGATGAACACAGCCAGCAGCTGAAGGAAGAGGTAAACATCCGCGCCGTGCCTTACTCCACCCGTTATCCGGAACTATCCAAAATCCGTTTTTCGGCAAACGTCAACCACGTTTGGCGCAACCAGTTTGTTGACGCCGACCAAATTACCCGCAACGCAGTAAAGGAATGCAAAATCTGGGACAACCGGCAATCCAGCGGTGCGGTGTTGGAGGTTCCGCTTTGGGAACCCCTGCCGTCAACAGAGAGCATCGGGCGCTACCCCAACCCACACGCAGTGCCCTAAACAGATGAGAGGAGTTATCGTGAAACCTACATTGGTGATTCTGGCCGCCGGCATGGGCAGCCGTTACGGTGGTTTAAAACAGATGGACGCCGTCGGACCCAGCGGCGAAACCATCATGGATTATTCGGTGTACGATGCCATCCGGGCCGGTTTCGGCAAAGTGGTGTTCGTTATCCGCCGCGACTTCGAACAGCAATTCAGGGAGCAAATCGGCTCCAGATACGCCTCGGCGATCGCCGTGGATTACGCGTTCCAGGATAAGAACGACCTACCGAGCGGTTATTCGCTTCCGCCCGACCGCGAGAAACCCTGGGGTACGGCACACGCCATCCGGGCGGCGAGGCACTGCGTGGACACCCCGTTTGCCGCAATTAACGCTGACGACTTCTACGGGCGCGACGCCTTCGCCCAACTGGCGCGTTTCTTCGCCAAATCCGATTGCCGAGCGGCGGACAAATTCATACCGTGCGCGATGGTCGGTTACCGGCTCGACTTGACACTTTCGGAAAACGGCAGCGTAGCCCGCGGCATTTGCGACATTTCCGAAAGCGGGAAATTGCGGTCGGTCACGGAAATGACGAAAATCGTGCGCACCGCCAACGGTGCGGAGAACCGAGAAGACCCGCAAAACCCGGTGTTGCTGTCCGGCTCGGAGCTGGTCTCGATGAATTGCTGGGGCTTCCCCGTCCAGCTTTTTGCAGCATTGGAAGAGCGTTTCCCACTGTGGCTTGACGAGCATATCAGCCAGCCGAAGGCCGAATGGTACATCCCGTTCGTTGTCGATGCGCTGGTTCACCAAGGTTCCGCCGACGTTTCCGTGCTGCCCACCGAATCTTCCTGGTTTGGCGTGACTTACCGCGAGGACAAACCGCACGTGGTTGACGCCATCCGGAAATTGGTCGCCGCCGGAGAGTACCCAGCCAAACTTTGGCCATAGTCGGCGGCGGAGCGGACCGATGAGACTGCCGGATTTCGGGGCGAAAGTGATGGGATTGGCGGCGGACGCCCTGTTTCCCCGGCTTTGCCCCGGATGCGGCAACCGTTGCGACCGTCCGGGGCGCTACCTGTGCTGGTCGTGTTTTTCGGGCATTGAACTGTTCACCGACAGCTTATGCGATTGTTGCGGGCGGCTTGCCACCGGCGAAGTCGGACACCGTTTCGTTTGCAGTGCGTGCCGCCACATCAAACCGTCTTTTGACCGCGCCCGTTCCGCCGGGCACTTTACCGGACTTTTACAACATCTGCTGCACCAGTTCAAATATTCATCGGCGCTTTGGCTGCGCAACGATCTGACCGATCTTTTGGAAGGTTGCTTACGCGCCCATTTCGACGCCGAACAAATTGACGCGGTGTTGCCCGTTCCGCTCCACCGGTTAAGAAAGCGGCAGCGCACATATAACCAATCCGACCTGCTTAGCGCGGAATTGGCGAAGCGGTTAAACCGGCGCAACGATCTGCGATCCCTTTCCAGAACAAGAACCACCGGCACGCAAACACGGCTGAACGCCATCCAAAGGCGGGAAAACATGAAGGGCGCGTTTAAAGTAACCGACCCGCCGATGGTGGCTGGACGCACATTGCTGTTGGTGGATGACGTAATGACCACCGGAGCGACGTTAGACGCCTGCGCGACGGCGCTAAAAAAAGCCGGCGCGGCGCGGGTTTGGTGCATAACCGTCGCCCGCGGAATCTGACATTACAGCGCAATCTTAATGGCGATTGCCTTATGGTCAGAGGTTACTTCGTCAGGAACGGTAATGCGGTCAAACACCTGAACCGAATTGGCATGGGCATTGTCAACCGCGATGTAGTCGATGCAGAAATCGCTGGTGGTTCCGGACGGCCCGTTAGAGGGATGTCCATGATAGGTACGGGCGTTCTCATCGGACAACACCTTAAGGTATTGCCGCATCTCGGTCAGAACCGTTGAATTTGGCAAGGAATTCCAGTCGCCCATAACAAACACCGGCTTGCCGTATCCGGCTATAGCCTCGCGGATAAGTTTCACCGATTCCGTCCGTTCCGATTCTTTGGAGACGGAAAGGTGGGTAACACCAATAACGCAATCATCAAATTCGCAAAGCAATAATATCCGCGGCTCCGCGCCCGGTAACGGCACGGTCTTGCTGTTCAACGGCTCGGTATCCGAAAGCACCGCTACTCCGTACCCTCCGCCTTGGAAATCGATCGCCTTACCGAATGTCGCTTTCATATTCCCGCAAAGTTTTGCCAAAGTTTCGGGCTGATCGTCGCCATTGGTCCGACGAGCCTTGCAATCCATTTCGCAAAGCCCCACAAACCTCGGTTTTACTTTGTTTATTACCGCCGCCGCCCGGGACAAATCGACCTTATTATCCATGCCCTTGCCATGGCAGATGTTGTAAGTCATAATGGAAAACTCCCGCCGAACCGATTTTTCAACAAGAATCCTCCGGCACCCGCATAACAGCGACATCGCGGCAGAAGCAACGAATGAACGACGAGTAAACATGGTTAAGCATCCTCTCGCAGCGTAATAACAAAAAAGGGGCCGGCGCATTGCGCCG
>DBXY01000030.1:0-6051 GCA_002309765.1 Verrucomicrobia bacterium UBA1200
AAGACACCGCAGAAGGGATGGGCGCTTGTGCCGACCGTGGTCGTGATACCGATGTCGGCGGCGAGGCAATAGCAGGCGTCGGAATTGATGTCGGCGTTCACGTTGGCGGCTAAGATGTCCCAGTCGGCGGTTGAGGAGATGAGGTAGGGATCGGCCGGAGTGCCGGAACCGGGAAGTATCCCGGCAATGGCCACAGCACCCTCGTACACGCGGAAATCAGAGAGGTAGAAGAGGTCGTCGTCGCCGCTATCGTCGGCGCCGACGAGGATGTAACCGCCTGCGGCGGCGCAGTCGGCGTAGCTGTTGGCGAGAGCGCCCTCGGCGTGCAGGACGTGCGTGCCGTCGCGGTACACGTCGGTGGCGTTTTCGTCGAATGCAAAGGCGAGGGTCGTCCATCGGTCGGCCGCGACGTTCCCGTTGGAGGCTGCGATGCCAGCGCCGGAGGACTTGTCGAACTGCTTGAGGTAGATGTTGCGGGTCGTTTGCTGGAGATAGACCATCGCGTCGGTGTCGTTCGAGGCCGGCATGTTGAGGAGGCTCCGCCACCCCACGGTGTTGGGCACGCGGATCTTCATGACAACGGTATAGGGACGGCCGTTGCCGGAGAGGAGCGCGGCGGGGACCGGAACGGCGAGGTGCTGGTCCTTCGGGATAGACACGGCGCCGTCGCCGGCGGAGAGCCCGGAGAGGATGGCGGCGTCGGTGACGGCCGCGATCTCGCCGATGCCCGCGACGGGCGTCGTGCGCGTGGCGCGGACGATGGCGTCAAGGCCGACATCGGCGTTGAGGAGGTTCAAGCCGCCGTTCCCGTAGTCATCGAACGACAGGTGGGCGAGCAGGCGGCCCGCCGGCGCAGACGTCCAGCTGTAGTAAGTGAGGCCGTCGGCGGCAGTGACGGGCTGTGACCACTCGCCTTGAACGAGGGTCGCGCTCACGGGGATGCCTTCGGCGCCGGGAATCAGATTACTGGTCGCAACCGTGGGATTGGTGCCCAAAACCGTGGGGACGATGGTGTTCAAGTAGTAGGCGCCGGTGACGGTCGCGGTGACAGTCCGGTTCGCGAACCTGCAGGCGACGGGGTGGAACTTGCCATTACCTGTAGGAATGAACGTGCCAGTTGTGAGACAGTTGTCCATCTGCAGTGTCAGTGCGTCGCACCAACCGAGGATCCCGCCGGCGAAGTTCGCAAAGCCGTTCACGGTGCCGCTGAAGACGCAACCCTCCAGCGTGAGCGTCCCCTGGCCGCCGTGGCCAACGATGCCGCCCGCGTAACCGTTGCCGTTGACGGTGGCGGTGACGGTGCAGTTCCGGATGGTGTTCGGACGGTCGTTGCCGCAGCCGCCCACAAGCCCGGAGGCGTGGTAGTTGCCGCCGGTGACGGTACCCGCCACGGTGAGGTTGTGGATCGTCGCGCCGTTGATCTGGCGGAACGGCGCCGCGCACTGCTCCTCGCTGCTGATGTTGACCGTAAGCGTGTGGCCGCCGCCGTCAAAGATGCCGCAGAAGGGATTGCCGTTCATGCCGACAATCGTCGAGATGGCGATGTCGGCCGTCAGCGTTACGGTCGTGCCTTTGTATAAATCCACGCCGCGGTTCACCCGTGACGCGAAGGCCTCCCAGTCGGCCGTTGTGGCGATGGTGATGATGCCGGGACTGTAAACAAAGTGGCTGTCGGTGATCTCGTCCATTACCGTGCCGTCCACAGTCAGGGTGCCGCTGGTGCCGTTATAGCCCGCACCCACGCTGTGGGGGGAGCTTGCCCCGCTGTCGGCGGTGACGCTGGTCACGCCCTCTTTGATGACGATATCGGGACTGGCCGCCTGAACCCCGCCGCCGATGCCCGGCGCGGCTTCGCCGCCTGTTGCGGTGATCGTACCGCCCGAAAGGGTGATTGTGCCGCAGGTTCCCAGGGCACCACCGCCGATGCCTGCGGCGAGTCTGCCGCCGGTGGCGGTGACGGTGCCGCCCGTGATGGTGATGGTGCCGCAACCTGAATTGGTGCCGCTGCCGATGCCCGCCGACTGCACGCCGCCGGTGGCGGTAATGGTGCCGCCCTCAATGAGAATGTTGCCGCAGGACAACCCAACATTACCACCTGCCCCAATGCCCGCGCCAGAGCCGTTGCTGCTGACATCCAGTGTACCGTCGCCCTGAATGGTGAGCGTCTTTCTTGGAAAAGCGAAGATGCCGGGATAGTATTCGTATCCTCCCTTCACGACATTGTCACCCTCCAGAATGATTGTGACGTCGCCTTGGCAGGTGATGCCCGGCCACATGTGATCGCCGTCGTTTGGGATGGCGGAGATGTTCACGTCGCGCAGGACCACCGTGGCGCCGTCATCGATGAAGATATGGGTGTTGGGACCGCCGGTTCCGGTTAGAACATCGCCATCCCGAAGCATCAATTCGCCGGTAGCTGGGGTAAGGGTAATGATCGCCAACATGTAATAGGTATTGCCGTCGGCGGCCGTCACGGCTTTTCCCCACTCGCCGGGAACATAGGTCGTGCTGACTGGCGTACCTTTGAGATACGGAATGACATTGGCGGCGTCTTCTGTGGGCGTAACGGTGTTCAGATAGTAGGCTTCGGTTGTCCCAAATAAGCGGGGGTCGGCGCTTTCGCTATTTTTGCAGATGATGGGGTGGTACTTGCCGGAGCCGCTGAATGACCCTTTGAAGAGACTGTTCGAAAAATAAATCATATCCAATGCGTCGCACCAGCCGATCAAGCCTCCGGCATGGGCGGAGAAGCCGGATATGGCGCCTGAAAAGACGCAGTTCTCTACTCCAAGCGCCGCATTGTCTATACAATAGCCCACGATGCCGCCGGCGTGGTCCGTGCCGGAGACGGAGACCGAGGTGGCGACGGTGCAATTTTCAAGGAGATTTGTGCGGGAGCAGATGCCGATCAGGCCAGCAGCGTGGTTCGCGGTGGAGGAGACCGAACCGGTGACCTTGAGGTTGTTGATCCGCGCGGTGTCGATCCTGGCGAAGGGGGCGGTGCCGGGTTCGGAACCGGAGATGGCGAAGTGGATCGTATTGGAGCCGCCGTCGAAATGGCCGGTAAACGGCAAGAATTCACTGCCGATGGACTGCGTGACAGGTGCGCTGGCGGTACCGATGTTAGCCGTGAGGCGATAAACCGGGTATTCGAGGCCGCTGGTTATCCCTCTTTCCAAATTGTGGGCCAAAAGCGCCCAATCGGCTGCGGAGGTGATGAGGAACGGGTCGTCCGAGTACCCCAGACCCATAAGCTCGTCCCCTACGCAGACGGCGCCGTCGTAGAGGCGGATGTCGGCGAGGTAGAAGGGGCTGTCGTCGCCGCTGTCGTCAGCGCCGATGAGGATGTTGCTTCCGGCGGAGTAGCAGTCGGCATAGCTGCCGGCGAGCGTGGCGCGTCCGGAATAGACAGGGTCGCCGTCGAAGTAGATTTCGGTAAAGTCCTCGCCAAATGCGAAGGTGATGGTCGTCCAGCGGTCCATCGCGATGCCGTATTCTGAGACGGCGGAGTCTCTGGATTTGTTTGCCTGCTTGATGTGGACCTTGCGCTCGGTCTTGTCCAGATAGATCATCGCGTCGGAATTATTCGAATCCGGCATGTTGACGAGGCATATCCAGTCGTTTGCGATCTGCGGTTTGATTTTCAGGGCAAGCGTGTAGGGATGCCCAGGCCTGTCCTTCAGCTCGGCCGGAATGGGGAGACCGACACGTCCCCTTCTGGGAATTGAAATGGCTGTCGCGCCAACCGAGAGGCCGGCAAGGACATTCTGGTCCGTCACCAGCCATTCCGGCTTGTCGCAGTCAGCGCGCAGAAGCATTTCTCCATCTTCGGCGCGCACCGTCAGCGTAAACAAGGCCATTGCCGCAAGCGCGGCGCCCATCAGGTTTCTCATCGTTGTCTGCATGGTTTCTTTCCTTTCAAATTCTCAAGCGGCTTTGCCGAATGTTACCAATGTGGAAAAAGCGCCAATCCCAATGTTGCCAGTGGCCAATTTTGCCATGGCACACCTTAATGCCCCTTGGCGCACCATTGGCAATTGGCATTGGCAACTGGCAACACTTTCACATTGGCAACATTCCCCCAGTTTCTACTTCTCCTTTGCCTTCAGCCGGAAGAATCGAGTATTCTTGTCCGCAGCTGGAATCACCGTCTCCCCGGAGTAGTTGAGCGGGTAGGTGGTGCCACCGGTGCCAGCAAGGTCGTCGGTGGCGAGGATCGAGATGTCGAAGCCTGTGGCCGAGGGGTTGAGCGGCGGGGTGTGGATCACCGCCCTTCCATTCGCGTCGAACGTGATCGAAATGAGCGGCGGATTCTCGAACGCTCCGCTCGGCTTGTCGAAGAGGTAGCGGAAGACGTTGTGAATGCCGCTCGCGTCGGTCGCGTCCCACGCGCCCATGGTCCCGTTCGCAGCGGCCCAGATTTCGTAGCCGGTGGCCGCGGCGTAATAGGTGAAACCATCGGCGGCCGTCACGGGGCATGTCCATTCGCCTGCGACGTAGGTCTCGCTCACAGGGGTGCCTTCAGCGCCAGAGACGAGATTGTCGCCTGTCTCAGTGAGCGTTATGGTGTTGAGGTAGTAGGCGCGATCGACGGTGGCGAAGACGGTCTCGATCGCATATTTGCAGGCGATGGGGTGGTATTTGCCACTACCCGTAGGAGCGAATGTGCCCGTTGTGAGACAGTTGTCTATCTGCAACGTCAGTGCATCACACCAGCCGAGAATCCCGCCGGCGTAGTTTGCGAATCCGGATATCGTACCGTCGAAAACGCAGTCTTCTATCGTAAGCGTTCCGTGTCCGCCGTGGCCCACGATGCCGCCTGCGTAAGGTGCACCGCTGACGGCGACGGCAACGGCACAGTTGTGGACAATGTTAGGATTGTCACTGCCGCAGTTGCCCACGAGGCCGGATGCGTGGTAGGCGCTGCTCGTGACGGTGCCATCGACGGCAAGGTTCATGATCACCGCGCCATCGATTTGGCGGAACGGCGATGCAAACGCTTCATCACTGCTGATGTTGACGGTCAGCGTATGGTCGGTGCCGTGAAATACACCTCTGAACGGTTGTCCCGCCGTACCAACCATTGACGTAACGGCGATGTCGTCGGCGAGGCGGTAGCATGCGGCGGCATCGACACCGGCGTTCACGTTGGCGGCAAAGGTGTCCCATTCTGCGCTGGATGTAATGGTATATGGGTCTCTGGACGTACCGGAACCGGGAAGGATTCCGGCAACGGCGACGGCGCCCTCGTAGATGCGGAAGTCGGAGAGGTAGAAGAGGTCGTCGTCNNCCGCTATCGTCGGCGCCGACGAGGATGTAACCGCCGGCGGAGGCGCAGTCGGCGTAGCTGTTGGCGAGAGCGCCAGTCGTGTGCAGGACGTGCGTGCCGTCGCGGTACACGTCGGTGGTGTTTTCGCCGAAGGCAAAGGCGATGGTCGTCCATTGGTCGGCCGCGACGTTCCCGTTGGAGGCTGCGATGCCCGCGCCGGAGGACTTGTCGAACTGCTTGAGGTAGATGTTGCGGGTCGTTTGCTGGAGATAGACCATCGCGTCGGTGTCGTTCGAGGCCGGCATGTTGAGAAGGCTCCGCCACCCCACGGTATTGGGCACGCGGATCTTCATGACAACGGTATAGGGGCGGCCGTGGGCGGAGAGGAGCGCGGCGGGGACCGGAACGGCAAGGTGCTGGCCATTCGGGATAGACACGGCGCCGTCGCCGGCGGAGAGGCCGGAGAGGATGGCGGCGTCGGTGACGGCCGCGATCTCGCCGATGCCCGCGACGGGCGTCGTGGGCGTGGCACGGACGATGGCGTCCAGGCCGACCGAGGCATGGAGGAGGTTCGTGCCGCCGTTCCCGGCGTCGTCGAACGTGTAGCTTGCGATCAGGCGGCCCGCCGGAGCGGTCGTCCAGCCGTAGTATTCATTGCCGTCTGCGGCCGTGACGGGCTGCGACCATTCACCGGCGACGAGGGTGGCGCTCACGGGCGTGCCTTCGGCGCCAGGGATCAGATTGCTGGTCGCGACCGTGGGATTGACGCCCAAGACAGTCGG
>DBXY01000030.1:6086-54142 GCA_002309765.1 Verrucomicrobia bacterium UBA1200
GCGAACTTGCAGGCGATGGGGTGGAACTTGCCATTACCCGTAGGATTGAACGTGCCCGTTGTGAGACAGTTGTCCATCTGCAGCGTCAGTGCGTCGCACCAGCCGAGGATTCCGCCGGCGAAGCTCGCGAAACCGTTCACGGCGCCGCTGAAGACGCAACCCTCCAGCATGAGTGTCCCCTGGCCGCCGTGGCCCACGATGCCGCCCGCGTAACCGTTGCCGTTGACGGTCGCGGTGACGGTACAGTTCCGGATTGTGTTCGGACGGTCGTTGCCGCAGCCCCCCACAAGCCCGGCGGCGTGGTAGTCGCTACCGGTGACGGTACCCGCCACGGTGAGGTCGTGAATCGTCGCCCCGTTGATCTGGCGGAACGGTGCCGCGCACTGCTCCGCGCTGCTGATGTTGACCGTCAGCGTGTGTCCGCCGCCGTCAAAGATGCCGCCGAAGGGATGGTCGCCTGTACCCACCGTCGTCGTGACGGCGATATTGGCGGTCAACTGCACGGTCTCGCCGTCATAGCGCTTGCCGGCGGCGACGCTGGCGGCGAAGACGTTCCAGTCGTCGGTCGAGCCGATGAGGAAGACGCCGTTGGCATCGATTGGCGGAACAGGGCCGCAATACTCGCCGCAATAGTCGCATAAATTGTCGGCGTTTTGATCCTGATGCCTTGCGCAGGCCTCGACCTTCACCCATGTGCCGCGACAGGTGTCGCCACGGGCCGAAACCGCGACGGGCGACGCCGCGTCCGCTGACGCATAGGCTCTGACATCGCCGAGGACCAGATGACCAGTTCCGTTGTGGGCCGCGTCGGCGGCGTTCACGCCGATGGCCTGCGCGGCGGTGCCGCCGCTCGGGGCTTCGCCCGCCTGGGCGACGACCGTGCCGCCGGTGATGGTAATCGTGCCGTTGGAAAGCGGCTGGGAGCCGTTGGTCCTGGGTCGGCCGGTGCCGATGCCCGACGTCGCCTGACTGCCGTAAACGCAGCCGGCCGCAAGAACGTAGCCGCCGGTGATCGTCACAGGGCAGCTGTCCGCATAGGCGCCGCTGCCGATGCCGGCGGAACCGCTGTCGCCGGAGGCGTCAACATAGCCCCCGTTGATCGTGACGCTGCCGACAGCACCACTGGCGATGTTGCCGCGGCCGATACCCGCGCCCCAGGCGCCGCGCGCGGTGACGACCCCGCCGTTGATGACGATGTCGCCGGTAGGGCCGCCATTCTCGCCGCCGATTGCCGCGGCCTGACGATAGTCGCCGCTCGCCGGAGTCTGCGCGAAGAGCGTACCGGTGCCGCGGGTCTTCACGGCCGTGCCGGGGACGGCATGTTCGCCCTCCTGTCCCCAAATGGTCAGCCTGGCACCTTCCGCAACGGTGATGCCGCTCATCGCGTTCAGCTCCACACCATCGTAGAGAACAAGGTTCGCTTCCCCTGTGACGATGATGCGGTCGGAAGTCGTCACGCTGTTCGTCACGAAATGCCAGCCGCCGGAGAGCGAGGTCTGGCCTTCGGCATAGACTTGCGCGCCGTCAGGAATCTGAACATTCGTCCCTCTGATCGGGTCGTAATACGTCGATTTGCAGCGAGCCAAAATTGTCACGTCCTGTCCTGGGTTGGGCATCGTCAGCGTATAGCGGCCAGTGCTGCCGGAGAGTGTGCCGGCACTTGCCGAGTAAATTTCGAATTCATTCGAGCCTACATATTCCAGCGCCAGGCTTACGGTCCGACCGGCCCCGGCGTAAAGAATGCCATTCACCAGGAAGGCATCGCCGCAGGTAGTGAGCCCTGCCGTGTCGTAACGCTGGACCGTGCCGGAAAGAGCCAATCTCACATCGGCGCCCGGCGTGACCGAATGGACAAGGACGCCGCGTTTGTCCGCGCTCCAGGCGCCTTCGCTTCCCTCCGTCTTGTCCGGGTTCACGTAACCGACGCGGGTCATGCTGACCGTACCGCCGCCCAAGCCGACGGGGAAGCCGCTGTCGCTCAGATCAAGGCAATTTACAAGCACGGCCACGGCGTTGTCGCTCCAGCCCCAGAGGGTTCCCACGTTGACTCCGCTCACGCTGCCCGCGAAGGCGCATCCCTCAATCGTGGTCCTATAGCTCATACCGTGCCCGATGAGACCGCCGGCGTAGCCGTCCGTTGCCGAGATGGACGCGTTGACGCTGCAGTCACGAATCGTGTTCGGCCCGTCCATGACACGACCCACAAGGCCGGAGCAGTGGATTTTACCGCTCACCGCGCCCTCCACGCGCAGCGAGGAGATTGTCGCGCCACTGATGGCCAGGAAGGGCGCGAGGAAACTCCGGGAGGCATCATCATAGTTGACGGTCAGGGTGTGTCCGCCGCCGTCATAGATTCCTCTGAAGGGAGCGTATTCGCTGCCGATCGTGTTCGTGACGGAAAGATCCGTCGTCTGCCGGAAATGGAGTCCGACTGTGTCGTTGCCGAAGGAGAGAGATTTGGCGAGCAGATTCCAGTCGTCGCCTGAGGAGATGCGGTAGGGATCGTCCAAGGAGCCGACGCCCTGCAGGAACTGGTCCAGGTGGCAGGTGCCGCAGTAGATGCAGGTGCCGTCCATGAATTCATGGTCCGGGCAGCGTTCCAGGCGGACTTTCGTCTGGCTCCTGTCCCGGCAGGCTGAAAGGCGGTTTTCCAGGGCGACCCATGTGACGTTGTTCTCCCCGTCCACCATTCCGACCCGCATGCCAAAGATGGCGAGGGTTCCGGAATCGCCGCTTTCGGCCCCGGCGCCGATGGCCTCTGTGCCATCGCCGATGGCTGTGACCGTGCCGCCGGTAATCGTGATGGTTCCGCCTCCGCCTTCGTTGCCGCCGCCGATACCAGGACAGAGGTACGCTCCGACCGCTGTGACCGTACCGCCGTTTATCGTGATGGTCCCGCCATTACCATAATAGGCAGCGCCGATGCCCGCGCCGCAGTAGTAAGCGGAAATGGAATGGAAATACCCGCCGGTGGCCATGACCGTACCGCCGTTTATCGTAATGTTCCCTCCGGAGGCCAACCAAGCGCCGCCGATTCCTGCGGCCCATTCTCCGCCGGTGGCCGAGACCGTGCCGCCGTTTATCGTGATCGTACCGCCGCTGCCGTACGCGTTGTTACCGCTGCCGATACCAGCGCCGCAGTAATTGCCGGTGGCCGAGACTCTGCCGCCGTTTATCGTGACTTCTCCGCCGCTCTCTTCATTATTGCCTCCAATACCCGCCATAGAATCCCCTGGGGATGTGGCGGTCAAGGCCCCGCATGTATCGTCGTCCTCGCTCTGCGCCCAAACAGTAAGGCTGCTTGCACCGGTAACATGGATACCGGACGTAAGCGTCAGCTCCACGCCATCGCAGAGAATCAGGTTCACATCGCCGTTGATTTCCAGCCGATTGCCAAGTTGTCGGCTCTGGTCCACCGCGTACCAGCCGGTGTTCAGCGTCTGCTGGCCCGTGTAAATGCTGTAATCCGTCCGGGAAAGCATGTCTCCGCTCGTGGGATCCAGATAGGGCATGGTTTTCATCACATGCCCGCCACATAATTCGCAACTGCCGTCATCATTGTCGTCGCGATGGGGGTTGCAGCGCTCGATGCGCACGATTGCACCGTCCGCATTCCGGCAGAGTTCCACACGGGAAGCAGGTGTCGCCCAGTTTCCGACGTTGCCGGAGCCGTCCACCCGACCGACTCTACACGCAGCCGACAAATTCAGGTTTCCGGGATTTGCGCCGCCGCCGCCACAGCCGATGGCCGGGGCGCCCTCGCCGCCGACGACGACGAGTATGCCGCCTTTCACCGCAACCGAGCCACCGCTCTCTCCGGCATTGCCGCCAACGCCTGCGTTGCCGAGGGCCGGCTCCGTAATGGTCAACTTGCCTGCCATGCTGTTGTCCACGCTGGACGACCAGATCGTGAGGGAATTGCCCGCGGCGACGTGGATGCCTCCCGGAACCGACAGCTCCGTACCATCGCAGAGAACCAGGTTCACGTTCCCAGCGATTTCAAGACGTCCATCGAACAGTTGGCTTTCCGTCACGGCATACCAGCCGTCACGCATGATTGCCTGCCCCGCGTAAAGAGAGCAAATCTTTCGGTCGAGTTGATCATTGTTCGCGGAGTCGAGGTATTCGACAGTCCTCTGATTGGGATAAAGAAGATATATCCTGCAGAGTTCACAGAAACCGTCGGAATCGTTGTCCACATGAGATTCACAGGGTGCGATACGCACCGTCGAGCCGGTCGCATCCCGGCAGACATCCACGCGGGAGGAAAACGCCGCCCATTCCACAACGCTGCCGGATCCGTCCAGCCTGCCAACGCGGGAAGCGCCGATGTTCAGTTGGCCGGAATTGCCGTTTCCCTTGCCACGACCGATGGCCTGGGCGCCATTCCCCGCGACAACTGTGACGATGCCGCCGCTGATATTGACAACGCCGCCAGTGGCGCTGTCGGAGCCGCCGCCGATGCCTGCAGCATTATGGCCGCCGGTGGCGTTGACCGTACCGCCGTTGATGGTGATCGTGCCGCCGGCGCTGTCGCGCCCGCCCCCGATGCCAGCACCCGCGGTACCGCCGGCGGCGTTGACCGTGCCGCCGTTGATCGTGACCGTGCCGCCGTCACCCTGAATGCCACCGCCGATGCCTGCGGCCAGCCAGCCGCCGATGGCGTTGACCGAGCCGCCGTTGATGACGATTGTACCGCCCTTGCCCTGGTAACCGCCGCCGATGCCCGCACCGTATCTGCCTCCAAATGCATTGACCGTGCAGCCATTGATGATGACCGTTCCGGCGCTTTCCAGATTATTGCCGCCGATTCCGGCGGAACTGCTGGACGGATTCAGGGCGTTCAAAACACCGCGTGTATCGCTGTCTTCACTCTGCGCCCAGAGCGTAAAGCGATGCTTGCCGGCGACGTGGATGCCTCCCGAAACCGTCAGTTCCACACCGTCACAGAGAATCAGGTTCACATCGCCGCTGATGTTGATGCGCCCGCCGACCTCCATGCTCTCGTCAAGCACATACCAGCCGGCGTTTAGGTCGAGCCGGCCGTCGTAGAGAGTGATGACCTCCTGATTCTTATAGGGTTCGTCGGCGTCCATGGGGTCGAAATAGAGGTTGGTTCCGGGCTTGCCGCAGAGTCGGCAGACTGCGTTATCGAAGTCATGCTCCAAGCATGGCGTGAGCCTGGCCCAGGCGCTGCGGCAGACGGTTTCCCGCTCTGCCAGGGCAACAGGATTCGCCGCCGCTTCGGCGGCATAGACCCGCCTGTGGTAGATGACGATCCCGCCTTCGGCGTCCGCGCCGACTCCGTGGCCGACGGCCTGGGCACCCGTACCGGCGATGACTGTCAACGCGCCGCCGCGGATTGTGAAATTGCCGCCATCGCCGTTTTCGCCGCCGCCGATTCCGGAGGCGTTGTTGCCGCCGACAACACTCACCGCGCCGCCGTTGATCGTTACCGCGCCGCCAGCCTCGTTCACGCCGCCACCGATGCCGGCCTGCCCGCTCGCGCCAGTGGCAATCAGCGCGCCCATGCTGTCGCCTTCGCTCTGCGCCCACACGGTAAGGCTGCTGCCCGCGCCGACGTTGATGCCGGAAAGTGCGTTCCAGGTCACGCCATCGCCGATGATGATGTTCACATTGCCGCTGACGGTGACACGCCCGCTCGTCTCCACGTCGGCGGTAGACATGAGGTACCACCCCTCACTGAGCGCTGCCTGGCCCGTGAAAGCGCTGAACTCTTCAATGCGAAGAACGTCTTCGCTTATCGGGTTGAGATAGTCCACAGGCAGATGAAGGTCACAGTATCTGCAAATATGGTTTTCATACGTGTGTTCCATGCAGTCCGCGAGGCGGGCCCAGCTTCCGCGGCAGACGGCATCACGCTGTGCATGGCCCACGGGTTCCGCCGCGGCAACACCGTCGAAGACTCTCGTGCGGTGGATATGCAGGTCGCCCGCACCGTTTGCGCCGGCGCCGCGGCCGATGGCCTGTGCACCCGCGCCGGCGACGGCCGTGACATTGCCGCCGTTGACGATGATTGCGCCGGCGTTATGTCCGCTGCCGCCGCCGATGGCGGCGTTACCGCTTTCGCATGTTGCGTCAGTTCCGTTCGTCGTTCCGGTCAGAAGTACGCCCGTCGCGCCCTCCTGCCGCCAGATCGTGAGGGAATTGCCCTCTGCAACCTCAATGCCCTTGGGGGTTGTCAAGGTAGCGCCGTCGCAGAGGATGATGTTCACGTTTCCGCTCACCGTGACACGGGACGATATCATGATGTCATTCGTCACGGCATACCAGCCGCTGCACGCGCCAGCGATGTTCCACGATATGGAGGAAGCCGTCAGCGACTCGCACAGCTCATCACTGCCCTGCGCCTCGCCCTCTGCGTTCACACGGGGAATCCGACAAAGGACAGGGCCGCTCGCATCACCGCAGACGTGACAATGGCCCACGCTGTCATAGCTGTGGAGGAAGCCACATTCGATGATGGTCGTGTAGAGCTCGTTTCGGCAGGCGGACGCGGTATCCTCTGCGCTCCACTCGACATGGCCGTCGGAAAAGACACGGCCTGCCTTGATACAGGAACCATCTGCCGCCGCCAGGATCAGAGAACCATCTTCGGACGCATCCGAGCCGTGACCGATGGCCTGCGGATGCGAGCCGCCATTGGGCATGTCCCCCGGGATGACCGTGATCGAGGCGCCGTTGATCGTGACATTGGCGCCGGGTCCCCTCCAGCCGCCTCCGATGCCCGCTCCGGCTCCATAGATTTCGGGCCAGGGGTATTCCAGCCGTCCACCGTTGCCGCCCGTGGCCGTAACCGTGCCGCCCGTGATGACGACCGTGCCGCCCCCGCAATTCGTCGAATTGTCGAATGTGGTGTTCGAGCCGCCGCCGATGCCCGCACCGCAGCACCCTCCATTCGCCGTTACCGTGCCGCCGCCGATCTCGACCGTGCCGCCCGATGCCTCATAGCCGGCGCCGATGCCCGCTGCGTATTTGCCGCCCGTGGCCGTGACCTCGCCGTCGCGGATGGCGACAGTCCCGCCGCCGCCCTCCCAGCCCCCGCCGATGCCCGCGCCGTATTGGCCGCCGTTTGCCGTGACGCGGCCGCCGCTGATCGTGACCGTGCCGCCGGGAGCGAAGCCGCCGCCGCCGATGCCGGAAGCCTGTTCGCCGCCGGTGGCCGATATCGTGCCGCCACTGATCGTGACGGCACCCGTAACGTAGGCGGTTCCTTTGGATTCAAGTTCCTCCAAGGTTTTCCCATTCTCCAGTTCGGAAGCGAAATAGCGGGAGGAACCGCCGCCGATGCCCGCGCTGCGGTAGCCCCCGACGGCGGTGATGTCGCCGCCGCTGATGACGACCGAACGGAGATAGCGGCCGTTGCCGCCGCCGATGCCCGCGCCGCAGTCGTAGCACTCCCTGCATTTCTGGCCGGCGGTGGCCGTGATCGTGCCGCCGTTGATGGTGACCGTGCCGTCTCCGCCGAACCAGCCGCCACCGATGCCGGAGCCACCGCCATCGCCACCAGTGGCGACAACCGTACCGCCGTTGATCGTGATGTCGCCCGTTCCGCTCTGCATGCCGCCGCCAATGCCTGCGGCAAACAATCCGCCGCTGGCCAAGACCGTGCCGCCATTGATCGTAATCGCCCCGGCCGAGGCGGAATTGCTCAAGCTATCTGCGGTTGTGCGGATGTCGCCACCGCCGCCAATGCCGGCGCCGTATTCTCCGCCAGTGGCGGTGAGCGTGCCGCCGTTCATGTTAAAGACGCCGCCGGACTGCCGCGCGTTGCCGCCGATGCCGGCCTGGTCCAAGTCCGGGCTTTCGATGACGAGCGCACCGGTGCCGCCGCTCTGGCCCCAGATCGTCAGGCTGTTCGCGCCGGTCAGATGGATGCCATTTGGGACGGTGAGCGAGACCCCGTCGCAGAGGATCAGGTTGACGGCGCCGCTTATCTCGATGCGGTTGGCAATCGTCACGTTCCCCACCACCGCGTACCAACCCGTGTTCATTGCCGCCGTGGCACTGGAGATCGTCGTAAAGTTCTCGCAGAGCAGCTCGCTGCCTGCCGCGTTCACGTATGTGATGCCTACCGTACTCTGGAAGGTGGCGGTCAACGTCCGGTTTCCGTTGGCGGTGAAGCTGTAAACTGGTTGGGCACCGATCGGTTGGCCATACTCCGACCAGCCGAGGAAGGAGTAGCCGGGGGCGGGCAAAGCAGTCAAGGTGACAGTCTCGCCACCCGCGTATGTGCCTGTGCCGGTAATCGTGCCGCCCGCAGCTGGAACGGCACTGGCATTGATGGTGAAGCTCATGCCGTTGTAGGACTGGAAGTTGGCCGTGAGATTCCGATTCGTCTGAATGGTGAAGCTGTAGATGCGATCCGTGCTGACCACGACGCCGTCTTCCTCCCAGCTCGTGAAGGTATAGCCCTCTGCGGGTTCGGCGACGAGCGTGACCGTGGAGCCCGGCTTATACGTACCTGTGCCGACGACGGTTCCGGTTCCCTCTGTGGAGGCTGCGGCGCTGACGGTAAGACCCTGCACGAACACCACAGAAACCAGCATGTCCCAGGGCGGCATGACGAAGCTGTTCCCATCCAGTCGCTGGAGCGAGGCAGAACCATTGTGGATTTCCCCGGCCGCGTAGTAGTCCACGGCGTAGCCTTCGTCCGGATGGCCCAGCAGCGTGACGATATCGCCCGCCACGTAGGTCTGATTGGAATTCACGACCTCCAGGGAGCCATGCTCGATGTTGGGTTTGACGGCCACGTTAACGCAGAAGACGGCGCGGATTGACATGTCGCCGGTTACATGTAACGGATAGGGGTTGTCGGTGCCGAGAAACGAACTGTCGTCCAGATTAATCCAGCCGAGAAAATGGTAGCCATTTGTCGGCGTCGCCGTGGCGACGTAGTTGCCGTTAGCCCCATCATAGGTGACGGCAACCGTCCCGCCGTCAGGCGGGTAAACAGAGGTATGGAGGGTATAGGTCGGAATTTTCTCGAAATCCACGTGGATGTCCAGGTCGTCGTAGTTGCGCAAGGTGAATGTGACGGTATTGCCCGAAACGATAATATCTTCTGGGACGCCATAGATTGTCGTTGCGCGGTAGCCGCTATCTGGAGTCAGGATCAACGTCACGGTGTCGCCCTCGTAGTAGGGACCCGCGTGGGAGAGTGCGACCGTGCCGTGTTCGTCGCCGCTCGTTGCGATGTTGATGGAATACAGCGCCTGTACCCAGATGTCGTGGGCCGGCATCGTGAAGGTGTTGCCGCTGAGGCGGGTCCAGGTCTTCGTGCCGTCCGGGCCGACGTCCTGCGCAGTCTCATAGACGATGCTGTGCCCGATTCGGGGCGTCGCAATCAGCGTGACATTCGTGCCCGGGGCGTAGGTAGATAGCAACGGATCCGCCGTGATGTCGCCCACTGGCTTCTGGACGAAGACGAAGTACTCCCCATCCTTCCTGAAGACCGCTTCCCACTCGCAGTCGCCTTCGAGGACAAAGGAAAAACTGCTTTGGTAGTTCACGCTGTGTTCGCCGGCGAATGTTTTCTCCCACCAGGCAAAGGTATAGCCGTGTTTGGCCACAGCGGACAATGTGACTGTCTGTCCAACGGTATAGGGGCCGGACGGGGAGACCGAGAGCGTGCCGGCTTCCAGACTGGGATCAATGTAAATCCCGAGCGTGCAGGGGTCGCCGATAGCGGCGCGCGCAGAAAGGGTAAACAATGCCACCGCCGCGAACGCGGCGAACATCAGTTTTCTCATCGTTGTCTTCATGGTTTCTTTCCTTTCAAAGTCGCTAGTCATTAGTCTTCAGTCTTCAGTCGCTAGTCGTTAGTCGTCACTTCCTCTAATCCCTAACCCCTAACGACTAATCACTAACGACTAACCACTCACTTCTCCTCCACCTTCAGCCGGTAGAACCGCGCGGGGTCGGCGGTATCGTGTTCGAATATCAGTTCGCCGTTCGGCCCGAAGTCGGTGTAGCCCAATTCGTCCGCCTGCGACCAGTCCGTCAGGTTGGTCGAGGACAGGAGCGAAATCGACACGCCGTCGGTATGCACCGGGGCGAGCGTCTTCACGACGGGCTTGCCGTTCACGAACGAAATGTCCGCGAACGGGTTGCAGGCGTTTGTCGGGCAGTTGAAGACGTAGCGGATGAGGTTGGGCGTCCCGTCCGTCACGGCGTCCGCCGTGCCGAGGCCGTTTGTGGCGGCCCAGGTGTCGTAGGGTGTCATGAAGTCGAAAGCGAGGCACGCGCGGACGGCCACAGAGCTCCGAATATGCCGCTTGGTGAAGAATCCGCCCCAGAAACAGAAGCACCAACCGCGGTCCGACTCCGTTGTGGAAGATGCGTAGTCGTCCAGTTGCGAGAAACCGGCGCCTCCCGCCGTTTGCAATATGTCGACGAGGGAACCGGTGTCGTATGTAGAGCTTTCCGTGAGCGTGGTGTCGGGATCCGCGCCTCCGCATCCGGCGAAGATCCGTCGCCAGTCGGAAAGCGACGGCAGCCGCCAGTCGGCAAGTGCCACCCGGTGGTTTGGCGCCCAATTGCCGACGGTTGTGCCCGCTTCACGAAGCAGTGCCGCGTCGGCATCCGCCAGCGCGATCGCGAGGCCTGTGCGGTTGGTCATGTCGAGCCAAGCCACCATTGCCTCTGCGGTCGTTCCGGCCAGCGTGGCGGCGTCCACGTCCTGGTAAATCCTGCCGTTCGCCCCGATGACCTTGCCGACGTCGCCCGATGACGCCACGATGGCGGTGGGTTCCGGCTCCGCCCCGTAGCCTGGAACGGAAATCGTGATGCCGTAACTGCCGAAGGACGTGTAAAAATGCTCGACGTAGATATCCAATTCGGGGTCGTACTCCAAGAACGGCTCCTCGTATTCATACTCTCCGGTCAGGTCGATTGTCCCGGTGAACGGGCGTGAAATCGTCAGCGTGAAGCCGCCGTCGGGGTTCGAGGCGAGGGACGCCTCGTCGCCGCTCTGGTAAAGCGATTCGCTGGATTGCGTAAAATTGTCTAGGGCCGCGACCGTGTAGAGGTTGTCAAAGACATCGCGGAACGAACCGTACCCGCTGTCGTCAACTGAGAGTTCCAGCGGGAAAGATTGGTCGGTGAGCGTATAGGTCATTCCGTTGGCCTCGAACTGGACATCGTAAAGGGACTGCGCCCGGACATTTAGTCCGAGCGTGGTCACTACGAACGCAACGGCGAGGGTCAGCATCTTCTTCATAGTGTTGTTCCTTGCAAATCCTTTTTTGGGGCTACGCCGGTTCGATGACCGGCAGGTCGATGTTCCGTTTCCTCGGGTTGAAGTTGATGCCCACGAGCGTGACGGGNNCCACTTGTCGGCGTAGCCGCGTTCGCGGATCTGGCGGATCGCCGCCTTCGCGCTCTTCGCGTACTTGAACTCGAACACGCAGACCGCATTCGGTGTCATCCACGCTGTCTTCATGGTTTTTTCCTTTTTTTCAATTATGTAATTTATTTTATCACACATTTTCCGTTTACATCAAGGCAAATCACTAAAACACTAACTGTTTTTCGTGGGGGAAGGGAGAGGGAAGTGACGAGTGACGAGAGAAGAGGGGTTAGGGATTAGTCGCTAGGGGGGCCGGAAGTCTGATGTCTGAAGTCCTATGACTAGAACAACTAGATCGACTAGCGACTGTCAAACCGTCCAACTGTTCAACCACCAAACCACCTAACCGTCCAACCGTCCAACCATATTCTACACGATTTGCATTGATAACTAGGACGCAATCGGTTAAAATACTCGTATCTTTCATTATCAAAGGGACATTCTCATGAGAAACGCGGTTAGTTTGCTTTTGGTGCTTTTCATCGGCGCCGGGGCGGGTTTGGTTAAGGGTGAAATGGCGGACGAGTTTAAGAATCCGCCAAAAGACCAACACCCGGAAACCTGGTTCCATTTTATTGGCGGCAATGTGGCGGAAAAGGGTATTGTCGCCGATTTGGACGCGATTTCATCGGCAGGTATTTCCGGTGTCCAGTTTTTCCATGGCCAGTTCGGCGGGCCGTGGCCGGGGGTTCAGCCGCAGATCAAGTGCCTGAGCGAGTCTTGGGACGGTTTGGTCGGCCGGTTGGCTGACGAATGCAAATCGCGCGGGCTGCGGTTTACGATGCAGAACTGCCCGGGCTGGGCGATGTCGGGCGGACCGTGGATCGCCCCCAGCAACGCGATGCGCCATCTGGTTTACAGTCGCACCGAGGTCAAGGGCGGACAGCGCGTCTCCCAAAATCTGCCGTTCGCGCCTAACACGTCCGCAGATTGGCGCGATTACCGGGATGTCGCGGTTATCGCTTTCCGAAAGCCGCTGGGCGATACGGCGGAATATCTTAAACCGCAGTCGGTTTCCAGCAACCTCAAGGAGTTTAACCTGCCGAAATGGCTGGAGGGCAAGGATCCGCTGAACGTCCGCGCCGACTCCCCGGTCCCGACTTGGTTCGAGTTTAAATTTGACCATCCGGTCACTGTGCGCACGGTTGATTTCCCCAGTATCAATTCGCTGGGACACGGCTGGTGCTATGTGCCGGAAACCACGGTGCGGGTCGAGGCGGTGGACGCGGGAAGAACGATCCCCTTGGCGGAATTGCCGTTGCCGTCCGGAAACTGGCAGGAGGAGAATTATCCGTTCTCGATCGCCTGTTCCGAGGCTACCGCCGCGGCGTTCCGGGTGACGGTGGACAACCGCCATCCCATTACCTTGGGGTTGATCCGGTTCAGCAGCGCGGCCCGCAAGGAGGATTGGCAGGGCGAAGCCGGATGGACGCTGCGCGGGCAGGTGTACCGCCAACCGCCCTCCCAGAATTGCAGTTCGTGGATCTCATCGTCAACCGTGACCAACCTGACCGGGTGCATGAACGCCGACGGTTCGTTGGAGTGGGATGCGCCGTCCGGCGAATGGGTGGTGCTTCGGGTGGGCCATGTCAACACCGGCGCCAAGAACGGTCCCGCGCCGGCCGAGGGTACCGGTTTTGAATGCGACAAGCTCTCCGAGAAGGGCGCGGATGCCCAATTCGCCGGTTATGTCGGGCGGTTGACCGCCAAAAACGGTTCCCTTTACAAAAAGTTGGACTCGATGCTGATGGACAGTTGGGAGTGTCGGCGGCAAACCTGGACGGAAGGCTTCGACAAAGAATTTTTGAAGCGTTGCGGATATGATGTTTTCACCTATATGCCGGCCTTGTTCGGGTATGTGGTTGACAGCCCGGAGACCACCACGCGCTTTCTCTGCGACTGGCGCGGTCTGATCAGCGATTGCATCGCCAACCGTTTCTACGGCAGGATGGCCAAGCTGGCGCACCAGCAGGGGCTGCAAATCCAATTTGAGACGTCGTTTGGCGATGTGGTTCCGGGCGACATCATGGAATATTACAAGCACGCAGACATTCCGATGTGCGAATTCTGGCAACCCCACCAGGGCAGAAGCTATGTCGGTTCCAGAAATTTCAAGCCCGTGCGTCCCACGGTTTCGGCGGCGCATTTGTACGGCAAACCACGGGTGGCGGCGGAGGCGTTCACCTCGTTTGCGCTTACATGGGACGAGAAACTCCGTTATCTCAAGTACGTCGCGAACCTTCACATGGCGGATGGGGTGACGCACATGATTTTCCACACCTACACCCATAACCCCCGCACCGACTGGTTGCCGCCTGGCACCTCTTTCGGTTCCGGCATCGGCACTCCGTTCTTGCGCGGCCAGACCTGGTGGAAGCACATGCCCGAGTTTACCGCCTATCTAGCCCGGTGCGGTTATATGCTGGAGAAAGGCAAGCCGGTTTCCGATGTGCTGTGGTATTTGGGCGATATGCTGGACCATAAGCCGCTGGAGGATGCCCCGTTCCCGGACGGCTACCGTTTTGATTATTGCAACCCCGACGCGCTTTTGAACCGGGTCAAAGTGGTGGACGGAATGTGGGTCACCCCGGACGGGATCAGTTACCGGGTACTTTGGATTCCCGAATGCCGGTTGATGTTGCCGGATACGCTGGAAAAGGTTTTGGACGGATTAAAGCGCGGCGGAACCGTGGCGGTTGCCGCCATGCCGTCCGGTCTGGCGACATTATCCGGCGGTAACCGTGCCAAACGCCGTTTCCTTAATTTGGTTGAGACGTTGTGGGGCAAGGCGGATCCGGAATCCGTCGGCACGCGTAAGGTGGGTAAAGGGCGTTTGTTTGTCGGATGGAATCTGGAAAAAGTTTTGGCCGCCAACGGGATCGCCCCCGATGTTTCGCAGACCGGGCGCAACCGCGTGGTGTGGAACCATCGCTCCGATAAGGATTCCGAATGGTACTTCGTCACCCCGGACAATCCGGGCGGGTTCAGCGGGTCGGTCGGATTCCGCTGCACCGGTGATGTCGAGGTGCTGGATCCGACAACCGGCGCGGCGGTTAAACCCGCCGCCATGTCGGCCCGTTCCGACCGCACGTGGCTGTCGTTCGATCTTGAGCCGTCGGAATCCCGGTTCGTCGTTTTCCGCCGTCGCGAACAACCTCCGGTTCATGTGAACCGGGTTAACCTGGACGGAAAACTGGTTGCCGATGCCACGGATATGTCCGTTAACGCGTCGTGTTACAGAGTGGTGTCCGCACGTTATGGCGATCTTGCCACCGAAGGTAGGTGGGTTTCGGTCGCGGAACAGCTGCAGCGGGCGTTGGATCGCGGTGAGATGACCTTTGCCGCCAACAACGAGATGGCGGGGAGGGATCCGGCTTATCGAACCGTAAAGTATTTCGATGCCGTTCTTTCGGCGCCTGACGGTAGGGAGATTAAACTCAGCGGTAAGGAAAACGAGACGGTTGGCTTGCCGCAGTTTGAGCGCGTTTTCCCGGCGTGTATCGTGGAAGGTCGTGGAGTGGTGGCTTGGTTGAACGGCAAATACAGCGTTCAGTTGTCAAATGGCGTGACGGAGGAACGTTCGGTTTCCAAAGCCGGCGTCATCCCGTTCGACGGTACGTGGAACGTCAGGTTCCCGGATGGTTGGGGCGTTGAGACGGAACAGCGCATTTCCGAGCTGAAACCGTGGAAAGATTTCAACGGCACCACCGAAGCGCGTTCGTTCTCCGGGACCGCCACCTATTCGATGGATTTTGTTCTAAACCAGGTCACTCCGGAAGACCGGATGTTGCTGGATTTAGGTCGGGTGGAGTCAATTGCCGTGGTGAAAGTCAACGGTCGCTTGCTGGGCACGCTGTGGTCGATGCCGTACCGGGTTGATATCACCGACGCGGTTAAGCCCGGTGTCAACCGGTTGGAGTTGGAGGTTACCGACACTTGGTTTAACCGTTTGGTTTATGATGCCGGGCAGCCGGAAGCGAACCGTAAAACATGGGTGATCAGCGGGCCTTCCGGCAATCAGCCGTTGCATGATTCCGGATGTTTGGGGCCGGTTTGCCTCCGTATCGGTTCTAAGCTGGACTTTTAGGGCGATTTTCCAATGAGAATGACCTTCGCATTTTTCGCGGCATTGTTGGCCGGTAGCGCAGTCGCATCGGAACCGCAACCTTATCGGGTGGTGCCGGAAGCGCGCCAGTTGAAATGGCATGAGACCGAATGCTTTGCGCTGGTGTGTTTCGGGCTGAATACCTTTACCGGCCGTGAATGGGGATATGGCGAGACTGATCCGTCGGTTTTTAATCCGCAGAAATTTGACGCCGGACAAGTGGCGGCGGCCATTAAATCCGGGGGGATGCGCGGTTTGATATTGGTGGCGAAGCATCATGACGGTTTTTGCCTGTGGCCAAGCGCGACCACCGGTTACAACATTTCAAAATCCCCTTGGCGCGGCGGCAAGGGTGATTTGGTTCGCGAATTTGCCGACGCGGCCCGCAGGCACGGTCTGAAGTTCGGCATCTACTGTTCGCCTTGGGATCGCAATAACGAACATTACGGGAAACCGGAATATTTGACGGTTTACCATGGCCAGTTGCGAGAATTGCTGTCCAACTACGGCACGGTTTTTGAGATGTGGTTTGACGGTGCCAACGGAGGTGACGGCTATTACGGCGGTGCGCGCGAGAAACGCAATATCGATGCCGCTACCTACTATGATTGGCCAAAGACTTGGGGAATCGTCCGCGAGTTGCAGCCGATGGCGTGTATCTTTGGCGATGTCGGGCCGGATTGCCGCTGGGTCGGCAACGAGCGGGGGTATGCCGCCGCCGAGTGTTGGGCCACTTTCACCCCGAAGGGCAAACGTGACGTGAACCGTCCCGCCAACGGCGATACGCTTAATTCCGCGGAAAGTCCCGCCGGGCACCGCGATGGGAAAATCTGGGCGGCGCCGGAATGCGATGTGCCGCTGCGTCGGGGCTGGTTCTGGCATCCTGACCAGAACGGTACCGTAAAAAAACCGAAGCAGCTAATGGATATTTATTTCAACAGCGTGGGGCGGGGGGGATGCATGAACCTCGGCATCGCGCCGGACCGCGATGGTCTGGTTTGCCCGGCTGACGCTGAATCGCTGCAAGTTTTCGGCAATGCCTTGCGGTCGCTGTTCGAAAGGAATCTTGCCGATAACGCCAAGGTCGAGGCGGATTCGGTCCGCAAGTCTGACGAAAAAGAGGCGGGGCGTTTCGCGCCTGAAAACGTTCTGGACGGGGACCGTTACACCTACTGGGCGACTGATGACAGGGTTTTGCAGGGCTCGCTTACGCTCTTGCTGCCGGAAGTGCGTGAGTTCGATGTGGTCCGGATTCGGGAAAATATCCGGCTGGGGCAACGGGTGGAAGGTTTTGCGGTGGATGTTTGGGAAAACAACGGATGGCGCGAATACGCCAAAGGCGAAAGCGTCGGCGCTTGCCGCTTAATCCATGGCGGCAAGGTCGGCACGGACAAAGTCCGTTTGCGCATCACCGCGGCGGCGGCCTGCCCGTGCATAAGCGAGTTTAGCCTTTACGCCCAAAATCCTGCGCTGTGACTTTTCCGCCGCCGCATTTGCGCGGCAGCGGAAAAGTGCGGTTGCGCTCTGCCGCTATTTCATCGTGGCGGTTTTGACCGTGCGGATGGCGACCGGACCGAAAAGCCCGGACGGCAGCGGTTCGTCTGAAGCCCGCCAGTGGTGCCAGGTGGTGAAAGTGTAGCGGCCGGTCGGGCTGGGCTTGCCTTCCAGCACCCATTTGGGCCATTCTTTCAGGCGGATGCCGTTCCATTCGCGGTCATCCGGCAATAGCTCGTCGCCAATCAGCCGGTTCGGCCACAGGTTGGTGACCTTAACCACCAGTTGGTTTTCCCCATTCTTGAGGGCATCGGTAATGTCCGTGCGGAACGGCGGTTTCCAAAGCGTCGGAAGCGCTTTTCCGTTCACTTCCACCTCGGCGATGTTTTTAAGGTTGCCCAGATCGAGCACATAGCGTTCGTCAGAAGCTTTGCCGCCGGTCCAGTTAAAACTCTTACGGTAGGTGGCGGTGCCGGAGAAGTACTTAATGTCCTTGTGCTGGTGTTCGGTCCAGGAAATCAGTTTGTCCAGCTGTACCGAATCCGGCGCACCCCAGCCGCTGGGGAAGTTTAACGTCCACGGCCCGGTGATCGGCAACGGTTCGCGCACCGATTTGACCTCGGCCTTGATTTGTTTTCCGTTGGCGGTTTCCGCTTTGGCGGTTAGCGGTTCCCACGCTTCAACGGTCAAACGGCCTTTGGCGTCAATCTTGAATTCATGGGTGGGGATTTTCGGTTCGTCGTTCTTCACCACCGGGAGTTGGAGGGTCGCGTTTTCCCCAACTTTGATGTGTTTCTCTTTACCGTCCAGCCGGTAGTCGATGCGGGCCTCCTTGACCGTGTTGACGATGGGGTCGCCACCCGCCAAGGTGTTGTTGACGCTGACGGACAACCGGTTGTCCTTAATCTGTCCGGCAAGCCGCTGGGTGAAATCAATTACGGCGTTTTTGGGGGCTTCCTCAGTCTCCGGCAGTATGCCATAACGTGCCCGCACCAGCGTGGCGCCTTCGGGAACCGTAATCGATTTGTGCTCGGCGACGATTTCCCTTTTGGTTTCGCCGTTGATTTGATAGACGATTTCCAGCTCTTTCGGGACCATCGACGCCGGATCTCCTGCCAGCGTGTTCTCGGCGGGAATGGTGCGTTTGCCCTTGGAGAGGAAGTCGTTCTTAACCAGCTTGGTAAGGTCGAGATAACCTTCCGCTTCCTCAGACCCGAAATAACCGTATTCGGCCTTGACGATTTCCAGTTTAGGCGCCGGCGGTGCGGCCTTCGGGGCGGTGGTTATGGTCGCTTCCGCCGTTACCGCGTGATTGCGCGATTCGGGGGAGCTGAAAAACACGAATGCCGATCCCGACGGCTCGAAGTGCATCGTGAAGGTGGTCATGCCGTCGGCCACGGTGTAAACCGGCACCGGGGCGCGGCGGCCGGTTTCCGGATCCCAAATCTCCGGCCGACGCCCGGTGACCCGGAATGAACAGGTGTAATCATTGGCCGATTCGCTTGGGCTGGCAACGAAGTAATAGTCGCAATCATCGGCGCGGCGGTGGATGTAAGTCAGGTGCGATTCTGCGGAAGACATAAAGTCCGGCGTCAGCCGCAACTCCTCGATCGCCTTTTCAACCGGGATATTCCGGATGGCTTGCGATTCCCAAAGTTGGTCGGCGAGCTTCTGGACCATCCGGTCCGATTCGGGATAGCCACGCAAACCGGGGGCGCGGAGCGGTTTGGGACCGATTACTAACGCGCCGGCCTTGGCGAGTGCGGCGACGGTGTTCAGCACTTCGATCGACATAGTGGGGCGGTTGGGCAGCACCAGCATGCGATAGCGCATACCGCTCGGCAGGGTGAGCATCCCGTCCTTTACCCGTAGCGAGCTTAATGCGGCGGTGTCGCAACCGTCGAAGTCATACCCGCGCGGCATACCGCCCCTAAGCCCGTTCGGTGCGTCTTCGCCGCAATAGAACAGCGCGTCCGCGACAAACTGGCCTTCCTGCAGCAGGTATTGGCAGCGGGCCTGGTATTTCAGCCAATCCGCGCTCTGGTTCCACCAGGTGACGGTGCGTTCGAAGTGCGTTCCCCACTGGCCCATTGTCATGCCGGGCAGATAGGTAGGCTTGGTCCAAGGCTGGTGCGCGTAACGGTGGTAGATCATCCGGTTCACGCCGCCGCAGTAAACCGCGTCGCCTTGGGCTTTGATGGAATAAGGGTCTTTAATCCACTTGCCGGCGTCCGGCGCGGCGGTGAATGCCTCGGCGCCAACGATGCGGTGACCGTAAACGTGGGCCACGGAGGAGGCGATTTTCGCATTGCCGGGATTGGTGTTGTAACCGCTGGCCGGCCAGAATTCGCTCATGGTGATGTCGCACATCGAACCGTACTGGAGATCGTCCGAAGGACAGTTGCCGTAGGCTTCGCAGGAGAATAGCAGCCCGGCATTGTGCGCCATTTCCCGGAATTTGCCGGCGTAATTCTCGGCGAAAAGATCGGCAATGACACGCCGCAGATCCCAAGTGAAACGATCGGTTAGTTCGACCGAACCGACCACCCGTCCGCTGAAAACGGGCAGGAACTTGGTCAGGTCGTAACCGCAGCGTTTTTTGAATTCCTTCTCGAAGCCCTGCGTCCAGTTTTGGGTGCCGACTTCGTAGCTGTCGATCAGCACATTGTTGAATCCGGTTTTGCGGTTGCCGCCTGAGATTCCGGGACCGAGTTTTTCCAGCACTTTGCCGATGTGTCCGTCCCAGTGGGCTTGGGCCGCCTCGCGGCTCAACTTGTCGCACTCCAGCCCGGTGCCGCTTGTCGGTGCCGGATGGTTGTTGCGGCCGTTCGCGGTGTAACCGACGCGCAGTATTGTCCAATCGCCGGCTGGCACCTGCCAAGATAGCTGTCCGTCCGGTTTCATTGCGGCGGTTAAATCCACGGTTTTGGAGGTTTGAACCACCTCTTCCGGGTTAACGTCGGTGCCGTTGTCATCGGCGATGCCGTTGCGTTCATAAAACAGCTTTCCGCTAGCGTTTGCGATTCTTCCGCAGTCCAACGAGAGTTTCAGCTCGGTAATGCAGATTCGCGCGGCCTTGTACCGGTTGCTGATTGAGGTAAAGGTGATCCGGAATGCTTTTGCCTTGGTTCTTTTAAACCGGAAGGTTAGCGCCTTGTTGTTGCGGGTGTCAAAATTAAACGCGGAGACCTTTTTGAAATCGGTGCCGTTTTCTGCCGCAGACAACTCGAAGGTGCCGCTAGAGACCATCGGTAGGTTGATGTCGAGGGTTTGCGCGTCGAACGCTTCGGGGAATGTCAGTTGTACCCACGGTTTGTCATTGCCTTTCGGAGTCGGCAGCATTAGCACCGTGCCAACATTCCCGTCAATCACATCGGTCGCGTTTGCGCCGGCTTGGGAACAGGTGGCGGTCGGTTTTGCCTTGGACATGTCGATCTTTTCACCCAGCGGGGTGGGGAATGCCAGCACTGCGATATCGCGGTAAAACCCTAAATTCGATTTGGGTTTGGGCAGGGTGCTGTTGAACACCGCTGGACCGGTCACTTTGGTCTCGGCGGTGGTGACGATCTTCATACCGTTTTCCGGCTTGTTCCACGGGCCGCCGCTGGATGACCATCCGGCGCAATTGTGCATGCACATTTCTAAGCCCAGCCGGTCGGCTTCGCTGGCGGCATGTTTCACCATTTCTAGCCATTCGGGGGAATTGAAGTCAACCGGGCCCAACGGGATACCCTCGCCGGCGTTAAAGATTTGGAATCCTCCGATGCCGACTTTGGCCATCGCTTCCAGATCGGCGGTGATGCCTTCTTTGGAGATGTTGCCGTTCATCCAATGCCACCAAGTGTGCGGCTTGGCGGAGTCGGGCGGGTTGGCGAATCCCTTTTCGAGTTCGCCCACGGTCGCCCCAAATCCGAAACTTGCGGCAAGCATGGTTGCCAGCAAAACTTTTGTTCTTTCGTTCGAGTTCATGAATATCCCCTCCATGGTTTAAAAGCAGATGGCAATTTTATACTCAATTGACCTGATTTTCAAGTACTTTCAGAATAACGCCTTGAAATCCAATTCCTCGGCCGCGCAGGCGAAGATTGCCTGAGGCAGCGGTTCGGTTTTTTCGCGGACAACGTTGAAGTAAACCGCGTAATCCTCTGGGTTTTCTTTTTCGTCCGGTGGGCGCAACCCGATAAGCGCTACCGAAGATTGGGCGGAAATCCCGGCGAGACACTCAAAAGCGTTTTTGCCTTCAGGATCCGAGATTACAATCTCCGCGCTAATTCTCGATGAAGTCAGAAACTCCTGCAACAGCTTGCGGACAATCTCAGGGTTTTCGTCGGGGGACATCAGGTGGCATAACCTGATTTTGGCGTCTGATGCGTTGGAGTGTTTCAGAAGAAACGCAAGCGCCAGCATAAACGAAGCGTTGGAGCTTTTGCCGCGCCACCAGACATCGATTTGCGCCGGCTTGTCGGCGGGGAACAATTCGCCGCTGTCGGTGCGCAGCACCACCATGTTCTTACGGTTTGAGATTGCCAGTTTTATCGCGTCCGCCAGTTCATAGCCGCCGGAGTCTCCGATCATCATGGTGTTGGGTTCCAGCGGCCCGTAGCCGTAAACTCGGATAAGCTCTTTGATGCCGTCCCATAGCGAGGCTGACGAAAGCACTTTGGCTTGGGCGTCGATGCCGCGTTTTGACAAATGCTGCTGCATCGATTGCTCCAATTCCGCCACCCGTTGCGGTGTCCAGGAGTTGTCCACTACTGATGCGTAAGTTGCCAACCCGCTTCGGCCGGATAATGCGGCGGCGAAATCGACTAACCGCGGACGATGTCCGGGGGCCCCGGAAAACACCAGTAAGTTCGGGCGCCAGGTGTGAGTATCGGCGACATGCCGACGCAAACCGCGCAGCGAGGTGTGGACCAAATGCACGAGCAATCCGGTCCGCATGTCGCCCCAGCGGGCGGAAAGTTCGCGTCGGGTGGTTAACCACCAGATCAGGAAACCGCAAAACGCCGCGATAAACGTGGCACCTGGGCTGATCATAAACATCATGCCGGCACAACCGGCGAAGCCGAGGAATGATAGCGACGAGTGGACCCGGAATGACGGCCGCCAGGCCGGGCTGCCCAGCATTTCCTCAAGTCCAGACGAAAGGTTGAGGAATGCGTAGGCGGTGAGGTTGAAAATGGTTAAGATTGGGGCCAGGCCGTTGATGTCGCCGAGCCAAATGCCGGCGGCGGCAATCAGGAACGTCAGAAACGCGGATATCCGGGGGTCGTTTGACGCGCCGTAGCCGCGTCCAATGAATCGCGGCACCACCCCGTCTTTGGCGAGCGACTGCAGGGTGCGCGGGGCGGCCAGCAAACCGCCCAATGCGCTTGATAGCGAGGCCGACCATACCCCGGCAATAATCAACCAGGGGATACGCGCGCATTTCTGCATGATCAACGGATCGGTTATCAGCGCCGAGGTGTCGGAGACAAAACGGTTGAGAAACATTGGGACGGCCATGTAAACCGCCCAACCGGTGAGTACGGCGGCGATGGTGCCGAGGGGGATGGACTTCGAGGGATTTTTTAGGTCGCCCGACATGCCGACCCCGGATAGAATGCCGGTCACCGCCGGGAAGAACACTGCCAATACGTGCCAGAATCCCGGTGGAGCAGGGGGCGGCGTGGCGGTGGCCGCCATTTCGGCGGGCGAGGTCCCTATGAAGAAGGAGATTAGCGACAGCACGATTGCCGCCATAATCAAGTACTGGCTTTTCAACGCCCAATCTGCCGAGAAGGTCGCCACCATCGACATTAGTCCGAGAGTTGCCAACCCGACGATGCGCGGGTCCCAATTGGCTGCCGCTGGTATGGCGTGGGTGAACGCCTCGGTGAAACCGACCACGTAAAATGCGATACACACCGCTTGGGAGAGGTACAGCGGTATGCCCACCGCCGCGCCGAATTCAATGCCCAGCGAACGCGAGATCATATAATAGGCCCCGCCTCCGCCCATCTTCATGTTGGTGGCTAGCGCGGAGATTGATAACCCGGTCAGGAAGGTGATTATGCTGGAGATGGTCACGATAACAAGCGTTTTGGTGAGACCCACCGATCCCAATACCCATCCGAAACGCAGATACATCACCACGCCGATGATGGTGAGTATGCTTGGAGTGAAAACCCCTTGGAAAGTTCCGAATCCGTAACCTGCCGTGCCGTTATCGCTTTTCTTCATAAATAATCGTACCTTTCGTCACGTATTTTACTAAAAAGATTATTCAATTGTCAATACATCAGCCGTTCGGAATGGGATTTGTCCGCAATAAAAAAGCCCCGGCGCTTTGCCGGGGCTTTTTGTCACGGATTACGAAAGGTTCGTCACCACCGCTTTGATGCGGCGCACTCCCGCGGATGAGGATTGTTCCTTCAGGATTTTGAAACCACCCAACTCGCTGGTGTTCGCCACGTGCGGACCTCCGCAGATTTCCTTGGAGAAATCCCCAATGGTGTACATGGAGACCTGCTCGCCGTATTTCGACCCAAACAGCGCCATCGCGCCTTGGGCTTTGGCCTCTTCGACCGTGGTCATGGTTTTTTCGACCGGAATAGCGGCCTTGATTTTCTCGTTGACCAGATCCTCGACCTGCTTGATTTGCTCATCGGTCATTTTTTCCGGCCAGGTGAAGTCGAAGCGCAACCGTTCGGGCGTGATGTTCGATCCCTTCTGGTTGGCATCCGGGCCCAGCACCTGGTGCAACGCCGCATGCAGCAAATGCGTGGCAGTGTGCATCCGGGTGACCACCTCGGAATGATCTTGCAATCCGGCTTTAAACGTTCCGGCGGAGACGGTACGCGAAAGTTCCTGATGCTTGCGGTTGGCCTCCTCGAAACCTTCCTTGTCCACTTCCAGTCCTTGTTCCGCGGCCAGTTCCAGCGTCATCTCAAACGGGAACCCGAAAGTGTCGTAGAGTTTGAACGCGGTCTTGCCGGAAATGCGGTTTTGGTTGTGCAGCTTGAGCTGTTCGGCAACCTTGGCGAACATCTGCGCCCCTTTGTCGAGGGTCTGGTTGAACCGGTTCTCCTCGGCGGTGAGATCGGCGATACAGGTTTGGAGATTGTGCTCCAGTTCCGGGTAAACATGCCGATATTTGGCGCTGATGACCTCGGCGATTTTTGCGGTGAATCCGGGTGCGATGCCCAGGAAACGGGAGTAGCGGACCGCCCGGCGGATCAGACGGCGCAGAACGTAGTTCGCGCCGATATTGCCGGGCTTAACGCCGCCTTTCGGATCGCACAGGATGAACGTGGCGGTACGCATGTGGTCGGCAATGATTCGCTTCGATTTGATCGCCAGTTCCGGGTTGTCCGGGGTGGCGGTGGAAAGCGCGTCGATAGCCTCGATGATCGGCTGGAAGATTTCGGTCTCGAAAACCGTCGGTTTGCCGGTAAGCATGCACACCGTGCGTTCGACACCCATACCGGTGTCAACGTTTTTCTGCTTCAACGGCTCGAAAGTGCCCTCGGCCGTTTTGTTGTACTGCATGAAAACGTTGTTCCAGATTTCGATGTATTTGCCGCAATGGCAGCCGGGACGGCAATCCGGGCCGCATTTGGGCTTGCCGGTGTCGATGAACATCTCGGTGTCCGGACCACAAGGTCCGGTCTCGCCCGCCGGTCCCCACCAGTTGTCCTCACGGGGCAGGGGGAAGATGTGGTCATCCGGCAAACCCTGCGCCTTCCAAAGCGCTATCGCTTCGTCATCGCGGGGAATCGAGCCTTCGCCCTCGAACACCGTCACGTATAGATCCTTGGGATCGAACTCCAGGTGTTTGGTGAGGAATTCGTACGACCAAGCGATTGCCTCCGGCTTAAAATAATCGCCGAGCGACCAATTGCCGAGCATCTCGAAGAACGTCAGGTGCGCGGGGTCGCCGACGGCGTCGATGTCGCCGGTGCGCACGCACTTCTGAACGTCGGTCAGCCGTTTCCCGGCGGGGTGGGGCTGGCCGAGCAGATACGGCACCAGCGGGTGCATGCCGGCGGTGGTGAAGAGCACGGTGGGGTCGTTTTCCGGAATCAGCGAAGCCCCGGAAATGATCTGGTGCTGCTTGGAGGCGAAGAACGACAGGTACTCTTCGCGGAGTTCGTCAGCGGTAAGTTGCTTCATAAATTAAACCTCGAAACACCAATTGTGGGTGTCGGGCAAAGTGCCGTACTGGATGCCCTGGACGGTGTTGTAGAGCTTTTGCAGCGTCGGGCCGCAGGAGTCCGGGTCGCTGATCTTGATCACGCGGTCGCCGCGGGTGATTTCCCAGACCGGGGTGATCACCACGGCGGTGCCGCAGGCCGCGACCTCGGCAAACTCGCTGATTTCGTCGAACGGCACCGGGCGGCATTCAACCTTGATGCCCAAATCGGCGGCCAATTGTTTCAAGGACATGTTGGTAACGCTCGGCAGCACGGAACAGGAATCCGGGGTGACGTAGGTGCCGTCCTTCTTGATGCCGAGGAAGTTGGAAGTGGCGAACTCCTCGATGTAGGTGTGGGACTTCGCGTCCAGATACAGCTCCACCGGCCAGCCGTCATGCTTCGCCTTTTCGTGCGCGAAAAGCGACGCGGCGTAGTTGCCGCCGACCTTGACATCGCCCATGCCGTGCGGCGCGGCGCGGTCCCAATCGTCAAACACCACGGCGCGGACGGGTTTAAGCCCGCCCTTGTAGTAGGCGCCGACCGGCATGACCATCATGATGAACGTGTATTCCTTGGCCGGGGCGACGCCGATTTGCGGTCCGGTACCGATCAGGAGCGGGCGGATGTACATTGAACCGCCGGTTCCGAATGGCGGCACGTATTCTTCGTTGGCCTTGACGACGCGCTTGGCGGCATCGATAAACATTTCAACCGGCACGGGCGGCATCACGGTGCGGATAGCGGTGCGGTACATGCGCTTGGCGTTTTCGTCGGCGCGGAAAATGACGATCTTGCCGTTCTGCTGGCGGAACGCCTTCATGCCCTCGAAACACTCCTGGCCATAGTGGAGGCAGGATGCGCCAATGTGCATTGTGATGTACGGGTCTTTTACGAACTCGCCCTTGTCCCACTCTCCGTCTTTCCACGTGAAGCGGATGTGGCAATTGACGTCAGAAAACCCGAAACCCAGTTTGTCCCATTCGATTTGTTTCATAGCCGAATCCTTTCAAAAAATGAATCAAATTATTTTATCTTTTCAGAGTGTAAAAAACAAGTTGGAATGTAGCCAACGCCGAAAATTTTATTAGCGGTGCCATTGTCGGCAAATTCTCGCGGCACGGCATTGCAATCTGCCTCCGGTTGTTGTATACTATTGCTGATGTTTTTGAGAGTGTGCAACACTATTTGCCATGTTCGGCGGTCGAACGTGACGCCAAAGGGTTTCTGATNNCGACACCTTCGGCTACAACAATCGCAGCGAGGTGATTTTCTCACGCAGGGGCGCAGAGAACGCAGAGGATGCATACTCGTATGACGGCATAGGGAATCTCATGTTTTCCGCGTTCAACGCCGCGACGAACACATATACTGCCAACAGTCTAAACCAGTACACCTCAATCCTCCTCCCCTCCGCGTCTCCGCGTGAAATAATCCACGACCTCGACGGCAATATGCTTTCCGACGGTGTGTTCGCATGCGCCTACGATGCGGGGAATCGACTCAAGACCGTTTCCTCGAACGGTGTCCTGCTCGCCACGAACTTCTACGATGCGAAGTCACGCCGCGTGAAGAAGGTGACAGCGGAAGCGACAACAACGTTCTTCTACGACGGCTGGAACCTCGTCGAAGAGCGTGTTTCCTGCACAAACGGCACAACTTCCACAATCCATTACTACTGGGGCAAAGACCTCTCCGGCTCGGAGCAGGGCGCTGGTGGAGTTGAGGGATTGCTTGCCGTCTCGGTGGACGGCGTGTTCTACATTCCCTGCNNCCTGCTACGACCACAACGGCAACATCATCCTGTATGTCTCCGAGACGGGGAGCATCGCCGCGCAGTACACATACGACCCATACGGAAACGTAGTGGAGACATACGGCAATCTCGCTGAGGCTTTCTCGTTTGGCTTCAGCACGAAGTACCACGACCGCGAGACCGGCATGGTTGGCTACCAGCGCAGGTTCTACCGTCCCGACCTTGGCCGCTGGCTCAACCGCGATCCAATCGAGGAAGATGGAGGCGAAAATCTTTATGTGTTCTGCCAGAATAATGCGATTTTCTATTATGATCCTAATGGCGAATCGTTTGAAGATGTCTCAAACTTTTGCGCTGGAGCTGGCGATTCTTTAACTTTTGGACTTACACGTTTGTTTAGGCGCGGACTTAATCGTATGATAGAAGGAACATGGGATGACCCAGCTGACATTGAGAGTTCTGCTTATTCTGCAGGAGAATATACGGAGATCGCTGTAGAAATAGCCGTTTCTTTAGGAGGTGCGACACTTCGTCATGTTGCCAAGCATTCTTCACGACAAATGCTCGAAAAGGGAGCGAGAAATGCTTATAGAAATGCACATAATATTTCTGGGGGCGTAGTGCATCATATCAACCCTATCAAAGGGCATCCACCAGTCAAGGGAATGAAAGGTGGCAAGATTGCGAGATATCCTCTTCCGTTTGAATGGGCAGCACGCGGTGAATGGAATCTAACATGGTACGCTACCGCAGCTGAACATAATGCAGCACACAGATGGATGATGCAGTTAGAATCACTTGATAAGTTTAGGGAAATAACGCTTGGAACACGACAATTAGGGAATAGAATCATCAATAAACTAAACTCATCAAGCGATACAAAATGCTGGGACTCGATAGATTTGAATGTTTATTTCTACTACTCTATTGACAGTGGGGCAAACATCAATGGCATTCCTGAAAGTGTGTCCATTTCCATTGAACAGTATGGGAGACGGCAATGACAACAACATTCTTACTTTTGTGCATAGGTGCTAATCTACTGTTTTTTCTGTTGCGGCGCTTTGAAGCAAGGGAAAAATCCTGTCCGAACTATATTCCAGATGACGGTGTTACAATCGAATTGCTATCCCAGGTTCCGTCAACAATAATAAAATATGGTAAGAAAGCAGATGGACAAATACCATGTAGCACTGTCTTACCATGTTCCATTAGATCATTTTTCAGCGAATATGAGAGCCTTTGCTTTGATGGAGAAGGAGTTGTCCTTTCAAGAAAATTCATAGAAGTTCCCTATAGTGGCAATGCTGACTTTTTACAAATCGGGACTTTGTCATACGGGGAGGATGTTGTTCTTGTTCGGAGATCTGAAAAAGATTCCAGTGTTTACATAGTAGGTTGTGAGGATGATGATCCTGCACATCCTGAATTGTATGCAACAAGTTTTGAGAAGTTTCTTGCCATGTGTATCGGGCAATATATCATTGAAAATAAGTGAGCGAATTGAATGAAACACCTTGAAATGATGTGTCACCGACAAGTGTGGCAATGTAGTTGAACTTTATTATTATAGGGAGATATCAAATGAATGATGACAAGCAATATCTTTTTACAGCAAACGGAAGCTATTTTGGGCATTGCCTCATTGCCGCCGTGTTTTTGTTCCCAGTTGTATATGGCGTTATTGACCGAGGTTTTGTAGATCTTGTCCCGTTTTATGATAGGTTAGCACTTTCTTCTTGAAGTCAAAGAAGAAAGCGAGTAGACATGAAGGACAAAATACGTGAAGACCAGAACGGAGGCGGACAGGATCAAGGAACTCGAGGCAGAGGTAAAGAGGCTCAGGCTGGCGCTTGCCGACGAGGTGCTCGACCACAAGATCGACGAGGCCGCGCTGCGCCTCATGTGCGGGCGCGCGGGGACGACGCCTGAGGAAGTAAAAAAAAAGAATGGTGGGGAATTGCCCACGACGTGAGCGAGGGGAACGAGGACGTGCCCGTGACGAAGATCTGCGACAGGTTCGGCAAGTCGACCGTGGCCTACTACAAGAACAGGAAGGCCCGTGCCCGGCTCGCGAACAAGGAGGACTTCATCCTCCTGCTTGCGAGGCGGGAGCGCATGGTTAACCCCATGGCCGGCTGCAAGAAGGTTCTGCTGGCGATACGCCCGGAGATGGACAAGGAAGGTGTGTCCATGGGCATAAACAGGTTCTACGGTCTGATGAAGCGCAATGGCATGATGCTCCCGAAGCGCAAGAAATACTCGTGCGCGACGACGAAGCAGGACAAGTCCCTCGTGCCGTCGCCGAACCTCGTCAAGGGCATGGAGATAGACCGTCCGGACCAGGCCCTGTGCGCGGACATCACGTATGTCTACACGGAGGAGGGGTTCCTGTTCCTCTCGCTGATGATGGACATGTACGTGCGCGAGATCGTCTAGGCGGTATGCGACTCGCTCAAGACGGAAGGCCCTCTGGAGGCCCTGAAGATGGCATCAAAGGCAATCGGGGACGTGGCTGGCGTCGTGGCGCATTCCGACAGGGGATGCCAGTATGCGTCACATGCGTACCGCGAGTTTCTGGACGCGCTCGGATGGAAGTCGAGCATGACCGAGGAGCTGCACTGCTATGAGAACGCGATGGCCGAGCGGCTCAACGGCATTCTCAAGGGAGAGTATTTCCTCGACCGTCACTTCAAGACGAAGGCGGAGGCGCGCAAGGCGATCGCGGAGGCGATCAGGGTCTACAACCACCGACGCCTCCACGAGAGCCTGGGCTACAAGACGCCGGCCACGTTCCGCGCAGAGTGGAAGGAGGTGGCGTGATGCCCGCCGGAAATGATTTCACGTAGTGCCGCACGGGCGGAAGTCCCGCCCTGCCGTCAAACAACACAACCAAAGAACGAAGTGCTAACTTCTAACCGTGACTTGACAACCAGCGGCCATTCTCCACTACTTTGCGGCTCTGCGAGAAATTATAATGAATCTCTTGTAGTTTTGTAGTGCGCAGAAGTAAACGAGCCTCCTTCCCATGGGAAGATTACGGGTCGGGCGGCGGGATGCACTGCAAAAAAGTAATGAAATTATTGGCTTTATTTTTTGCCTGAACAGGGGTATCATTTTAGCATTGTTTTTCAGGACGGAAAGGGGTTTGGCATGAAGCGAGCTTTTCGGACGTTGGCGTTGGCGGTTTTGGCGGTTGCCGCCGGCTGCATGACCAATTACTATGAACAGAGTTATTCCCCGTTGGACGATGCGGACGGTTTCACGCCGGTGCGGTCTTCCGTGAAACCGGCGGATGTGGAGTTGCGTCTGGCGGGATCGGAAGATGACGTGCTGGATATCATCGAGGCCGGATTCGCGCCGGTGGGTGTAAGCGCTTTCGAGGGGGAATATGAGCCGTTGGCCGGTGCCGTGGACACGGCGGTGGAGCAGGGGGCTTCGCTGGCGTTGGTGGATATCCGGTTCAAGGAAACCCGGCAGCGGTCGTCGGTCGTTTATGTCCCAACGTATTACACCACCTATGTAACGGGGTGGGATCCGCCTCCGCCCCACCGTCACTACCACCACGCCCACCCGCCGCTGGTTTATTCCGAGACTTACACCACTACCGGATGGAACGCGGTCCCGGTGCAGCAGAATGTGGACATTTACACCCACAATGTGATGTTCTTCCGCAAAATCGATGTGTCCGGTCTCTATGGCGTCGAGTTGCAGGTGCCGAAGCGCCTTCCCGACGAACCCCTCGACAGCGCGGTGGAAGTGCGGGTCAAAGCGGTGTTCCGCGGTTCTCCCGCTGAACGCGACGGCATCCGGCGCGGCCAAATCGTAAAATCTGTCAACGGGAGGCCGATTAAAACCCGTGCCGATGTTGAGCCGTTTTTAGAGCGCGGGAATCGGTCAATCGCCAAACTGGAGGTGGAAGATGCGAAATAAAATCTCTGCGTTTGCCTTTTTGGTTCTGGCAATGTGCGTTTCCGGTTGCCTGTATTGGGACTCCGGATACACGGTGAACCGTCCGGTGGCGGCGCACCGGATTTCCGCCGCGAACCGGGTGCCGGTCTCCTTTAACGTGACGCTGATTGCGATGATGCCGGAAGCTTTCGGCTGCCCCGGCGAACTCGAGTTGCGGGAAAAGGTGCAGGCGGCGTTGAAGGCGACCGGGGTGTTTTCGGAAGTAACCTATGCCGCCGATGACGGGGCTTCGTACCACCTTAATTTCGTGTTCCGGCAGGGCGGGCTTTCCCCTGTCGCGGAGATGAATTCCGAGACGCTGTCGCTGTTTTCATTGGGGCTGATCCCGATGGTCGGCACCTGCACATTGGACGGAGCGGTAACCTGCACTTTGGGCGGCCAACAGCTTTACGCGACCGTTTGCGCGGAGAAGTTGCGCCGTTTGACGTGGCTACCGCTGTTGCCCGCCGCGCCGTTCTGCAACGCCTGGACGGCTTGGGATGCGGTGTCCGGCGGAATCGTGAACGCGTTGGCCGAGGCGGCTGCCGAGGAGCATTGCCGCCGTTACAGCTCCGGCCCGGTTACGTCAACCGCAGAATGACCGCCTTTCGCTGGCCGCATTAAGATTGCCGGTTGGTGATTAGCCGCAACACGGTGGCTTCGGTGACGATGCCGATTACGGCGTGGTTTTCCGTTACGCAGAGCATGGGCGATTTTTTCGCGCGCATCTTGGGTAACAGATTGTCGGCCAGTTCGTTGGCGTTGATGAAGCACGCCGGCGTCATGCGGTTGCTGCAACTGGTCTTGGGATTGGTTCGCGCAAAAAGCTCTTCAATTACGTTGATTATCCCGATACAGCGGGTTTTGTCGGTGTCAAAGACCGGTAAGCGGAAATGCCCGGTTTCGCGGGCCAAGCTGTAGCATTGCGCGATGGTCATGCGTTTGGAGGCTTTGACCACCCTGTCGATAGGGGTCATGATGTCCTTGGCGCATTTACTTTGCAGTTTCAATATCCGGCGAAAGACCGCGGTTTCGTATGGCGAAATGCTGGCACCCTCAAGCCGGTCGCTGACCACGGATTCCAGGAAATCGCGGGTGACCAGGAACTCGCCTTGATTGGGCGAATCGCGGCATTCTTTCGGGGTGAACCATTTGGTGATGAACAAGACGAATCTGGTCAGCGGGTCGAGCGCCCGGTCGCAAAAGGCGAATATTTTCGCCACCCGCACGGTGCGGCGCAGCGGGCGGGACCGGAAGTAAAGTTTGGGCAGGTATTCGCAAAAGTAAAGCACCGCCACCGCCATTGTGGCCGACCAGACACTTTCGCGCGCGTTGCTCATTTCCAGCTGCTTGGCGACGCTGCCGGTCAAGGTTGCCACGATAACGTGAAAAAGGTTGTTTCCCACCAGCACCGTGGCGAGAAAGCGTTGCATGTTGTTCTGGAATTCGAGCAGTATTTCCGCCGGTTTTACGTTATTGCGCGCCCAATGGAGCAACCGTGCGGGATTTATGGAGTTCATGCCGCATTCGGTTCCGGAGAAGAACGCGGTGATCAACATACAGAGGGGCAGGCATAACAGCGTGAATATGATCATGCCAGAACCCCCTTGCTGTCTTCAAGCAAATCTTTGGCTTCGACCTCGGGAAGCCCGTCGATGTCAATATCCAGGTCGCTGTCGTTGTCTTCGCCGGTAAGCTCGATTCTGACCAGGGTGATGCGCCGACGGCGCATTTTAAGCACTGTCGCCCGGCAATCCTGCGCTTCAACCACCGTGCCCTGTTCTGGTATCTTTCCGGCGTGGAATGATATCCATCCGGAGATCCGGTCCGCGTCGTGGGCGACCAATTCCAGCCCGGTGGTACGGTTGATTTCCTCCAGACTGGTGGTCCCGAGAACTTTCCACCGGCGCTTGCCCGGAATGCTGATATCGGTGATCGGATCTTCCTCTTTGTCATTGCTTATCACCGGTTCTGCGACCAATTCCAGAATGTCACCCAAGGTGATTATTCCTGCCGTTCCGCCGTATTCATCCGACACGCAGGCGATTTTCATTTTAGTGGTTTGGAATTTCAGCAACAGCTTGTCCAAAGTTATGTTTTCCGGCACAAACAACGCGTTATGGCTGGCGGCGGCGAAGTCGCGGTTGGGATCAAGCAAATATTGGGCGACGTCCAGAAAGCCTTGGATTGCATCCGGAGTGCGGTTGAAAATGGGCATATACCGGAAGTGCGAAGCGTCGATGGCGGCCAACTGCTGCTCTTTCGGCAAGTCGACGTCTACGCCCACGATATCGATACGCGGGGTCATTTCGTCGCTGGCCCGCAGCTCCGATAGCCGCAGTATGCCGTCCATCATGTCAACCTCTTCTTGGTCGAGGTTGCCCTGTTCCTTGCTGGCTTCGACGATTTCCATCAACTCATCGTCATTAAGCGCACGGCGCTCGGAACGGAAAATTTTCCGGATCAGGGGGTGGGCGCCGGTGGCGTTTTTTAGAAATTCGCTAAACGGCTTGATTGGACGGATCAAGTGGGGCAAAGTGCTGGCGAACAGCGGCACGAGCCGTTCCTGATGGGTGATGGCGAACCGTTTGGGTGTGACTTCGCCAAACAGCAGGAGCAGTATGGTTACCACCACCACGGAAACGATTCCGGCATAACCCGGACACACTTTCCTTGTGAGATGGTACCCGATGGTGGCGATGGCAAAATTGACCAGATTATTGCCGACTAGAATGGTGGATAACAGGATTGCCGGATCATGCAGCAGCTCTTCAAGCCGCTTGGATATTTCCGGCGAATGCTTGCGGATGTTTTCACGCTGCGCCGGGCTGAGCGACAACAGCGCGGTTTCGCTGCTGGAGAAATAGGCCGACAAAAAAAACAGTATCACCAGCAGGACGCAGAGTATGGCAGTAACGGCAGCGTTCATGGCGTGGCGACATCTTCAACCAGCAATTGGGTGCGGTTATTGCTGTTGAGAGTCGAAACCTCCATATCGCGTATCATCCAGCGGTCGTTCATTTTTTTGACACGCTGTACCCACATCCGCCGGACGGTGTCACCCTGCGGTCCGATCTGCTCGGCCTGCATGATGCAATGGAGTTGGCGGTCAACCCAGACCCGCACCGCTGAGCAGCCGGGAATCGGCTTCGGCGGTCCGGCGATGATGATGTGGCAGTCGCGGCCGTTACGGCTTTCGCCCCTCGCCGGGGTGTCAAAACGGGCGTCTTTCCACCACAGAAAATCCAACGACAGATCGAGCCAGGTGAGGTCGGTTCCGCTGACCCTTCCGGCAAAATTCGGGGTCTCTTCCGGCTTCTGCTCCGGTCCGCTGAACAGTTTCAGCTCTGCCGCGGCGCCGGGTTTGCGGGTCATCACCGCGCGCTGCACCAGCGAGGTTCCGCCCGGATCAAGCAGCATCAGTTCCGCGTTCGGCGGGTTCGCGCCCCAATCCAGCATCAACTTGTAGGGGTTTTCCTGCAAAATGAATCCGCGGAGTTTCTTTACCTTTAAAGTTCCGGTAAGCAGCAGCCGTTCGGTGGGGATGAGCTGGCTGCAGGAGAGCAGGATCTCCGACGCGGTTTTCTTTTCCTGCTCCAGTTCATTGGCTTCGCGGTCTACTTCCGCCGAGATGGCGGCAAGGTCATCACTCGCGCCGTACACCGTGCCGGTAACTAATAGTGCCGCCAGCGCGGCCTCAAAAAACATGGTTCTCACTGCGGTCTCCTAATTAAGCCAGCGCCAGCCGACGATTTCGTATTTGCCGGTGTAGGTGTCGCGGAACACGGTTATAAACACCCGCCGCTCCGCAATAACCCGTGCGTTGTCATCGGTGGAAATCGGGGAAAGCGCCTGTACTGCCAAAACGATGTGGTAGATGCTTTGACGGAACGACACCTTCTCGGGAAGTTTTCTCATCGCGTCTTCGTAGTAATCGTGCATGGGGTTTAATCCCTCGTCCGGCAGATTCGACACGCTGATGGCGCTTTCGTTGGTACTGCCCGCCAGCAGGTTGGGCATCATTTCCGAGAAGGAGTGCCATCCCAGGTTTACCCCGGTGTGGGTGAGCGCGTTGGAGTAAATCATCGACCAGCTTTCGCGCCAGTCATCCTCTTCGCGGAATTTCAGCTGCGTTTCGGCGTTGTCTTCGGCATTGGTCCAGCCGATGGCGGCGTCGGCGAATAACAGATCCAGCACCGGCATTAAGGCGGTGTTGGCCTGAACCAATCCGCTCGCCGGGCCGTTGGTGGGGAAGAGGGTAAAGATGTCGAGTAGGGCGGCGCCGCTGACGGACGAGAAAGTGATGGTGTCGTATCCGCGTTCCCCGGGGTTGATCGTGCCGGACGAGGGGTAGCCTGCATAGAGATGGCCGATGTCGCCGATGTTGTATAACGGCGAATCGAAATGGATAAAGGGCAGTTCCGCCACGGCGGTGAAATTGGTGGACGGTTTGTAGTCGCTTTTCCATTCGAATTCGCTGGGCAGGTTGGACCAGTTGGCGACCCAGGCGTTACGGCGCGGGTCGGGCGCGTAGCGGTTGGTGGCGATATTCCACTCGTAAACCGTCGGGTCATCGGTGTTGTTGCCCTTCAGCAACGCTTCGTCCACAATGATTTCGCCCTTGCCCACGTCTTCGCTTTCAATCATGTAGGTCTCCATCGCGTCGGTGGTGTTGTCGGGCTTGATGGTCACCAGCGGACGGATCCAGATGCGGTTGCTGTTTTTCCCGATCGGCAGATAGTTGGTGACGGACACAAATTCGCCGACCTCACCTTCGGGTGCGCCAATGGTCTCGACTTCCATGAAGTTTACGACCTTCTTGGGGTAGACGGTCCAGAAATGACCGGTAAAGTTTTCCGCTTCGTCATCCGGCTCGAAGTATTCTACGTCACCCTTGCGTGAATCGCGGTTGGCGTCATCTTCCAATTCAAACCGGTCGTCCTTGGTGAGGTTGCCGAGGGACGGGGTTTTGTTGGACGGGAAGAGCCGGTTTAGCATATTTGGAACGCGGACGGCAAAGTTCTCGAAGAAGCGTTCCCAATTGCCGTCGTCTATCGAAACCGCAGTGTCGGTCAGCTGTTCGTACAGCGAATCGACGCTGTTGGAGGTCGCCGCCAAGGTTATGAGCAGGGCGTCTAGCATATCGCCCAAGTCGTCGGGCCGGGGCAGGGGTTTGGCCTGTTCGATTTCGGTGGAGATCAGCATATTGGTCACACTGACGGTGGAAACCCCGGTTTCTTTGGCTGGTTCGTTTTCATCACCGTTTTCGCCGCCGCCATTTTCATTGTTATCGCCTTCGTTACCGTTGTCGGGTTCTTCGGGCTCAACAACCGGTGGGTCCGGTGTCTCAGAAAAGACGAAGGACTCAATGCCGTAGGTGGCGTTGGTTACGGAACCGTCATCGAGGGTTTCTCGCACTGTGGCTTGCAGCAAGCCGGTTTCGGGATCGAAAAGGTAACCGGCCAAAAGGTGGGTGTCGTCAAACGTAACGGTAAGCGGCACATACACCGGTTCTGGTTCCGGAGTCGGTTCCGGCTCTGGCTCAGGTTCGGGATTCGGCTCAGGTTCCGGCTCGGGATCAACGTTCGGCTCATCTCCGCCCGGATTATTGTCATCGCCGTTGTCGATTTCCGGATTGTCGTCAACCGGTTCCGGCTCGGGGTAGGTGGCGATGGTGGTGTTGAATGAAATCCAGTAGTTGGTAATCCATGAGCCGTTGCCGTTATTGTACCACAACATCCGTGGCGGGGTCTCCTTGAAGATGTAAACCAGCTCGTTGGTGGATTCGCCGTCCACATGGCTGAGCACAGAGTTGGTGACCACCACGGTGGTGTAAGTGTTGGTTACCACCTCCTCGGTGAAGTCTTCCAAAATGTTGGTGGTGACCACATCGACCAATTCGGGATAGAAGGCTTGCCAAATCGGGTTGTCCTCGACCGTAAAGGCGCCGTTGGTGTCGGCAACCGGCCAGAAAACGTGGTTAGTCATTGACGAGGTGAACCACAGGTCGGAATCGGTGTTTACTAGCCGCCAAAGAGGATGCCGCCAAATGCCGGGGCCAAGTGTGTTTACGTAGTCGTCGCCCCACATTTTGAATAGCACGCTGTAGAGGGCGTTGCTGGAGTAATTCCATCGGAAATAGTCGCGCAACAGATTTGAGGACCAAGGGACCTCGGCAGTGGTGGAGATTTCTGACTGGTTGGTGTAGATGCCGATGTAGCAAGCAGGGTTAAGGTCGCCGTTAAATTCGTCCTCGAAAGGTGAAATCGGTTCATAAGGGTACCACAATTCCACCGCGACGGCGTAATGGTTGGTAAGCGTGCCATCTTCTGGCAAATCGTAATAGCCGGGTTCTTTGGGCGCGTCGGGATTGGCGTTGCCGTCGGGGTCAAAAATGTTGAATACCGAAACCTTGTTGATCAGCGGTACCGGCTCGGATAGGTAATCCACGCGGGTCGGCAACACCTGATTGCCCTCTTCGTCCTCATCTTCGACAAAATTGGAGATTTGCGGCACGCGGTCGGGGTCGATGAAATTCGCAAGATTCCATGCGATTCGGTCTCCGGTGGGCAATTGCAGACGGCCGCTGTCACCGCCGCGCATTTGGTTTACCAGCACCGTAACAGGATCCAGCCACCGTGTCTTGAAGGTGTTGCCGTTGAACCAGCCGGATGACCCGCCGGAGTTGCCTTCGTAGTCCTCCATGTAGTTGGTTACGGAGTTGAGGTTGAATTTGTAGAACCTAAAATTACCACCCGCCCCGAACGCGCTGTAGCGGCTTTCCTCATTCAGGTCGAGGATTTGCCCGGCGTTGAAGGCAGGTAAGCCGAGTTGCTTTGAGATGGTGTGGCCACCCTGCAACGGTGAGAGGGTTGGGGAAGGGTCATAAGAGAAAGCCGAAAACGGCAAGTCCTTGCTGGTGTAATCATAACCGTCAGGGAAGGCGTCCGTTTCGTTTCCTGTTGCGTTGACAAGCCGGTTGGTAACGTCAATCTGCGAGAAACAGGTGCGGACCGGTTTGCCGCCAACAAGCGGCCCGGAGGCGAGAGTGTTTAAATCGTACAATCCTGAGACATTGAAAATCGCGAACGCCATTCGGCATAGCGGCGCTTGTTTTTGAAGGTTCCATCCTTGATTGCCGATAAAACTCGGACGTTCAATCGGCATCCAACCGCTGCGTCCCGGATATTCGTCAATCTGGTCTATGCCGACCGGTACCGGAATGTTGTTGGTAAGGATTGACGGCAGCAGCGCCACCACGTCCCGCGTAAGCAGGTTTACCGTATCCCGGTTGAAATCTTCGGATGGCGGCGAGAAATACGCTTCGCCGGTTTGAAGTTCAACATCTTCGAGCTTGTTGGTCTGGAGGTAGGAGTAGCTGAACCACTGGCTGATTGGTACTAGACGCCGGTTGACGGTTGGTTCGGATTCCGGCACCACGTCGGTGTAATTGGGATAGGCAAGGGATTTTTCCAATTCGCGCAGCGTCTTCACCAGTGCCGCGTCAAGATAGTCGCGCACGATTTCAGCGTTGCTTTGCTGTTTTACTGTACGCTGGCGCAGTTTTGAGACGGTAAGGAACGTTGCCGCCAGCACTGCCAGCACCGTAATCACGCCGAGGGTAATCATCAGCGTGGCGCCGGATTCAGGATTGCGAACGAAGTTATGGGGATTTGCCGTGCGTTTCATAGCCGCGATCCTCCATAGGTAGTCAGCACGATCCGTCGTGACGCGATTACGCCCATCGCTGCGGCATCCGCTTGGGAGTCGGTATCATCGGCAGTGGCCAGTTGCAGCCATTGGTTCCAATCGTGCTCTGACTGAATGGCGATGCCGATGTCCACGCGGGTGGGCAGCACATTCGCCTCAACGTGAGTGTGCTGCGTCGCTTCCACCAGTTTCTTGCCCTGTTCGGTTTCCGTTTGATCTTCGTCGTCGGAATCAGGATCGAGCAGATACCGGTATGGGATGGTGGAGGTAACGGTCAGCCCGCTGACCCGTTGCAACAGCCGCGAATGCTGGCCTTCGTAACCCTCCATTTTCTGACCGGTGGGATCTTCAACCAACGCTTTGCAAATCTCATCCAATTTTGCTTCACGTACCGTTTTGTAAATCAGTTCTCCCAAAGGTTTGGTTTGTTCGTTGGAAGTTTGCCGTTCTATGGGCAACTGGTGGCGGAAGAGCGAATTGCGGTAGTAGGTGTAACACACCACATCAATCGATAACCGGTTTTCAGGCTTAAAATCGGTATTGTAACGATAGGAAGCTGGCCGTGCAAACGTTAATACTTGGTACACTTTTTCATCGGTGGTGGCGGTGAAATCAATCTCAGACAAGTCACCCTGCAAGAAGGCGGGTTCGTCCTTGTCCGGTTCGATTTCCGCAAACTCGGATTCGGTTGACAAACCGTCCTCGCTGGATCCCGCTGACACCACGATCAGGTTGCCGTTGTCGGTGATGGCTTCCTGCAAATCGCGTTCGATTATGTCTAGCGCCCGGTCGATCTTGACGCGCTCTTGCGTGGTGTCGGAACCGACTGGCCACAGGTTGGTGGCGGCATCGAGCATGGAGTATAGAATCGCGCCGATGATTACAAAAAGCGAGATGGAGACCACCAGTTCGAGGATGGTGAAACCGGAATGGCGAATACGTGTGTTCATCGTCTGCCTCCCGGATAGATCAACGAAGTGTAGTAGTAACGGATTTTGTTGGGGTAGGAGGTGCGGTTGGGACACACCAACAGCGACACATCCAAGGTGTCAAGGTAATCAATGTCATCCTCTTTTGCAGCCTCTTCCAAATCTTTGCCATTATTACGCATTTCAATCGACAAATAATAGAGCGGAGTCCAGGCGTTGAGGTCAATGTCCTCGGGGTCATAGGCTGGAGTGAACTTGATGTATTGTCCGCCATCGGTTGCATTGAAAACCAGCAACTCCGGCGTTTCGATATCGGCCATTGCGGGGAAGGGAATTAGCAGGTCAGACTCTAATACGTCATTCCAGCGTTCGAGCCAACTCAAAACTGGGGTGGTGTTGTTGGTTTGGGAATAAGCTTCGGCGTATTCGATAAACTGATGGTTGTAATCGCGCAACGTCTCGAAGATCGTGGCGGCGAACTGGTTGCAACGGCGGTCGTTGTCGGTTTCATTGGCGGTGCTGATGCCGTGACGGCTCAATCCGAAAATCGCCACCACCGCGATGCCGATGGCCAGCATGGCCAGCGCGGTTTCGATAAGGGTGAACCCGTTTTTACGTTTTAAGTTCATTGGGCATCCTCCGAATGGTTTGGCGTGGTTACGGAGGTGGTCCCGCTGGCGAGGTCGATTCGCAACAGACGGTAGATTGGCTCGACTTCGGTTTTGCCGATTACCGCGAAGTGTTTGCGGGTTTCGATTTTTATCGCGTGCGAAAGTTTGTCGTCATCGTGAAGTGAAAACGCCGAGCCGTCGGGGCGGAAGAACAGCGTGGCGGTTTCATACTCTTTTTCTTTGAGCACGATGTTTTCCCCGTCGTCGCCGGCGGATTGCAGCGTTACCGGCACCAGCCGGATGTCGCTCGGGAGCAGGTGCTTCGGCGAGATGTTGATCACCTTGATTTCAGAGTCGTCGTTCACCATGTCGAAATAGAGGTCGGCGCTCTCGCTGTGCTGCTTGATGATTTCCTCCACCGCTTCCAGCGAGTCCACCTCGTTGGTCGGAGCGCAAAGGAAGGTCTGAAACGAGGTGATGCTTTTGACGCTGTTGGTTAAGTCGTTGCCGTAACGGAACCCGACAATCTGCTGGTTTTCGCGGGCGATGGTTTCCGCTTCGTCGATGGCGGCGGACATGATGTTCACCGCGCCGGTGAGCGCGTGGGCTGTTCCCCAGTACCGGAAAGAACCCAACAGGGCCAATGTAAGGATCCCCATGATGGTCATCACGGCGATTATTTCGAAAATGGAAAATCCGGCGCGGAGTTTAATTGCGTTCATCGTGTCGCCCCCGCGCTGTAGATGTAGTTGGTGCTGCCGCTGCCTTTCTCGCCCAGCGAGAAAGCGAAGGCGGTAACGTTGGAGATGGTGACTTCGTAAGAGGTGCTACCGTCCACTGACGACTTCACGGTGTGGGTGAAGGTCGAGTTCGGCCTTAAACCCATAAACAGGATGTATGGTTTGCCCCATGGGTCGGGGTAATCCACGAAATCGATTTCGTTCTCACGGGACAAATCCAGAAAACGGATACCTTTGGGGTTGAGCGGGTTGGTTTTGCGGGTGCCGTTCTGGGTTAAGTCAACACGAGCCATTGCCCGGTAAACTTCATTGGAATAGAGTTTGAAGATATCGGCGTTGTTGCCGCCATGCTCATCATCGGTGGTGGACTCGATTTTGTCAACGAACTCCTTGGGACCGGAGATCAGCAACGGACAGAAATCGATTCCGTTGCGTACCGATGCCGGCAGATCGTCATTCACCATAACGCCGCCGCTGCTGTCTTTGGCAACCACCTCGCCCGGCCAGAAACCGTATTCGGAATGGTAGCGCATCGCGGCCTGCGCCAGCATGGTGGCACCCGCCTGCGCCTGGCGGTTGAGCGCGGACCGGTGCACTGTGGTCACGGTAGGGAGCAAAATTGCCAACAGAATCGAAAACACCCCGACCGTCACCATCATTTCAACGATGGTGAACGCTTTTTGGGTGCGTTTCGCTGTCGGTAATTCGCTGGTTTTGTCCATGCCGCTACTCTTGCCTGTTCTTAATGGTGAAATTGCTCCAGCTCTCGATCCGCTCGTCAGGCGGGACTCCGCCGGTGGAGTCGCTTTCGTCGGTCTTGCCCTTGCGGGTGCCTGGCACGTAAGTCCAGACCACCACATCGCCAACCACGTTGGTGGCGGTGGTGACGAACTCGTCGGCCGGGATGTTTATCTGGTGGTCGCCGTTGGTGTCGAACTTTACGTGGAACTGGCGGTCGGAGATTTTTTCGTCCGAGGTCGGGGGAAAGGGGTTGACCGGCGGATATGGGGTCTTGGCGTAAAAGCGGCTGAACTCGATAAACGGGATGGCGTCGTAATTGATGTTGCGGATCTCTTCGGTGCTGGAATCGGTGATGTTGCCGCGCAACACGTTCGCCAGTTGCCGGTCGATCACAAAATATGAGTCGCCGTCGCTGATCTCCACGGCAGTTTCGCCGGGGGTGTTGGTCGGCCAGCAGTGGTAGTGGGCGTGGTACTGCTTAAAGGCGTTCTCGATGCTTTTGACCTCGGTATAGGTAATGGTGCGGCGGCTGAATTTCTGGGCGCGCTCCAACCCGCCGTAGAGCATCGCCATCAGCACGCTGATGATTCCGATCACGATCACCATTTCAATCAGGGTGAACGCTGAAAGTTTTTTCACGTTGCCCATTTCTTATTACCTTTCCGCGTAAATGTCGTCCAGCGATGTATGTGCCTGGTCGCCCAGCACTTCGGTTTTCGCGTTCGGCCCGGTGGAGAACAGGGTGTAGGACCGGTGGTTTTCGTCGCAAAGGTAAACGTACTGTTGCCGCCAGGGATCGGTAATCCGCCCCGCTCCCTTCATAAAGGACTTGAAGGTGATGTTGGTGCTGCCGCCCGGTAGGTCCTTTAGCCATACAGCCGCCCGGTCCAAAACGTTCGACAGGTTGTAGCGCATTTGCTTGCCGGTCTCGCTAACCAGCGGTTCGATGTTGCCTTCGCTGTCAATGGCGGCGTAGGGGTACTCGCCAAACTCCAGATACCATTCGTGGAGCGCCTGCTGCCACTCCGCAAGGTCGACCTGCGCCTGTTTGATGTTGGTGACCGCGTTGAGATGGCGGCTCAAACCGATCACCATCCCCAGCAGCACGGCGGCGATGCCGGTGGTCACGGTAAGCTCGACCAATGTGAAGCCGCCGACCGAACGGCGACTGCCGGATCCGGATTCGGGCGTCTTCACCATTTACTACTCCTCCATCCGGCCCGCGACGCGCAACACCTCGTCCACCGAGGTGCGTCCCTCGATCACGCGCAACCAGCCGTCGTGACGCAAGGTAACCATGCCCTCTTCCATCGCCTTGGCCTTGATGATGTTGGCCGCCGCGCGGTTTACCACCAGCGCCCGGATGGGGTCGGACATGATCATTACTTCGTTGATGGCGCTCCGTCCGCGGTAGCCGGTGAACCCGCAACCCGGGCAACCGTTACCCTTCAGGAACTCCGCCTCGGCAATCTTGTCGGGGTAACACGCCGCGATTTCGTCGTAAATCGCCTTCGGCGGTTCATACACGGTTTTGCAGTGGCGGCAGACCCGGCGCACCAGACGCTGGGCCACGATGCCCTCCACGCAGGAGGAAATCAGGTAAGGCTCCACGCCCATATCCGTAAGACGGGTCACCGCCGACGGCGCATCGTTGGTGTGCAGGGTGCTGAGCACCAAGTGGCCGGTGAGCGATGATCGAACCGCGATGTCGGCGGTTTCGGAGTCACGGATTTCGCCGATCAGGATTACGTCCGGGTCATGACGCAGGATCGAACGTAGCACCGATGCGAAGGTCAGACCGATCTTGCTGTTGGTCTGCACCTGGCTGATGCCGTCCATCTGGTATTCCACCGGGTCTTCAACGGTGATGATCTTGGTTCCGGTCTGGTTCAACCGCGCCAGCAATGCATAAAGCGTGGTGGTTTTACCGGAACCGGTCGGCCCGGTCATCAGGATGACCCCGTGCGGCAATTCGGTGAGTTTCGCGATCTTCGGCAATTGCAGCGGGGAGAGGCCGAGTTCGTTCAAATCCACTTGGGTGGTACCGCGGTTCAAAATACGCAAGCAGCAGGTTTCGCCCCAGCCGGTCGGTAGCACAGACACACGCAAGTCGTAGTCAGCGTTGCCGCAGCGAACCTTGATACGTCCGTCATGCGGTTTGCGGTGTTCCGCGATGTCCATGTTGCCCATGATTTTCACGGCGGAGCTTACGGCGTTTTTCAGCCGCTCCACGCCCTTGGGCAGCGGGATTTCCTGAAGGATGCCGTCGATGCGGTACCGCAAACGCAAGGTTTTTTCAAACGGTTCAATGTGGATGTCCGTGCAGTCCATTCGGATGGCTTCGGCGATGATCAGGTTAATAAACCGCACCATACCGGTGTCGTGGGTCTGGACCGCGATGTCCGAATCCTGCTGCTGCTCGTCCATTGCCCCCGACGCCTCGGCTTCGGCGATCAGCTGGTCGATGGTCTCGGCGCCCAATCCGTAAAAGTGGGTGAGCGACATGTTGATGTCGCTTTCCGGGCAAAGCACGAAGTCAAGCCCGGCATCCAGCACCATCCGCAATCCGTCCACCGTGGTCAGGTTGGGCACTCTGCTTACCGCCAGCAGCAGAATGCCGTCGTTAAACGAGATCGGCACGATGCGGTGGCGCAACGCCACCTTGGCGGTGACTTTGTCAATCGCCTCCTGCTGGATTTTAAAGTCGCCGATATGGTGGTAGGGGATGCCGCTGACCTCGGAAAAGACTTTGGAAAGGTCTTCTTCGTTGACGATGGCCTCGTCAATCAGCAATCGGTCCAACCCCTGCATGGTGATGGCGGCCCGGCCTTGCAGTTCGCCGAGTTTGTCCAAAGTGAGCAATCCGCGGTCAACCAGTTTCTGGGCAACCTCAATCAAAAGTGTTTCGGAATAGTAATTGATCATGGGAAACAAAGATCCTTCTACTTCGCGCCGGGTTTCTTCATCGGCTTGCCGCCCTTGGCGTTTTGGCCCGGCTTGGGGATTTGACCTGGCTTGGCCTTTGCGGCTGCGGCTTTGGCATCGTCTTTGCCTTTCACCTGCGCTTTGGCCGGAGCTTTGGCGGCCCCTGCCGCCGGGGCTTTGGCTGGCTCTGCGGCCAACTCAACCGACTCGCCGATGGGCATTACCTTGGTGGTACCGTCGGGAAACTTGATGCTGGCGGACTTGCTGTTGGCGTCGGTGATCTCCACGCCGTGCACTTTTTTGCCCGGTTCATAGAAGAAACTGTCGCCGGTGGAGTCGTTGAACAACGCGCCCTTGCTGCCGTCGGAACGCTGGACAAAACCCAGGAAGGAGATTTTGGGGGTTACCATCGGTTGCCCGTTCGGACCCACCGTCTGTCCCGGAACTTGGTTTTTGTTGCGCAACGCGGCGAAGGGGTCGGTCTTGCCGTCTTTACCGGATCCGTTAAGCCCGGCCGCGCCTTCGCGCGCCTTCTTCAGCGCGGCAAGAAACGCCGCCCGCTGGGTCTCGTTGGTGAAAATCGCTTCGAGCGTGGGGCGGAAGGGATCAACCGGCACCTCCACGCCCGCTTCAGACACTTGGTTGGAGACGTACTCCAACGTGCCCAGGGAGATGGGATCCCTGCTTTTCTCGGCGTCGCCGCTTCCTTCCGGGAACGGGGTGGGGGGAATCGACGCACGCAAACCGCACCACACTGCGGTGCAGGCAAAAAGCGCCAACGCCGCCAGACAGATCAGCTTGGCGTTTAACCGCATCACCCATTTCCAAAGTTTGTCCATAAAAATCTCCTCGGTTTATCAGTTGAACAGCAGCGCCGACAACACCGCTTTCACCCGCAGTTTGGAGTCGAAAGTCGGCCCGGACTCGATGCGGATGTTACGGAAGGTAAACACTTGCGTCTCTTCGAAAATCGACTGGAAAAAGGTGTAGAGGTGTTCAAAATCAACGTCGCACTCCACGCGGACCGGATATTCGGTGAATGTGACGCGGCTCTTGTTGTCGGTATGCACCACGGGCGCGAGCGGATAGATTTCCACCAACCGTTGGATCTGCCGGTCGAGCGTTAGGTCGGCCAGTTTCTCCACCGCCTTGAGCTGGAGCATCCGCACCCGGATCTCCTCGCCGCTGCCGATGTCGTTGTCCAAACCCAGCTCGGTCGGCATAAGCTTGATCTTTAGTTCGTCGGATTTCTGTTGCAGACGTTCGCGGATCTCAAACAGCTGGACTTTGTAGTCGATGCGGTTTACCTCCGCCCCCGCGCTTGCCGCGTCGTTGGGGAAGGTTTCCAGCCGCTGGCAGATGCGCGACCACTCGTTGGACAAATCTTTCAGGTTGTTGGATTCCTGCTTGGCCAGTTCCTGGATTTTTGCCATCGAGATTTTGGCGAATTTGTGGTTCTCCAGCTTTTCGCGGACATCCCGGTTCTGCTGCGCCAGCTCTTGTTGTGGCAAAACCACCAGATTTACCATTAAAATCGCGCTGATAATGATGAAAAGCAGGATGAACAGTACCTGCATCCGCTCCATCTTAAGAAAATTCAAGGCGGAAAGGTTCATTGTCGTTTCACCTCGATTTCAATCACGAAACGGCGGAAGTTGGACATCTTGTCGGCTTCCGAGTCAGGAATGCCGGTCGGCTTCAAAACCTTGTCGTCGCTGCGAAGGTCCACCCTCGCTATCTCCGGGGCGCTTTTCAGCCGTTCGATCATCTCTTTTACCGTTTTCAGGCTGGGATTCTGGGTGTAACCCTCCACGATGAACACCGAGCGCAACGGCTCCATGATCTCTTTTTTCTTCGCCGCCTCTTTCTTGCTAGCGGTGGCGGGTGCCAGTGTCGGGGCTTTGCGTTTGGGGTTGGTGCGGAGCGACCTGAAGAGCGACATCCCTTTCCCGGACGCTTTACCGGCGGAAGCCGCGATGGCTTCCTCCAGTTCCTGCTCCTCGGGATTGTAGATCTTTTCGTCGCAGAAGAGCGTGATCCAGTCGTTGGGGTCAACCGTGGAGGAGACCAGCGTTAGCACGTCGCGAGCCAGCGGCGCGTTCATCAGCAGGTCGGACAACGGCACAGAGTTGGTGACGATCTGCGAACAGTAGGAACGGGTGTTCTGGATCTGCTTGTCGATCTGCTCTAGCTTGCGGAGCTTCTGCTGTTCCGCTTCCAGATGCGCCTTGTCGCGCTTGATCAGCAGCAACCCGGTGGCGGAGTAAATCGCCATTCCAGCGAAGATAAACACCGCTGCGGCGATCCACCACGGTTTTTTCTGGCGGAACACCACCTCGTCTTTAAGCTCCGCCGGGAGCAGCGAGAGATAGGTGGAGCCGAGTTGCATGGCGGTGACGGCCAGTCCGAAAGCGATGTCGAACTGCGCGTCGGGCCGCTTTTCGGCGGCCTCGGTCTTACCCGATTGTGCCCGCAACTCGTCGGTGGTGATTACCTGGATGCCCAGCTTGTGCGCCACGTATTCCTTGAAACCTTTGAGCAGGGTGGCACCGCCGGAGATCACCAGTTTTTCCACCTGCATCTTACGGTCTTGGAACTGGCTGCGGTAAACGCCCATGCAGGCGTTGTACTGCGAAATCCAGCGGTCGGCCACGCCGCGCAACTCTTCAAAACAAGCGTCGGTTTCGCGCAGCCCGCAGTCGCCGTGCTTGCGCACTTCAGCCTGCGCGGGGTGCAGCCCGGTCGCGTTCACCACGGCGTCGGTGAAACTCTTGCCCCCGATGGCGATTGAACGGGCGAAGAGCAGACTGAGTTTGTAACCCACCGCCAGTTCGGTCTGGTTGTGGCCGATGCTGACGTAGCACCAGGGCAGCTCGTGTTCCGGTGCCCAATGCTCAACCGCGTTGTGCAGCGCCACCGGCGCGGGGATCAGGTCGGCCGGGCGGAGGTGGTTGAGCCGGGTGTCGCGAATGGTTTCCTGAATCACCTGCGGGCGCGCCATCGACATGATGTAGCGGCGCACGTTCGGCTCGTAGGGCGGCTCAAAGGCGAAGACGTCGTGGGTCATTTCGTCGCCGGCCATCTCGCTGAACTGCGCGATGTCCATCGCGGCGACCTCTTCGGGTGAACGCGGGTCGTTGGGCATTATGCGCCCGCTCTGGAAGACCGTTTGGGATCCGGGCAGGGCTACCGCGCAGAAATGCTTCGACACGCCGAGGGAATCGATCCACGTCGCAATCAGCTTGTGCGGATCTTCCTCGTCCATCGGCAGCGCGAACGTTTCGGCCCGGGTGATTACCGGTTCCCCGTTACGCGCCTCCACCCAAACCAGCTTGGCTGATCTGGCTCCGACGTCTAACGCTAAAGTAGTTTTTTGGGAACTCATAGGTATGTTCGTATTGGAAAAGGTTTATGCCCCAGGATTTGCCGCCGGTGCCGCGGGTGCCGGTGCAGGCGCAGCGGGTGCCGGTGCAGGCGCAGCGGGGGCCGGCGCTTGGGCGGCGGGGGCCGCTGGCGCAGGAGCGGGCGCGGCCTGTGCCGGGGCGGCGG
>DBXY01000010.1:0-70024 GCA_002309765.1 Verrucomicrobia bacterium UBA1200
AAGACGTAGTTGGTCGTGCCGCCGTCATTGCCGGCCTGCTGCGCCCAGTACCATCCCTTGCGGTCCTTGAAGCACTCTTCCGTGTCCTCATAGAGCGGGCCGGAGATGAAGGTGTGGAGGTTCGCCGGCTGGAAGCGGTCCAGCGGCGAAATACTTTGAATCTTGTTACCGGCGTCAAGGAACGAGCGGAAACGGTACATGTCGTTCTCCGGCACCACCCGGAGCGCCTCCATCGCGTACTTGCCAGGATGATCCGGATCGGCGTACTGCACCAGCACATACGGCAGCGAGGTGAAATCGCCGCCGTTCCGGTCCATCTTGTTCAGGTCGCAGCGCATCGCGTAGGCCACGTTCCCGACCATGAAGGCGTGTTCCTCGTTGGGGTTGTAGCCGTCCTGATCCGGGTCGTTCTGCCGGTAGATCTGCGCGCTGGTCGGGAAGGTCCGCCCCTCGATGGGCGGGATCAGCGTGGACCAATTTCTGCCGACCTCAATCCAGTCGGGCGAGGTGGGATAGGTCTCCGGATCGAATCGGTAGCCGAGCGAGGCGTTGGCGGCGTTGGCGGAGGAGTCGACCAGCGTCTGTCCCCTCAGGGGGCCGCTCTCCCCCCATTCAAGTTCCACCTCCTGCTCACCGTACTGGATCAGCATCTCGTTGACGGGATCGAGCTGCACATAGCGGTTCTGATAGATCTGCTTGTGGCTCCGCTCGCTCTTCCAGAGGCGGAAGAGCCGCCAGTCGCCTTTGAAGAGATAATTGCCCGTGTTCTCGTCCGGATCTTCGGCCGCCGGGAAGATCTTCATAAGGTCGCCGCTGACGATGTATTGATCCTCCTCGGCGGTGAAGGTCGAGACCGGCATGCCGTTCACGTAGTAGGTACAGTGGCCGTCGTCCGAGCAGGACAGCGCGGCGTGGAAGGCATGGAGATCATAGCCGTTGTCATCCGTATCGTTGTGAAAGAGCGGGACCGGGATCGTCTTGAAATCGGTCTTCTGCTCGCCGTTGACCCAGAGGTTCGCGTTCGCGTCGAGTGCCAGCGTCAGGCGCGGCTCGCTCTCCGCCTCCCCCGCCTCATCGACCGGATGGAACGCCACCCACGGCACACCGGCGGCGGGCAGATCTTCATTGTAATAGTCACTATTGAATGCGATCCAGTTCTCGATCGTGAAGGCCTGACCGTCAATCCCGCCGGGCACGTTCACTTTGAAAACCGTTTCGGGGATCAGATCGAATTCATTAATGTTGATTTGGATGATCGGACCGGAGATCTCCGTCTCCTGGTCGGGGAGGGTCCAGCCGGCACTCCCCAACCCGGAGGCCAGGACAATCTGGGGTGTCACCGTGCTCCATTTAGTCGTCTGGCGGGGCACGGAGATCCCGTACCGGATCGCCTCCGTCGGGAAGAAGATCGGGGTGGAGAGTTTCTCGATGTGGCCCGACCCGTCGCGGATCGTTTCGTTCAGATCGCAGATTTTCGACCACCAGACCTCCAGTTCGCCGATGTTCACCGGGAAGATCGGGGAATAGAGGTTGTTTGTCGCCATCCACTCGGTCGGGTAGGTATAGAAGGTGGGGTTGTAGGCGTTCTTGACCGGATACCGGGTGGGGTTGGATGTCTTGAAATCCGTCCGAATCCAGCCGGGATAGAAGAAACCCTCCTCTTCATCGCCGATCCGGTACGCCTCGGGCGCGGTGATCTCCTGCGCGAGGAAGGCGTCATCCGAGTCGGGGCCGGAGTTCGGAACCGACTTCACTGTCTGGAACCAGACCGTGTCGCCGTTGGTATACTTGAGCAGAGCGTAGGTCGCGCTGTCCGCGTAGTCGGTATAGAAGGCGCCGTTGATTACATGAACGTGGGTCTTCGGCACCTGGTAAGCCATTGCCTCCACGGCCAACGAATCGGGCACGAAGACCTTCGGTTCTGCCTCCGCCTCGCCACCGCTGGCGGTTTTACAGTTGCGCAGGTAGTACTGGGCGTTCTGGTCTTTCCAAGATGCGGAGTAGATGTCCACCTCGAAAGGCCAGATTACATCCAGCTCTTCTTTCGCGCGCCAATAGACCTCGATCTTCCACGGGTTCGCGCTGGAGTCGCGGATCGCCCAGAGATAGTTCTTCTGCTTGCCGCTGCCGTGCTGGTAGACGTAAACCTCGTCATTCTCGCTCTCGTCAGTGATACCGCGCGTCACCATCGGGAAGAGCTCGTTGGTGTCGAAACTGCGCGTGTAGGGCCGCAGCTGGTCGCCGATGCCGACGTTGATCTGGGTCTGCGTCGGCTCCAGCACGTTCACCAGCTCATAGGCGAGCATCACGCGCTTGTTAAGTGCCTCGTCCAAACGGGAATAGACGATTAGGAAGGTGCCGTAGGAACCTTCGAATGCCTGCAGTTCCGCGCCATTCAGCCGCACGTAGCCGTAGCCGTCGCCCACCTCGTAATAGCTGCCGTCCTCGTACATGTTGTCCTCGTAGCCGGAATCCTCCTTCCAGATGCGGATCTGGTCGGTGCCGTAGAGGTGGACCTTGTAGTTGGAGCCGAACTGGACGGTCGGGCCGGCGTTCTGGAGCGGCTTGAAGGTGTCGGTCCAGGCCGAGGCGGGCCGCTGGTGGGTCCAGTAGAGGCGCACGGGCCGCTTCGTCGGCGAGGCCGCTACCACGAAAGTCTGGGTCTCCGTCGCGCCGCTCTTCAGCTTCCATTTGATCTCGATCGGTCCCGCCTGGGTGGTGATAACCACCCCCGCGAAATCGATCCAGACCGCCCGCCCGCCGGTGTCCGAAGTAATCTCCGGTTCCGAGCCATTCCAGTTCGCCGGCGGGTCAAGCGGTTCGCCGAGGAACTTGTTCGCGGTCACCGCCGCGATCGGCGCGCCGATCGTGGAACGGAAGGTCGGGGGCTTATCCATGCCGACAAGCTGCGCTACCGAGCCGAATTGGATATACGACCCGGTGGTGACGTACATGGGGCGGTTCGTCGTCCAATAGACGCCGGAACCGGGGCCGAGCGTGACGGCGTTCTGGTTGACGCCGCCGTTCGCGCTTTGCGTATAGACCGGGTTCCGCCAATCCGCACGGAGATTGTCCGTGGGACCGTCGGCGAGAGCGGCGAAGACCGCCGCGCACCCGATCAGCCACAGGTAAAGTCTATTCATAAAATCCTCCTCTCCTTCATGGGGAACGATCCTCCGCGCCGTTATCCGTTAACGATTATCGCAAATCGTAAAGGAAGGCGTTGTGGATGCCGAGGAGCTGAACCTCAACAACTACTGATGATGAATACGCTAGCGAAAGGCTGACGATTACCTCGTCCACATCAAGACCGCCTTCGTAAGTCACGCGTCTGCAATAACACGACCGTATTCCATAATTCCCATTTACCGGGAGTTGATAAGCATCGAAACCAGCTACGGTCCAGGTATAATTGTCATAATCGGATTGCCCGCGTTGATTGATCGTCTGCGATTTTGCCATTTGATTGGCGCTCAGCGTTATCTTGACCGTCTTGAGTTTAAACGGACTGAGATTGCTGGTATATCCAGGCGTCTTCCAGTACACGTGGCCTTGTCCATAGACATATTTGTTGGTTGCCGGGGATATGTAAACATGGCCCGAAGGCGCCTCGACATAGGCCGACGAACCGGATGACTTTAAGATGGCGCCTCCTGAACTGGCCGTCAGGTTTAATGAACTGCCGGTAATGGATGTCACTCCAGATGACTTCATCGATGTGACACTATTTGTGACGGCGAAATTGTTTTGGCTGATTTTAAACGATTTGCCGCTCGGAACCGTAGCGACGATATCGCCGCTGTAGGATGTCATGTAGATGTTCCCGTACGAATACAGCCCGATGAAGTTGCCGTAGGAGTAGACGCTCGGATTCGTCGTCACGCTGTAGGATGACCCGCCGAACCGGACCGACTTGGTGGTGGAGTTAGAGGTGACGTTGATCCACGGGATCGAGAAGGAATTGGGAAGCGCGAGCGATCCGGTCACGGTCAGTTTGCCGTTCACCTTGAAGTCGGTGTAGGACTGGTTGGCGTACTCCGCCGCCTGGGCGCGGAAGGCGTATGGGCCGCAGAGGAGCTGCTGGCGGGGGGAGATCTCGGTCGGGGAGGAGAGCGACGCGCCGGTCGGTCCCTGACGCGGCGTCACGCCGAGCCAGAGGTCGTTGCGCGAGGCGACGGCGACGGCGGTGTCGCTCCAGAGCGCGCGCCAGAGATCGTTGTTCGCGTAGGTGTAGCCGAGGTTGGCGGCGGAGGTGTCGCCGAGCATGAGGTTGAAGTAGCCGTCCTTGACGTAGACCGAGTAGCGGCCGCCCCAGATGGCCGTGCCGCCGGAGGCCTGCCGGTAGAGGCGGCACTCAAGCTGGTAGATGCCGTCGGCGTAGGCCGCGCCGGTGGAGGGGTTGGCGAGATACCCCTGGTAGTTCATCAGTTTGGGGGTGAACTGGGTGGCGGAGGTTGGCGCCGTGGCAAAGGCGGCGGAAGCAAAGGCAGCGGCGATTGTCGCGCAGATGGTCTTGATGATGTTCGTGTTCATGGTGTTGATTCCTTCTCGTGTGTCAATGGGTTGTTGTGAAAGGGTTTACTGTCGTTCTTCTAGATTGTCTAGAACCTCTAGAAAGTCTGACTAGTGGATGACTTGCGTTGTCAAATCAGCGGCATCGTTCACCTTGGTAAGGCGGAAAATGCCGCGGGTGATGATGGGTTTGCCCTGGCCGATGAGGCCCTGGACCCGTTCGGTGTACTCGCCGCCGGTGACGGTGCGGTTCCAGCTGTCGCCTGCCGCGGCTGACGGGTCGTCGGCGAGGAACTTCAAAGTCACGGTGCGCGTCACGCCCCACGACTCATACTCGCCGTACCCTTCGTCTCCAGACTCTTTCTTGGAAGGCTTCTTGTTGTTGAAGGCGAGGTTGTCGTGTTGCGGATGGAAGGCGTGGACGAAGGGGTTGGTCTTGTCATCATACGCCTGGGTAAAGGTGGCGGACAGCTCCGCGCCGGCGGTCATGAAATCACCGCCTTTCAGGGTGAGCGGCTTCATGAAGGGGTAATTAGCGCTCGCCGTGCGGCGGATGGTCGCATTCGGGTAAAGCCCCCGATAGGCAATCGCGGTGTCCCGGTCGGTAAGCAGATCGGAACCGGATGCGGCGGGTGACTTCATCGCGGTGAAGACCTCCTTCAGGACATTCACGGTGCCGTCGTCCGCGACATGGACGATCAATCGGAACTGGAAGGGATGCGGCGCGGTCATCAACGCCTCTGCGTCCCATTCCGGCTGGGCACTACCGAGCGTCTTAGCGCGGTTAACCTGTCCAAGGACAACCGTGCCGACCCAGAGTCCGGCGGGATTTGTCTCGCTCGCGGCCAACGCGCCGTCAACCCTGGTGCCTACGCGATATAGGCAGGTGCCTTGCGCGCGGGTTACGCCGTCGATCACCGACCCGGCATCGGATATGGCAAGAATGCTCTGGTATGCCGCTCCGGGCGTGGTCTTAACCGGCATCTTGGAGAGATTCGGGCGGACGCGGAACTCAAAGGTGGCTCCCGCCGCAACGTTAGTAGTGAAGGGGAAGGTGATCGGGGTGTAAACGCGCTTGGCGAAACCCGACGACATATCGATCGACTCAATCATCAGCTCCACGTTGCCGACTGATGTCCCCTGCCCTGTCGGCGGTGCTAACGAAGCCTCGCGCTTGATGGTGATCTTGCGCGTGGACGATGTGACGTTCTTGATCAAGAGCGAACGCGCCACCGCCGTGGAGGTCCACGCCATCACCGCCGCTGAAGAATCGAGCGAGAGCTGCAACGGACCCATGTAGGTCGCCTCGCCCTCGCCGGTCGTGGTCAGCCAAATCGCCTGCGAAGGTACCGTCACCTTGGTGTTGACACTCATAACAACGCTCGCGTTAGAAGTGTTCACCGAATAGAAGTACGGCGAAGTTAGCGAACTTAGGAATGGCGTGAAATACTCGTAGTAGGTCGTATAGTCCGACGACGAGTACGGCGACGCGTCCACACCCACCAGATTAAGTTCGCCCAGATAGATCTTCCCGTTAGGGATGGCGGGCGTACCCTTGATCTTGATGGTGGTTGCGGCAGTCGTCTTGACCAAATACCGCTTGCCGCCGATAACCCGCCCGAAGGTCGAAGGTTCGCCGTTGTTGCGGTACCAGTTGCAGAAGTCAGTCACCGCCGAACCTGTGCCGTCGTCCAACCGATCCCGGTTCCACCACGAAACCTGCGTGATTTTCGTATCGGAAAAGACCTTCGCGCACTCCGTCTCCGCCGGATTTACCTTCAAATAGATGGCGTTCCACCCCGCTTGGAGTGAAATCGACTGCTCCATCCATTGCGCCCGTCCCGCCAATGGAAACAGGCTGGCAATCGCCAAGAACACGGCGGACAATGCAGCCCTAAGCCTCATTTTTCGTATCGACATCCCAACTACTCCTTCCCGTCATCATGCAGATGGCATAATAACCCTACAAATTTCTGGTAATATTTTATCTAAAAACAAGCGTAAAGTCAAACCGATATTTTGATTTTTTAGCGTCAAAATTCATTTTTCACTCGCTTTAGCGGCGGCAAAAGCCGCTTTTACCTTTTCACGCGGAAGAGATGTCTTCAAATACATACGCCCCGCCGCCGGAAGCGCAATTCCGCCAGAAACGGTCTTGACCGCGATTGTTTTTCCGGCGAACTCGTCGAAGAGCGCCACATCGCCTGCCGCGAGCGGCAACGTGAACTCGCCATTGCCGGACACATGCCAGTAGACTACCCACGTCGCACCGTCCTTTTCAAAGACGAACGCCCTGATTGGCATGGTCATTTTAATTCCGTCACTGATCATGTCGTACGATACGAGTTCGTAATCGCCCTTGGCGTTGACGAGCAGATGGTGTTCTTGCTCATAGTTCTTGAGCAGCGGACGCCATTCCTCGCGGAAAAGCCCGCGCCGGCGAACGTCGCCCCAACGGCGCATCGTCTCCAGAATGTCGTCCGTCCTCGGATGCTTGCGCAGTTCGCCCAAATACATTTGTATCGATATCGCGCAGTTCCAGGCGGCGGCCACGGACGCGCCGTATTCCCACATGTCCGCCTGAACGCCTACGGTATTGCCCCACCAGTCACGTGAGCCTGGTGCCCATAAATACCACCAGCCAAAGTCGACGCGGCTCATGTCCTGATCTGTGATCGGGGCCTGCTTGAACGGATATTCGCGCAGCTTTTCCTTGAACACGGTAGGACTAAAGCAATCAAACGCGTTCGCGCCTGCAAGCATGTGCCAACCGAAATGCGTCTTGGCCGCGCCCTCGCCGAAGAGGGGTTCTGGTTTGAGCAACTTCCACAAGCGATACTGAGCATTGGCCACATGGAAGTTGAACGGACGGTTCACCCCCTCGGAACCATCGAGATAGACGTACTCGAAACCGCAGTTGTAGATTTTCGCGATCTTCGCGGCCACTTCGTCCTGAAGGTCCGAATTCTGATCGATATAGCAGCTCATCGGGGTGCCAAATTCGCTGATGTCAAGAATGCCGCCGATCTCGCCGTACGGATGCGTGGTCGGGATGGTGCCGTGCGCACCGCGCTTCACGCCAAGGAACTTGTAAGGCGGCTCCGTGGTGTAACTTTCGTAAGAAAAAAGTTCGCCGCCGAACTGCAAGATGCGGCACGGCTTGAACATCACGGTGTCGACAGTAGGCTCGAACACCCTAACCTCGGCGATGACATTGGTTCCCGCGGGAAGCGCCTCCGCAAGCGTGAACCTGCGCGTCTTGTTAAGGCGCGGGTCAGCTACGGGTGTCACGTAGCGGCTCTTCAGGCCGATATGCGAATGAAGTGTATGCAGACCGGGACTTATCCCTGCGGCCTTGATCTTCGCGAGCATCGCCTTGAGGTCGGCCTCGCGGTTGGGGAAGCAATCGCGCCATTCGTAATCGCCAAACCTTCCCCAGCTGCCAATCTCCTTGGTGACTTGGGACTGTCCGAACGTTATCAACTTGAAACCGCCCTTCTTCGCGTAGCTGATTATCTCGTCGACCTGATCTGGCGTAATCGAACCTGAAAGATGGTATATCGACTCATTCACGGCTTTGCCGCGCCGGCTTTCGACGCCACGCGGCAGGCCGAAGTCGCGTTCAAGCGCGTCCATCGCATCGAGGAACGCCTCGCGTCCAGGCGCGGCGATGAGAGCCGCCCCCGCGCCGCGCAATTTGATTCCGGCATACACCTCGCCGAAGAGGATCCTGGCGCCGACGCGCTCTTCGTGGTCGATGTCGGGATAGGGCGACGTGCCTATGACGCCTACTGCGGCCTTTTCGTCCCAGCTCGCGTTAAGCCAATCGCCGAAGTTCTTTCTGTTCTTCACGGGTAACTGCATCACGCGGAATGAGACGACTGGCGGAATGTCCATATTGAGATAGTCGTAGGTGGACTTGCGGTCGCAGATGAAATCCTCAAGCGTGAAAGAAACATAGCCGTCCGCCGTCTTTATCGACACCTTCGCCTCGTACTGACGATGCGTGAAGCCCGCAATAAGGACATCGCCTTCGCGGCGGAGCGAACATGCGGGATAGACGGTACGCTTGTTAGGATGAATCAGCTTTATCTCGTTGTTAAAAGGCCGGTCCTGGGTCGCAGTAAAAAGCGGTATCTGCAAGGAGGCGTCAACGCATTCCACGCCGGTCGCCTTGACCACAAGCGACTTGACGAGCGCGTCCTCGCCGACACGCAACGTGAAGTCGCGGCAGGCTATCTCGATATCCGCCGCCCGCACCTTGCTTGAAAAGCCAATGACAACGGCGAATGCCGCTCCGACCAAATTCACAAACATTCTGCTCTTCATTCTTGCTCCTTTTTGCCCTTCTGCGCAATCCCTGACCAAAGCGAAATCATTATACATTATCGCTCCGCCAAACACAACCCTAAAGCCATTTTGGCATAAATTTCAAAACCGAGCCCGATACCAACATCCCGCTTCATTTCCCTCAGAGGCGGTTGGACAAGCGACCGGCGACAAGCGACAAGCTGCCGGACCGCTAATCCCAAATTCTTCATTCTTATCTCTTCATTTTTCATTTCCCAAACTCGTCACTCGTAACTCGTCACTTCCCTAACCACCCAACCACCGCACCACCTAACCCCTAAACAACCATTTTTCGATTAAAGCGTGTTTGCCCTTGCTTGCAAAAGGCCGTTTTAGTATAATATGCCGCATTTTCGTGACCGGGGCACAACCATAGGGAAAAACGGTTTCGCGGCAAGCGCGGACTTGAAATAGCGCCCTTGAGGATTTTCCACGATTTTGAGGTACTTCAGCAATGGATACGGTTTATTTTGACAACAACGCCACTACGATGGTGGCACCGGAGGTTCGCGAGGCGATGATGCCGTTTTTTGGCGACCTCTACGGTAACCCGTCGAGTATGCACGCTTTTGGCGGACGGGTGGCCAAATACGTCAATGAAGCCCGCGAGCGGGTGGCGGAGTTTATCCACGCCGACCCATCGGAAATCGTCTTTACCAGTTGCGCCACCGAAAGCGACAATACCGCAATCCACGGGGCGGCGGAGGCGTTGGGTCCGTCAATGAAGGTGGTTACCACCAAGGTCGAGCATCCCGCGGTGCTGGGCCCATGCCGGCGGCTTAAGCGGATGGGCCACCCGGAGGTGGAACTGCCGGTGGACAACGGCGGCAATCTGGATTTGGATGCGCTCCGCGAGGCGCTTAAAGGCGGCGGCCCGGCGCTGGTGAGCGCGATGTGGGCAAACAACGAGACCGGCGTGGTGTTCCCGATCAAAGAAATCGCCGAAATCGCCAAGGAAGCCGGGGCGTTGGTGCATACCGACGCGGTACAGGTGGCGGGTAAGATTCCGGTGGACGTGCGCGAAATCCCGGTGGACATGCTATCTATGTCCGGCCACAAGTTCCACGCCCCCAAGGGTATCGGCATCTTCTACATTCGTAAAGGCACCCGGCTGCCGACCTACATGATTGGCGGACACCAGGAGCACGGCCGCCGCGGCGGTACCGAAAACGTGCCATACATCGTCGGGTTGGCCAAAGCGGCCGAACTTGCCACCGCCGCCATGGCGGGCGAGGCCGAGAAGGTGCGCGCGATGCGCGATCGGTTGGAACAGGGGCTGCTCGCCACCTGCCCGGACGCCAGGATAAACGGCGACCCCGCGCACCGGCTGCCCAACACCAGCAACATGAGTTTTGAGTATATCGAGGGCGAGGCGATCATCTACCACATGAGCGACGCCGGAATCTGCGCTTCCACCGGGTCGGCCTGCGCGGCGGGCTCGCTGGAACCGTCGCACGTTATCCGCGCCCTCGGAGTGCCGTTCACCGCGCTGCACGGCTCAATCCGCTTTTCGCTAAGCCGGTACAACACCGAGCGAGAGGTCGACTACGTGCTGGAGCAGATGCCCAAGATTGTCAAGAAGCTTCGGGCGCTGTCGCCGTTCAGCAAAGGCGACACCCTGCCGGTGGAAATTTAAGTCCCAGCGAATTTTGGAACAGCAATATGGCGATTGAGAGTTACGACGACAAATCCATCCAAACCCTGTCGGCGATCGAGCACATCCGTAAACGCACCGGAATGTACATCGGGCGCACCGGCGACGGTTCACAGTACGAAGATGGTATCTACATCCTGCTCAAGGAGGTGTTGGACAACGCGGTGGACGAGTTCATCATGGGTTGCGGTAAGCGCATCGATATTTCGCTGGACTACAACTCCGGCGCGGTGGCGATCCGCGACTACGGACGCGGCATCCCGCTGGGAAAAGTGGTGGACTGCGTTTCCAAGATCAACACCGGCGGCAAATTCAATGACGACGTTTTTCAGTTTTCGGTCGGCATGAACGGCGTCGGCACCAAGGCGGTGAACGCGCTGTCAACCGATTTCGAGATCCGTTCCTACCGCGAAGGGGAGTTCTCCGAGGCATTTTTCAAATGCGGGCAGCTGGTTTCCCAGCGGCGGCGCAAAACAGAACGCCCGGAACGCAACGGAACCTATGTGCGGTTCATTCCTGACCCGACAATCTTCAAAAACTTCCAGTTCCACGAGGATCACGTCGAACGCCGGCTACGTATGTACGCCTACCTGAACGCCGGGTTGACGCTAAACATCAACGGCAGCAAAATCGTCTCGGAAAACGGTCTGCTGGACTTGATTAACGACGAGGCGCGTTTCGAGCGGCTCTACCAGCCCTTCCACTTCCGCACCAAAACGCTGGAGCTGGTGTTCACCCACACCAACCGGTTCAGCGAAATCTACTACTCCTTCGTCAACGGCCAGTATACCCATGACGGCGGCACCCACCTTTCCGCGTTCAAAGAAGGTCTGCTGAAAGCGGTTAACGAATTCAGCAAAAAGAAATACGAGGGCGACGATGTGCGCGAAGGCATTATCGGCGCGGTGGCGATCCGGCTGAAGGACCCGATTTTCGAATCACAGACCAAGAACAAACTCGGCAATCAGGAGATCCGTTCCGATCTGGTGGCGGAAATTAAGAAAGCCATCGTCGAAATGTTCCACCGCGAGCCGACCGAGGCGGAAAAGCTGATCAAGAAAATCGACGAGACCAAAAAGCTGCGCTCGGAACTGAACGCGGTCAAAAAGCTCTCCCGCGAGCGCTCCAACGCGGTGTCGGTCCGGGTACCGCAACTCAAGGACTGCAAAGACCACCTGCGGCTGGACAAAATCGACAAAAAAACCGGTTTGACCGAGGGCGAGGACACGATGATCTTCCTCACCGAGGGACTTTCCGCCGGCGGCACGCTTACCCAATGCCGCAATCCCCAAAACCAGGCGGTGTTCTTCCTGCGCGGTAAGCCATTGAACGTTTGCAGCCAGAAACGCGACGCGCTCTACAAGAATGTCGAGTTTTTCAACCTCATGAAGTCGCTCGACATTGAAGAGTCGTTGCAGCGGCTGCGCTACGGCAAAATCATTTTCGCAACCGATGCCGATGTGGACGGGTTGCACATCCGCAACCTGCTCATCACCTTTTTCATGCGCTTTTTCCAGCAACTGGTGGCGGACGGGCGGGTTTACATTCTGGAGACCCCGCTTTTCCGGGTGCGCAACAAAAAGGAGCAGCACTACTGCTTCACCGAGGAAGAGCGCGTGGCGGCCATCGCCAAATGCGGGCGCGACGCCGAGATCACCCGATTCAAAGGGTTGGGCGAACTCAACGCCAAGGAGTTCAAGGACTTCATCGGCGAAAACATGCGGTTAACCCCGGTAACCTGCACCGACGATTTCCAGGCAGACAAAACCATCGATTTCTATATGGGAAGCAACACGCCGCAACGGCGCGATTACATCATGAAAAACCTGGTTTGCAACGAAGAGAGCTTTGAATAAATGAAGAAAAAGAACCCCTACCCTGAAAACGAACCGCCGCCCAGCCTGTTTGACCTGGACGATTTTGTGGATATGATTCCCAAGGTGCCGCAAAACTCAGTCGCCGGTACCGACAATCCCGACGAACCGCCGGTGGCGATCCCGCCCCCCACCTCGTTCTTTCCCCATGACAACGGTTTGACCGGCATCGGGCCGTTGCGGAACCTGATGGACGAGAACTTCCTGCAATTTGCCGCCTACTCCATCTGTTCCCGCGCCATTCCCACCGTGGAGGACGGGTTAAAGCCGGTACAGCGCCGCATTCTCCACGCGCTGTGGGAAAAGGATGACGGACGCTACACCAAGGTCGCCAACATCGTCGGCCATACCATGCAATACCACCCCCACGGCGATGCCTCGATCGGCGACGCGCTGGTGGTGCTGGCAAACAAACTCTGGGGCGAAGGCAAGGGATATGTCATCGACGGTCAGGGAAACTTCGGCAACCTCTACACCGGAATGCCCGCCGCCGCATCGCGTTACATCGAGTGCCGGCTTACCGATCTGGCGAGAAACGAAATCTTCAACAAAAAGACCACCGACTTCACGCCCAGCTATGACGGACGCAACCAGGAGCCGATCCTGCTCCCGGCCAAAATCCCGTTGCTGCTGATGCTGGGGGCGGACGGTATCGCGGTCGGTCTTTCCACCGCGATTCTGCCGCATAACTTCATCGAGCTTTTGGAAGCGCAGATAAACATCATCCAGAAGAAACCGTTCCAAATCTTCCCCGACTTCCAACTGGGCGGGGTGATGGATGTTTCGGAATACGAAGACGGCAACGGGCGGGTGAAGATCCGCGCCAAGATTGAAAAGCGGGACAAGAACAAACTCTCCATTTCCCAATTGCCGTGGGGAGAAACCACCGATTCGATAATCACCAGCATCGAAGACGCGTACAAAAAGAAAAAGATCAAGATCCGGCATATCCACGATCTTACCGCCCAGCAGGTGGACATCGAGATTGAATTGGCCCCCGGCGAGTCGCAGGATAAATCCATCAAGGCGCTTTACGCCTTCACCACCTGCGAGAAGACCATTGCTTCGCGCCCGATTGTGCTGGATGCAGGACGCCCGACCGAGATGACGGTGTCGCAGATTCTCCGGAAGAACACCGACCGGCTGCTATTCCTGCTCAACCGCGAACTGGAAATCCGTAAAAAGGAGTTGGATGACGCCTTCCACAACAAGACGCTGGAGCAAATCTTCATCGAAGAGCGCATCTACAAACTCATCGAAGAACAAACCACCAACGAAGCGGTGAAACAGGCGGTGCTGGATGGTTTCGTCCCCTTCCGGTCGCGGTTACGCCGCGATGTCACACTCGATGATGTCAACCACCTGCTCGAAATCAAGATCCGCCGCATTTCGCGTTACGACATCAACAAGAACCGCGAGGAGATTGAGGCGATCCTGCGCGAAGAGGCCGAAGTTGAATCCAACATCAAGTCGCTTAAAAGCTATGCGGTGCGTTATCTTAAGGCGCTGATTAAGAAATACCGCGACAAATATCCGCGCTGCACCACCATCCAGAACGGCGCGTTCCAACAAATCGAGGTACGGGCGCTGACCGCGACCGAACTGACCATTCGGTACGACAAGGAAAACGGATACATCGGCAGTGACGTTCGAGGTGGAGAAGAACTTTTCAAGTGCTCGTCGCTCGACCGTGTGATTGTGGTTTGGCTGGACGGCCGTTACCGCATGATGCCGCCGCCGGACAAGTTTTTCGTCGATAAGACCATGCTGTATTGCAAAATCTTCAGCAAGGAGATTTTATTCACCGCCGTGTACACGGAACCGCACTATGGGTTCACCTACATCAAGCGGTTCAAGTTCAGCGGTTGCATCCAGAACAAGGACTATCGTTTGGCGCCGGAGAATAGCAAGATCATTCTGCTGGAAGAAGGTACTCCGGATGGCATCTACGTCAAGTACAAACCCGCCAAGGCGCAACGCATCCACCAGCAAATGTTCGTACCTTCCGAGGTGCTGGAAAAGGGGGTCGGAGCCAAAGGCATCCAAATGACCTCCAAAGACATCGCCCGGATATCATCGAAAAAGCCAAGCTGGTGGGATGATACCGAAAGCTCCCCGAAGGGGTTGTTAAGCTAGGGTTAGTCGATAGTGGTTAGTCGTTAGTCGATAGTGGTTAGTCGATAGTTGCGATTTCACTATCGTCACTTCCCCGGATATTTCAAGAGGGAAACCACTTCGTAATCCTTGAATACCTGTTCGCGCGCGCCAAAGCCCGCCAGCTCAATGACAAACGCCAATTTGGCGATTTGTCCGCCCAGCCTTTCCACCAACTGCACCGCCGCCATCGCGGTGCCGCCGGTGGCCAGTAGGTCGTCGATTACCACCACCCGTTGGCCGGGCTTCACTGAATCGCGATGAATCTGCATCTCCCCGGTGCCGTATTCCAGATCGTATTTTTCACCGATAGTTTCGCGGGGCAGTTTACCCGACTTTCGGATCAACGCCAGCGGCTTGCATAACAGATACGCCACCGGTGCGCCAAAAACGAAACCGCGCGAATCCAAGGCAATCACCAGATCGAAATCGACATCGCACAGGGCGTCAACCAACTGGTCGATGCAGAACTTGAATCCCGCCGCGGAATCCAAGATTCCGGTAATGTCGCGGAACATAATCCCCGGCTTTGGGAAGTCCTTAATCGTAACAACGTAATCTTCTAGTTTATTCATAATCTCCCCGCCACCGTCTTAAATGAAACTGCGGTTTCAAGCGCTTAATGCCACAACGCCGCCCTTTACAGCATGCCGAAAATACGGTCGCCCGCATCGCCCAATCCCGGCACGATGTAGAAGCTGGAATTTAGTCGTTCGTCGCGGGCCGCCGTGTAAACCGGCACGTCAGGATGCTCGCGCTCAAACTTCGCGATTCCCTCCGGGGCGGAAACCAGACTCAAGAACTTAATCCGGCGGTAGCCGAGTTTCTTCAACTCCGCCACCGCGTCGCAAGCACTGCCGCCAGTGGCCAGCATCGGGTCGATTACCAACGCCAGCTCATCCGCTTTGGCGAGCGGGACCTTGGAGTAGTATGTGACCGGCTCGGCGGTTTCCTCGTTGCGCTGCATCCCCAACACCCCGACCTTGGCGGACGGCAACATATCTAGCATAGCGTTCAGCATCCCCATGCCGGCGCGAAGAATCGGCACCACCACGACATCATCGGCAATGCGCGATCCGGTGGTTGCCGTCACCGGTGTCACCACCTCCACCCGCTCGGTGCGGATGTCCTTAAGGGCCTCGTAAGCCAGAAAGGTGGTAACCTCATTCACCAACTCCCGAAAGATTTTCGGTGGCGTGTTTCGGTCACGCATTAAAGTTACCCGATGCGCAACCAACGGATGTTCAAGTACGATGTACATAACGACCACTCCAATTTCTAATTGTCTAAATACCGATCGACGGCTACCGTAGCTTAATCATGATGACAAACAAAATCGGAATCAGAAAACCTTGGATCAACACAAAGCGCATCAGCACCATCGCGTTACTCCAACTATTCTCCGAGCGCTCTTTTTTACGGAAAAAGTCATGCAGCGGCAACCGTACCTTATGCAGGGCGCGGATCAGCACGAACTGCTTGCGCCGCTCTTGCTCGTCGGGAATCTTGGAAGTGATGCGCACATCGAACCCGAGTACCCGGAAAAACCGCAGGGTAGTCAGCTTAACCAAACCGGTGGCGCCGTTGAGGATAATCATCGGGGCCACCATCAACAACAACCACAAGTTGCCGGAAACCAGCACCAGCACTCCGATCAACATCCCCAGGAAACGCGATCCGGCATCGCCCATCAACACCTTGCTGGGTTCGGCGTTGTACCAAAGGTAACCCGCTACCGAACCGGTCGCGGTCAGTGCGAACACCGCCCAACGCGCCGCGTCGGGCTTGAACGGGATCAGCAGATAGGACGCCACCGGGGCGTACCCTACCACCAAATAGAGCAGGACAATCAGCGACAGCAACGCCTCGATGGCCAGCGAACCGGCCAACCCGTCAACGCCGTCGGAACAGTTGGTGGCGTTGATGCTGACCAACAGCACCATCGTGGCGCAAGGTATGAACGACCATGCCGGCATCAGGTACAACCCTTTGGCAAAAGGCACCCAAACGTGTCCGCCCTGCGCCAGATAAATGCAGGTGGCGGCGGCAAGCGAGGCCAGCAGATCCAGCAAACCCTTGCGCCACTCACCCCACGCGCCGGAACTGCGGTCGTCCAGATAACCGAATACCATGCTGGCGTAAAGCGCGGCCACCGTGCCGTACTCCCAGTTTTGAAACGGCACGAACACCAGCGCGACCGCCAGAATCACCAGCGTGAACACCAGACCCGCGCCGGTCGGCTTATTCTTGGATTTCACCCCTCCGTCGGCGGCGATCGCCTTGCCGCGGTCATGCGGCAGCCGGTCCCAGAACTTCGGCAGCAGCCACCAAGTGAAAAAACCCGCCAAAAGCGACCCGAAAGACATCAACACCAAATGCGATGAAAACAGACGCAACGGTCCCCACAACTCCGACAAACGGTCGGCAAACCAATACAACATGGCAAATCTCCCAAACGTAATTTTATTTAACCGGGGCGGTCAGCCCCATCCTTAAAACCGGCAGAATCTCTTGACGCAACGTAGTGTCAAGGTCAAACAGCACAAACCCCGGGCAACCCGCCCGGCGCACTGACAAAATCTGGTCCACCACCTGCATCGCGTCGAGACGGCTCTCGGCGGCGGTCACCCCGATTCCTGGCAGCACCTTGGCCGTCAGTTTCGGGGTGCGCGTCTGCATCGCCAACCACTCGTTGAACTTCGCCAACGAGCCGGTGTAATTCATCGGCGCGACGTAATCCACCAGCCCGATGTTCAGCCAAGCTTCCCAATCCTGCCCCACCGCGTCGAGGCACGACGGATACTTGCCGTACACCGCCGCCGTCAGCGTCTTACCCGGCGCGTCGCGGCGCAGCGTCCGACGCACATCCTGAACAAAATCGGAAATCTGGCGCGCCCGCCATTGGATGAACTGCTGTCGCCACGCCCCGCTCTTCACCTCTTCTGGCCAATTAGGCAGTACCGGGTCCTGTTTGAAAGACATCCGAAAGCGCGATTTAACATTGTTGCCCAGCGAGGATGGGAAATCCGGATAGCGCACAAAGTCTAGATGTACCCCGTCAATCCGGTATTTTACCGCCATCTCCCGCGCTGCGCGAACCAAGTAGTTGCGAACCTCCGGTATCGAGGGGTCTAGCCACGGCCGCGCGTTATCCGGGTTCAACAACCAGCCGCGTTGGCGGAAAATCGCGATCCGGTCGGCTGTCGCGCCCTCGGTGGAGAAACACAATATCCACGCGTGAACCCGCAAACCGTTGGCCTTGGCCGCCCTCACGCACTCCGCAAGCAGGTCGCCCTGTTCCTGGAACAGCTGGGAACGCGGCAGCACGTCGCTGGCGTACCGGGCAAACCCCGCCCCGGCGACATTAACGTAGAGATCGGAAATCCCCGCCGATTTCAGCAGCGAGCAGGTCCGCGGCCAGTCGCCGGGATACAACCCCATGCCGGAATGGTCCCAGACCGCCCGAATCTCTCCTTTGCGCGGCAGCTGCGCCACCCCGTAAGCTTCGTAGCAAAGCACGCGTAGCGAGGCGGCGGTGTTCCACGCCTCGAAGGATTTCCCCGACCGCAACTGCGCCTCGCCGGTCCGGGCGGCGGCGGTAACCGACTGCCAAGCCTTGATCACCCGCGGCGTATGGTTTGAGGCAAGCCGTGGCGCGAGCTGGTTTTTCAACGCCAGCGACTGTTTCATCGCGGACGTGGCGGCCTGCTGCCAGATTGTACCGTCATGGGAAGCGGCCAGCGCCAGCAACAGCCGTCCCTTGGCCTCCGAATCGCCGTCCGCCTGCATCACGTGGGTCATCCAGTAACCGGCGGAAGAGGCCAGCCACGCCGGTTCGGTGGTCTGGTTGCCGGCGCGGTCGTGCCACCAGGCCAACACCTTGGAACGGCCCGGTATCGGGGCGACCAGGAAAAGGTTGCGGGAAATCTGGGCCACACTGCGCGGGGTGCCGCGCGGGGCGTCGTCGGTGAACCGCATCTGCGACCAGCGGCCGTCCGAGGTGCCCTTTTTGTAGCCCACGGACTTAACCCCCATCAATCCGGCCAATCCTGGGGAAGAGGAGTAACAGACGATCAATTTGCCGCCGCGCTTTACAAAGGCGGTCAACTCCGCCAACTGCGACGCGCTTGGAGATGCCATGTAAACCAGCACCGCCACTTTGCGGTTACGAAGCGCGGAAGAGAGGTTCGTGTCGTCCCCCCGATCCACCGGCACCCCGGCCTGTTTGTACCAGCGTTCGACATGCGCCGCCAGCGAAGCCGCGTACCGCCGCTCCGACTCCTGCACCGAGCTTTGCCCCGGCACCACCACCACCGGCGCCGCGCACAGCCGGCATGCTGCCAGCAGACAAAAAATCCAAACCCGAAATCGCATACCCCTCCTTGCGTAACAACGAGTTAATTTAACCTTTTTCCCCGCGTAATGCAATACAAACCCGCAAAAAATCCTGTTTACAAATGAATTAGTAGCAAGCCATTAGTCGCCTGTCGCTAGTCACAACATTCCAACCATCCAACCGTATCCCCCCTACCCCCATTTCCATCTTGCTTGCTACGGACGGAATATGGTATCATTATTTTCACCCTAATTGGAGAAAGCCCTTGATTTTTGGGTCAGGGTTTAAGTCGACTGAAAAGGAGAATGTTGTGAAAAAGGTCATTACGCTGCTAATGGCGGGAATATTTGCCGGACTGTGTTTCGGTGCCACGCCACAAATCACGAACGTTAAGGCGCAGCCGCGGTACCCGTGGAACGGGAAGGTGGATATCACGTTCGAGGTCGCGGGAGACGTGATGGCGGGGAATACGAACCAATTCTCATTAACGGTAACGGATCGCGTGACTGGATCGAACTGCGTTGCGGTCGCGTCCGCGGTTACCGGGGACATGGGGATAACGGCGGGGGCGCACCAAGTCATCTGGGATATGCGTGCGCAGGGCCTTATGTTCCGACCTTCTGACATGATGTTTAATGTCTCTTATACGGAACCGCGACCGAATTACCTAAAATATTGCGTAATCGATCTGTCGGCGGGGGCGAGCGCCACTAATTATCCCGTTACCTATATGGATTCACCCCCCGGCAGCGGATTCAACACCGACGAATACAAGACCACGAAACTGGTTCTGCGGCGGATTGAGCCGGGGACTTTCATGATGTGCGGGGCGTATAACGTGACACTCACGAACGCGTTCTACTGCGGTATCTTTGAGGTGACACAAAGGCAGTATGAGCTGGTGATGGATAAAAAGCCAAGTTATTTCGGCGATGCTTCGCATTATGCGATGCGGCCGGTCGAGCAGGTTTCTTATAATGTGATTTTGGGCTCGTCAAGCAGCGCAAGCTGGACCTCGTCATCGGTGGACGACGCGTCAAGTTTCTTAGGGAAATTGCGGGAGAAGACGGGGATTGACGAATTTGACCTGCCCACCGAGGCGCAATGGGAATACGCTTGCCGGGCGGGAAAAACCGGCAAGTACACCAACGGCGGTGATTCGGAAGACGACCTGAAGCAGGCGGGACGGTATTGGGACAATGGCGGGAGTGGATATAATAGTCCCAACCCCGCGCCGCAGTACGGTACGGCGGTGGTGGGTTCCTATCAGCCGAACGCATGGGGGCTTTACGATATGAACGGGAACGTATGGGAGTGGTGTCTGGACTGGTACGGTAGGTTGTCAAGCGGCGTGACGGATCCCAAAGGTTCACCTTCGGGATCGTTCAGAGTGATTCGCGGCGGTAGCTGGAGCCATTACGCGGTTTATTGCACCTTGTCCTACCGTGATTACTTCAACCCGGCCTACCGGAGCAACAGCATCGGATTCCGCCTGGCCAGAACCCTGTTCGAATAACGCACCGCCGTGCAAAATCAAACGGCAGAGGGAACGTTTGACCGTTTGACGGTCGAGAAAATGAAAAACTAAGAATTAAGAGTGAAAAATTAAGGCAGAATTATTCTTTCATCTTTCTTAATTCTTATCTCTTCATTTTTCATTTCCCTAATCCCTAACCCCTAATTCTTCACTCTTCATCCCCAAACTCGTCACTTCCCTAATCCCTAACCACTAATTTCAACTCGACGCTTGATTCCAACGGATTATTGTGGTAAGCTTCTTTTGTTCATTGTGGCTGACTTGTTTCATTAACAACCAGGAGTTAAACATGAAAGAGAAAAAACTGTTTGCCGTCGATCTGGGCGCATCGGGAGGCAAGTGCTTTATCGGATTTTTTGGCGACAAAACCTTTCGGATGGAGGAGATCCACCGTTTCGCGCACGAAGGGGTGTCTTTCTTCTTGAAAGACGGCAAGGGCAAACTTACCGAGCGGACTTACTGGGATGACACCTGCATCTACCAGAATATCGTAAAAGGTCTCCAAGCCTACCGCCGCGCTTATGGCGCGAAGCTTGACGGCATCGGCATCGACACCTGGGGTGCTGACGGCCATTTCGTGACCAAAGACGGCGATGTGCTGGGCAAAGTTTACTGCTACCGCGACCACCGGCTGGACACGATGTGCGACGAAGTCAAAGCAAGACTGGAGCCGGAGCGGGTTTACGCCATCACCGGCAACCACTTCCAGCCTTTCAACCAATCCAACCAAATGCTGTGGACCGCGACCCGCCATCCGGAGCTGATGGAACTCGCCGCTATTTACCTTCCCATCCCCGCGCTGTTCTACTATTACCTCGGCGGGTGCACAGCGGTTGACTCCACCTTCGCCAGCGTTACCCAAATGATGGACGCCAAGAAGTGCCAGTGGAGCGAGGAAATGCTCAAGGCGCTCGGCATCCCGAAATCGCTGATGCCGGAAATCGTTCCGCCCGGAACCAAGATCGGCAAACTCCACGCGCCGTTGGCCGCGGCATGCGGACTGAAGCCGACCGACCTGATCGCCGTCGGATCGCACGACACCGCCAGCGCTTTCGCCGCCGCACCGGTTAAGAACACCAAGAAGGCGCTGATTATCAGCTCCGGCACCTGGTCGTTGGTCGGCAAACTTATCCGCAAGCCCATCACCACCCCCGAAGCGATGTCCTGCGGGCTCAGCAACGAAGGCGGCATCGGCAACACCCGCTTCCTGCGCAACTGCATGGGTACCTGGATCGTCCAGGAACTGCTGCGCATCTGGGAAATCGAAGACGGCAAGAAGATGGAGTGGAGCGAGGTGGACACCATCACCCCGGCGGCTAAACCCTTCACGGCATTCATCGATCCCGACGACCCGCGTTTCTACAATCCCCAGAACATGGAGAAGGCCATCCGCGAGTTCATCGCCGAGACCAAGCAGGCCGATCCGAAAGACCGCGGCACGGTGTTGCGCATCGTTTACGAATCGCTGGCGCTGAAGTACCGGATGGTCAACGAAATGATCAACCGTGTTACCGGCACCACCACGGAGGTGGTGCACATCGTCGGCGGCGGCAGCAACAACGCGTTGCTCAACCAGTTCACCGCCAACTCCGTCGGAGTTCCGGTACAGGCTGGTCCGAAAGAGGCCACCGCGGTCGGCAACCTGATGGTTCAGGCCATCGGCGCCGGGATTCTGCCCGACCTCAAGGCCGCGATGCCGTTGATCAAATCGGCGTTCCCGATCAAGACTTTCAAGCCGGAAGACGCTGAAAGCTGGAATGCCGCCTACTCCAAGTTCACCAAACTGATCAGGAAGTAGCAGCCACTATGAACGAAGCGTTGGATCAGCTCCAGTTAAACGGGCTAAGCGTCTCCTGCATCATCGGGGACCTGCCCGAAGAACGTTGCCAAGAGCAGGTGCTGTTGGTGGATGTCGCGCTGTTCGCCGATTTGTCGGCGGCGGAGGCGAGCGATCTGCTGGCCGACACCATCGACTACTCGGCGTTGGCGGGGCTGATCCGCGAACGGCTGCGCAGCGCGCGCTGCCGCATGATCGAGCACGCCGCCGGCATTGTGGCGGCGGCGTGCCTCGAATCCGAATTCGTCCAAACGGTGCGCGTCCGCATTGAGAAGGCGGGCACCGTGGTTGGGCTGCGCAACGCGGCAGTGGAAATCACCCGCCGCCGAAAACAATAATTACGGATTTCCGCCATGGTAAAGAAAGCACTGGTGCTCGCCGCCGGATTCGGATCGCGCCTGCGCCCCCTCACCGAAGCCATCCCCAAACCGCTGTTGCCGTTATGGAACGTGCCGCTGATAGAACACGCGCTGCTCCGGTTGGAAAGCTGGGGAGTTACTGATATCATGGTGAACCTCCACTGGAAAGCCGACGCGCTGGAACGTTATCTGTCGTCCCGCAAGGGCGAAGCGAAAATCACGCTGTCCAAGGAAAAGGAAATTTTGGGCACCGGCGGGGCGCTTCGACCGCTGCGCCGCCAAATCGGGAACGACCAATTCTGGCTGCTAAACGCCGACATCGCTTTCTCGGTGGAACCCGAGCCCTTTGTAGAAGCGGCCAACCTGCCCGGTTCGCTCGGCGCGGTATGGCTGGAACCCGACCACGGCCCAAGGACGGTGGAAATCGATTACGCCGGACGCATCACCTGCTACCACAGCATCGAGCCGGGGGTGGACGGCAACTATACCTTCTGCGGCTTGAGTCTGCTTAAACCGGAAATTTTCAAATACCTGCCGGATAAAAATTTCTGCACGGTCATCGAGGCATTTGAAGCCGCGATGTACGACAACCGGTTCATGCGCGGCGTGGCGGTGCAGGGAAGCTATTGGGCGGATACCGGCACACCGTCGAGCTATCTGGACGCGCACCGCGAGACCAAACGGCGCGCTCGTAAAAATCTGCCGGGCGGAGAACTTTACGCGCCCGAAGCCGACCGGCTGCCGCTGGATTTGCCGCACTTTTTCTGCATCGGGCCAAACGCCAAGGCCGCGCCGGATGTTAAAGGATCCGACAGCATACTGATCGGAAACCTTCGGGTAGAGGGAAACACCTCGGTCACGAACTCGGTTCTGGTCGGCTCCGACGATCCCAAACACCCGTTATCCATCGGCGGAAAGCGCAGCAATCAGCTTACCGGTCAGATAGCGTTGGCGGACACGCAGATTAATGAACCCGCGCTTAAGCCGCTGTTGGAGCAACTGGGTTGGTCCGGAGAAACCGCAGTGTCGTGTTTGGGCGCCCGCGGCTCCAACCGCACGTTTTGGCGGCTTTGGCACGGCGAAAACACCGCGATCGCCGTCTCCTACTCCACCGAACGTTTTGAAAACACCCGTTACGCCGGACACACCAGACTGCTAGCCGAATGCGGGGTTACCGTGCCGGCAGTGTTGGCCGACATTCCCGAATCGCAATGCCAGGCGTTTGAGGATTGGGGCGAGGATTCCCTGCAACAGCGGATGCTGGGCAACCCCGGCAAAGCCCTGGATTGGTATCCCGCCGTTATGGCGCTTACTGCCAAACTGCATGGACAGGTCACGGACAAAGTCAAGACCGACGGCGTAGCCCTTGAACCGCCGTTCGACCGCGCCCTGTACGAATGGGAACGCCAGCTTTTTGAAGACTATCTGTTGAAAGAACGTTTCGGGTTCGAGGACGGTTTACCCGCCGATGTCCGCAAAGAGCTGGAAATGGTGGCCGAAAAACTCATGTCCATGCCGCAAGTGGTGGTACACCGGGATTTGCAGTCCAGCAACATTCTGTTCCGGCGCAAAACACCGGCGATGATTGATTTCCAAGGAATGCGCATGGGGCCGGCGGTGTATGATTTAGCCTCGTTGCTGTACGACCCTTATGTGGAAATTGACGAAGCCGCCCGCAAGAAACTTTTGGACGAATACGCGAAAACCGGCCCGAACGCTCCGACAGAAGAAGAACTCGCGCTGGGCGCGGTGCAACGGCTCATTCAGGCGCTGGGCGCATACGGAAGATTGGCGTCAGTGGGACAAACCGCCTTTACCCGCCATATCGCGCCGGCGTTGGACCGATTGCTGGAGGTTGCCGACCAATGCGGTTTAAACGCCCTGGGGGCGCTAACCGAAGAACTCATCCACCGGGAAGAGCAGCGGTTACGAATGGGAGGAGTATAGGAGTTGGACCGTTTGACCGTTTGACGGTCGGGGAAATGAAAAACTAAGAATTATGAGTGAAAAATTAAGGCAGAATTCTTCATTCTTCTCTCTTCATTCTTCATTTCCAAACTCGTCACTCGTCACTCGTAACTCGTCACTTCCATAACACCTAACCCCTAATCACTAACCCCTAATAATCATCCTATGTCGCATTTTTACCAGGATATCCATTTAGCTAGAATCGAAGCGCTTTTGCAGCGGCTAAAGCATGAGGTATTGCTCGACGAACGGCAGCTGACGCTGACCGTAATGACCACCCGCGAGCCGGTACCGTATTCCGAACGCGCCACCGCCGCTACCACCCGCCCGATCCAAGAAGGCGAACATTGGGGCGGCGCATGGGAGTGCGGGTGGTTCCATATCACCGGACAGGTTCCGCCGGAATGGCGCGGCCGGGTGGCGCTGCATTTCAATTTTGGTGGCGAGGCTTGCGTGTTTGACGCCGACGGCTGTCCAGCTTACGGGCTGACCAACGGATCGGTGTTTGACCACGCTTTCAATAAGGACATTTTCCCGTTTTTGGACAACGCCGCAGGCGGCGAACCGATTGACCTGTGGGTCGATGCGGGGGCAAACGGTCTGTTCGGCGTGGACCGCTGCGTCGATCCCGATTGGATCGATGACCAGACCGCGCTTCACGGAACTTTCGACGGCACACTCCGCCGCGCAAGGGTTTGCCGCTTCGATTATGACGCTTGGCAGTTATGGCTGGATTTCGGAGTGCTGGTGAACCTCATCAAGGCGCTTCAGCCCGGTACCGCCCGCCGGATGGGGTTGCTCCGCACCGCCAGCCGTGCCGCCGGCATCTATGCCACGCAAGGGGCGGCGGCGGCGCGACGCGCTATCGCCAACGCTTGGGCGGTCGGCCCGGACCCCGCTGCACCCGATGTTTACGGCGTGGGCCACGCGCACATCGACGTGGGCTGGCTTTGGCCGTTGCGCGAAACCGTCCGCAAATGCGAACGCACCTTTTCCAGCCAGCTCGCGCTGATCGACAAATACCCCGATTACGTTTTCGGCGCATCGCAGGCGCAGCTCTACGAATGGATGGAACAGCGCCACCCGGACCTCTTCAAAAAAATCCAGCGCCAAGTCGCCGCCGGACGCTGGGAGATCCAAGGCGGAATGTGGGTGGAAGCGGATTGCAACCTGCCAGACGGTGAATCGCTCATCCGCCAGCTGCTGGTGGGCAAAAACTATTTCCGGGACAAGTTCGGCGTTGTGGTGCGCAACCTATGGCTGCCGGACGTGTTCGGCTATTCCGGCAATCTGCCGCAAATTTTGAAGCGTTCCGGGATCGACTATTTCCTAACCCAGAAACTCTCGTGGAACCGATACAACAAGTTTCCGCACAACACCTTCTGGTGGCGGGGAATAGACGGTTCGACCGTATTGGCCCACTTCCCGCCGGAGGATGCGTACGACTCCGATCTCACCCCGGCGCTGTTGCGCCGCCACGAGACCAACAATGCCGAAGCCGGTCTGGTGCAGGAGGCGATTTGCCTATACGGAATCGGTGACGGCGGCGGCGGCCCGAGCGAAAACCATGTCGAACGCGGCTTGCGTTGCCGGGCACTGAACGGTTGCCCAAAATTCCATTTCGGGTTCGCCCAGCCGGTATTGGAAAAGATGGCGGCATACGGCGATGAGCTTGACACTTGGACTGGCGAACTTTATTTCGAGATGCACCGCGGCACGCTTACTTCCCAAGCTGGTATAAAACGAGCCAACCGCAGATGCGAAGAGGCGTTCCATACCGCCGAAACGCTGGCGGCACTCGCCGCATTCAACACCGGCGCCGATTACCCGTCGGAAAAAATGCTTGAGCTTTGGAAACGTTTCCTCACCAACCAATTCCACGACATTCTGCCCGGTTCCTGCATTCACCGGGTCTATGCCGAACAGGTTCCGGAAATCGAACGCATTATCGCCGAGCTTAACGCAATGCAAGAAAGCGCCGCCGCCAAACTTCTCACTCCCGAACCCGGCGCCACCACCTGGTTCAATCCATCCCCCACCCCGTATTACGGCTTGGTGACCATGGCCGACGGAACGCGGCGTACGCTGCATGTTCCGGCAATGTCGTTCGCCACCCTGCGGCAAAACCCGTTGCCGCCAATTGAGGAAAGCCCCATTGACGGCAATGACATAGTATTGGACAACCGATTTGTCCGTTACACATTAAACCCCGGCGACATGACATTGCGTTCCTGCGTCGACCTCCAGTCCGGACGCGAATTTATCCGTCCCGACGAACCCGCCAACGTCTTGCGGATATTACACGATATCCCGCCCCGCTGGGACGCGTGGGACATCGAAGAATACACCGAGGAAATGTGTCTCGGCACCGCCAAAACTGAACAGGTAACGCGGTTTGACGGGGCGGCAGGTTGCGGAGCAAAAGCAATTATGACCATCGGCAGCACCAGACTAAACCTGACCGCAAGGCTGTTGCCGGATTCGCCGCGGCTGGATTTTGAAATCTCGTTGGACTGGCAGGAACGGCATAAACTGTTGCGGGTGTTTTTCCCGGTAGCGGTCGAATCGACTGTTGCGAAATTTGAAATCCAGTACGGCACAGTCTCCAGGCCCACCACGGACAACACCAAATGGGAACACGCGCAGTTTGAATGCGTCGGGCACCGGTTTGCCGATTTGTCGGAAACAAACTTCGGCGTTGCGTTGCTCAACGACTGCAAGTACGGTTACCGCGTCAAGGGACACGAGTTGTCGCTATCGCTGTTGCGCGCCCCCACGGAACCGGATCCGGTTGCCGACATCGGTGAACAGCGGTTCCGGTACGCATTTCTGCCGCATCAAGGCGAACTGGCGGATTCCAAGGTTTGGGACGAAGCCAACGCGCTTAACCAAGGCGTGGCAAGATTTGAAAACATGGCGGCAACCAATCCGGTCGCCCTTCCGATACAAGTCGAAGGGGTGGAACTTACCATACTCAAAAAGGCGGAAAAGGATAATTGCCTAGTGGCGCGGCTGGTGGAACGCCGCGGAGTCCGCACATTGGCAAAACTCCATGTGGCGGAAAACGTTAAACTTGCCGAAACCGACCTTATGGAATGGGAGAATCTAGGCGAGATTGATGCCGACAAACCGTTGGAGTTCGCGCCTTTTGCAATCCGAACCATAAAGCTTTACTTCTGAACATGAAACGCATAACCTCAAATTTGACCAGCGTCTGCTTGATGGCGGCTACCGCCTTGTCCGCGTTTGGACGTGAGCTGCGCGTTGGGCCGGGAGAGGAATTTTCCAAACCTAGTGCCGCCGCCGCAGTCGCCGCCGATGGTGATACCGTGGTGTTGCGCAACGGGACATACCGTGGCGATGTGTGCGTGTGGAGACAAAACCGATTAACCATCAAAAGCGCCGGTACCGGGAAAACCGTAATCGATGCTGACGGCGAATGCTGTCAAGGAAAAGGCACTTGGGTGGTTAAGGGTAACGACACCGACATCAGCGGAATTACTTTCCGCGGGGCGAAATCGCCCGACAAAAACGGCGCGGGGATTCGACTAGAAGGAAATAACCTCACCCTAACCGGATGCGTGTTCCACGACAACGAAAATGGGGTGTTGTGCGGGGCGCTACCCGACTGCACCGTAACCGTAAACCGTTGCGAGTTCTTTTCCAACGGGGCCGGCGACGGATACTCCCACAACCTTTACATCGGGAAAATCAAAAAACTGGTTTTCAAAAACAGCAAATCCCATCATGCCAGAATCGGCCACAACCTAAAAAGCCGGGCGTTGGAAAACGTGGTGGAAGACAGCGAGTTCGACGACGGAAAAGACGGAACGTCTAGTTATCTGGCCGATTTCCCCAATGGCGGAATCATCACCATCCGTAACTGCAAATTTCACCAATCCGCCAAAGCTTCCAACGCCATAATGGTGGCGGTGGGCGAAGAATCGCCGCCGCATCCGCAGCAAAAACTGGACATGAAGAACAACCGGGTAACCAACCGGCGCGAACACGGGGTGTTCCTGAAAAACCGGTTGGAAGATTTGGCGAAAAAAGAATCCGGGGCATCATCCGCTAAAAAGTCCGACAAAAAGCGTTAACGGAACAACTCGTCCAAATCCAACCGGTACAGAATTTGGGTGTAGTCGTAGCGCGGGGTCTTCGGCGGTTTGTCGGCGAACGACGAAGTGTATGTCCCCTCAAAAAGCAATACCCGATCGTCATCGGCGGTCAACTCCGGATGCATCAGGGGATTGTAAAAAGTATAGTTGTCATGCGACAGCACCTTGACCGCGTTTTCCCACGGGCCGGTCGGTTCAGCCGCCTCCGCATACCAAATCTCGCCGAGAAAACTGCCTTCGCCTCCCCGTTCGCAGAAGATTGAGACCCAACGCTTTCGGTAAGCGTTCCATGCGATTGAACCGCGCACTGCGGTAACCTCGCGCTTGCCGTCCGCGGAACGTACCTTGCGCTGCGGTGTCAGGATTTCCCACTGGTTGCGGTCTCGCCATCCCTCATACGTAGCCGGACATTTTAAATGCGGGAAGGGATCGGCAAACAACAGCCAGCGTTTACCGTCGCCGTCCGTCCAAAACACCGGATGCCCGTCCGTAAACACCGGAGCCCGTTCACCGGCCTCCGAACGGCGCCACAACACCTCTACCGACTCGAACTTTGAAAGCCGGTCATTCCAAACGCATTGGCCAATCGCTTTGGGTGTCATCGGTTTAGCGATACGGAAATATGAAGCGCAAAGCTTTTCTTCGCCTGACTTGTCGCGCAACCCCACGGTGCCGAAAATCCATGTCGGGCCTTCCTCCGAATCCATCCGCGCCACGCCGCGCACCCGTCCTTCGCGGTTGCGAAACCATTGGTACGGCGGAAGCACCGGCGGCTCGAATTTTTCAAAAGGCTTCAAGCCGGTGGTAGCGGCGGAGGCTTGGAAAACGCCGAGCGGATAGCCCGGTACATTGGTGTCGCCCCAAAACCACCACAAGCGGTCGCGGTAACTGGCCACCTGAACCGTGTCGCATCCGAATTCGCCGCTCTCTTTCCAATCCAAACGTTCGCCGCATTTTTGGCTCTCGGCGAACAAGCCGCCGCCGGTTAGTCGGCCCAATCGTTTCGCCTTACAATAACGGTCCACTTCCACCTTTAGCCGACGGCCGGGTTCAGGCCGCAACCGCACTCCGGCGTATCCGAAATTGTCCTTCTTGACCCCGTACCCGTGGCCTTTGATATCAAACCACACCTCACGGTTCATCAGCTCCGGGGCGTCCATCGCGATTACTCCGGCGTTGTCGGAGAAAAACCGCAACTGATGGGTGGTACGCAACTCTACCAACGGCACCGGCCAGCCGTTTTCACGGTCAACCACCTCAATCCGGCAAGGTTCAATCCCCAAGGCGGCAACCGCCGCCAGTACTACCGAAACCATGGTTACGGACGTTTTGACCACACTACCTCCCCCAATGCTGGTACGGGTCAACCACCTGTTGTCCGTTTTTGCGCATCACTTCCAAATAAACCTGCTCTGTGGCCCGCACGGCGCGATCCCAAACGAAACCCGCAGCCTTGACGTAGCCGGCACGGATCTTGTCGCGACGGAAGGACGGATGATCCAGCAGCAGACTCACCGCGCTGGCAATTGACGATGTGTCGCTGGGGTCGCAAGAAACCGCCGCGTCACCGCAATTCTCCACCGCCGCGCCGCCCGAGCACACCACCGGGCAACCGCAGGCCATCGCCTCCAACGGCGGCAAACCGAACCCTTCGTCGTGCGAGGGGAACACAAAAGCCTGCGCCAGCGAATACATTACGCCGAGGTCATCCAACTCCACGTAACCCGTTCGCATCACCCGATGCCGGATACCGTAACGGCGCACCACTCTGTCGATTGCGGCAATCGACTCCGGATCCGCCGCACCTGCCAACACCAGATGCAAATCGGGGCGTTCGCCTTGAACGATATCAAACGCACTGATCAACCCGGTAATGTTTTTGCGTGACGTAAGGTCGCCCACAAAAAGCAGAAAAGATGACGGCAACCGGTACTTCTGACGCACCTGCTGCTGTCGGCTGAAATTTTCGCATCGGGCAAGTCCGGGAGTAAGCCCGGGCGGAACCACCTGGATACGATCGGCGGCAAACGGGAATCGCTCCACCACGTTGCGGCGGGTATGTTCGGAAAATACGATTATTTTATTGGCTCGCCGGATGGAGGGTGGCATCAGCAATTTGTAATGCATCCGGTTTTCACGTCCGCAAAACTGGGGATGGGTCATCACGTGCAAATCATGCACGGTCAACACCAGCGGGCAAGGCATCAGCATCGGAGCCACATAAGCCGGCGCGTGCAGCAACGAAGCGCGGGAACGCATAAGCAACACCGGAAGCACGGTCTGTTCCCACAGGATGCGCATCAGTCTCGACTTAGATACCCCGCGCACCTCGCGGAGTCGGAGATGCGGACGTGCCGGTATCGGGCGGTGACCGGTCGGCACGCAAGCGCAAACCGGTAGTTTGCCATACTGGGCCAACGCGGCCGCCAACTGGTGGACGGTCACTTCCACGCCCGAATACGGCTCCCTCAACACCATCGCATCGTAAAACACCCGCATCGCGCACCCCGCTGCCTAAAGCTGTCCGGCATACCCCATCCGCTGCAACAGCCAGAAATTTTTCATCCAATCGCGCTCGATCTTTACCCAGATATCAAGCTCGACCTTAACGCCGAATATTTCCGAAAGTTCCGGTTCCGCCTGACTCCGCACATAACGAATCATTCGACCTTTCGGTCCGATCACAATGCCTTTTTGCGAAGGGCGGTTCACATAAAGTGTCACCACCACCTTCCACGCATCGTCCGTCTCCGTAATCTGCTCCACCAAAATCCCGATTTCGTGGGGAACTTCATCTCGCAGCTTAAAGAGCAGTTTTTCGCGTATAGCGTCGGCAATCGCCAGTTTGCGCGGATAGTCGGTGACCACGTCTTCCGGGAAGAGCAAACCGGTTGTCGGCGTCGCCAATGCGAACAGCTCGTCAATCAGCGGAGATACGGTCTTTGGATGCAACGCCGATACCGAAACCCACTTGACATCGCGCCGGATTCCTTTTTCGGTTTGGATCTGTTCCCAAAGCTCTTTGAACCGCTCGGCGTATGAAGGCTTCAAATCGTTTTTGTTCAGCACGAAAACCAGCGGCTGCTCGGCAAACACCGCCCGGCGCATCCAGCCGTCATCCTCCATCCGCGGATGCCGGGAAGAATCGAACACCACCGCCAGCACGTCCACCCCGGCCGAAGCCTGCCGCGCCATGCGGTTCATCAGCGTCCCCAGCACGCCCTCGGACTTGTGCAGCCCGGGAGTGTCCAAAAACACCAATTGCCCGCGCGGCTCGGTCAAGATGCCGCGAACCGTGTTGCGGGTGGTCTGCACCACCGGGCTGACGATGCTGATTTTCTCGCCCACCATGCCGTTGAGCAGCGTCGATTTCCCGGAATTGGTGCGCCCGACGATCCCCACCACCGCACAGCGAGTTTGGTTTTCGCCCGTATTCTCCAGACTCTCCATAACCGCTCCTTACGGCATCACGGCGGCGGGATTGACCACATTGCCGCCAAAATACGTACTCTGTCCCGTGGCGTCCAGCACCGCGCGCCACAGGTCGCCGCGCAGGCTCACCTTTTGCCGTTCGATTGTCGCCAGCCGAATCGGCACCAGCGTGTACCATTCGCCCTGATTGCCCACCACGCAGTCCGTCCGGCCCGCCAGCGCCGCGTGGACCGCATTGTGCGCCAGCATATAGCAACGGATCGCATCGGTGCCTTTGGCCGGCACACTGCGGATGGTGTAACTTGGATCAAAGTATTTCACCGTCACCGAACGCTCTTTTTTCGAGAAATACTCGTTGATTTTCACCCGCAAGAACTCGCCGATGTCTTTTTTCAACAGATTTCCGGAGGCGTCGCGAACCTCGCGGCAGTCTTTAATCAGCTGCTGACCGGCGCCCTCGGCGACAACGATAACCGCATGATCCTTGCCAGATTCAAAACGCCGCTCCAGCGCCCGCAGCAACCCGTTCTCGCCCTCCAGCTCAAAATCCAGCTCCGGCACCAGACAGAAGTTAACCACCGGATTGGCCAGCGTCGCGTAAGCGGTGATGAATCCCGAATCGCGCCCCATCAGCTTAACCAGCCCGATGCCGTTGAACACCCCCTTGGCTTCGGTATGGGCGGCGCGGATAATCGGAATCGCCTCTCCGACCGCGGTCTCGAAACCGAAACTGCGGCCGATGAACATCAGGTCGTTATCGATGGTCTTTGGAATGCCCACCACGCTAATCGCCAGATTGCGGCGTTTGCACTCCTGCGCAATATCGTGGGCGCAACGCAATGAACCGTCGCCGCCGATGCAGAAAAGCAGGTTGATATTCATCCTGGCAAGGGAATCGACCAACTCTCCGGTATCCTGCTGGCCGCGGGCGGAACCCAGCATCGTTCCGCCGCGCTCGTGAATGGTATCCACCGTGTCCGGGTCCAGCATAATCGGGCGGTAACCGTATTTGGGGATCAAACCCGCGTAACCGTAGCGAATTCCGTAAATAGTGTGGATATTGTAATCGAAGGTAAGAATCTCAACCAACGCTTTGATCACATGGTTCAACCCGGGGCACAGTCCGCCCGCCGTGACAATCGCCACCCGGCTCCACGCGGGATCGTGGAAAATCTTGCGGTGCGCCCCGGCGCGTTCAAACGAAGGCTGCACCCCCATGCGCTTGGCCGCGTAGTTAAGGAAACTCGCGTTTTCCGTAACCAGTATGCGATCGTTGTCATCAATAAAATCACGGCTGCGCACCGGAGAATCAATCTTGCATTCCCCCAAACGGTCCACGTTGAGCGTAAACTCGTCCGGATCCGACAGAATTTTCTCAAAAACCGACATCGCACTTCTCCAAGAAATAATACCGTCAACAAAAAGCCCATCAGCGGAACATACACGCCAAACAAACAAAGGTATTTTACACCTAAACGGCACACAAAATCAATGGCAAAAATCCAATACGCAGAATTTGACGCAACGCTGTAAATAAAACGAAAGCGGCGACCATGAAATAAGCGAATGCGGAGCCGCTGCGATCAAGGTTTTGAGCAACAGGGCAGAATCCGGACAAAACCCTTTCGAAGGAGACTTTCGCCGGATGCGAATCGTTGAGACCCCCTTTTACACGTAATTGGAACTGACGAACGCGTTGTGTTACGAATACGGACACGAAACGTTATGGCGTGGCGGGCGGGAATTCGGACACGCGCAGCCACCCGTTGCCGAACCGAAGATTCCTTGCGTTGGCGAATACCAACGGCAGTCCGTTTGGAAGCGGGTTCACAACCCTTACCGCCAGAAATCGGGCAGTCTGGGGAACCGATCGCATCGGGATTCGGGTTTGCCAACACCGCGCCGCCTCACCTGGCAGGATTCCCTGTAAATTCCAATCGGTTTTCAGACTACATAAAGGAGTCTGTCCGCCTTCAGCGAAACAGCCCAGTTCCACGGCCCATGCGTAATAGAATGGGGCGACTCCGCGATTCTCCACCCGCAACTGGAGATCGAATCCCAATACGTCACGGGTCATGCGGACGGTCACCACATGGAACTCGTAACCCATCCGTTGAACCTGTTCCACCGCACGACGGAAACGATCTGGAGAAGCATTTTCCCGAAACATACCGGTATCCATCAGCCAGGTGACATGCGTCTGCCGAACACACTCGGCGAAATCCTGCGCCTGGGGATGTTTGGGCCGCTCATCGAAGATATCACCCCACAGTTCAGGCCGTATCTCGCCACCGATCGGCCAGGTCTTCCATTTATCAACCGCCCGAGGACCCGCTGCGGTCAGGGACGGCACAAAGAACCACCGATCTTCCTTGCGTCCAGTGTCGAGAGTAGCCCAAGCGAACGAATCGTCATGATAGCCGAACGGCCGCAGGTGATTCGGTGCATAGGCATAAGCGCTTTCACCCGCGGGATAACGGAAAAGGATCGGTGTCTTTTTAAAGGCCTTCTCATACGCATCCATCACCTCCGACTGAACGATCTTGTCGGCCATCAACTCATTATGAGGATAGGTGTGCCACTCGCCCCAGGTTCCAAGTAGACCGGCGGTGATGAAACCGATCCTCGGATCCCCGTCATACTTATGGCCGATAGCGGCAATAAAATCCGCCATCATCTTCCGCACACGCAAATCGCCGTAATCCGGCGTGCGGCATATCTTGGCAGGAAAAGGCGCGGTGTTGGTGTTCATCCACTCTGTCACCTTCACCCCTTGTTTTTCGAGATAGACGGGGATGCCGTCGCGATGTCCCGGATACTCCATCCAGACACGGAAGATCGCCTGATGCCGCCGATCGGCAATCGCATTCAGCCGTTTCTCAAGCGGCCGCCAATCGTAATCTGCCTCGCCGACGACCAGTTCGCTAAGCGGGATGTAGCTGAACTCCATCGAATGCGGGAACCGGCCGAGATCTTCACCGGCGTAGGGCACCAACCCCTTCAAGGGGTTGTCGGGCGGTGCAACCTCATAGGTCAAAACGGTCTGGGCCGACAGGACTCGCGAGAAGAAGATCAGCCCGACGGTCAGAGATACGCCCCAAACATGCGTCATGAATCGCAATATATCACTTGCCCCCGTTGTCTCTGAAACCGGCACGCCGATCGACTTTTTCATAAACCCTCCCTTGGGTTAATTATTATAAAGTCGCGGTTCAAGAAAACTCAAGTACAATATTCCATCCGCCCATGGAATTGAGGCACCCAAGGGAGAGAAATCGGATTTCGCGTTATGTTTGATACACTAACGGCTGTTTTCACATCTTTTGCCATACTCACTAGGCACCACACTTTTCAGATTTGCGGTTTTTTGGCGTTTGCTCTTGCATTTGCGAATTAAATCCAGTATTATGTTACTATTGATAGTTGCGCTGGGTCTCTGCGTTAGGGACCGTAACGATAAGGAAAGCGGGTTAATTATGGGCAGACTACAGTTTTGGAACGAGCGGGCGGAAACGATGTCTCGCGATGAATTGTCGGCATTGCAGCTTGAGCGGCTGAAATGGGTGGTTAAACACGCATGGGCGAACAACGATTTCTACCGCGCGCGGCTCACTGCGGCGGGCATCGGCCCGGACGGCATCAGTTCCCTTGAGGATTTGAAGAGTCTGCCGTTCCTGACCAAAGCCGACTTCCGCGACCAGTACCCGTTGAACATGCTTTGCGTAAACCGCCGTTCGATCCGCGAGATCCACATGAGTTCGGGATCTACCGGCACCCCGGTGGTGATGGCCTACACCGAGGCCGATATCGATCAGTGGGCGGACTGCATGGCGCGTTGTTTCACAATGGCGGGTCTGGAACCGGGCGACGCGTTCCAGATTATGCCTACTTTCGGACTTTTCAACGGCGGTTTCGGCTGTTACCACGGCTGTCGCAAAGCGGGGTTGTTCTGCGTTCCGGCCTCTTCGGGCAACACTGACCGGCAAATCAAACTGATGCGCGATTTTAACGTTAAGGGTTTCTGTTCCGTGGTGTCATATGTGCCGAGGATTATCGAGAAACTCGATGCCGACGCTTCCGGCAACCACGATATCCCTTCGCTTCAAGTGGGCATTTTCGGCAGCGAAACCTTTTCGGACGAAATGCGCATTCGCATTGAAAAGCGGCTCCACATCGAGTGTTTCGACATTTACGGCATGACCGAGACGGGCGGCATCGGGACCACCGGGCAGGACTGTAAGGCCCACGCCGGACTGCACGTTTGGGATGACCAGTACATAACCGAAATCGTTGATCCGAACACCGGCGAACCGGTCCCGGACGGCGAGTATGGGGAGGTGGTGTTCACCTCCCTGACCCGCGAGGCGGTGCCGATAATCCGTTACCGCACCCACGACATTTCGCGCATCGTTTCGCGCGAAAAATGCGAATGCGGGCGCACCCACCTGCGGATTGACCGCATCACCGGGCGCACCGACGACATGCTGATTGTCAAAGGGGTGAACTTCTATCCCCGCCAAGTGGAACAGGCGTTGATGGAAATCCCCGGCGTTTTGAACGAATTCCAGATTATCCTCGAAGAGTACCACGGCATGACGGATGTCATCATTAACGTGGAAGCCGAAGAGGGCGTTACCGGACACACCGTGGCCAAACATCTGCGCGAACGCCTCGGATTCCTGCCGAAGGGCGACGTGTTCAAGCCCGGTACCCTGCCCCGCAACGAGGGCAAGGCGGTTCGGGTAATCCGGGTCAAGAAGGATTAACAAATTCTTCCATAATGAAGTTCAACCGCGACGGTCGGCAGTTCTTCTTCATTACCATCGTGCTTGAAGGGCGCACAAAAGCCCTGTCGTGCCTTATCGACACCGCCTCCCGCCCGGTTCTGTTGCCCGGCGGCGAGGCGGCAAAGGCCGTGTTGGTCGCAATGCACGGCGCATTCCCATGCGTTACGGCTTCCGATTTCGTTATCATGCCAGACCATATCCATTTCCTGCTCATAGTAGATTACTCGCGTGACCCAACCTTTAGCCCGCTGTGGGCAAGCCACCGGCTTATGGACGCCGTTGAGCTGGCTTGGCAACATAACGGTGACGCCGCCCCCGAACCCCCGGCTGCGCTTCTCGCAAGGGCGGTTGCCGCCGCCCGCAAAAACCGCGGCCTTCTCACAATAGAAAACACGCCCATCCTTCGGCGGGGTTCGGGGATGCCGGAGTCCCCGTCCTATCCCCGCTGGGACCGCCACTGCTACATCGAACTCTCCTTCGACTCCCGGCAACTCAAAACCATCCGCCGCTACATCCGGCTCAACCCGGCGCGCGCCCTCTGGAAAGAGCGCCATCCCGACCGTTTCATTCGTTTCGCCGGCATCCGCCACCCGGTACTCGACCCAGTGCGCCAATGGGATGCCATGGGCAATCTCACGCTCCTCGGTTCGCCCTTCCTCCATCACGTGCGTCTTACCATGCGTAAAAACGCCGAGGAACACACATCCGAAATCAACGAAATTATCGAGAGCGCCAAGCGCGGTGTCGTGCCGGTCTGCGGCTTCATCTCGCCCGGCGAAAAGGAACTGCTGCGGCGGCTCAAGGCCGAGCCTTCCGCGCGTTTTATCAAGACCGTTCCTTTCGCTCTTCCGCCGCGCTACGACCCCTCGGCCGAAGACTCGCGAGAGCTCGCCGCTGATCGGATGCTCATTTTGAGCGGTTTCCCGCAGGGAACTCCGGACTCCCGCGAAAACCTCCGCGAGCGCTGTAACATCATGAACGAACTCGCCGCCGAACTCTGCGTCCGAGCCCAAACCCTAGGCGACACCTAATTCCCGCATCACTCAAACAAGGGCAAGCGTTAGCGAAGCCGTCCGTGAAAGTCTGTGGTTAATTAAACACACTCGCCCGCCTTCGCCGTGGCTACGGAGGGCTAAGCCCAACCACCCACTTGTCCTCCGTAGCTTTAGCGGAGGAGGAACCACCGCACCATTATTCTACGGCAACACCACCTCCACTCGGAAGAAACGGAATGCGGAATTACCGTATGCCGGCACATCCTGCCACTGGGTGTCGGTCAGATTCACTTTGCCCTTCACCTTGACGGTTGCGCCAGGCACGTTCCACTGCGACTGCGGCGGCTCGAAGGTGATGCGGTCCAGATCGGGCGTGCCGTCCATCTTCATCGGCAGCGAGGTGATGCGGAAACAGTCGAATTTATTTTCGGGATCAAGCCCCAACACATAGCATTCCCACACCTTGCGCCCGTTCGCCGCCACATCCGTTGCCGCGCGGGTGGTCTTCTCCGCAAGCCATGCCGCAGGTACCGTCACCGTCTTGCCGCCGCCAATATCAACGACCACATCCTCCGTCGCCACATATGGTATCCATCGGACTTCACTTAACCATGCGCGATCACGGAAATCCTCTTCGTTGAAGTCATCCTTGACGAAAATCCAACGGTTCGTATGCAGGCCAGCATCAGTGAACGTGATTGAAAACGTCTTCCATCCGCTGTCTCCGTCCATGCGAGCGACCTCCACTCCGTTGGTTAAGAACACCACATGATCCCATGTGGCCTCGTGTGAAATGTAATCCTCCTCGCAATCAACCTTCCATACAAATGACAACGTCCCGGCACCTGCCACAGATGTTTCAATCCATGTTGTGTTAACCATACCATTCCATGCGTCGCCGATCTCCCCACTTTGCACTGCTTGCATCATATTGCCAGGGGAAATGGAATCAAGCCCGGTCAACACGACTGGTGTCCAGTCCGCATCACCGCCAGTTGTCCACGGAAGCGATGCGCTAGACATATCTGCGCCAGCCGCCTCTCCAATCGTCAACAACCGCTTCGTAATCGTCGCTTTTGTTACCGGATCGCTCATGACACCGTCCTTTATTGCGAATGCGAAAATAGTTGCCGAATCCGTAATTGTGAATGGCCCCGAATATACGAACCGAGCAATCGGTCTCGGCGAAGCGTTAATTCCGTAGTAGATTGTCGCCCCTTCAGTAGCGCAAGAAAGTGTCACCGTACACGAATCTTCTGTGAATACAGCACCGTCGCCCGGTGTCACTGTAGGCGAGGCAACCGTTTTCACCCGCCAGATTGCATAAAGTGTTACCGTTTCGTTCTGCACATCGGTCAAATCGGATACCGACTGCATATCGTAATAGACGGCTTCGCCGTTCGGTTCTGTTCCCCAACCTATAAAATTGTAATTGGTACGGCTGAACAAGCATGCTGAGAGTGTTTGAGTAACCCCAATCATGAAAGTCTGATTGTCCATCTCTCCCATGCCACCGTTAGAATCGAACCTTACCGCATATTGGTTTGGCGACCAAACAGCATAAAGGTTGATTACCCCATCCTGAAGTGCGGGCAAATCCGTCAACGTTAACCCATCGGCATAAACCGCCGCGCCGCCCGCTTCCAAGGCCCATCCAGAAAAACTGTTGTTTGCTTTGGTGAATGTGTTCTCACGCAATATAACCGTGTCACCGTAAGTGAACGACTGGTCATCCATATCCCCGCTACCGCCGTTGGCGTTATAATGAATAGAATACAAACAGGGTGCCCAGTATGCAAACAACTCGTGCGCAGCACTCGGCACCTCCGAGACCTCTGTTACCAGCAAACCATCTGAAGCGTCCGTGTACCATCCGGCAAAAGTGAAATGTTCGCGGGTCGGCACCGGAAGTGTCCCATACGCCGCGCCAGACGCATATTCGCTCTCTGCCGGAGTTACCATACCACCCATCGCGTTGAACAGCACCGTCACCGGCACATCCACAATCCATCGCGCATAGAGAATGTGGGCCATTGTCAAAGTTACGCGAGTGGAGGTGGTAACCCGCGTACCTCCTGATTCCGCTGTCCAATATCCTCCAAATGTGTAACCAGTGCGTACCGGATCAAACGGCGGCAGAACATAGCCGGTCCCCGTTATCTGCTCACAAGCAAATGTTTCAACTTCCGTGTGCAGGAATTGTCCATCCATCGCATCAAAGGTTACGTCGAACCGGTTAGGCGTCCAAGTTGCAATCGCACGGCCATTCCAACTCTGCGGGATATCACGGGAATTCGGTCTACCGTCCCATCCTAATGTGTCCTGAACCACATAGCTCGTCAGATCGGACCGCGTGTCGGCATAGACATCCTCAGCACAGTCTGGAGCGTTGCCGAGATAGTAGATAGCCATCGTGCGCGAAGGCACGAATCGCGATCCAAGTCTCGTCACCGATGCCGGGACAACGAACGAATCTAGCGAAGAACAGCCCGCGAAAGCACGGTCAGGTATTTCCGTAAGGTTGCGGGAAAGTGTCAACGTAGAAAGCGCCGAGCATCCCGAAAATGCCATCGCGCCGATCCGTTCCATCGCCAAAGGCAAAACAACGGACTTCAACGAAGAGCACGAAACAAATGCTTCCTCCCCTAACTCAATGCACGTGGACGGCAAAGGCACTTCAGTTAAAGCGCGGCAACCTTTGAACGCGCGTGCGACAATATTGGTTACCCCCTCTGGTATAGAAACTGTGGCGAGGTTCACGCAACTGGTGAACATTTCAGCCCGTATCTCAGTCTCTCCGTCCGGCACTGTTACATGTGTGATTTGCGAATAAACAGGCTCAAACCAGTCGGACATCATACCGCCATGCGTCGCAACAGTTACTTCTGATAGCGTCGTGCAACCTGTAAAAGCCGATGACGACACCTCCTCCACGGATAGCGGCAATGTAACATACTGCATGCGCCAACATCCTGAAAACGCCTCATCTCCGATAGTTTCCAATCCCTCGCCGAACGCGATACCCGTCAATTGCGTGCAACCCGTAAACGCTCCTTCGCCGACCGACTTCACCTCCGCGATAGGCGCCAAGTTATGCAGATAAGAGCAATCCATAAACGCGTTTGGTCCAATCAGCTCCACGCCCGCCGGGAGTTCAAGATTATCGAGATAGGTGCATTCGCGGAACGCGCTGTCAGCGATATATTTAAGCGATATCGGGAGGGACACTGTTTTAAGATCGTACATACTTGAAAGCGCATAGTTGCCGATGCCTACTACCCCTTCCGGAACGGTGAGTGTGGAAACCGTTCGGTCACGACAGTCGAGCAACCAGCCGTTAACTATCATATGACCGGCATCATCAAACTCAAAGCTTTCTCGCATTGATGGCGGCAGGGATTCCAACCCCCAGTCGGTCAGCGTATCAGGCAAGTCGATTGAGATAAGTGATACGCATCCGTCAAACGCGCCGGGGGCAATCCTCGTCACGCCATCGGGAAGCGCAACTCCAGTCAATGCGGCACATCCCGCGAATGTGCCAGCGGGAATCTCAAGTATAGTCCCCTCAAGTGCCACTGTTCGAAGGTTAGTGTAAGAATCCGGGAATATTTCGGAGAATAGTGCTCCATCGGAGGATTGGTCTGCGCCAACCATCGTGGTTAACAGATATGCCGGCATTGTCACGTCAGTCAAACTATCGCATCCAGCAAACAAACCATACGCTAGCCCTGTCACAGAATAGCCGTCAATCTCGGACGGGATCGTAACCGCACCGCACGTCTGGGTAGTTTCGGTGATTATGGCGCCGCCAGCCGCCACCTCATACTTCCACTTCGCATATATTGTAGCCGAATAGGTATCCTCCTGCACCACACCGTCAACAAGCGTGGTATAGGTCAAATCATGGTGCCCGATTACCGATGGAGCATAAGTGAACTCACCCGTCCCCGTAACGCGTTGCACCTCCGTACCGTTGTCCGCGATCACCACTACCGCGTTTGCATCACCACCTGCCCACCCTGCATTCCAAGGTAATATTACAGAATCAAGGACGGGGCAAACATCCGAACGAGAATCTATCGCCACGGGCACTGATTCCGCCGCGCAGATTACTCCGGCTCGCTCCGCCCCGGCTGCCGCCACGGGGCTATGCTCGCTTTCTGTATCTGACAGGGTTCTGACTAGGCGGAAGCCGTAGTAGTAGGCCTCGATCGACGGAGTGTCGCTGTACCGGTAGGACGAGGTGCAGTAGTCCGCATAGCTGCCCCAGCTGCCGCCACGTGACAACCGGTCCGACCCCGAGGAAGAACCGTTGGGATCCGTAACACCGCTCGACAAGTTACCATACCAGTCCCGACACCACTCACACACATTTCCATGCATATCGTACAAACCCCAAGCGTTCGGCAGGTATGAACCGACTGTAGTATGGGCTGACGAATACCCACCCTTACCATCGGACTGGTTACCCCAATAACGCCCCAGCTGCTTAAGATCATTTCCCGTGTTGCCGCCGTTATTATAATCACTCGTCGTCCCCGCCCGGCAGGCGTATTCCCATTGAGCCTCCGTAGGCAGGTCAAAGCCGTCGATTCCTGTCCGCGCTCTCAGTTTACCCAAAAACGAAGACGAATCCACATCCGATGTTGACGGCCAATTAACGCCGCTATACGAACCGCGAATCGCTTTGTACGACACATTTTCCACAGGACGCATATCACCTTTATAGGATGACGGGTTACCACCCGTCACCAACTCGTACTGCTTCTGCGTCACCTCGAAGAGGCTGCAGTAGTACGGTTTAGTTAACGTCACGTCATATTGTCCGCACATCTTGAATGAACCTAGCTCTATCAGCCGTAACGCAAGCTTCGTGGTCTTGTACTCATCCGTGTTAAAACCGCCGCTCGGCGGCGTGTCCATGTAAATGGCCGGATACGATGCCGCTGTCGATCCCGCGGACAGGTCAATCACGCAGTACAAAGGATGTGTCACATAAACCACAGAAAACACCACATCATCAGATAAAAACGCCAATCCTTGCGCGTCAAGGTCCCATACGACATTATGCACCCCTTCAGCAGTACTGGTGTCGCCATAAAGCGCTGACGCTGTAGCTACATAATTTGAGCCTGTTGTTCGGTCGGTCGCCGACAACGAAAGAATTGGCTTGTTCCAATCTGGAAATCCCGCCGTAACGTCTCCCTCGACCTCAAACGCAACATCCACCTTCCCGTTCCACGGATACCGCTGTTTCGCCGTCACGTTCCTAATCTGGGGAGATTCAGCAAAAGAAAATAACCCGAAAAGAACACTTATGAGAACCAATGTCATTTTCATTATTCAACGTCCTTTCATTTAAAATCCACGCTTGATCTTGTTCCGCTAGCAAATGATTATTCGAAAAGAAATTTATATTCTTGAGAAAGTCGAGAAAAATCAGTTGATATATCAACATCATCGTTATGAGGTTTATAAAAATATTGTAGAGGGTACTGCCTATGTAAATCCAACACCCGGATGCCATATCTAATGCGATTCAACCTCTTCTCACAACCATATTGAACAGAAGCCATCTTCACAGCCGAACCTGCAAGTATGTCGGCAAATTGAATACCGACATACTTTTTAGAATCGACCTCTTGAATCCCTTTAAAATAAGTAAAAGGCAGATTATATTGCCCGCCAAAACCATTATGAAAAACATTTGGAGGAACATCACGTAATTTTTCAAATAAAGTTTTATATTCGCGTATTTTAGCTGACTCGTCACAATACACAAGGTATGGTTCATTTATCATAGATTCTAATTGGGTAATTAATCCAAATAATGTTATTGGCGTTATTGCACTTAGATCCGTATTTCTTACCATCTGTTCTACATACTTTAAATTTGCGCGGCTAAACCCCACGCATAATCTTTGCAAGTTTACATCAGTTGTATTTTGCCAAACCGATAAAAATTTTGATAAATTACTTTGCAACGAACAGTCTGGAGATGCAAGAAGCGTACGAAACAACATTAAAATTTTATCCACCTCTTTAACATCATACCATAGATTATTTTGTGGAATAGACAAATGACGAGTGAATTGCCTAAACTTATTAGTCCCATATACTATATCCCGACAAAATGGCATAATACAGCGACAAACAAATATCTCACAAAAAAAGTATCTTTTAAATACCGAATAAGTAATAGCTTTATACTCTTTTAAACATATTTGTTGTATCTTTAACAGTCTGGTATCATTCTTGTCATCACCAAAAATTTTTGAATGTTTCAATTCAACATTATCCATTTCAGGAAACACATTTTTCTTAATGCACCGAGCCGAATCTTCGTCTATACAAACAGCAGCTAAAGCGAAGACTGGTTGATCTGCGTTAAGCAAATCTGACATTGTATAACCCGACTCATCAATAAAAACTGTTTTCATTCGTTTGTCAAACCTCATTTTGGAATTAATATCATATCTTTCACACCGCCTTGCGCAGGTCTTCCTTGATGTAATATTTGCTTCCAAAGGATTCCAGAAGAGCGGAGGCATCGTCACGGAACTTCGGCCAGTTGATACTGCGCTCGACATCCTTGTTGTGATTGAGCTTGCCGACCTTCCAGAAGTCCACGTAGTCGTGTGCCTGACGAATGACTTCAAGAGCCTCGTACGGAATAATTACCGGCTCCATGCTCACCCATGTGTAGATGCCCATATCATGCGCCTTGCGGAGAATGTTCAGGCGCGACTGGACGGTTGACGCCATCGGCTCCCATTCGCGGCGAGAAGTGTCGTTGATAAAGCTCAAGGTGATGCCTAGATGCGTCTGCGACTTAAGCATGAGCGACAAATCCTGTTCGATCAACGCACTCTCACCCTTTGTGAGAATGTCGATCTTGATACCGTGGCGGGCTGCCGTCTCGATACCACGCCGGGTCAAATGCAAATCTCCCTCCAATGGCTGGTATGGGTCGCTCAAGAAGCAAAACAATACGCGGCGCGTTTCATCGTCGGCGCGTTCCCGCGCCAGCCGGGCACAGTCCTTTTCAAACAGGCGCAAGACATCATCGCCGCGCGCACGCGCGGCAGTGTGCCATTCCTCTGGCTTCTTGTGCATGCACGCCGGCGCATAGCAGTATTTACACCCGTGCGTACAGCCCATATACAGGTTACAAGCAAGCGGCGAATACTCCCGCGCCCTACCTTTTGGTTCATAGATTACGTTCATGGTGTCACAACTCCAAATTAAGTTCGGCCTGACCAATAGGATCGTATTTCGTGGCCTTCTTCCAGAAATCAAGTCCTCTTGAATTCGAAGAAGCATAAAGAAGATGGTAAAAATTCTTTATGGGTTTCCAGTCCTGATATGAAAGGCCAAGCGCGTTAAGCTTATCGGCGTAATGCTGACGAAACATCTGTGAAAGATCGGAATATTTGTTGGCAAGTGCCGCCTCGACAATTTCCTTACGCGTAAAGAAATCGGGTGTTCCCAAAAAACGGGCGTACTTTTTCTGCAATCGCGTATATGACGGATTCAATGTGGCGTTTACAGAGTTTCTATGAAAATCCAGTCCGTCAAAAAACGAGATGAGCAAATCGCACTTGCCTTGTGTCACATTAAATATATCTCTAATCGTGTCAAACGGAACAGAACAGTCCGTTGGATCAATAAAGCAAAGTGTCAAAGCGTTTGGAGAATATTCTTTTAATGCTTTGATTATCGAAGAAGAATCGTTATAGTCACCTACAAGAGCATGCGCCCTGGCAGATTTACCTACCGCCTCAAATCGTTTAGACAATGTTTCAACAACTCTTGGACTATAATCAATAAATATTGCGTCCGAAAGCAAGTCAAAAAGATCATTCTTGACTATAGCAAGCGCTGTTCCATCCTGCTCATTCCCATCTCTTGTGCTGCATCGTCCAGGACCGGAACAGACCTCAACATATCGAAGTTTACCCCATTTCTTTGCCATCCCCTTAGTGAATATCTGGAAATACTGCAATAGGTAATAAATCTTGTCATTTGCCCAGTCCCCAACACATCGGACGGGCAATTTGTCTACAACCGACTTGATTTTCTTACACAAGTCGTCTTTGTCAGTATGCCGAAGTTCCGACCTCACGCACCGATCACAATTCGGATTCTTGACAATGTTCGTGTCAATTTCAATGTTAAACCGTTTCATTTTCCAGCCCAATTTACAACCGAACATAACAAACAGAATTGCAATTGAGAGCGGTTGGGAATAACCTTACTCAAATGAAAAACAATTCTTACCAAAACAACATAGATATTATAAACCTTTCTGTAGCAGATTGCAACACTCGTGGCAAATAATTTGCCGGGTAGTTTGCAGAAGTAATCGCACTCGATATGGAGCAGTAAGTTCCGCAATTGGCAGTGGGGTGGCGGTTGGTCGGCGGGGACAAGGGCGTCCGCCCACCTAACCCGTAACCTTTCCATGGGAAAGTGGTGCGTTACTTTCGCGTACTACGAAAGAAGTGACGAGGGGAGGGAGTGACGAGTTACGAGTGATGAGTGATGAATGAAATAGTGATTAGGGGAGAAGTAACCGTGTAGAACGGGGAGTTTGGAAATGAAAAATGAAGAGTGAAGAATGAAGAGTTTGGAGAGTGACGAACTAAGAGTGAAGAGAGATGCTTCGGAATACCACCTAACCACCGCACCACCTAACCACCGACCAACACGGACACGCCGCACACCGAAACAAGCCCTTGACCCCGACGCAGAGAAATGCTATTATACCAACAAATTTCAGCAACTTCAGAGGAGTTTTCCTATGCACGATAGCAGAATTGAAAGAAAATGGTTTACCGACTGGCTTGCCAGTTGGCGCGACAAGGATGTCATCAAGGTTGTCACCGGCATCCGCCGTTGTGGAAAAACCACGCTCCTTGAATTGTTCCGTGAACGACTTGCCAATGATGGAGTACCAGTAGATAGTATAATCTCGCTAAACTTTGAGGATCCCGACTGCGCCTCCTTTGCCAGTTGGCGCGAAGCATGGGAATTCATCAAGCCCGGCATAAAACAAACCGGCAAGACATACATCTTTCTTGACGAAGTTCAGAACGTTCCCGAATTCGAGAAGCTCGTTGACGGACTCTACTCCCGCAAGAACCTTGATGTGTACATCACCGGTTCCAATGCAAAATTCCTCTCTGGCGAGCTGGCCACATTCCTCACAGGACGCTATGTCGAAATCCGGCTTCAGCCTCTGTATTTCGCAGAATACCTCACGCTGTTTCCCAAACACGACGCCCATGCAGTGTTCAACGACTTTCTGCGCTTCGGCGGCTTCCCCTTTGCCGCACAGCTTGCAAACGGCTCCCGCTCCCAGCACGACTACCTCTCGGGCATCCTCGATACGATTCTTTACAAAGACGTCATGGCGCGAAACGGCTACCGCGACGCAGCGACCCTCAAGCGCATCGTCCGTTTCCTCTTTGACAACATCGGCAACCTGCTTTCTGTTAACAAGATCGTCGGAATGTTCAAAAGCGAAGGGTTCTCCGTGCCGCATGCCACGCTTGACACCTACATAGATGCCCTATGCCAGACTTTCCTTCTCGACAGGGTTGACCGTTACGACATCAAAGGGCGGCAGTATCTCAAGACGACGGCAAAGTACTACATTGCCGACATGGGACTCCGCCGTACGCTTCTCGGGACGAAAGGAGAGGATTTCGGACACCTACTCGAGAATGCCGTGTACCTTGAACTCCGCCGCCGTTTCCGCGAAATCTACGTCGGGGTACTTAACGACGGTGAAGTCGATTTTGTGACAATCGAAAACGGAATCCCCTGTTACTTCCAAGTGGCATACACCGTCCGCTCCGAAACAACGCTCGCCCGCGAACTTTCCCCGCTCAAATCCATCCGCGACAACCATCCGAAGTTCCTGCTCACGCTCGACAATGACCCGCCGCTCGACCACGGCGGCATCAAGCGCCTGAACATCGTCGATTTCCTGCTCGACTCCTGGAGAGAGTGACGAGTGACGAACTACGAGTGAAGAGTGAAGGAAGTTACGAATTACGAGCGACAAGAGATTCTTTGGAATACCACTTAACCACCGTACCACCTAACCACCGCACCATTTAACCACAGACCAACACGACCCGCCGCGCTTTGCGAACTTTGCGCCCTTTGCGGCTAAACATAAACCGGCCGCGACGGAGCGCGGCGAGCCCGCTTGTCCGCCGTAACCTCTTGACCCGCCGTAGCCTTGGTGTTGGCGGTTAGCGCAGGCGGTTAGCGGCGGCGGAACCACCGCACCACCTAACCACTAACGACTAGTCGCTAGCGACTAACCGCTAGCGACTATTTCAATTTCATTTGAGGTGACGTACTTGGCCGTTGCCCGACACGGTACCGGAAAAAACGCAACCGGGGGCGAAATCCACCGAGGCGTTCTCTAGCATAATCAATCCGTCACCGCTGACGTTCTCCAAAGTTTCAATGGCGTCTTTTAATGCCAAAACCCCTTTGCCGCAAATCTTAACCGGATAACCCGGCGGCACCACGTCCTTAACCGCCAACGGAAACACTTTCCCCGCCGCAGTAAAACGTTCCGCAGGCGCGACAAAACCATTTACACTGCCAACCGCAGTCCAATAAACGGTGTCTCCGATTTTGTGACCGATTTCCAATGTCCAGCTGTCAGGATCGCGGCCGATGGCATCGTTAGCGGTAACAAACGAATATCCGTTGAAAACCGCCTCAGAGCCGAACTCCACGGTAAACGGGTTTCGATAACATTTGGTTTTCAAATCGCCGTCGTACCCTTTGTCAACGCCTTCGTTCACCGCGCCGCCACCTTGCGGGCCGAAAGGCTTGGTACCGGCGGGAATCACCACCGGTTTGCCGTCCAAAAACAACCGGAACTCGCTAAACTGGGAACCGGATCCTGCCCATTCCGGCGCCCCCGCGTTCCCCGGGCGGGTTTTGGTTACGTTCCACCGCAAATACTTGGCCGACACCGTAGCCGGACCTTGGTTTTGAGCCGAAATGCGGACCGTGCCCTCGCGGATTTCCAACCCCTGGTTGTTTAACAAGGCTCCGCACAGGTCTAACGTTCCCGGACCGGATTTTACCAGCACATCCCCGGAAAAACGCTTTTCCGGCCCATACTTAACGGTTTGAACGGCTGGCACATCTACGGTTTCCGAAAATACGGTAACGGCGAACATGGCCACGCCCAAAGCCATAAGATAATGGTTTCGCATAATCATTTGTTTCAAAAGTTTATTCATCGCACTCCAAAACCACCCGGAAGCCCACATCATAAACCGTCTGCCACGGCTCATATCCAAGCCGGTACGAACTGGTGCCATCACGGGGACGGGATGCGAACGAACCGCCGCGCACGGTTTTCTTGCGGCCGGAGGTGCCGTCGTTACGACCGTCAGACTCCAAATACGGATACGGCACATAATCGGAACGGGTCCACTCGCTCGCATTGCCGTGCATATCGTACAGTCCCCAACGGTTGACGTTGGCCCGCCCGGTGAAATTGAGACAGAACCAGTCATCCTGCCAACGTTCTTCATGCAGCGGGAAATTCTGTTCGATACGGAAAGGATGGCGGACGCGAATATTCCCGCCGCCATTAAAGCCCACCACCTGATAACGCACATCCCGGTCGGCAAAGTTGGCATAACGAGAGAAATCGTCGTCCAACCCGCCCCAAGGGAATGGGGTAGCGGTGCCGGACCTGGCCGCCCACTCCCATTGGGCCTCGGTAGGCAAATCCGCCTTTACGTTGCAGGTCTTAGATAGCCAGGCGCAAAAATCGCGCGCCCGATTCCAGCTAACCCGCATCACCGGCATCCGGCGGTGGTTGCCGACATGGCCGGGGAACACGTGATCTTTGCCAAATTCGTCCTGATAACGCGAATCATGGTGAGGATCGAAAACGTTGTACTGCTGGTTCTGAATCTCCATTTCCGAAATCCAAAACGGTTTGGCGATCGTAACCGCCGCCAACGGAAATTCATCGGGATATCCTGAATCACTTCCCATCACAAACCGCCCGGCCGGGATCCGGCGGAAGGTAATCGATTGCCCACCGCTAATAACCAGCGTCTTGGAGGTGACGGGAGCGAGTTCGTTAATCGCGCCCAACTGCGCGTCAGCGCTTTGCAGCTCGTTCATCGGCCACCCCGCCAACGTCAGTTTTTCCGCCGGTTTCACCTGCGACGGAGCGACCGGCTTAATATCGCGCTTACCCACGACCGCCGCGTAACGGTCATGCTCTGCCTCGGGGTTGTCGTCATGGCCGGCATAAGCGATCTGAAGCTCCAGCCGACGTTTCACCTGATCAGGAACCGGAGCCTGAATCCAGTTGTCCGGCTTCTCCAACGACGGCGGATTCCATTTTCCGTAAAACGGACAGTTCAGGTCGATCCACTCGAAAATTTTGCGGAAATCTTCCGGCGCGACCTTAACCCCGTGGTGACCTTTGCGCAACATCTGGACCAACGGACTGGTGGAAGCGTGGTAATCCATCGGCGGCAGCAACGTCACTTCCGATTCCGGGCCGGGGCGGTGAATATAGGGATGCAACACCCGGTACGCTTCTTCCGCACTGCCCATCCAGAGCCGCTTGCCGTTCAACCCATTTGCGGCATAGCCGCCTTGGTCGGCTTTGGCCGCCGGCGATTTTTCCTTGTCGCCATGGCAGTTCATGCAATACTTGCGCACCAGCGGAAACATCTCATTGGCAAATCCCCAAGGGCGGACGCCATCGGCATCGGTGGGCGTGATCTTTTGTCCCTGCGGATGCTTTTCGTCCGCGATGGTCCGTTTCGTGTTGGGCAAAGATGTCCGATTGTCTTCATGACAACCGGTACACGAAATGCGTTCGCCCGGCATTCCCACGATCCATGACCGCATCAACTGCACGGCGCAACCGTCGGCATCGAGCGGCTGCAACGAAACCGGAGTGTTCGCCGGCATTTCAAAGCAGCAGCTTCCGTCTTCCTCGACATCCACCGTACCCAATATGCGTTTTACGTCCCAACTGGACTCCACCCGATCCAAACCGGTCTTGGAGTGTCCGCCGGTCTTGTGGTAGTTGTAATGGTAACTGAACAAACGGAGTTTTTTCACCAAACCACGGGGAATCCCCGCCAATCCCGGCCCGCTATAAATGTCGGCGACATGCACACTGCAGGTTTTAGCGCCCTTCACGGAACGGTCGGGAATCACCGGCGGGCGTTCTCGCGGCACAAAAGGTATCGCCTCAATATAAATCCCGTCATCCGCCTCGGCGATCAGCGTTATGTTGTCGAAGATATCGACCAGATAAATGCCCAGCAGCGCGTCATCGGCGCCTTTAACCGTAGCCAGAAAATATTTGGAATCCAGCGGCCAAGGATGAGAAAAATACGGCTTACCACGGGCGAACTGGTTCATGGTGTACGGGTCGGCCATATCCCCGGACACGTCCTGACCGTAACCAGGGAATTCATGCACCAACCCGGTTTTCTCTTTCGGGAAGGTCTTGGCCGGAATGCGCAGCGTGTGCATCGCCGGTCCCCAATCACGGTCGGGAGGGTCGTAGCGGAACGGATAGTTGCGCGCCAACGTGGGGTCGACCAAAAAGAATCTGCCGATTTCCGCGCGGTCGTGGTGTCCTCCGGCAATCATCGTAATCAAATGCGAATCGCCAGGGACGGAACGGGCGCAATAGAAGAAGGTCGGAACAAAAGAGTTGGAACCCCACATCGCCAGCTGCCCCACCCCGTCGGGGTTCATCGTCATCAGCACGCGCGACCAGTAGTGCGGCTGGTCGGAATATTCCCAACGGGTATAAATGATTCGTCCGTCGTGGGTGACGTTTGGGGTGTAGTCGGAGTCTTGCTCGTAAGTGAGCTGGCGGATTTCACCGGTCACGCGGTCCTTGCGGTACAGCACCGCCATCGGCATATTGCCGTCCTCGCACGGCAGAAACTGGTAAGCCGCGGTGCCGAGCATCACAAACTGGTCGGGGTTAGGAAGATAACAGGCATCCCACCACTGGATATCCATGTGTTCCGCCGGCGAAAGCAACTCCGGGGTCTGGTAAGGCGGTTGCGCGGATAATTTTGAAAAATCGGTTTTGATCTCATAAACGCCAAAGAGGTTGTTGGTGCCCCGGTAACCGGTAAAGAGAATCCTCGACGCGTCAAAGTCCAGATCAATGTCACGCACGATGGAGGTTCTGTCCTCCGGCTTGTAGAGGGGCTTAAACTCCGGCTTGCCGCGCAGATTCGAGAGCACCCCGATCTCGTTTTCAAAACCATTGCGCGGGGCAACCATGTGGTTCTCGGCGTTTAACCCGGTCATACCCATGCTTCGACCGCCGAACGCGCCCCGCGGGTTGCCAAGCTTACGGTGAACGCAAAGAATCTGGTCGAAATCCAGCAGCGGGTTGGCGAGCATCGCCGCACGGTAACCCTCCACCGCCTTAACCGCCTCGGCGCAACGCGCCGGATCGCCGCTCTTCAACGCTTTGCGTATCTCCTCCAAATTATTGACGAGCGTCTCTACCGTCTGATGGTGACGCTCCCACTCGTATTTGGGATTGCGCTTCAAATCCGCCAATGCCCGGCGGGCGGCTTCAGGCTGAAACCAGCGCAACTGTTCTTGCGCCCGGCGCACCTCAGCGGCATCAGGGGTATCAGCGAAAAGACAACTCGACGACAAAGCCATCAATGTTAACGCCAGAAAGCACCCTAAATTCCCCTTAAACATACCAACCTCCCCCCCGTTAATCCGCAATGCGGAACTAAAAACCGTCAATCCCGTAACGCCGGATCAAGCATATCCCGCAATGAATCCGCGAGATGGTTAAACACCAGCACCAGAAGGAAAATCGCCAGCGTAACAAAGGTCATCTCCCACCAAATGCCCTGCCACAGACGAAGCCGGGCATTGTTGATCATAATCCCCCACGACGGTTCTCCCTGCACCCCAATTCCCAAAAAGCTGATGAACACCTCGGTGGAAACCGAAGCCGGAAAACGGATTGAGAAAGCGATGAGAATAATATGCGACACATTGGGCAGAATATGGCGGAACATAATCCGCCGGTCGCTGTAGCCCAGAACTTTTGCCGCCTGAACATAGGCCCGCGAACGGTGCTTGATGACTTCCCCGCGCACATTGCGGCAAACGCTCACCCATGTGGTCAAACCGATGCCGAGATAAATGCCCAGCAACCCCTGCCCTACCACCATCGCGATGGCGAGGATAAAGAGCAGACCAGGCATGGAAGCCACCGTAGCGCACAGCCAAACCACCACACTATCCACTTTGCCGCCGCAATACCCGCCGAGACAGCCCAACAGCACCCCCAGCGGAATCGCGATAAGCGAGGTCATCACCCCGACGTGAAACGCGATCCGGGTACCTTGGACCAGGCATTGCGCCACGTCCCGCCCAAGATTGTCGCTTCCGAGCAGGTACAGGGGCTGTTCAACGCCATTAACCGGAGCGGGCCGGGTAAAACCGCGGCAGAACCACGGCGGCAGATAGCGCGACTGCTCGTGGACTTCGTTGTAAGGCGGAGTACGGTCTGCGGCACGATAACGGCGGTAAACCACTTCACCGTAAATCGCCGCGCATGTGTACACCGCAATGACAATCAAACAAAGACGGGTTGACCACCGGCTCCAAAGTTTTCGCAAAATTTCCATCGATTCCCCGCTACACGTCAATCTTGATGATCTTGCTGATAAAGAACCAACCCACGCAAATCAGCAGGATGGTGAGACCGATCGCACCCATACCTTGGGCCGATTTAAAAAACGGCATCATCATCTCGGGTTTAATTACCGTCATCACACCGCCCAGCACCGCCGGCATGAGGGCGACGATAATACCCTGTATGCGGCCCTGAGCAGTAAGCGTTAGCACGCGCCGCTCGATCCGAAGCCGCTCGCGAATTGTCATGCCGATTTTATCGAAAATCTCCGTAAGGTTGCCGCCCGTCCGGCGGGCAATATCGATGGCGGTCACCACCAGCGTAAGGTCTTCCGATCCGACGCGCTGGTCCAAACTTTGCAACGCATCGTAAAAATTCATTCCGACGCGCATCTGCTGAAGCATAACGCCGAACTCCTGCGAAATCGGCTTTTCGCCGTTCTGCACCACCGTCTCGAACGCCTGGTTGATGCTGAAGCCGGCCCGAAGCGCGTTGCTCATGCTGCTAAGAGCTTCAACCAGCTGCAAATTGAATGCGCGGCGCCGCCGCACCCGCAAATAGGCCACCAACCGGCTGGGAACCATCAGCGCCAGCGAGCCGAAAAAAATCCCCAGCACCGCTCCCGCCGCGGTTGACACATAATTGGTCAGCGAAAAGAGCGGGATGAAACACAACAGGAACAGCGCCGCGGCCGCCGCCCGGCCAATGTCCGCGATCTTTTTTGCCGGGATGAACAGGAACAGATCTTCAAACTGCCGCGCGGTATTCTCCGACATACTCTCCGAGTACGCGCCCGCGCTGGACTGTATGGTGTGGATTATCTGCCATCCGAACGCGCCGAACGCCAATCCCACCAACAGGGTCGCCCCCCATTTTAACAGCATCAACCGGTTAGGATCCATAGCGACCCTCCTGCTTCTCCGGATCGAATATGGACGGATCCAGCTCAAGACCGCGGCTCTTGAGATGCTCAAAGAACGTCGGCATTGAGCCGGTCGGCATAAACCGCCCCTGCACCTTGCCGTTTTCGCTAATCCCGCTCTGCCGGAATTCAAACAGATCCTGCATCACAATCTGCTGGCCTTCCAGGCCAACGACTTCCGAAATGCAGCACACTTTACGCGACCCGTCGCTCATGCGCGATTCGTGCACAATTATATCCACCGCCGAGGCGATCTGCTCGCGGATGGCGCGCGAAGGCAACTCGATGCCGGACATAAGAACCATCGTCTCCAAACGCGAAATAACATCGCGCGGCGAGTTGGCGTGTACCGTGGTCAGCGATCCGTCATGGCCGGTGTTCATCGCCTGCAACATATCCAGCGATTCTCCGCCGCGGCACTCGCCAACTATAATCCGGTCGGGGCGCATACGCAACGAATTTCGCACCAAATCGCGAATGGTTATCGCGCCGCGACCTTCGATGTTGGGCGGCCTGGCCTCCAGCCGCACCACGTGCGGCTGCACCAACCGCAGTTCCGCCGCGTCCTCAATGGTTACGATACGGTCGGTGGGCGGAATAAATCCGCTCAACACGTTAAGCAGCGTAGTCTTACCGGAACCGGTACCGCCGGCGACCACAATGTTTTTGCGCATTAAAACGCAAATCCGCAGGAAGTTCGCCGCATCGTATGTCCAGGTACCGAAATTAACCATATCCTCGGCGGTCAACGCCCGCTTGGCGAATTTACGGATGGTGATGCACGGACCAATCAGCGACAACGGCGCGATAATCGCGTTGACACGTGAACCGTCAGAAAGTCGGGCGTCAACGTAAGGCTGACTTTCGTCAATCCGCCGCCCCAACGGCGAAACAATCCGTTCAATCACCGCCAACACCGATTCGTCGTCAATGAAGGTCTGGTCGGTCAACTCCAGCTTTCCGTTACGCTCGACATAAACCTGCTGCGGACCGTTAACCATAATTTCGGTGATTGATTCGTCGGCGATGAAATCCTCCAACGGACCCAGCCGCATCGCTTCATCGTAAATCTCTTTTTCCAATCGGTTCGGGTCAATCGACTCCGGAAGCTTGTGGTTGCGCCGGACTTCGCTGATAATCGACCGGATGGTGTCGCGGACTTTGGATTGCATCTCCTCCGTGCCGACCCGCGCCGCGGTCATCCGCTTCAAATCCAACCGCTGCAACAGTTCGCCGTGGATTTGATTCTTGATTTCCCGGCGCAGCGCGACCATCGGATCGGTCGCCGCCTTGGCCGGAACGGGATCGGGCGTCAATTGCGGACGAGCCGCGCTCTGGTGTTCAGCGGACGGCAAAGCGGTTTCTGGCTCACCGTCATCTTCCGTTTCCCGCGCATCGCCGTATGCGGATGCCGAAACATCCTGCGGTTCAGGCGAGACTGCGGCACCAAGCCCGGCAACGCGCATCAGGCACGACCCGACACCGATTACCGAATCCGGACGCACCGGGACCGTTTCCTGAATCGGGACACCGTTAACGGTGGTGCCATTGCTCGACCCCAGATCTTCAATCGTCGCCCCGGCATCGCGCAACGTCAGCAAAGCATGCCGGTCGCTGACGCCGGGATCGCGCAAACGGATCTTGCACGCCGGGCCGCGGCCGATGGTATAGATACCGCAAGGCAATTCGTAACTGTTGGCGGGCTGGCCGGGATAAGCGATATTCAAAGAGTATTTCATCGGCTACTTCCGAAGCAGGTTTTTCTGGCGCTGCGCGTTAAGCGTCTCGATCTCGTCCTGGATCATTTGGAAATCCACTCTGGGCAGTTTCTCTTCGTAATAAATGTCATCCGGGTTGCGCAACGCCAAGGAAATGCGGCCCTTGATCTGTTCGGCGAAAACCAGCATCTCCGCCTCGCGGGGCGAAACCTCAAGCGTCACCATGTTGTAGGAGGCGTTTGAACGGTTGCCGGACATGGGCAAGGTTTTGGCAGTCTCCCGCCCGGTCGCCAGCACCAAAACGTTCTGCATCATGGTCAACGTTACCAGCTCCATCTCGCCCTGAACCGTCTTGGACGGAAAAGAAAACGTGCCAAGCACGTCCACATGGTCGTTGGGTTTGACCATTCCGCTAACCGAACCAGAACCGCTGACATTGACCGACAACGCCCGCATCCGGGACTTCACGTCCCGCGCCAGCCCGGAACTGTTGGGGTCTCCGCCCTCCACATCCGCCCAAAAAATCGCGGAACCTTCCTTGACGCCGCGAATGGTTTTACGTCCCACGAGCATCATCACATCTTCGGCTTTAACGGTGTGTCCCTCATAGCCGTCCTTAATCATTTTGATGCCGCCGATGTCTTGCAGCGTCAACACCGTGCCAGACGGCAGGTCACGCTTGGCGGCCACCACATCGTACTTCACATGCTTGGCGTCAAAATCGCGCTTCCATTTCGCCACCTCGTCATCCTTTGCGCTCAAGTAGGAATGGGTGATAAACGCGGCCAGCAACCCGATCGCCACCGAAACAATCAAAATCAATTTCTGCTTCATCCGTAACAGCTCCTTTCATCATCCAACAAAGTCAATTCGCACCTTCGCGATGCAACAGCCCCATCACGGTGCGTCCGTTTCTCCCATCGGCAAATGCCGATATTATGCACTGTTTTTTGCCCGAAGTAAAGATTGCGCACCCGTTGTTTACCGGTGAGGCGGCTTTCCAGCCGGAGGCAACCAGTTCATTGGCGGCCTGCGCCAACGCCGAGGCCTGCGGTTCGGCGCACTCGGTGCTGACAAACGAACAGCGAGTCTGTTCGCATCTGGCGGAAAAACGCAATTCGCCGGGCAACACCTGCGGCACCCGATCCGGCCACGACGGGGTGCCGGTCTCGCCGCCCAAGCCCTCAACCGCCACGGCAGAGCAACGGTCAGACCCATCGGGCGACGGCAACACCAACACCATCTCCCGCCGTCCGTTCTGCTCGCGACTCAGCATAACCGCCCCGCTTGCGGGCTGCGGCGGGGACAGTTTCAATTTGGCGGCCACCCGTTCGGACAAATCCCGGACCGAAGTCCCAACAAAACTGAACACGGTCAACGATCCGTCAACACCGTTAACGTTCACCTCCGTGGCGTAGGTTTTGTTGCCGCCCAAGCCCTTCAATACCGAAGACGCGGTGGCGGGGATACGCCAAAAAAAGTCCGCCCTGGCCGCCAGAGCCGCCACCAGCAGAATAATCGCCCACCGCCATCTCAACCGCTTCGTCTTCACAGCAAACCGCCCATCAGAGGCATCCAAACCTCTTCTTTGATTTTAACCGACTCCTTGCCGTACACCGTATCGCGAATCACCGGCTCTACCGGCACATCTAGCGTCTCGTCGGTATGCACCCCGGTCAACAGCCCGCCCATGCCGCCGTTCTCGCGCAAGACGGACATGGAGACGGCCAACCGCGTGTTTGGCGACACATACGACCAGTCGGAATCGTTGTGCCCCGCCGTGGAACAGGAGGTAAGCGTAGAGATGGAAGCGGCCAACCCCACCCCGCTTTTTTGTTTCTTGTCGTCCGCAGTGTAGGCAATGTTGTCCTGCCCCTCCTGCCAGTCTTTGATATACTCCGGGGTATCGGCCAGCGCGGCGGCGGACATGGCCTTCTCTCCCGCCGTGCCGCGAATCACGGAATGCAAAAACAGCGAGGACCACACCATCTTGTTGATGTGTAGGATCCCGGTAATAACCAACAGCAGCAGCAACACTGCCACCATTAGTTCAATCATCGCCTGTCCATCGCACCCGCGCCGCAACATCTCGCCGTCCTTTAAGCTATCGCCAGCATCGCGTCAATCGCGCGTTTCGCCCGCACCGCAATCTCTTCCGGCACCACCACCCGGGTCTGCATCTCGCGCAGACTGTTCAACACATTATCCAGAGAAATCTTTTTCATGTTCGGACAAATCGTCCGCTCGTCCAACGGGTAAAAGCGCTTGGTCGGGTTCTCCTGTTGAAGACGGAACATGATGCCGGTTTCGGTGCCGACGATAAACTCCTGAATATCCTGCGATTTGACCCATCTGCACATTCCGCCGGTTGACAGTACCTGGTCGGCGGCATCGCGGAGTGGTTTCGCGCACTCGGGATGCACCATAACCGGAGCGCCGGGATGCGCGGCACGCGCCGATTCCACCAGCTTAGCTGTAAGTCGAGCATGGGTGGGGCAATATCCCGGCCACAGCACGAACTGTTTGCCCATTTGCTCCGAGGTGTAAGAACCCAAATGCCGGTCCGGCACAAAGATTATTTCGTGATCTTTAAACGCCTCGGCAACCTTAAGCGCGTTGGCCGAGGTCACGCAACAATCGCACTCGGCCTTGACTTCGGCGGTACTGTTCACATAACACAACACCTTGGCGCCGGGATGCTGACGTTTCAACTCCCGCACCTGTTCGCCGTTAATCATGTCCGCCATCGGGCAGCCGGCGCTCGGGTCCGGAATCAGCACCGTCTTGCCGGGATTGAGGATTGCCGCGGTTTCAGCCATGAAATATACGCCGCAAAACACCACCACTTCCGCATCGATGTTGGTGGCCTTACGCGCCAACTCCAGCGAATCCCCGGTAAAATCGGCTATCGCCTGCACCTCGCCCACCTGGTAATTGTGGGCAAGGATAACCGCGTTACGCTCTTTGCGGAGTTTCTGGATCTCTTCCTGAATCGTCATGACATTTCCAAATAACGGAGTTATCGCTGAACGCGGGCATTACCTTTCCAAATCGCCCAAACCTGATCCTCGTCCGCCGGCTGACCGTAGTCCGTGAGCAGGGTTGTGGCCAACGCGCCGCACGCCCAGCCGAACTGGATCCACTTTTCGCGGGGCCAATCTTTGAGAATGGCGTAAAGCAACCCGCCCACAAAACCGTCGCCGCCGCCGATACGGTCCAACACCGTGATTTCACGCGGCTCGACCAACTGCCACTCGCCCTCGGCGAACAGCAACGCTCCCCAAAGGTGGCGGTTGGTGTCCACCACCTGGCGCAAGGTAGTGCCGAACACCGAAGCGTTGGGATATCGCTTCCTTACGCATTCGATCATCCCCTTAAACCCGTCGATTTTGGCGCCGATACCCTCGCCGCCGGCTTCCGGTCCCTGCACCCCGAGGCACAACTGGAAATCTTCCTCGTTCCCAACCAGAATATCCGCCAGCCCGGCGATCTCCGAGAACACCTCGCTCAGTTCCGCCTCACGCCCTTTCCAGAAAGAGGCGCGGTAGTTAAGATCAAACGCGATTTTACTGCCGTTGCGTTTGGCGACCCTGGCGATTTCCAGACAGAACCGGCTGGTGTCGGGAGAAAGCGCCGCGATCAATCCGGAAAGATGCACCACCTGCACCCCTTCCGACGCGAAGATCCGCTCCAAATCGAAATCAGCCGCCTTAAGGGTTCTGCCGACTTCGCCGGAACGGTCATTCCAAACCCGCGGTCCGCGCGAACCGTAACCGCTGTCCGCAATATTAATCTGGTGGCGGTATCCCCAAGGTCCGCCCTGCTCGACTTCCGGCCCTTCATAGTCCATGTGGCGCGAGGCCAAATTGTCTTTGATCAGGCGAGAGATCGGGCTGCCCTTGACAAAGGCGGTCAACACTTTAACCGGTAGACCAAGATAGGAAGCCACGCTGGCAACGTTGGTCTCGGCGCTGGTGGCCTGCATCTGGAACATACCGCCGCAATGCACGGGTTGCCCGTTGACCGGCGTTATCCGCAATCCCATGCTCGTGGGAACCAGCAATGCGTATTTACAATCAGCTTTCAGTTTCAATCTGCGGCTCCTTTCTTCTAACACTCCCAGACTCCGCCCTTGCCGAACAACCGGTTCAGCAACTCAGGCACCAACCCCAACCGCGAAACCAGATCCAGCGAGAAATAACGGTTGCGCATGTAAGGGATTCCGGCGAAGGTGTCGCGGAAACGCTGGCGACTGATGCCGATCTGCTCCGGTTCGTAAGGGGCGCCAACCGCCTTCAGCGCCGAACGGATCTCGTCGAATCCCATGATCTGCGCCCGCATCTTGGCGGACAACTCCGGCCACATCCGTTTAATCGACTCCAGCTCTCCGCGCAACTGTTCCGGCGCCAAATACTTGCCGCGCATCTCGCTCATCGCACGTTCAATATGCGCCGGGCGGTCGCCATACACTTGCGGGAAGGTGGCGGCCAATGACTCAAACGTCGGCCACCAACCTTTCACGCAGGCATCCACATCCAAATTGGCGATATCCCGCGACAGGAGGAATTCTATCGTGGCGGTGGAAGCCAAAGTCCCGATTCCGACTTTGAATCCGTGCGAAACGTGCTTGCCGCCGTAACACAACCCCTCCATGTCCCAATAATGCGAGAACTGGTGCTCCGTTCCGGACGCCGGCCTCGACGACCCCATCGCCTGCATGGCGAAACCGCTCATCACCAACCCCTCGCAAAGCTTTTCGGTTTCGGTGACATCTCCGGCCGCGCAAGCCGCCGGCTTTGACAGCGAATCGCGCAACGGTCCCTGCACAAACTTCCATGCCGCGTCATGAATCCGTTCCGAACCGATCGCGTCCGCCAAAATCCAATCCGCGCCGGCCGGCACTTTTGCCAGCAAATCGGCGTATCCGGCCGCCACCAGCTCCTTGGGGGCTTCCGCCGCCACCTTGCTGTCCACGATGCATCCCAACGGGGCGGGGCAACTCATCGTCTGCTTAATGCCGTCCTTGGTGATTGACGCGCCGTAAGAGGTATAGCCGTCCATCGATGCCGCCGTTCCAACCACCATGTAACGGCGACCCAGCCGGTGCGACACCAGTTTGCACAAGTCGTTAATCACGCCCGAACCAACCGCCACCGCCACCGCGTCCACTTTGGCGAGCGCGGATTCCAACTGTTCGATATAACTCCATTCCGCAAACAATTCCGGGTCGGAAAAAACAAAAGCCGATTCGGTCGGCACCCCTGCAGAACGCAGTCTGGCATCGACCTCTTGTCCGGCCACCGCCCAAGTGTTGGTATCGGCCACCACCACCGCCCGCTGTTTTGGGAACAGCGAAACAAACATCTCCGCCGCCCGTGCGGTCGCGCCGGATCCAATGACACAGGCTTTAGTGTCGGTGGTCTTCGTCAAAGCTTCCTCGATCAACGTCATTGCTATGCACCTCACCTAGGATTTGAAATGCCATTATGATACCCTAAATACGCGCAAAAATCAACCATGCAATCCAAATCTGGGAAAAATATGTTTTTTACGCCAAACTCCCCAGCCGGAGCAAGGAAGGGGCGGAAAATCGCAGATGTTACTTTACACCGGTTCGGATTTTTTTGGGCTTGCCTTTTTATGCCGTAATAAGCTAAAATTCTTACCAATCAGAGCAAAGGAAGGTTGAAAAGGGTTTTCGCCGGTTTTTGCGCTGACACAAGGAGAACAAACCATGGCTTATAAAATCAATCAGGACCAGTGCGTTGGATGCGGTCTCTGCGCCAGCAACTGCCCGGTGGAAGCGATTGCCGCTGACGGCGACAAGTACAAAATCGATTCCGACAAGTGCGTTGACTGCGGAGCTTGCGCCGGCAACTGCCCGAGCGAAGCGATCGCTCCGGAATGATCAGCCTGAAACGCGATGCCCTGGCCTCGAACGGCCGGGGCATTAAGTTATAAGCCACGCCTTCTCAACGTTATTTTTATTGGAGACACGCCATGACCTACGAAACCGCTTCAGAACTTCTGTCACAAAACGGGCAATCTCAGGTTTTAAAGTTTTGGGACCGGCTCAACGCGGATGAACGCGACGCGCTGCTGGCGCAGATCGAGCGTCTGGATTTCGATTCTCTCTCCCGCATGCAAAACCTGATGGCCAACCCGCCCGCCCCGGAAGGCGGTAACCCCGAAGCCCCAAATGTGGTGGAATGGACGCCCGAACTTTACGCCGAGGCCAAAGCCGTCGGCGAACGGGAACTGCGCGCCGGACATGTGGCGGTGCTGGTGGTGGCGGGCGGACAGGGTTCCCGTCTGGGTTATGACGGGCCAAAAGGCTGCTACTCCATTGGTCCGGTTTCGGGGGCATCGCTGTTTTACTTCCACGCACGTAAAATCGTTGCGTTGTCCCGCAAATTTGGTGTCCGAATCCCCTTCTACGTGATGACCAGCGAGGTAAACAACGCCGCCACCGTCAAGCATTTTGAGGAAAACGATTACTTCGGAATCGACAAGCGTGATGTAATCTTTTTCATTCAGGGGCTTTGGCCCGCGTTGGATCAGCAAGGGAAAATCATTCTCGACCAGCCTGGCCACATTTTCATGAGCCCGGACGGACACGGCGGAACCCTCACCGCGTTGCTTAAAAACGGCTGTCTGGAGGACATGGAGCGCCGCGGCATCCGCGAGGTCTTTTATTTCCAAGTGGACAACCCGATGGTGGAAATCGCCAACCCGGCGTTTATCGGACTGCACACCCTCCGCAACGCCGACATCTCGCTTAAGCTTTGCGCCAAGCGCGATCCCTACGAAAAGGTCGGCATGGTGGTGGTTCGCGGCGACCGATTCGGTATGGTGGAATACAGCGAGTTGACCGATGAGCAGGCCAACCGGCGCACCGAAACCGGTGACCTCTACTTCAAGTACGGCAGTGTGGCGATACACATTTTCTCGCTCGACTTCATGAAGCTCGAAGCGAACAAAGCGATGCCGCTCCATATCGCCCACAAAAAGATCCCGGTATGCCAGGATGACGGGACGGTGGTCAAACCGAGCAGCAACAACGGTTGCAAATTCGAGAAATTCATCTTCGACGTACTGCCCGACGCCAAAACCGTGTTGAACGTAGCGTTCGACCGCAACGAAGAATTTTCGCCGGTCAAGAACGCCGAGGGCGAGGATTCGCCGGAAACCTGCCGCCGCGATCTCCAAGCCAAATGGGCGCGCTGGTTCGTGGCCGCCGGCATGGCTACGCCAACCGTCCCGTTGGAGATTGATCCCGCCTACGCGATGGACGCCGAAGATCTCGCGGCAAAAGGCATTCTGTTGCGGGATTGACCGACTCGCGCCGTTATTTAACCGGCGCGCGGCGCAAACGGATCTTGTGGCCGACGGAACGGACGGTATCGGCGTTCACGCCGAAATGGCCCGCCACATAAAGCATTCCGTCGGCACAAAAGGCGGTGTTCCAGATCTGGAACGAATTGTCCACCGACGGAAAAACGTTCTTGATTTCGGTAAACCCCGGCGCCGGACCGCCGGAAGAATTTTCCAACCCGGTGTCGTAAAGCAGCGGTTGGTCGGATACCACCATGGCGAACACCCGCGTTCCTTCGCGCTCCGCCATAATGTCACCGCGATAGTATTCGTCGGTCATATAAGTAACCGCCACGCGGCCGTCCGGCAGTGCCGCGATAAACGGGGCCGAACAGCGTTTTCCGGCGTCAAGGTTATGCGGGGCGGCCACCACCACCGGCGGAGTCCACACCTTGCCGTCTTTGGAGCGGGTCAGCCCCACCACAAACACCGAGTTGTGCCCGCTGTTGACGCGGTTGTAATCGAACGTCTCGATCACCATCGCCCACGAACCATCCTTTAGCCGCACCACCGAAGGCATCCCGTCCCGCGAACGGCGGGGTTTACCGTCAATGGCAATCCTAGGCGTGGGATCCCATTTGCGGTTTTTGACGGAATAAAGAAAATAATTGATGGTCTGGTAGCTGTTCGAAACATGGTCGTCGGAATAATATAGCGCCACAGTGTCCGAATCAAGTTGTACCATGAACGGTTCCCAAAAACCGCGGAAGGTGTCCACCACGGTCTCTACCAGCACCAGCTCATTAGTGAAATTCTTGGCACCGGCATCGCCGTTCATCACGCGGATTGACGAATAGAACTCATCTCCCGGTTTAGCGGGTTTCCGGTTGGTGTGGGAGCGGTAAGCCAGCAATACCGATCCGTCCGGCAACACAAAAGGCTGCCAATTTGTTCTGGTAAGTTTATGCACCGCCCCGGACGGCAAACGCTGCTGATTGGCGCAACCCCCGTTAATCAGCAACCCGTTGCTCCAACTCGAAGCTTGATTGGTTGAAAAAAACACCCTGCCCATATCCGCCATGACCAGCGTGCGGTCGCTAAGCAACGCGAAACGCGGATAATCCCGCGACGGGATATCAGGGGTTAGCGCGGCAGAGTCGAATTTTAATTCCACCCCGCCACAGACCATTCCCGCAAGCGTTGCCGCCGCCAAACAAAGGCAAAAAATCCGCATCGAGCATCCTTTTCGCAGACGGTTATTTGGTGTTGAGCGCATGGCGCAACAACGTCTCGGTGTCTTTGGAATCCGGAAAAGCGTCAATGGCGGATTTAACCATCTTGCAAGCCTGGTCATGCGGGAAACCCAAGGACTCCAACGCCATGACCGTGTCACGCAAAACCGCGTTCTGCGGCTCGGCGGGTTTACCGGACGCGGCACCGGCGATAGCCTCGAACGGGTTAATCTTGTCGCGCAACTCCACCACGATACGCTCGGCGGTTTTCTTCCCGATACCGTGGACCGAACTGATCCGTTTGACGTTACTTTCCGAAATCGCCAGCGACAGCTCGGACACCGTTAACCCGCTCAACACGCTCAACGCCAGTTTGGGTCCGACCCCGTTGACCTCGATCAACCGGCGAAACATCTCCTTTTCCCCGGGTTGAGCAAAGCCGAACAGCAACTGCGCATCCTCACGGATATGGTGGTAGATGTACAGTTTGCAGGGCGAACCCGAAGCCGGGAGCCGGTCGTAGGTGCTGAGAGAAATGAACACCTCATAACCGACCCCGTTAACATCGAGCAACGCCACCGATGGCGTTTTTTCCTCAAGAATGCCCTTCAAGAAGGCTATCATATCACCGCATCCTGTTCCAACCGCGGGGCGTGTTTAAGGATATAATTCTCCGCCTCCGAACTCCACAACTGGTTGTTGCGGGCGCAAATCTCCGCCAGATCGGCGTAGAACGGATTCGTTTTGCCGAGTTCGGCGAAATCGCTGATCGCGGTCAGCGGCATTGAAACGTGCGTGTATATCAGCTTCTTGCCGCCGGGAATCTTGGGCAGAATCTTGGTGGCTTCCGCCACCGAATCCAACCCGCCGACATGGGTAATCATCACCGAGGGAGTGATCAATCCCTGCGCGGCGTAATCCATCGCGTCCTGCAGATCCTTCGTGTTGCCGCCGGACGAGCCGACCACGTGATGTCCCATGTAATGGACATCGTAAAAATTCATCGTGGCTTTGAAATCGGATTTTGACGGGCCGGCGAAGAAGTTCAGGCAACCCAGGAAACCGAGCAGCGCGGAAGCCTGTTCAATCAGCGCGGGCACGGGGGCGAACACAAACACGTCGTCAAAGCCCTTGCCGCCGTTGGCCGCCTTGATGCAAGCCACCGGATCGTCCGCCTTGCCGGTGTTGAGGTAAACCAAATCTACACCGTGCGCCTTGGCGTCCGCCACCGGAAACAGCTGTTCGGCGCGATCCAAACGGGCCTGGTCGATATCGGTGATCACCAAGCGCCCCGGACGGTTTTCCGGACCGTGCAGGGCAAGGTCAATCGCGCTCAACCCCATCGGTCCGGCTCCGGCCAGAATCACCATGCTGCCACCCTGCTTCAGCCCCATCTGGTGCACATACTCGCCGGCTTTGAAATGATAGGTACAACGATAAGCGCCGATAATGCATGACACCGGCTCGGCGATAGAAGACTTGTAATACGCGTCACCTTTGTAAGTCAGAAGGCAATCCTGCTGCATCACCTCTTTCGGAATCACGATCCGCGTGGCCTCGCCGCCAATGAAGGGGAACGAATAACCGGGGGCTTTGTGCTCCGCGCCCGGCAGGTTCAACTGGGGCTGCACGCCATATTTCTGCCCGACATGAAACTTGTGCTGCCAATTCTTGCCGACTTTCAGGAGACGCCCGCAAAACTCGTGGCCGATAATAATCGGATTGGTGGCCACATCGTCCGGAACCCGCTTGTGCTTACCGCCCTGAATGGTCGCCTTGTAATCCGACATGCAAATACTGTTGGTGACGATATCTGCCAGAATCTCGTCATCCGTAATCTCCGGCAAGTCAAACCGCTCCAGCCGCAGATCGTTTTCCCCATATAACCGCAACGCAAGTGTCTTCATGGATTTATCCCCTTTGTGGCCACGCCAATACCGGAATATCATCCCAAGGCGAAACCCACCATCACTTTTGAAAAAACCGATTTAATTTTATCAGTTTCAACTCAACGGTTCAAGAGCAAAATCACCATATTAGGCGGAGCAATTTTTTTGTGTTGGTACTCATTTCGAATTGACGAATGGGAACTAAAAAGGGTAATATAGAACTTTTTAGAGTTATTGTTACGAAATCATTCGTACAACACTTCTAAAAATTTACAATTAGGATTGGAACAGGAGGTTTCGATGATTGAAATCGCCCGAGATATGTCAAAAGGGACAAAACCCTTGCTATTACTGCCATTAGCGGCAGTGCTGGCCTCGGCGGTCTGCGCATCAGCGGAAGTGATGGTTCGGCAAGACATCACGCTGAACCGCGGGTGGAACGCAGTCTATGTGGAGGTCGCCCCGCCCACATCCCCCGACGTGATATTCGCCGACTGGCCGGTGAATTCGGTAGGTTTCTACGATCCCGCGGCGTTCCTATCGACACGCCAATTCACGCAGGACTGGGATTCGCACGGTCTCTCGATGAATCCGATCGCGAAATGGCACCGCAACTACCCGGAAGCGTCAACGGTCAGATCGGTTCCCGCCGGAACGGTGTGCCTCGTCTTCAACACGAACAATACGGCGACCGTTGTCTCGGTTACCGGTGTCCCCGCCGCGCCGCGCATCACCTGGCACATCACAAATACGAATTTGGTTTACAACTTTGTCGGCGTATCACTCCAGCATGGCGCATTCGTCTCGCCGCTCGACTATCTTGACGGTTTTGGCGGCAATTTCCTCAGTGACGGTCTCTATAAGATTTCCGGAAACAACGAGGACAGGACCCAAAGCTACCTCCCCCTCTACACGTATTCAACCGTCAAAGACGGCGATGTGATTCTTGTCGCTTCCGACCTGCAGTGCGACTGGTCGGGCGTTCTCAACGTCTCGCCAATGTCGGGGATTGACTTCGGGATGGAGTCATCCAAAGCGACGCTGACCATCCGCAACGACGGATCGGAGGCGCGTACCGTGGCCGTGAATATGTTAACCGACCCCGCATGGGGCGAGGTTCTCATTCCGCGTTCTGCCATCCGTATCCGCGACACGGCGGTCGCGCGCACCAACGCGGTCTGGAACGCTTTGGAAGGTGGCACGGACATAACCTCCGGACCCGTCGCGACGAAGCGGCTTGAGGCGAACGAGACATGGAAGATGGAGATCGGAATCGACCGCACCGCGTTCGACACAGGTGTGAAGGGCCGTCCGTTCGGCGCGCTTCTGCGCATCACGGATGTGGACGGACACTCGAAGATGCGTGTGGACGTCCCGTTCAAGGGCGAAACGAGCGGCGGCATAGCCGCGGACCGGGCATGGCCGGGCGGACTGTGGGTGGCGGATGTCGCGTTCAATCGTATCCTCGCGCCGGGCGACAAGGTAACAACCGAGACCGGGGGAACGACGATCATAAGGTTGCCGATCCATATTGACGCGAACGGGCAGTTGCGCCTTCTCCAACGGGTCGTCGCGGCAGGCGAGACCACGGACTCCGGTTCGTTTGAATACCGCCTCTACGCGGGTTCTGCCTACGTCCCGGCAACAGCCAGACAGGTGATGCGCATCAGCGCGGTGTGCCTCCCGACCGAAACGCCCGTCATCCCGGCCACGGGCGGAGCGATGGCGGAATCTAGTAACGGCGTGGTCTTCGAGTTCACCGTGGCTGGCGGCGGCGCGACCAGTCTCCTCCGTCATCCGCTCCATCCGCAGCATGACGGACTCCGCTGGGATTTCAAAACGCCGACGCCGAGCGGCGATGATCTCGCGAACTACAAAGGCGATGTGAAACCGGAAACCTTTTCGGTCCGCAACCGGATTGAAATCACGCTCAATCTGAACGGCGGCGAAGCCGCGTGGAACCCGGAGGACAGCAAGAGCGGAACATGCCGCTGGACGTTCTCCAATCTTATGCGGCAAGGCGACATCACGCTGGAGGGCGACATGACCATTAAGCGTGTCTCACCCCTGACGGAACTGATTTTGGAATAGGCGGTCTCATTCGCGGTGAATGAAGGACCCGGTAGAAAACGGCAATCTGCAAATGAAAGGAAAACGGCAATGAAGAAACTGATGGCGGTAATGATTCTCGCGGTGGCGGCAAGCACGGCACTCATGACATCTGCGGCGCTCCCCGCATTCACCTATCAGGGTGTCATCAAAGAGGTGGGCGGCGCTGTCCCCCAGAACAAGAACAGGACGGTCGAGTTCCGCATTTACGACGGTCCGACGACAAAGACAGCGCTCTGGGGCCGCGCCTACAGCGTGCTGCTCGATCAGAACGGACTTTTCAACATCGCGATCACGGATGCGGCGGGAAGCGGGATCGTCTCCGGCCTTAGCCTTGAGAAGGTCCTCGCCGGGAACGCGGGCAAGACGCTCTACATCGGGCTGACGGTCGATCATTCGTCCGGCGAGATCTCGCCGCGCCAGGCGTTGCTCGCCGTGCCGTACGCGATCCATGCGTCGGATACGTCGGCGGCGAGCGGCGATTTTGTTGTGGAGGGTGAGACAACGCTGAAGGGCACACTTACCGTGCGGGGCGCGGTGAACGCGGCCGCCATCTCGGCGACGAGCCTCTCCGTGAACGGCAACATCTCGGCCGGGACATCCGGTTCCTTTTCCGGTTACGGATCGATTCCGAAGGGCGGTATCATCATGTGGAGCGGTTCGCCGGCTGATATCCCCGATGGTTGGGCGTTGTGCGACGGCCGTGGAAACACACCAAATCTGAGAGGCAAATTCGTCGTCGGTTACGACAGGGACGATTCCGACTATAATCTCACCGGTCGGGTCGGCGGCGCGAAGGCGGTGACCCTTACGGAGAACCAAATGCCGCGGCATTACCACGAGTACGCCGGCGACGACATGCTGATAAACATTGAACCGGGGTGTACCACCATGCTTCGCGAGACCACGACGAAATATGACGCTGACTCAACGTCTGGCAATGGTTGGCACAGCAAAGTTTATGCCACTAGTTACGCCGGCAACAGCCAGGCCCANNTGACCCTTACGGAGAACCAAATGCCGAGACACCGCCACGAATGGGCGGGCGACGACCAGCTCGTCGACGTCGAACCGGGCTGTACTACCATGTTGCGCGAGACAAAGACGAGTTACGATGCGGACTCGCGAGTCAACCAAGGTTACCGCAGCAAGGTCTTCGGTACCAGTTATGCCGGCGGCGGCCAGTCCCATGAAAACCGCCCGCCCTACTAT
>DBXY01000010.1:70110-72407 GCA_002309765.1 Verrucomicrobia bacterium UBA1200
GCGAGGCGGATATCGCGAAGTGGAAGATGACCCGCTGAAGGTGAAAAGTATGGATTTCGCCGTACGGGTGGTCAAACTTTCCCGGTGGTTAAGGGAAGAGGCGAAAGAGTTTTTAATCGCAGACCAGATTCTGTGGAATGGAACCAGCATCGGCGCTAATCTTTCAGAAGCGAGATATGCCGCTTCAAAGAAAGATTTTTTGAGCAAATGCAAGATTTCACTCAAGGAGTGTTCGGAGTCGATGTTCTGGCTTGAACATCTTTTTAAAAGTGGCATTGTCAAGCGATCGCAGGTGGCTTCGTTGCAGAACGATTGTCATGAATTGAGGCTTCTGCTTTCTGCATCATGCAGAACCGTGGAGAAAGGATTGGTGGACAAATGAAAAATTCTCCCATTCATTATTTGTCATTTGTCATTTGTTATTTGTCATTCGGTATTTGTCATTTTGCAAGTGCCGACACACCCACCTATGTCCTCGGGATACCGGGTGCTCCGACGCTCTATATTTCGAACAGTGCCGCCGCCAACCCTTGGCTGGTGGAGAATCCCGCGTATCCGGCGATGTCCATCTCCGGCGCGACAGGGGTGTCGACACTCGAAATCCTTAATGAGCCCAGCTTGGAACTTGCCTCCGCAGAATCGGGCTTCCCGCTTGAACGCGCCAAGCCCGACTATTACCTTTCGGATGAAATCGAGCCGCCGGATGATGTCGATTGGCCGTCCACCTATGCCGCCTTCCTTGCGCTCCCGGATGCCGAACGTGCCAACTTCATTTTCGATGAGGACAGCCACCGTCTCTTCGCCGCCAAGGGCGGTACGGTCAATTTCTCCTGGTCGCTCACCGACGGCTCGGTCCGTCTGATGACCTATACCGTCTCGCTCGCCTGTTCGGGACGTCCCCGGCGTATCTACTGGACCGATTATCCCTACAATAGCCCCGGAATCAATCTCGCCGGAAAATTCGTCAAGTTTTTCGGCAGCGAGGAGATCCTGACACCGCGCTACGGAAGCGTCACGAATGTCTCCGCCGGCATTCAGCAGGTCATCACCAACCGGATTGTGAGCGGTTTGAGCGTCGATCCCTCCACACAGGTGCTCTACGCCTATGGGCAGCTCCAGGGTCAGGTCGTGATGGCCTACTACGACGCCGGTACCTTCGAGCGTCTGCTCCATGTGCAGACCGTCGAGGTATGCCGTCCCGAGGTGAACCGTCTGACGGGCGAGATCGGGCGCGCGCTCACGCCCAACGGACGCGCCGGTTACTCGCAGGTGGGCCTCCGCGCACAGCCCCAATACGTGCCGCCGTCCGACAACCGCGGTGACTGGTACTACCAGCATCAAGGACAATACTCCTACAGCCCCAAACATGGAAACGTTTATCCGCTGCGCCCCACGAAGGCGTGTCCCTGGAACATGGCGGTCTATTGGATGGAGACGGACGAGATGGAGGTCGATTGGCCGTTCGAACTCGACCAGTACGAGTGTGACTGGCCTGCGGACGCCACGGTCTTCGTGCGTGGCGACGCGGCCGCATCGGTCGGGCGCCCGATCTACGTCCCGACGACGTATACGGCGACCTTGATGGCCTATCAGGAGCCGGAGGGACATGCGCATGCGGTCACGACGGACGGAACCTTCACAACCCTCGGCGAGGGTTATTCGCTGTTGAAGTTGACGGCGGACGACAATGTCTGGTTTGTGCCGATCCAATCGGTGTTGCGTACCAACACCAACTACTTCACGCTCGTGGCGGAGGATATCCGTGTCGGAAGTGAAGTGAAAATGCGTGGCGGCAGTGTGGCGGGGACAGCGCCGGGGTTCTCGCCGGAGTGTGACCCCGCCAGTCCCGGTTCCATTTATGAGGCGGCCTCCGCGCCGGTCTGGAATCCAGATATTTACGTGGCAGCCAAACCGTCCGGCACGGCGGATGTCCCGACCGATATTCCCGAAACCTCCGCCGATACGAACAAATACGAGTCGGTCATCTATGCGGTCAGCGCTCGCGGCACATCGGACGCGGAACGACCCACCCTCGAGGTCTGGTGGAATACGACGATTCAGGAAGCGGGGATGGGGGAGCCGTTGACAATTCCCACCTTGCCGCAGGTTTATGCCATCCGCTGGCCGGAAGCGGGTGAAACGCCGCAGATCGTGCTCGCCTCGCAGCTTGGCAGCGCATCCGAGTCGGTCTTTTCGCATAACATGGGGCTCTATCTCTCCGCCGAAGATTCCGCTGTGGAGATCCCCCCGCGCAAATACTTTGACGAGACCGACGGCGGTACGGTGATGTTCTGGGT
>DBXY01000057.1 GCA_002309765.1 Verrucomicrobia bacterium UBA1200
TGACGCCTGTAGTACTCCTTGTAGAGCGTTTCGGCGCACACCATCGCAATGCCGTCGCGCCTGCAGCGACCGTGGATCTGCTCGAACGTCCAGCCCTTCGCCAGACGATCCTTCGCCAGCGCCCACATCTCCGCCGTGAACCTGCGCCTCTTCGCGGCCTTCACGGCGACGCGGTGGTTTGCCTTGCCCTGCGCCTTCTTGTGCCGGTAGCCTTTCTTGCTGACATTGCGCTTCAGCTCCCGCCAGACCGTCGTGGGGTGGCATCCAACCCTCTCCGCTATGTGCTTTTTTGAACATCCCTCTTTACGCAGCGCCTCGATTATGATACGCTTCTCATCCGTCAGGCGGTGGTACTTCGGAGACCCGGGTGGGGTCTTTCGTCGTTCCTTTGTGGCCATTGCTGCCTCCTTGCATTTTTTGCTTAGCAAGAAAGCATACAGCCAACGCCTGATTTTTTCAACCCCCGGCTGAAGCCCGCTCAACAGGCCAACCGCTCAAGGCAGAACCTCCCGGTATTGCACTGGAAACTCGCGCGCGCGGCGCGAAAACCGCGCTGGCCAACGACAAAATGTTTTTTCCGTTCATTGGCTTGCGTCCTTTCCGATTCGGTTACGGCAACAGGATCCGGGCCGTAATCGGGAAATGGTCGGAGTGGTAGAGTTTCTTGCCGGGGCGGGGGGCGCAAACCGTTTCGTAATCCAACACTCTGACACCAGGCGAAACATAGATGTAATCGATCCGAGTGCCGTTGCAAGTCTCGATAAAGGCGTCGGAATTGCGCTCGGCCATGGATTTCTTCAACGCGTCGGTGGCGCCGATTTCTTTGTCGCACCAAATCCAACCGTTGAACGTTCTCCAGCTGCCTTTTGCCGGGGTTTCAGTAATGTAAAGCGCGTTTTTCAGGATACCCGCCACCGCCTGAGCCGGTTCATCGTTTTCCATACAGTTGTGGTCGCCGGTGAAAACGATGGGCGTTCCTTCCGGCGCAAACTCCTTCATCCGGCGGATAATCAGCAACATCCCTTCTTTTCGCGCCAGGGCGGATATGTGGTCGGTGTGGGTGTTCGCGAAACAGAATATTTTCCCAGTCCGGCGATCTTTCAGCAATGCCCAGCTGCATACCCGCGGGCAAGCCGCGCCCCAACCTTTCAAGCCCGGCACATCGGGAGTCTCGGAAAGCCAGAACGTGCCGCCCTTAAGGCATTCGAAACGCTCTTTGCGGAAGTATATGGACGATGCCTCGTCGCTCACGCGGTCTGCGCCGCGGTGTTCCCCGTACTTGGCGTAATCGGGAAAGGCGGCATCGATTAATGCCGCCTGATCGGGACGGACTTCCTGCAAACCGAAGGCGTCGAGATCAAGGTTGCGAATCAGTGCGATCAAATCATCCTTGCGCTCGTCCCACGCATTTTCCGTGCCTTTGTCGCCCGCCGACAACCGGATGTTGTAGCTGGCCACATGCAGCGAAGAGTTGATGTTATGGGCGCAACTGGACAGCAGCGCCGTCGCCAAGATCAGTACTAGTTTGGTTAGTTTGTTCATTCTGTTACTCCGTTGTGTCGCCGGAACGGTAACGTCTCCGGCAGGTTTTGGGTGATATGCGCTTATCAGTGAAACGCGATACAAAAGTGATGCCTTGCGATTCCTACGGGCGGTTGGACATCTCCACAACTACCCGCGAACCGTTGATAATGTCTTCGTGGCGGAGCGGCGTGAGCGGGCCGGCTTTTGCCCCGCCGGCCACAGAAATCGAGCGGACGTATTTGGTCTCGTAGGATGAAGCGGGCGATTCCAGCACGAAATCCTTGCCGTTCTCCAAGTGGATGGTAACTTTGCGGAACACCGGCGAACCCCACTGGTATTCGGGAATTCCTGGGGTGACGGGGTAGAACCCGATCATCGAGAATACCGCGTAGGCGCTCATGCCGCCTCCGTCTTCGTCGCCGCATACTCCCATGCGGTCATTGCGGAACCAGCAATCCAACGTCTTGCGGACGAACTTTTGCGTCTTCCACGGCTCGTCGGTGTAATTGTAGAGGTAGGGGATATGGAAGGAGGGTTCGTTCGCCATTGAGAACACGCCCATCAATCCGGTGCAACCGTCGGGCATTTGTCCGCAGAACGCCCATTTCGCGCCAACCGAGGTGTTGAGCATTTTGGTCAGTTTTGCGGACATTGCGGCTTTACCGCCGAAAAGTTCGACCAGACCGGGCAGGTCGTGCTGCACGTCCCAGATGTACGTCCAAGCGTTGTTTTCGGTGTAGTAATTGCGTGCGCCGTAACCACCGCAGATCATGTAGTCGAGTGGTTCGATAAAATTACCGTTTTTGTCTTTCGGATGGAAGAACTGGGTTTTGGGGTTCCACAGTTTGGCGTAACCTTTGGCGCGTTCATCGTATTTGGCGGTACGGTCGGCGCCAAGTTTCAGTTCGCGTCCAATCTGTGCCAGTGCCCAAGCGTCGTAACTGGCGCCTTGGGTGACGGAGACGCATTGGCGGCGTTCCCAGTCGGTCTGGACGCCGGGAACGGTCTCTTTTTCCCCTTGGTGCAAGCCGGGGTAGTAGCCGTGCTCTTTATAGAACGTGTCCAATTCGGTGAGCGGGCCGCGATGCCAGGGAATGAGCGATTCGGTTTCTTCGGTGTGATCCATCAGCTCGAACGCCTTTGCAAGATCGTAACCGCGGATGCCTTTGCGCCAGGCGTCGAGGAACATGATCGCCGGATGGCGGTTTACCATGCAGTGGCGGTCGCCGGCAACGCCGGGAAAGACAGGTACCCAGCGTTCCGGATCCTGTTCGGACATCCTGATATAGCTGGCCAGTTTCGCGCTTTCCTCGTTTGGCTGCAGGATGGTCATCAACGGATGGGCGGCGCGGAAGGTGTCCCAAGTCCAATCGTCGGTGTAGAAATCCACTCCCTCCGTATTATGCACCTTACCGTCGAAACCGCTGTAGTATTTGCCGTCCTCGGTGATGTTCACCATGCGCTCGAAGCATCTCCAGAGCGCGGTGTAGAAAACGCTGCGTTGGTCATCGGTGCCGCCTTCCACCTCAATCTGCGACAGCGTCTTGTTCCATGCGGCGCGGGCACCGGCCGCCAGACGATCGAGGTCGAAATCGCTGATTTCGGCGCGGAGGTTGCGTTGCGCCTGCTCGTTTGAAATATAGGAGATCCCGACGCGCATTTTCACCGTTTCCCCGGCATCTTTGCCGAAGACCGCTACGGTGCGGTTGCCGGATTTTCTAACCGCCGTCGGTGCGCGGTCGAATTCCGCAAAGAGGTAAACGTCCGCGTGGCAACCGCGCATGCCGTGGAACACGTCTTTCCCGGTCAGCGTGGCGCCGTCCAGCGTGTAGCCGCCTTTGCCGTCGCGGGTTCCGAACTGGATGGCGTGGGTTTCCGCCTTTTCAAAGGTGAAGGTGAAGATCGCAGTTTTTTCGCCAGGCGCGACGGAAAAGGTGGTGCCGTAGGTGTCGAGCAACACGTCATAACGGTAAGGCGTGGCGTGCGGCTGGTCCCAGGAGGAACGCCAATCTCCGGTAGCGCCTTCATCGGTACCGGAATAGGGATGGAAGGAGAATACCGGGGAATCGCGGTGACCGGGGTTTTGAATCCAGCATGCGGTTACCGCGTCCTGGGTATAGTCGCCGTAAGGCGCGTTGAAACGGAAAAGCGAATTGGGCCGCTGGACAGTGCGGTAGGTTGGCACCAGCATGTGGCTGATGGAACCGATGCCGGTGTTTACGTAGTCAACCGGCTCTTTGGCGGCGGCGTTCGCGGTGATAACCGCAACGGATATTGCGGCGAACACGGCCGCGCAGTGTTTTTTGTTATTGGTTGTCGTCATAACTTATCCTTTCGTCATTTACGGTTTGCCAAATAAACCACACCAATGCAAAAACGCTCGAAAAACATCACGGCGGCCAACAGCGGATGCCGCAGCAGCTTACGCCACTTGCCGTTTTCGGTAAAGACACCCCAGTATCGGTATTTTATGCCGAGCTGACGGCGGACAATCTCGTCATTGTGCCATTTTTCGCGGTAACGTTCGCAACCGTCGCAGTAATAGCGTTTTTTCTGCAGGGTGCGTTTCAAGGTCAGGAATTTTTCGTTGTGCCACAAATGCCCGTCGGTCAAAGCGACATTTTGGGTGATTTGCAGCGCCTTGCGGTCCAGATCCCAATCTTCGGGCCCCAGCAGATTTTCGTCGTATCCGCCGATCTGCTCAAGCAGCGGACGGCTCACTACGCGGAGCGCGTCAATGCAGGTGGCGTCGTAGAAGCTTCGCTCAAAATTCCGTGCGGCGGTTCTGATGCCGCGCCCGGTACGGACTTCGCGGATGTAAAGCGCGTCTGGCGGGGAAGGGGAGTTTATCCGCTCCAGAATCTCTGCGGTGGTGGTGTCCGGCACAATCATGTCGGCGTCGATGAACATCACGTAATCGCCGTTGGCGTGGCGCCAACCGAAGTTGCGCTGGGCACTGCGCTCCGGGCCGGCCGAAAAGACCGTCGCGCCGCAGGTTTTCGCGATTTCGGCGGTTCCGTCGTCGGAAAAGTTGTCCACCACCAGCACCTCGCAACGGCCATCGGCGGAAAAAGCGTCGAATGCGCCGATGCAGTCCCGGATATGGGATGCCTCGTTTTTGGCTGGGATCACCACGCTAAGCAAGTTTCTTTTCATGGAGGGAGAGGTAAAGGATGACGGCTCCGGCTAAGAACACCGCGAAGCTGATGGTTTGGCTGATGGAGAACGGGCCTACCGCGAACCGGGGGTCGCCGCGCAGGTATTCGATGCAGAAACGTATAACCGCGTAGCCCATCAGGTAACATCCGGACTGGAATCCGCGAAGGTGGTGGCGTTTGGTGTAGTTCGCGAACAGAAAGAGAAAGAGCAGAAAGTTGCATCCGGCCTCGATCAACTGCGTGGGGATGACCGGAAGGCTTTGCGCGGCAAACTGGTCGATCAGCGGCGGGGTGGCGTTTAACTGTTCATGCCAGGCGGGGGAGTATTTCGGAAAACAGACGCCCCAGCCGTTTTTTACGATTCGTCCGTAGCAGCAGCCGTGGAAAAAACAGCCGATCCGACCGAAGGCGTGTCCGAGCGGCACTGCTGTCAACACCAGATCAGTGATTTCAAACCAATGGCGTCGGCTGATTTTGGCAAACAACGCCAGACCTGCCGCCGCCGCTATAAGTCCGCCGTAAAACATCAACCCGCCCTGGTCGATCCGGAATATCTGCGCGGGGTGGCCGGCGAACTCGGCGTTCCAGTGCTCAATCACATAAGCGGCCCGGGCGCCGATTATGGCCGACACCATCAGCCAGGTCAGCAACGAGCTTATGCTGTCGGCGTTCTGACCGGTTTTCCGGCACAAATAGGAAACCACCCACCAGCCAAGTAAAAAGCCGGTTGCCATGCACACCCCAAACGAGTGGACGGTGAATGGTCCCAACGAAAAAAGTTCAGAATGCATAACCAACGAATCTCCAATATGAAAACGATTATATTTTACAAAAAACGATCACCGCAAGTCAAGCAGCGAATAATAGGGAGGGGAATGGGAATGCCTCCCGGGTGAAAATGTTGCCATATTTCAGAAAACTTAAGTTTCTTTTTATCTTTTCCAAAACGGCAAATTCTGCTGGATATCGGAACGGGTTTCGGGTAAAATAATGGCATCGTTTTTTTTCTTAACAGGAGATTTTGATGAGACCCGTGGTTTTGATAATTCGTGATGGTTGGGGAATGAATCCCCGTGAGGATGGCAACGCGGTTTTTGCGGCTCAGACGCCGGTTATCGATCGGCTGAAATCCCGTTACCCGTGGACGCGGCTGGCGTGTAGCGGCGAGGCGGTTGGCTTGCCGGACGGCTATCAGGGTTCCAGCGAGGTCGGGCATCTGAACATGGGCGCCGGACGGGTGGTAATCCAGGAGTTGAAGCGGATTGACGACGGTTTGAGTACCGGCGAGTTGTTTAATTCCCCCAAGTGGGCGAACCTGATCTCCAATTGGAAGCGCAATAACAGTGTCTTGCACTTTATGGGTCTGTTGCAAGATGAGGGAGTCCATGCCCATCAGGAGCATTTGTTCAAGCTGATGCGTCGGGCGCGGAGCGAATTCCCGGAAGGCCGGATTGTGGTGCATCCGTTTCTGGACGGACGCGACACCCCGCCGCGTAGCACGCTGGAGTACATCGCCCGTCTAGGCAAGGAGATGGCGGTGGTTGGCAACTGCGTGATTGGTACAGTTCAGGGGCGTTACTACGCCATGGACCGCTCCAAAAACTACGCGCTCACCTCCGAGGCGTTCGCCTGTCTGGTTCAGGCCAAGGGACGCGCGGCGGACACTGCCGAGGCCGCGGTGCGCGAGTCTTATGAAAAAGACCTTACCCCTGACGGCACCCCGATGACCGACGAATACATTCCGCCGTATGTGATCGGCGGTTACTCCGGGATTAAGGACGGCGATTCGGTGATGCATTTCAACTACCGGCAGGACCGCGCGATCCAACTGACCCAGGCTTTTGTTTGCGACGATTACGCCGGTGAGCGCCCGGTGCGCCCGGCGGTGGCTTATTTGGGGTTCACCCGTTACTGGGACGAGTTCGCGGATTACCTGCTGGGCGCGATGGGCGCCGGCGGCGGCATGGACAACCTGCTGGGCGAGGTGGTTTCCAAGCAGGGGTACCGTCAGCTCCGCATTGCCGAGACCCAGAAATTCCGTCATGTCACCAGTTTCTTCAACGGCAAGTCCACCAAACCGTCCGAGGGCGAGGAACAGGTGGACATTACCAGCCGCTTTGACCCCGCGACGTTTGCCAGCCATCCGGAAATGGAGGCTTACAATGTCACCGAAGCGTTGCTCAAACGGTTGGAAAACAATCCTTACGCGTTTGTGGTGGTCAATTACGCGAACGGCGACATGGTGGGCCACACCGGCGATTTCAACGCCGCCAAAAGGGCGGTGGAGATTGTTGACGAGTGCATCGGCAAACTGTTGCCGCGGCTGATGGAGCTGGACGCGCAGGTGCTGATTACCGCCGACCACGGCAATTCCGAGCAGATGAAGGATTACACCACCGGCATGGTCAAGACCAGCCACACCCTGAATGACGTTGAATTGATTTACGTCGCCAGTGACGCGCCCGGCACCAAACTGTTGCCGCAGGGTAAACTTTGCGATATCGCCCCGACCGTGTTGGCGTTGCTCGGCATCGAGATTCCTAAGGAGATGACGGCATCCAACCTGATCGTTTCTCGCCCGGAATGGGAGTAGGCGATGGTGTGGCGGAACGATGGGGGAACACCGAGGAGCTGGATTCGCATGACTGGAAAATGTTTAGCCTTGATTGTCGGCACCGTTATGCTGATGGTCCAGACCGGTTGCGCCGTGTTGCAGTTCGACAACTCTTACTACAGCCCGCGCAACAAGGAGCGGTCGGTGCGTAAAAGCACCACCCTCATCGTTTTGCACACTACCGAAGCCCCTTCCAACAGCGCGTTGCGCAAATTGCGCGACCTCGGCGAATGCAATTATTGCGTAACCGAGTCGGGGCGGGTTTACCGGATTATCGATCACCGCCGCGAGGCTTACCACGCCGGACGCAGCATGTGGAACGGACGGACGAACGTGGACAGCTTTTCGGTCGGTATCGAAATTTGCGGTTACCATAACAAACCGCTCACCGCCGCGCAGTATCGGGCGGTGGCGGATCTGGTGGGCGAGTTGAAAAACATCTATCGGATTCCCGACCAAAACGTGGTTTCGCACGCGCATGTGGCGTACGGCACCCCAAACAAGTGGCATAAACGCAGCCACCGCGGCCGGAAACGCTGCGGGATGCTTTTCGCCCAGCCCGCGATCCGCAAACGGCTGAACCTTAAAAAACGTCCGGCGTTCGACCCGGATGTCCGTGCCGGCCGATTGGTGGTGGGAGACCAGTACCTCAACCAGGTTTTGTACGGCAAGGCGCTTCCGGTGGTAAGTAAAATCGCGACTCCGGGTAAACCGCCGGAGGTTGGGGTGCAGTTGGCAGAGGAAAGCAACGTGATTTCCCCGCAGCACAGCGCGTGGTACATCGCCCGCGATGCCTACAATGATCCGACCACCATTTACCGTTTCCCCAACGGAACGGTAAAGCGCGGAAACCAGATTGCTGATTTTCGACTTATACCGACCGGAACGAAGGTTGAGGTTAACTCCGCGCAGGAGAACCATCCCGATACCTATCAGGTGATCGGCGTGAACGGTAACGCCCGCGACATCGCCGGTGACGAGGCGCTTAGTGCCGAGACGATTTACGTTTATCCTAACGGCAGGGTTTACCAGGGCAGCCAGCTTAACGCCGAGAAGGTGTTGAAGCTGCCATACAACACCAAGGTGCTGGTTGGTTACAAAAAAGGCGGACCGATTTCCGCATCGCGGCCCGCATCGGCGATCTGCGGCGGCAAATGGCGTTCGAAAGATACGTTTTTCCTCATTTACACCGAGTTGATTCCGGGAAACAAGGTGGACGATTCAAAGATTCCCGCCGGGACATACGTCTTTTACAAGTGACGGGAAGTTGCAAGGAGTTTGCCAAGTATGAATGCGGTTATTCCGGCGGCTGGATATGGAACCCGATTCTTGCCCGCCACCAAAGCGGTGCCTAAAGAGATGTTGCCCATCGGCAACAAACCCGCCATCCAGCTGATCGTCGAGGAAGCCGTGGCGGCTGGCGCAGAACGGGTGGTGATCGTGACATCTCCGGACAAACCGGCTCTGCGCCGTCATTTTGAACCGGACGCGGTGTGGCACGAGCGGCTTAAGAACAAGCCGGAAGCCGATGCGGAGATGTTCCGAATCGAGGAACTGGCCAAACGGATAAGTTTTGTAGATCAGTTGCAGCAACGGGGGCTGGGGCATGCGGTGTTGCAGGCGGAGCCGGCGTTGCGCGGTGACAAAACGCCGGTTCTGGTGTTGCTCGGCGATGCGCTGGTCGATGGCTCCGAACCTTGCGCCTGCGAGTTGGCGCGAACCGCCGACGAGGTTGCGCCTGACGCGTCCTGGGTAGGCTTGGAGCGCGTTCCGATGGAGCGCGTTTCCCGTTATGGCGTGATCACGGGTGACCAGATCGGCGCTAATGGGCGTGTGTACCGCGTCTCCGGATTGGTTGAGAAACCGTCTCCGGAGGAAGCCCCGTCTGATTTGGCGATTGCCGGGCGGTATCTGCTGCAACCGGTTATTTTCGATTACCTATCGACCCAAATTCCGGGCAAGGGCGGCGAGATCCAACTCACCGACGCAATCATGAGATCGCTTGAAATAACCGGGGTGTTCGGTTTCCGTTATTCCGGAAAACGCCACGACATCGGGAATCCGCAGGGATATCTGACGGCCTTGACCTCAATTAATCCCACAATTCTTAACTCTTAATTATTCATTATTTCATTCTTCATCTTTCATTCTTAACTCTTCATTTTTCATTCCATCTCCGTTAGTTTGACCATTATGAATCCGTTGGTTTTGATAACGCCTTCATTGCTGATTGCATCCGGAATAATGATGCTGCGTCATGGGGTACGACGCGGCGATCGGTTGCTGTGGTTGGGGTTGGCGGCCACTATGGTCGGCGATTATTTTCTGGTGTTGTGCAATTCGCGGATCGGCACTTGGGGTTTTATCGGCGGCGTGGCCGGATTCTCTTTGGCGCAGTTGTTGTGGATATTCGGATTCTGCCGCGAGGCCAAACCAAACTTTAAGGTCTTCACCGCGTTGGCGGTTCCGCTGGCCTGTTTTGCCATATCGCGATTATGGCCGGAGATGGTTAAGTCGAATCTTTCGTTGCTGTATCCGACCTTTTCCGCCGTTACGATTTATTCGCTGCTTTCCGCTTTTTCCTTGGCGGCGGCATTCGGTACCCGTCGGTGGCTGCCGGTCATAGCCGTCGCGCTGTTGATGTTTTCCGACCTGATGATTTCTTTCCGCGACATTCTGCACATTAAAGCGGTCGCGCCGCTGATAGGCATCTCCTATTTGGCGGCATTGTTGTTCATGGCGCTGGCGATAGCGTTTTCCGGGCGCCTTTATTTTTCTTACGGGCGCGGCGATCCGAAATGGACGGTAATTGCCGGTGGGACTTTATCCTTGTCGATGTTTGCCGCGGCGGTGGTTAGATGCCCGGTCGCACACAATCCTTTTGTGAAAATGCTTAGCTATTTCGGTCGGACTAAAATCGCCGGAGAAACTTATCCGGCCAGCCATTTCCTATTTATGGCCGGACTTGCCGCCGGAGCGTTAAGCGCCGCGTATTTTTATCCCTATTTCGCCTGGTTCGTGGAGTCTCAAAAGCGCAAACTGGCGGTGTATTGGGGAGGCGCGGTCAATGTTGCCGGGCTTCTAACGATTCTGCTGGTTCCGGAAAACGTTTGCAATCCTGCTCATAATTTAGGTTGCTGGCTGGCGGTGTTAGGCGGCGCAACTGTGGTTTTGGCGCTATGCGAGAAACTTCCGGAAATCTGCTGGGCGGTTTACCTGAGTATTGTGGCGTTCGCGCTGTTTGTGGCGGTGGTAATCCATGAACTAGGTTTCATCGCCTTCTCCCCGACGGTACCAATCCTCCAAAAGGTGGTAATCATTTCCTTCGTGGTTTGGATTCTGGCGTACGCCTTCAGGAAAAATCCGCAGGGTTAATCGTTGTTCTGCGCGGCTCCGAACTTTTTGAAGGTGGAGAAACAGACCGCCGCAAGAATCGCCATGATTACCAATGAGATGACGGTAATCCCGTTGCGGCTCCAGAAATTCGGCATACTCCACGGCCTTGGCGCGAAAGTGATCCCGGTGGCTGGCGCCAACGCGCCCTGGACCGCGCAATGGCCTTCGTTTAAGTACTGCTCGATCAACCGTTCGTACTTCACTTTGCCTGTGGCGTACGGGTTGCAGGTTTGCAGTTCGTAGCTGGATCCGGGCTCGGCGATAAAACAAACGAAATACGAATCCATGTAGGCGTCTGCCGGGTGGTCGGGGTCGATGTTCAGCGGCGAGTGTCCGTTTGAATCGATTTCCACCTCAAGGTTTTCGGCGCGGGTTTCACGGAACATCACCGCCCGGTTATCGGATTTCTTGCCGGGCAGGTTTATCGCGCTGATGTGTGACGAGGCGATCAACTGCCGGTCGGCGGAGATTTTTACCGCACGGTCGAAATTCTGGTCGCTGGCCAGAATCTTTAAGCCCGAAATCGGTGCTTGTTTCGAGGCTAAGGTGAAACGGTTGTCTTTTGACGCCGCGGCTAACGGCAAACGTACCAGCGTTGGCTGAACCTGCACAAACGAGGTGGTAGTTAAGGTGCCCTCCGCAATAATGTCGTGAAACTCGAAGGGGCGGTCGGTTACGGTGTAACGCTTGACTTGGGATTTTACTTCGCCGTTGACCACGGTGTCTTCGACTTGCACTGTTGCCGATCGTTGTTTTTCCTCAACTTTATCGATGCGAATTATATAGCGTTTGTGGCCGGATGGAGGGATTTGAACCCTAAACCAGCCTGGCTCCGTGCGCACCAATTTCGCTTTTACCAGTGAGACACCATCGGGAGACAACACCTCCAGTTGGCGGTCGGCAAGATCGTATTTGCTTAAAAACGTAATTTGTTCGGTTACGAAGGTGCCGGAGGAATTATATTTCATTGAGGTGTCCAAAACCAAAACCCCGTCGTTTTCCGTTTTGGATTTGACTTCTAACGTGTAATGGAGTTGGGAGCCGGAAGTTACCGGTTTTTTACCCTTTTGAATGATGTAGGGAACATCGTTGCCGCGGTTGTCGCGGATTCTAAGGTCGGTCAGTCCGGGTAGCGAGGCGGCGTAAACGCCGTAATCCAACTGCACCGACACCACCGAGGTCTCATCGACTTTGGCGATAACCGGCCGGGCCACTTGCCAGGCGTTTTTGCCGACGGCGGAGAACCCGATCAACCCCGCCATCAACATTAGCGATGATTTATTCATTGGTTCAATCCTCCCGTTCGAATTTGGCGCGGTATTTTAAGTATAGCGCCGAGCCGCATACCAACAGCAAGCCGACTAGGGTTGATGCAACAATCCGGTATCCGGTATCCAGTCCGTGCAGATCTAGCAGCAACAGTTTGGCGGTGACCACTGCAAACAGGATTAAACTGAATCTGCGGCATTTAACTCTGGCTTTGGCAATGCCGTACCACATGAAACCAATCGCGTAGAATGTTAGCACCAGGGTAACGGAACCGAAGGTGAAACCGGGGGTGAACCGTTCGGCGATTACGCATCCTTCGACAATGGAGTAGATCATCGACAAAGCTACCGAAATAATGTAAAACACGTTTCTGGTTTCGCTCTTTTCGGCATTTTTCATCATGAATATGAAGGTGATCGGTACAATCCCCAGTTTTACCATGCGCAACGCGAGTTCGGCCAAGAATTTGTCGGCCGCCGGAATGGTCCACGGGCGGACAACAAGATAAAGCTGGTAAATATCGGCCATAATAACTCGGCAGCACACCACTAGCAGCAAACCCGCCGCGAGGTAATGCAGCAACGGGATGCGGAGTTTTTTCGACAACCATTCCATCGCCATAATCTGCACACACCACGCGAACGTGAGCCACGACCAACCGAGGATCATCACCGGGGAAAGGGCGAGGAAAGCGATAGTGTGCACCATAACGATGTTGGCTTGGACCGGCTCGAACCAGTGGTATTTCAGATTGGCCCGCAGCAGCAAGATGTAAAGCGCCACTACGCCCAGGAAAATCAGGCCCACCGGTTCCATGCCGGCGGCCTGCCGGAAGTAAACCATCAGCCAAATCGCGTAAACGGCGGCGTTGGCGCACATCCCGATCGAGTTAAGCCATTGCACGGCGACCTTGTTTGCCGGGGCCGCTTTGCCGGTTGAGCAGACACAGGTTCCGGCCAGATAAACCAGGTGTTGTATGGTGAAAAACACCGTTCCGGCGTACAGAAACGCCTTGCCCGCGTTGGGCTGTTTTAACGTATAGCCAATGGCTAAAGCGTAGCCGGCCAGCATGGAAATAAAATTCAGCGATGGCCAGGTTCGGATAATTGACACCGCCAAAACGCCTAACGCCAGCAACGTGAGGTAGAAGTAAAACATCAGGTAGGAGTCGTTGTTCGCGCCGAGCAACACCGGGGTGAGATATCCGCCGACCAATCCCAGCAACGCGATGAATATCGATTTCGTCTGGATGGAGAAGAATCCGATGCCAATAGTAATGCAGACCCACATGATTGCGGCGCTTCGCGCGGACATCAGATGGTACATTCCGTATGCGGCAAAAAATCCGAAGTACATGAGGGTGAAACCGGTGGCGCACATTCCCTGTGCCAGCAGGTCGTAACGTTTCCCCAGCATCCGCGCCCCGGCGACTACCAGCGAAATTCCGCAGACAAGGGTAAGCGTGACCCGCACGGACGGGGCCATCAGACCGTTGCTGATGGACCACTTCAAGAAGTACGCCACGCCGATCAGCACCAATCCGATGCCGAAGCGCAGCAGCCAGTTGGTGGCCATCGCGTATTCCCAGGTCACGTTCGGTTGGGTGAATTTGCCGCGCATCATAACCCAATCGCCAATGAGTCCGAACAACTTGGCCATCCAGCCGGGTTCTCTCTTTTCGGCAAAAGGTTTCGGCTCCGGTTGCTCGGGAACGGGTGGTGGAGGAGAATCTTGAAATTGGGCGTCTTCCGTAGTTTCCGTTGCCGCAGGTTCTGCGGATTTTACTTCTTCCGCAGACGAGAAGATTGATTTAACGTCGGTTTCTGGCAGTTTCTGAGTAATCGGCTCATCAATTATTTCCGGAATCTCATTCGGGACTATAGGTATTGGTGTCGGTTCGGCGTTAGTTGAGGTGATGGGCATATTTTCGGTAATGGCCGTGCCACCTGATAACTCTTCCGCATTTTCGTTTACGGCGTCGGCTTTCTTTCCAGACTCCGCTTTGATGGAATGTGATTCGGACAAAGTTGTCAAAGTTTTGTTTATGTTGTCTAGTGACACGCGGATGTTTTTAAGGGTGTCGTCAAGGCGGTCATACTTCTCGTTATGGTTAAACAAGAATTTGCTGAAAAGCTTTACCGCGATGATTATCACAACCACCGGTATGATAAGATGAAACCAGAAATCTGTCATTGCACATCCTCCTTCATTGAATCCGTTTTCCCAATGCCGAACTGATTATGCTATGCATTAATCATACCAATTGTCAAAACGTTGTTTAAACGGCACTTTAGACTCATAATAATGATTCTAGCGTTAAATTGCTATGCATAAAATGAATTTTAGTACATTCATAAATTGCAGTTTGTGTTCACCATACCAACCCCAAACGTGGAGAAGTGAACGGCCAATAAACCACTGAGGCGTTGCCGATAAGGTTCCTTTCGGGAACCGGTCCCCAATGTCGGCTGTCCTCACTGCCGAACGAGTTGTCTCCAATCGCGTAATATTGGTCGGGGCCTAGGGTAACTTTGCTTTGCGGTGAGGGCAGGGTACCGGATATGTATGGATACGATTTTCCGCCGGGGTTGAAGCCGGCGTAATTTGGGGCCCAAGGGGCGAATTTTTCCTGGCGTGAAATCTGTCCGACCCGTAGCGGTTCCGTGACCGGCTCGCCGTTAACCAACAGATTAGGGGCCGCAATTTGGAGGGTTTCAAGCGGCAGTCCCATCATTCGTTTTATGAAAAAAATTCCTTGTTGTACCGGTTTGATCCCGTTGGTGGAAAATACCATAACTTCGCCGCGCTTCGGGTGGAAGAAGTTCCAGCGCCAGCGGTTGACGAATACGAAATCGCCGGAAATTATTTTACCGGACCACAGCACGTCGCCCTCCTTCACCTGATCGCCGGACATAATGCCGGTGGATTTTATGCTGGGCAGGCGGCGTTCTTGATTGATTTCCACTACCTCGTTGGGAACGTAGTGGGGGATGCCGGCCACAAATATCGGGGTATAGCCGGGCTTCTTGCTGTTGGCGTTGCCGATAATTGAGATGGTTCCGGACTTTTTGGCCCTTATCACGTTGAAGGTGGTGCCGGTGACCAGCCATTTGAAAAAACGGAACGGTTGGACATCCATCAATCCGGCCTGATCGTAAGATTCCGCCACGGTGTGGATGCCGTACAGCGTGGGCTGCATGGAACCGGTCGGGATCTTGAACGGCTGGAAAAAGTAGGCGCGGAAAGCCATTACCACGGCAATGCAGACCACCACCAGATAATAATTTTCTCGAAATGCCGGAAAGGATTTTGGTGGGTCGAGGCGGTTGACGCAGTCTTCAAGCTCAACCGTGGCCCGCTTTAAATCTTCAAGTCCGATGGTATTGGATTTATACGCCATTTCCGCCCGGTTGAGCTGTCCTTTGAGATATGTCAACTCCTCATTGTTGAATAAATCCAACCGCGATACCATTAGCGTGCGTGCGGTTTTGACAATCACTTTTAAAGCTCTGCGAGCTTTAAGGAAATTGAGAAAAGCCAACATTCCTCGTCACTTTCTTTGGTCGGTTTGCTACCCCAATAGTTTAGCGTATTAAACCAAAACGGGGGGATGTGAACGGCCAATAGACCACCGAAGCAGGACCAAGGAGGTTTCGTTCCGGAACTGGTCCCCAATAGCGGCTGTCAAAACTGTTGAAGGAGTTGTCGCCCATCGCATAGTACTGGTCAGGTCCCAACGTAACCTTGCTTTGCGGCGAGGAGAGCGTACCGTCCGCGTTTTGCCCGGGCACGCCGCTGGGGTTGAAGCCGGCGTAATTCGGAGCCCAAGGGGCGAGTTTTTCCATACGGGCGATCTGCCCGACCCGCAACGGTTCAAAAACCGGCTGTCCGTTGACCAGCAGATTCGGCGCGGCGATCTGAAGGGTTTCAAGCGGCAATCCCATCATGCGTTTGATGTAGTGGGTTCCTTGCTGCAGCATACGGATGCCGTTGGTGGAAAAAACCATAACTTCGCCGCGTTTCGGGTGGAAGAAGTTCCAGCGCCAGCGGTTGACGAATACGAAATCGCCGGAAATGATTTTGCCGGACCACAGCACGTCGCCCGCCTTTACCCGGTCGCCGGAGACGATGCCGGTGGAGATGATACCGGGCAGGTGGCGATCGTTGGTGACGCCGACCACCTCGTTGGGAACGTAGTGGGGGACACCGGCCACGATTACGGGGGTGTAGCCGGGCTTTTTGCTATTGGCGTTACCGTTAATGGTAACGGTGCCGGTCTTTTTAGCCCGTATCACGTTAAAGGTGGTGCCGGTGACCAGCCATTTGAAAAAGCGGAACGGCTGGACATCCATCAGGCTGGCCTGATCGTAAGATTCCGCCACGGTGTGGATGCCGTACAGCGTGGGTTGCATGGAACCGGTCGGGATCTTGAACGGCTGGAAAAAGTAGGCGCGGAAAGCCATTGCCACGGCAATGGCCACCACGAACATGTCAAAATATTCGCGGCACACCGGGAAGGGGTGAGTCGGATTCAAACGGTCAACGCATCCTTCCAGCTCGTTTACCGCGGTTTCAAGTTCGCCGACACCGGACATGTTAGATTTGTAAGTTTCAACCGCGCGGTCGAGGTGTTCCTTAAGGTATGCCAATTCCCCGGAGTTCAGCAAATCGAGCCGCGACGCCCTTACGGTTCGGGCGGAACGAATGGTGGCCTTTAACGCTTTGCGCAATTTCCGTAACTTGAAAAACGTCATCATTTTCTATTGCTTGCCTTTAGCGGTTGCCTGTTCAAGGATTTTAAGAACTTCAACGTCATAAGGGGGCAGTTCGTTGATACGGTTCTTAATTTGGCCGATCAAAATCCGGGCGCGTTCGAGTTCGCCTTTCTTGATCAGAATCTTGGCCAGAGAAATCTTGACCCGGAGGTCGCCGTCAAAAAGGTCGATCGATTTGCGCACGTACTCTTCCGCCTGATTGAGGTCGCCATCCATTTCGCAAATGATTGAACCGAGGGTTTCCCAAGTGGCGTAAAGCTTGTCGTTAAGCTTAAGCGCTTCGCGGGCGAAATGCATTGCCTCCTCGTACTTTTTCTGTCGGCGAAGCACCTCGGCCAAATCATTAAGCGCGGCCGGGGTGGGCTGTTCGGAGATACTGTCGCGCAAGAAACTTTCGGCGCTGTCGTATTCGCCCTCCTGCAGGCGGCAGGAACCCATGATGTAGTTGGCTAGCGGATGCTTGCGGTTTTGCCGCAACGCCTGCCGGGCGTGGAGTTCCGCCGATTCGCGGTCGTTCATCACCACATCCAGCTGCAGAATCCGGTTCTTTATATCCGGTAGGTCGGGGCGCAGCTTGGCGGCCGTAATGAACGCCTCGCGGGCCTGAGACTGGTAACTGCGGATTTTCTTGCCGACCGGGGAGGATTCGTTGAACGTATCTTTAACGGTGGCGAGCAGTTTCTCGGCCTGTAAGTTTGCGTAGTGCGCTTTAACCGTTTGCACGAAATAGTTGCTCGGAGTGTCGGCAATCGTGGTGATCTTGGGGATGGTGACCTTCTCCACCTCGTCCAATTCTCCCTGTTGCATTTGGATTACCGCCAGCATGGTCCAAGCCTGAAGGTTGTTGGGCTGCAGATCGGTGGTCTTTTGCAACAGCAGGCGAGCCTTGTCGACATCGCCCCGCATCAGGTTGATTACCGCCCATTCTGCTGCTCCCAACGTCTCGCGGGCGTTTTGCGGTGCGGCGGCCTCGGCCTTGCGCAGCCATTCTTCGGCTTCCTTGAGTTTGTTGTTTTGAATGGCTATCCGCGCCAACCCTAACATCGCTTCCCGGTTTTTGCGGTCCTCGTTGAGGATCTTTTCGAGAGACTCTTTGGTCTTATTCTCGTCCCCGGACATAGTGTAGATGCTCGCGACGGTTTGTAGCAGGTTGACCCGGTCTTCGTCCTGAACCAAGTTGGCGGCACGTTCCACACCCTGAAGCGCGGCTCCGGTTTGGCCTGAAAGCGCCCAGCTCATTCCCAACCTGGCGAAAATCTGCGGCTCGCGGATGTAGCCGAAGAAACGCGAAATCGACCACAGCGGATAAGCCTGCTTGATATTGGATACAAAATCCTTAAGCTCCTTTTCGATTTTGTCCTTGTATTTGGACGCTCCTCCGATTCCTTTTCTGGCCATTTCGAACCGGTTGAACAGGGCCGACACGTTTTGCGGGTCGATGTGGTCGTGGACAAACGTATATGCCTTGAAAGCGTCATCCGGACGGTTGAGGTCTTCCAGCACCACGCCGATGTTGTTGGCTACAAAGCCGAGGTGGCGGCGAAGGTTAGCCCGGAAGAAATCGAGCGGGGTGAGGTCGGTGCCTTCCAGCGGGGCCAGAATCTTTTCCATCCGTTGCCAAAATTCCATGCTTTCGCCTAGGATGTCCTTGCCCTCGTAAAATTTGGCGGTGTCCTTTGCCCCGCCGAAGAAAAACAGCTCTGGCATCGGGTTGAGGTTTGCGGAATACCAGAAATCGGGTATGCCGAATACGGCAAGCTTCTTGGCGATGTCCGGGTCAACGGCCAGCCAGTCCTGCACTAACGGCAACACGCCAAGTTCAAGCGTGTGCTGGAGCCGCTGTTCTGACGCATTGGGGATGGCCTTCTTTTCCACGAGCAGTTTGGAAAGCTGCCGCCGGTATTCGGTGTTTTCGTCGTTTTGCAGGCAGATCAGATTAAGTTCCTGCCCGCGTTCCTTGGCCATCACCATAAGATGCGGGTCGAGCGTGCCGTCGGTGATGAACCAAGTGCGTCCGTTCATACGGTCAAGGATTTCGTTGGCGCAAATGTCGGCAAAGGCGCCGCGGCGTCCGGAACTGCCGAATGAGTTGGCGATAGCCGCCAAAACCGTAATGCCGAGGAAGAGGTAGGTGACCACCAGCCCGAGCCAATCACCGGTGACGCGAACCATGTGCGATACCGACTGCCCGTGCCGCATCCGCTGGTTTTTGTACAGCATATAGAAGAATGCCATCAGGTAGCCTGAAGTGAAGGCGGTGAGTATGGAGGTAGCAATCGGCAGCTGCGCGGTTTCCTTAAAAATCCCCCAAGGGGAGAAGGACGCGTTGGCCAAAACCAGAATTTCCATGATAAGCATGGTTACGTGGAAAATGTAAATGCTCCACGAGCGTTCGTTGTTCAGCGAACGGTGGGCGCTTACAACGCAGGAAACCCACGGCACGATACCGAAAATCAACAGCACCGCCCACTTGTATTTCGGCATTCCTCCGGCCAGAGTCTTCAGTTGGTTTTTAATTACCGCGAACATTACGTCCGAGGCGGAATGGAGGTTGGGCAGCGCGTCCTTGTGGGCGTTGTAGAACGTCTGGGCGGGGAGTATGTGCGCAACAAGCAACACGGCGGCGGCCAGCGCCAGCACCCACGATACGTTGGCCAACGACACTTTTCTGCGCCGTGAGGTGGCATAAACCAGCAAGGGCAGGAAAACCAGCGAGAGTGGCAGGAAGGAGGGTGCTTCGGCCGCTCCGATTCCCCAAAGTATGGCAAACACCGCCAAAATCCAGCGCTGCTTGGTTTTCATGAATGCGACGATGGCGGACGCGGTTGCCAAGGCAAGAAACATGTAGAAACTCTGGTATTGCAGGCGCGTGGCGGCTTGCCAGACCGGAGCCGAAAACGCATAGCAAATGGCTGCCACCGAACCGGCCCAGGCTGACGCCCGGTTGGAGCATTCCATGGCGTGTTCTTCACGGATGGTGTCGCGTACAAAGAAGGCCGCAATACGATAAACCATTATTGTCGATGCCACGGTGCAGAATACGCTGAAGAGATTGAGCCGCAACGGCATCGTCAGGAAGTTCAGTTTGGCAAGAAACGCCACTATCGCTCCAAACAGCGGCCGCATTGGCAGCGTATCCGGGGTTAGCCCGGAATAAGTGGCGACCAACCAGGCCGATTCGCCGGGAAACACGCTGGTGGAAACGGTGCAGAGGTACACCACCGCCGCCAAAATGCCGAAAATTCCGGAGAGCAACCAGTCAAGCTTCGTTGTGGAATCAGGAATCTTTTCGTCTTTCTCCATTATCTGGTACCTTTCAAAGCTTAAGTGACAACAACTTTTAAATATTACCCCATTTTTGCCCAAAACCGCAAGCAAAAATCGCGAATTTAGTCATCATAATTATGAAGATGGTTTGTGAAGCGCCAGATTCCCTGGCGCTTCACAAACCTTACCTTACATAGACTCCGTCGCAATGATCCGGAAGAATCGGGTTGGCGAGGTGCTAAACCTTCCCCCTCTAAACTAAATGGTATCACGGGCGCAGATGGGCGGGGGAGCAGTCCCGGGTCTGGACCTGGCTGCGGTAGATGGTCCACCCGTTGCCCAACAGGTAGGTTATTCCGCACACCCACATGGTGGGAATCAGCAAGGCGTGGTTACCGGTGATTTCGCTCACCATCAGGATGGCGGCGATCGGGGTGCGTACCGAGGCGGCCAGAAATCCCGCCATGCCAACCATCGCGAACACTCCCGGATTGATGCCGATGGACGGGAAAAGCCGGGATAACAGGAGCCCGGTGAACGCCCCCAGGGCGGAGCCGGAAACCAGTGCCGGGCCAAAAAGTCCGCCGCTGCCGCCGCTGCCGACGCTGAAAGAGGTGGCGAAGATCTTCCCGAGGAATATAAAGAACAGCAACGGCAGCGAGAGTTCCCCAAATTTCTCCGACAGCGGCGTGCCAGCCACGAGGGTTTGCTGGATAATGCCGTAACCTGCCCCCATAACCTGCGGAAGGAACAGTCCGATGATGCCGGTCAGCAAGCCGCCCACGCTGGGTTGCACCCACGCCGGAAGCGCGTGGCGGTGGAAAAATGATTCGGTCTGGCGGAAGACCATAATGTAGAATTTCGCCCCGAACGCCACCACCAGCGCCAAGACCGTGAACGGTACCAGCAACAGTGGTGCGTTGAAGGGCACGGAGGGCATTTCAAATAACGGTTGCCACCCGAAAAACAACGAGAATATGGTGTATGAGACTGCCGATGCCACCATAGACGGCACCATGACTTCGAACTCCAGATCCATTCCGCTGTATAACACTTCGGCGGCGAAAATCGCCCCCGCCAGGGGAGAGCGGAACAACGCTCCGACACCGGCCGCCATGCCGGCGGCCATCAGGGTCCGGCGTTCGGTGTGGGTTAGGTTGAGCAGCGAGGTAAGCATCGATCCGCAACCCGCGCCGATTTGGGTGATCGGGCCCTCCGCGCCGGCGGATCCTCCGGAACCGATTATCAGCGCGGATGAGATCGCTTTGACCGGAACCGCCTTGGGCGGGATGTAGCCGAAAAGGCGGTGGTAGGATAGAATCACGGCATCGGTGCCGTGCCCGGCGGCGGATGGCGCCAATTTCACCACCAGCGCGCTGGCCAGAGCGCCGAGCATGGGCAGCAACGCCAGAATCCATAACACCGGCCCGCCTTCGGATCCGGATTTTCCGTAGATGTGGGCCTCGCCGGCCGCCAGCGGCGGGGTGTAGTTACCCAACCCCTCAAGCAATAGGTGTTTGGCGGTTTCCAGCAGCCAGTAGAAACCCACCGCCGCCAAGCCGACGATTGCCCCGGTTATCGCGCTCAGGGCCAAGGCCCGTCCGGTTTTGAAAGACAACCCTTCTCCGGCCATCCAAAACCGCCACATTCTAACCGATAATTTTCTAGACATTTTTTCGCGGCGTAAGGTTACTTCTTGTCGCGGGGCTTGGGTTTGCGCCGTTTGGTAGGAGTGCCGGTACGTTTGGCAGGAGTGCCGGGACGTTTCGCGCCGTTACCTTCACGGGCGGCACGGAAAGCCTCGTCACGTTTCTCCACCTCTTCCGGACGGGATCGGGTGCGGTAGAAAACCACCACCGGCGCGCCTTCAAGGCCAAACCGCTCCCGAAGCGAGCGGATGATGAATTCGGTGTAGTTGTTGGTGGCGAGTTTGGCGTCGTTCACGAACAGACGGATGGTTACCGGCGAGGTACACACCTGCACCGCGTAATAGATCCGGAGCCGTTTGCCGAATTTCGACGGCGCCACCACCCGTTCGGTGGCCTCGATAATGGTGCGGTTTAGCATTCCGGTCGGCAATACCGCCCGGGTTTGCGCCGCCACGGCGTCGATGACTTCGATGCTCTTGCGCACGTTCAACCCGCTCTTGGCGGAGATGAACAGCACCGGGCAGTAGCTCATAAAGGGCATCATTTGGCGCAACACGGGTTCGGCCTGGGTTTGCGTAATGCCTTTTTCCATCGCCAAATCCCATTTGTTCATCAGAATCACGCACCCTTTGCGCTCTTTCTGGATCAGTCCGGCGATGTGCTTGTCCTGCGTGGTCGGGCCGATTTCCGGATCCATCACCAGCACCACAATGTCTGCCTGCTTGACGCTCTCTTCGGCGCGGAAAAGGCTGAAGCGCTCCACCGCGCTGTCTACCCGGTGGCGGTTGCGCATCCCAGCGGTGTCCACCAGTATGTAGTGACGCGCCTGATCGCCCTTGCCGATGGTGAACGGCACGTCAATCGAATCTCTGGTGGTTCCCGCCACGTCGGACACTATTACCCGGTCGGCGTGCAGCAACCGGTTGATGTAAGATGATTTTCCCGCGTTGGGTCTCCCGACCACCGCCACCCGCAGTGGATTCTTCACCGTGTCGTTTTCCGCGGGCGGTAAAAGCGGCAGTACCGCGTCCATCAAATCTCCGAACCCGCGGTTGTGCTGGGCGGCCACCGCAAAACACGGGAAGCCGAATTTGGAAAACTCCTCCACGCCCGCCTCGTGTTCCGGCAGGTCGCATTTGTTCACCGCCACCACGCAGGGCAGGTTTGCTTTGCGAACCATGTCGGCGACCTCTTCATCCATGGGATGGATCCCGGTCTGGACGTCCACCACCAAAATGGCCACGGCCGCATCGCCGATCGCCGAATCGACCTGGCTGCGGATACCGGCCTCGATGGGGTTGCTTTCCGATTTCGCGTCGAAAATCGCCACGCCCCCGGTGTCAACCAGATTGAAACGCTGTTCGTCCCATTCCACCTCGCGCACCAGCCGGTCGCGGGTCACACCGCTTTCGTCGTGCACAATGGCAATGCGTTTGCCGGCGATTCGGTTGAAAACGGCGGATTTTCCTACGTTGGGCCGCCCGACAATCGCGACGACCCGTTTTTTGTTTGTCAATTCTTCACTCATTTGGGCACATATTATATGATAACCGCCGCAAATGGACAAGCGAATTTATAATGACATTTTGGTTTTGCGTCCATACGATATTTGTATTCGAATATTCAATATTTTGACTTGTCTTTAATTTGCGATAATGATAATGTAATTGCGAATTGGCTGATGGTTATATCTTTCTATAGGCTTTGCGCTTTTCCTGATCGTCTTATGCTGAAGAGGGGTAATGATGGCATATTCCATAAAAAACAGAATCACCACTGCCGTTGACGCCGTTGCAATGGTGGCAGTGCTGTGCGATTATGCCACCAACAAGGTTTACCAGACCAACTCCAGCCCGGGGCAGGCCAGCCCGCCCGCCAATTCCGGGGGATCGGCTAACGCCGCGCCTGGCAGCTTTGACGCGCTGACGTTTTGCGGGATAACGCACTCGGACACCGGTCTGGAGATGACCATCGGCTGGCCGGACGGCGTTCAGGAAAGCCTGTCCTACGACGCCGACGGCAACCTCGCCGAAATCAACGGTATGGCGCTGGAGTGGGACGCCCGCAACCGCGTCTGCGAGATCGACTATGGGTACGGCTGGTGCGGCTACGACAACACCGGCCG
>DBXY01000009.1 GCA_002309765.1 Verrucomicrobia bacterium UBA1200
AACTTCTCATAGGCCGCCCCATCGGAACCGACGGTTGAACTCTTGCTCTTCTTAATCTTGCCGGTCTTGATCAATTTCTCCTTCTCCGCCCTAATTCTGGCAAGAAGCTCGCTGGCTGGCTCGTCATTGGGATCTTGGGGGACGAGTTTGCCGCGAATGGCGAGGTCGAGTATCCGCCGTTTGAACTGCTCAACGACTTTCATTTTGACGTCCCCTTCACATCTCCGTCGAGAAGCCGCCGCAAATCTTCGACATCGGGCAGAGCCTTGCGAAGTTTCTCCGGCATGTCGTCTGCCGTTTTGTATGTCGCTACTCCCATCGGCTTGGAGTAGTCCTGTATCACATAGTCAACGAAAGACCTGTTCATGTCCTTGCAGAGGATGAGACCGATGGCCGGATTCTCATGAGGCTTACGCTCAAAGCCGTCCAGAACGCTCAGATATCCCTGCAACTGACCAAGATATGAAGTCTTGAACTTGCCGGTCTTGAGTTCCACAGCCACAAGGCAGTTCAATTCACGGTTGAAGAACAGCAAGTCGATGTACTGATCCTCTCCGAACGCATCGAGATGATACTGGTTGCGAACGAACGTGAAATCCTTGCCGAATGCGAGAATGAAATTCCGGACGTTCTGGACGATAGCATTCTCTAGGACCCTCTCATCGACATCCTGACTGTCCCGTGCGCCAAGCTCCTCAACGTTGATGAAATCGAGAAGATACCCGTCCTTGAACGTACTAATGGCGCGGAGGGCCTGTCCGGCTGAAGAGAGCGTTTTGGGGAAGTTGTTTGGAAGATTCCCCTGATGGCTGTAGTCATCGCGAGCGATTGCCGCTTCAAGTTCTTCAACGGAGTAATCTTGTTCTGCGCATCGCCTTATGTAGAAAAGGCGTTTCGGCAATGTTTTTGCTTTTGTGAGCAAGGAGATATGTTGCGTAAAACCTATTTTTAGAAACTCCTCAAAAGGAAATTCTGTCGATTTTGGCAGTTGTAACTGCCAAAACAATTCATCTGGCAATTTGGCAGTTGCAACTGCCAAATTAGCACATCCGAGACTTTTGGCACTTGCAAGTTCCAAATTGGCAGATGCATCTGCCGAACTACTCCTTTCGGCGATGGGACACGACACATCAAGCATTGACCACTCTTCGTAAAAAGTACGCATATTGCGCAAGTTCCGTGCCGAAAAGCCGCGTAATCCGGGCAGTTCGTTCTGCAAGCGTTCGCTTATTGCATCAATTGCACCCTTGCCCCAGAAACCCTTGCGCGAGTTCGCGGAAAGGTACTTCCCAATGCCGTAGTAGAGCGTCAGCTGCTTCTCGTTCACGGAACGCGCAGCATCATACTGGCTCTGCAAAATCGCCGTCTTGATAATCTGGACGGCATCGTCGTATTTTCTCAACTCATTCATTCTTCAATTCCTTTTGCGAGAGCGGTCAGCTGCGAAACGGCCTTGTCGATGGCATCACGGTAGCGAACCATGTCGGCGAGAAGTTCCTTGAGCGAAACATCGGCATCGTCGTCCGACTGTTCCTTGAGCCATTTGAGGTCGAGGTTCGTCTTGTCTCGCTTGAGCAAGTCCGATGCCGCGAAACGGTGCCAACGCTCCGTCTCGGTGCGTTTCTTCTGCGTGTAGCATTTGACAAAATCGTCGAGGTGGCGGCGTTCAAGCTTGTTGTTGGCAAGAGTGTGCTTCACGCCTGTGCGGTAGTCGTACACCCAGGTTTCGTCCGTTTTGCCTCCGCGAGAGAAGAAGAGGACATTCGCCCGGACACCCTGTGCGTAGAAGATGCCCGTCGGTAGACGAAGAATCGTATGGAGATTGTAGTCTGCGAGGAGTTTTTTGCGCACGACCTCGCCCGCGCCACCATCGAACAGCACATTGTCGGGGAGAACGACCGCCGCCCTGCCACCGACTTTGAGGAGAAGCATGATGTGCTGTAGGAAGTTCAACTGGTTGTTGGAGGTCTTGGCGAAAAAGTCCTGCCGCATGGAGGATATCTCGCCAAGCCCGGCGGGGCGGGTTCCAAATGGGGGATTGGCAAGGATCACATCATAGAGACGTGTCGGCTCCTTTTCAAGGGAATCCTCGCACTTTATGGGGCTTGAGTCGATGCCGACACCGTGGAGATAGAGATTCATCGAGGCGAGCGTGACGACGAGCGGCGTGATGTCGTAGCCAGTTAGGGCTTCTGTCTTGAGAAACATCTGCTTCTTGCGGTCCTGTGATTCGCGTTTCATGTGGTCGAACGCCGCAAGGAGAAATCCACCCGTGCCACAAGCGGGATCGCAGACGGTTTCGGTTATCTTCGGGTCGGTCACATCCACCATCGCTTTGATGAGGGCACGAGGGGTGAAGTACTGGCCCGCGCCGGACTTCTTGTCCTGTCCGTTCTTTTCAAGTATTCCCTCGTAGATCGCGCCCTTGGTATCGACCTTGAGCGAAAACCAGTCATGGGCATCAACCATCGCGACAACCTTTGCGAGGTGCGCGGGCTGGGAAATCTTGTTCTGCGCTTTTGAGAAGATTGTTCCAATGAGACCGGGCTGTTCCGAGAGTTTCTTGAGCGACTTTTCGTAGCGTTCAAGAAGGTCAAAGCCATCTTTGTCCACGAGATTCGCCCATCGGCAATCTTTCGGAATTTTACTTTCTATGCCAAGCGCCTCGGCCTCCGAATCCATCTTGAGGAAGAGGACGTAGGTGAGCTGAACGATGTAGTCCGTAAAGGCCACGCCCGCCGCCGCTAGGACATCAGCGAGTTGCCAAACCTTTTGTACGAGAGATTGTTCGTTGTGTTCCATGTTCAGATTGCCTTCATGAAGAAAGAGGAAAGAGATGACAGCTCGGCGTCGAACGCCTGTGGCGATCCAAAGGCGCGTACACCTTCCGCGAGCAACTGGAGGTTCCCTTCCACAATGAGTTCTTCTCTCCCGATGGCTCCGTTTGCGAGGATGATGCCAAGCGCCTCTTTGAGCACGTCATCCTGCCCTGGCGTTATCGCACCTCGTTGTTTCTGGCCTTTCCAGAGTTCGTAACGCTTTGCTGAGGAGAAATATTGCGATGACGAAAGAAGCGAATAGAGCTTCTGCGTCCGCCCAAGGCCGAAACGGAGTAGTCCGAGCCAGTTCGTCATGGCATCGCGTTCGGGGACAGATGAGAGACGCACAACATCGTTTTGCCTGATGAGCGCGTAGGCGTTCCATACTTTCGGGCAGGAAAAGGACGAGTTGAAGTGAAGCGCATCGTCACGGATCGACGCCAGAGTCGGATAGTCAAAACGAAGGTCGCGAGCATTTTTAACGGCGGTGATGGCGGCGTTGTGCGTAGGATTGGACTTGAGGAACGCCTCAAATCCGTCTAGGACGCTACGGGCCTCGGCATGAGAGAAACCCGTGTAGATGATCTCGTCCTTGCCAGGCTTCTGTATGACAACATAACCGGCGTTGAGTTCCAGAAGGTAGTCGCGGGCGGGGGTGTTGTTGATGAGCGACGTGACAAGAGCGCGACGACTTGTATTCGGCTCAGATGCGGTGGCAAACGGCGGAAGCGAGCCGTTCGACAGGGCCTCAAACAAGGTTTCCGCCATGCTCCGCATCGTAAATTGGGCGAGGGCGGAGAATTTCATACGTTGAGACTCGGTCGATTTTACACTGATACGCGACAGGCGCGAGGCGAGAAGCCGCAGATTGTCATCTGACACTATGCCTAGGGAAAGCTGTTCGAGAAGACGTTGTAGGGTGAGTGGCGCGGGACCGGCTGTTTCTCCGCCCGACGTTCCCTCATCGAACGGATGCTCCGTGACGCCAACGGCATCGACAACGAAGAACTGATCTTTGCCGTTCGCGTTGGGCGTGACAGCCTTCAGCTGATCAGGGTTGATCGTGCGGCAGCCACGTCCGCGCATCTGCACATAGAGCGAATAGGTGTTCACGTCACGCATAAAGAGAATCACCTCAAGCGGCTTTATGTCCGTGCCGGTCGCAACAAGAGTTACAGTGACCGCGATGCGGAATGTGCGGGAGTTACGGAACTCGCGAATAAGCTTCTGCGGATCGCCGGCGGAATAGGTGATCGTCTGGACGAAATCCGGCGACTGCCCATCGAACACCACGCGGGCAATCTCGACTATACGCTGGGCGTGGTACTCTGACTTTGCGAAGATGAGTGTCTTGGGGAGCGATGCCATGTCCGGCTCACGGGCAAGGTCATCCTTATACATTTCTGTATAGACGGCTTTCTTGTATGCTTCGAGAACCTGACGGATGTGATCAGGCTGGACAATGGCATGGTCAAGTTGTGTCGCCTCATAATGTGCGGATTCTTCCATCCCCTTTGAGACCGTCTCGCATGTCCGGCGCGTATAAATATCGACCACCTCGCCCTTTGCGACATCAACACCATCTGTGGCGGATTTAGTTTGAATCCGATAAACAGAATAATCAACATTGATTCCATCGGCTATCGATTTCTCGTAGGTGTAATTCACAACCGTATTCTTGTCGAAGAATTCCACCGTCTCCGCCGATGGTGTCGCGGTAAGACCGATGAACTTCGCAGTGTTGAACCATTCAAGAACCGCTCGCCAACGTCCATAGATAGAACGATGGCACTCGTCAATAATGATGGCATCGAACCAGTCGTGCGGCAACTTGGCGAGTCGCCCGTCAACGATGACAGGCGAAGCTTCCGCCTCGCGGTCTTCCGCATCCTCGTCCTCGTCGCTTCTCGCGTCTTCGCCCGTCAGAGCGGAATAAACGCGCTGTATGGTAGCAATCGTCACACTCGCCTTGGGATTCGCTTTGTTACCCTTGAGTCGTTCCGTAATAAAGATATCTGTCAGAGGAGAGCCATTCTGCGTGAGGCGGAAAGTCGAAAACTCGTTCAACGCTTGGTCGCCAAGATTGTTGCGGTCAACAAGAAACAAAATACGTTTCGCCGGAGTGTAAGATAACAGACGGTACGCGGCCATACATGCAGCATAGGTTTTACCAGCACCTGTTGCGAGGACAATTAGAGCCTTGTCTGCACCATGGCGGAAACTATATTCAAGGTTAGTAACTGCCTCCAGTTGGCAAGAACGCAATTCGCGGCGTTCGCCCTCCTTTAATTCCGGAAGCCCGCCCCAATAGGAGTTTATCCCAGATAGTTCAAGGCACTTCTTAGGCGTCGGCATGGTCGAGATTGGATTATATTCACCAGATACGGAATCACGCAATAGAATCTTCTCGCCATTTGCAAGAAGTATGACCTTAGGCTCTTCGCTCCAACAAGGATATTCTTTGGGAATGATGTTTGCATAATGCGCGGCCTGTTCACCAGCTGCGAACTCAAGATCGATGTCGTTACGTTTTGCCTCAAGGACACCAATGACTTTACCGTCTACAAATAGGAGATAGTCCGCCTCTTTGTTACCGTTGAGAAGGGCCTCTACAAGCGCGATAGCATTATAATCATAAGTGAAATGGTTACGGTCGGCGATATGCCATCCCGCATCAAATAGTTGTTCGTCTATTTTGATTCTGGCGCTTTCTTCCGGCTTCATGCGATTTTGCCTTTCAATCTTATCGCCATGTTACCATACGAAACCAACCAAAACAATCATCATCGTTAATACGCAACATCATAAAACCCCAGTTCCCCGTTGAGGGAATTCCTAAACATCAACGCAACACTCTAAAGGCACTGTGCCTTTAAAATGTAGACAAAAATTTATCAGAAATTTGAACCCAAGGCAAGCAGATATCTAGGTCTTCACGAAGCGCGGATGCATCTGCGTACCGTATTTGATACCGTAATCGGCGCAATTACAGGTTCATTTCAACGGGAGTTTTACATTGTGGCCGCGATAACGGAAAAATAGTTCCGAACCGGGATGTTTTGCGATATAACCGGTGGCAACCGGCGAAAACTCCAACTTTACCCGCCAGCCTCGTTTTCCGGTTAACTGCTCAAAAGCAACCGTTACTCCTGGCACCGGGCTTTCGTATTCAGGAATTCCGTCGGCGGTCTCGCCCACCCGCAAAAACAGGTTCAGCGAGCGCACCGCCGATCCTGCGGTTTTGGATAACGTTACCTGCGACGGCACGAATGTCAAACCCAGATCGCGGATCGCCTCCACATCCAACCCCAGCGGAGGGCGTAAAATTTTATTGCCTTTGGAATCCAAAATCTCGAAGAACAGGGTGTGGCTCTGCACCTGGGCATCGGAAAACCGGACACGGCGTTCCAACGTGTATGACGCCAGCGGTTGCAAGGCGTTCGTGGAGACGATCGTTTCACAGGTAACGCCGCCTATTTCTTTAAACGTTATCCGGCCCAACCGATAATCCGGCGAGGAGGCAACCACCTCGTAACGTCCGGTCCAGACCGAGCCAGGCTCCGGATCGCGCAACACGGTCGGAAGATTACACCTCACCGAAAAGGCGCCTACCGCCTCGCCGCGAATCTCCGCGACGAGAAACGCGCCATCTTCCGCATCGGAGAAAACCGAAATCTGCCTTGAGAATTGTCCCTGCGACGCAAAGGGAACAAACTCGGCAAAGATTTTCCGTTTTTCACCCGGCGGTACCGTTTCTGGGAACTCCTTAATCACAAGGCATGGACAGGATGACACTACGCGGCGAATATGTACCGGACGGTTACCGGAATTATGTAAGGTCAACTCCACCCGGCGGCACTCGCTGTCCGGGAAAGGCGGCAACTCCTGCAAAAGCGGGGACAATTGCAAACTTCCGCCAAACGCAAATCGGCAACAAGATAACACTAAGGTAATAATAACGCCAAACTTCATAATTGAAGGACTAGTCCGCAGCATCCAGACGCCGAATCATCTCCATCACTATTTTCCCAGTGACTAGGAGGCTGTCGGCGGAAATTTTATCAAGCGTATCGGCGGCGGTGTGCCAATAGTCATTCAGACCGGGGGCGCTGCCGAACTCAAAATCAATCAAATCCACCGCCGGAAAACCGACATCCAAAAACGACTGATGGTCATCAAGAATGTGGCCATCGTAAAGACCGATATAATCGCGAAGCCCGACCGCGTCCGCAGCCTCCAAGGCCAGCACCCGAAGCTTCGCCGAGGAGTTGTAAGGCAGACGCAATTTCAAATCCCTGTCCCCCACCATATCCAAAAGGATAACGGCATCGATCTGGCACCGGCGGCGTTTCAAATCGGCGGCAATACGTTTGCTGCCGTGCAAACCGTCACGGGGCGTATATGCCAGCATACACTCCTCGCCATCGGTAAAACCAAGCATGACCGAATGGCGCAACGGCGCGGAAGACTGCAGTAACCGCCCCAACTCCAACAGCAAACCGGTTGACGATGCGCCATCGTTTGCCCCCTCAAACCCGACAGGAGCGGTGCTGACGGTATCAAAATGCGACAACAGCACAATCCACCGATCTCCGCTACCGGGGATGGTTCCGATGACATTTCTCATTGGCAGCAAGCCGCGGGGCGTATGTTGGTTAAACTCGTTAAGCTCAGCCTTTACGCCGCGTTTTGCCAACTCATCCCGAATCCAAACCGACGCATTACGGGCGCCATCGGTTCCCGCGTCGCGCGGGGTAAACCCGCGCACCAGCTCAATTGCGGCGGCAAGCGCATTGGTCGCCGACCCAGAAGTAAATTCCGGCAACGCTGGCGGGTCTTCCGAAATACGCGCCGGGCAACCGCACTCCAGCAAAACGGCAAGCAGCAGTAGCGGGCAGAGCGTTCTCATGTCAGTCCAAAGATATGCCCAGCAAACCCAACAGCCGATTCAGGTCGTTATTGTCGAAGAAATCAATCTCCAGAGAACCTTTGGAGTGGCGACCGTTCGGGTGGGTAACGCTGGGGAAAACCCGGACCGAAGTTCCGAAATGGCGGTGCAGCCGATCCACCAAATCGTTTACGTAATGGGGCGGCAGGTCAGGCTGGGCGACCCGCGCCGGTTTGCCGCTGTTTTCACGGGCTTTTTCGGCGGCACGATGCTTGAGCAGATTTTCCAACTGCCGCACGGTCAGCGACTCCGCCACGCAACGGCGGGCAATCAGCACCTGCTGCCCTGCATCCTCCACGCCAAGCAACACCTTGGCATGCCCGGTCGAAAGCGCTCCCTGGGCCACCAGCTGGCGCACCTCTTCCTCCAGATCCAGCAGACGCATCACGTTGGCGATGGCGGAACGAGAACGTCCGACGCGATCGGCGACTTCCTGCTGGGTGTAATTGTAATTGTCGGTAAGATTGCGGTAAGCCTCGGCTTCTTCGATTATGTTCAGATCCTCGCGCTGGACATTCTCGATAATCGCCATTTCCGCCGCCAGCCGGTCGTCTTTGACCTCGCGCAGAATAACCGGGACCTTGGTCATGCCCAATTCAATCGCGGCCCGGAGCCGACGTTCACCGGCAATCAATTCATACCGGTTATCCTCATTCTTGCGGCAAATCAGCGGCTGAATCAAACCGTTGGCCCGAATGGACTCGGCCAGTTCCCGGATGGATTCGGGGCTGAAATCCTGGCGGGGCTGAAACGGGGAACGGAAAATTTCCGCAGCCGGAATATCGACCACCGTATGATCCGAAACCGGTGGAGGGGACGCGGCGATACTAAATCCGGTGGAGGCTACGGCGACGTTAGGATCGCCGATCAACTGGTTCAGACCGCGACCCAATCCGCTGTGCCGGGGAGTCTGATGTCCGGCGGAAGGCGGTTTATGCAATTCACGCGGTTTGTCCGCCGGTTTCTTTTTTTTGTTGTTGGAACTGCTCATTACGGATACATCCCGGGCTGGTCAAGGCCGGTGGTTTCCGGCAAACCGAACATAAGATTCATTACCTGCAAGGCCGAAGAGGCCTGCCCTTTCATCAGATTGTCGATATAGGAGACAATCCGCAACCGGTTCGTCCTAGAATCGACGCTCACCGACAAATTGCAGTAGTTGGTGCCGCGCACGTTTATGGTGCCAATGGCCGCCTTACTGTCGTAAACGCGCACAAACGGGCTGTCGCGGTAAAAATCCCGGTACACCGCCAGCAATTCGCCCTCGGTCATCGGTTTACGCAAATCGGCGTACAGGCAAGACATAATGCCGCGGCAAACCGGCACCACCTGAGCGGTAAAGGTAACCAGCACCGGCTCGCCGGCCAACAAACCCAATTCCCGCTCCACCTCGCACACGTGCTGGTGCCCCGCCAACTTATAAGCGTTCATCTGCTCGTAGCGGGCCGGATAATGGTGGGCCGGGTTCGCCTTTTTGCCCGCGCCAGAGATGCCGCTCTTGCAATCGCAGATCACGCTGTGCGGGAGGAAAATCCCCGCTTTGGCCGCCGGGGCCAAGCCGAGAATGCAACTGCAGGCGAAACATCCGGGGTTGCCCACGATACGGGCGCGTTTAATCTCCTCACGGTGCAATTCCGCCATGCCGTAGGCGTTTTCCCCCAGCAAATCGGGCGAAGCGTGGACCGGATCCTTGCCAATTCTGGTGGCATAATCGGCATACGCCTCGGCAGTGGTAAAGCGGAAATCACCGCTGTAGTCAATCACCTTGCGACCGCGTTCCAGCTCTTTGCGGGCGTCAAACATCCCCACCCGGTCCGGGGTTGAGAAAAACACCACATCCGCCGGGGCGTTTTCCGCCGCCGGATCGTCCGCCGACAAGATGGGCATATCGCAAAAACCTTGCAAGTGCGGATAGACCTGCGAAATCGGCTTCCCGGCCTCTTCGCGGGCAATCAGCGCGGTGATTTCCGCCTGCGGATGGCGAAGCAGCAACTCAATGATGCCCAAGCCGCCATAACCTGTGGCACCGACAATTTTGGCACGAATCATACTACACCTCCAAAAACCGCCAAAAGCTTACTATAATATTTTTGAAAAAACAACTGTAAAATACCATAGATCGGCAAAGATGCGCGAATAAACCGCAGTCGCGATACAATCGCCGGTTACGACACTTACTTGCGGACAAGCAGGAGCTATCCGGCGAAAATCTCATTATGGGGTTATTATGGGGTAATTGTGTTGACGTTTGCGGGTCAATAATGATACAATGTCCCCAATTGATGTGGGATTGTGTAATGGCTAGCGCGAAGAACTTCTTCGGAAGTTAACCGATGAGAATTTTGTGGATAGAAACGATAAGCGACTTGGGTGGGGCGCAATGCAGTCTTTATGAAGCATGTACCCGTTTGGCGGCCAACCCGAAAATCGAACTCGCAGTGGCGTTGCCGCGAGGAGAGCTTGCGGATCGACTTAAAACCGCAGGCGTCAAAACCTTTGAAATCAACGCCATCCGGCCGAGGCTGAAAGGCTTCGGTCTGTTTGGAATGTTAGCCAGCCTTTTCCAGTCAACCGCCCCGCTGAAACGGGCCATATACCAATTCTCTCCAGACATCATCCACGCCAACAGCACCATTGCGCATCTAGCCACCGCGCCGATGGTCAAAGACATCCCGATGATACTGCACCTGCGCGACATCCGGGTGCCGCGCCAGCTGTTTCGAAAAATCGCCGACCATTCGGCGGCGATCGTATGCGTATCCGAAGAGGTGGAGCACTTTATTGCCAGAATCCTCCCGATGCGTTATTTTTCAAAAGTGCAAAAAATTGCGAACGGCATCGACACCGAACGGTTTGTACCCGGCGACAAAGCCGCGGCCCGCGAAAAATTCAAACTCCCCCAGAACGTACCGATAATCGGGATGGCCGCGCATCTGATCCCTTGGAAACGGCACCACGTATTTGTCCGCGCCGCCGCGCTCATTTTGGAAAAATTCCCTGACGCGCACTTCGTAATCGCCGGGCAGCTGATGCGACGGGAGAACCGCAGTGTCGAGAAGTCGCTTCATGGGCTGATCGGAAAACTTGAGTTGACCGATCGCGTCCACTGGATAACCGACTGCAATGATCTGGAACACCTCTACCCCGCGTTCGACTTATTGCTCCACCCCGCGATCGGGGAACCATTTGGCCGGGTGGTATGCGAAGCGATGGCTTGCGGGATACCGGTGGTTGCCGCCATTCCGGGCGGGCCGGAAGAGATTATCAATGACGGCGTAAACGGGATTTTGGTGGAGGATGGCCGATCTCCCGATTTGGCCGATGCGGCCATCAGGCTGCTTGAAAATCCCGATAAGCTGGCCGCCTTCGCGGCAAAGACCAGATCGGCAGTATTAAAACGGTTTGACCGGTCACGGGTAGCGACTGAGCTGGCCGACCTGTATGAAAAAATCCTCCACCAGTACAAAGACTGGTCGGAGGATGATGAGTTTGGGCGGCACTAATCAGACCGCCCCTGTTTCCGGACAACGGTCAGCCCGCTACTCGCGAGACTTGTTCTTCGCCTCGTTGACGCGAAGCTTGCGCCCCTGGACGTCTTTGTCGTTGAGCGCCTTAATCGCCGCCTCCGCCTCCGGGCGGTTCGGCATTTCAACGAAACCGAACCCCTTGGACTTCTGATTGAAACGGTTGGAAATGATACGGGCCGAAAACACCGTTCCGAACTTCTCGAACTCCTTGCGCATTTGGTCTTCCGTCATATCGTAGCTGAGATTGCCGACATAAATCTCTACGCAATCCTTTCCGGAGACGCCGGCTGCCGGCGCCGCACCTTTGCGCGGTGCGGATTTAGTCCCGCCCTTGCATCCGAATTTCCCGACCAATACGCCGGCCACGAACCCGGCTAACGCTGTGCCTGCGGGAACCGCCCAAACGGGCAAATTCGCGCAGCACCCTTCTGCTGCCATTAGGAACACTTACGGTCCTCCTTCTCTCTCTGCTCTGGTTAAACCACACGCCCTGCGGCCAGAGGCCACACTGCCTAAACACCCGGCGGCACACTCGAACCGCCAAGCGCGCCCAGAAAGGGCATCAGCGCGTTTCCAGAAAGCCTTCCAGCTTCTTAATGCGTGTGGGGTGACGCAACTTGCGCAACGCCTTGGCCTCAATCTGGCGGATGCGCTCACGCGTCACGTTGAAATGCTTACCGACCTCCTCTAACGTGCTGGTGTAACCGTAGGACAAACCGAAACGGTAATCCAACACTTGGCGCTCCCGCTCGGTAAGGGTCGCCAAAACCTGTCCCAGTCGCTCCTTCAGCATGTTTCTCGCCGTCTCTTCCGAAGGGTTCTCTGCCGAAGGATCCTGAATGAAATCTCCGTAACGGGCGTCATCGCCGTCGCCCACCGGACTTTGCAGCGAAATCGGCTGCTGCGCCATGCGGAAAACCGCCCGCACCCGCTCGACCGGTAGATTCATCTCTTCCGCCGCCTCTTCCGGGGTCGGCTCGCGGCCCAGCACCTGCACGAGCTTTTTCTGGACGCGGAGCAGACGGTTGATGGTCTCGATCATGTGCACGGGGATACGGATGGTGCGTGCCTGGTCGGCGATCGCGCGGGTCGCGGCCTGGCGGATCCACCAAGTGGCGTAAGTCGAAAACTTATAGCCGCGGGTGTATTCGAACTTTTCCACCGCCTTCATCAACCCGGTGTTGCCCTCCTGAATCAAGTCCAGGAACGACAGCCCGCGGTTCATGTATTTTTTGACGATACTGATCACCAACCGCAAATTGGCCTCCACCATCTCGGTGCGGGCATCCTGTCCGGAATGCAAAACTTCAAGCAGTTTTTTAAAATTCGTTTCGAACTCATCCGGATCCATGCCGAAATCGCGGGACTTTTCATCCATAATCGCCTCGGCCTTCAGGATGTCCTGCTCGCGCTTGCTGCTGCTGCGGCCCTTGTTCTTCTTCCGCAACTCTTCGACGTTCTTTCTTGCCCGGATATAAGGCAGGTAGTATTTGGTCTCGGCCTCAAAACAAACGCTTTCCAGAATTTTCTGCTTGAAATTCAGCCCTCTGAAAACATCAAGCATTTCCGCGCGCACCTTCTCTTGGTTACGCAAGGCGTTCTTCATCTTCGCGTTGTTGCCGACCGAGGCCAACACCCTGTCGTACGCATCGTGCAATTTCTTCTCGCAAACCTCCAGACTTCGGCGCAACTTGCTGATGCTCTCCATGTAAGCCTCGCGGCTGCTCTTTCCAAGCCGCTCCGCCTCCTTGTCGGAAACCACCCGGTCAAAACGCTCCGACCCGTTCGCGAGTTTGTCAATCAAATCCATGTACATCCGCGGCGCGAAAGCGAACTGGTTGAACAAGTTGCAAACCTGGGCCTCGGCATCCTCAATACGTTTGCAAATCTTCACTTCCTCCTCACGCGACAGCAGCGGTACCTGCCCCATCTGATGCAAATACATGCGTATCGGATCGTCAAAGAAATCCATCCGCCCGCGCTGCTTGGAATCGACAGGATGCTCATTGCGGAACCGCTCAACCTCGTCCGCGCTCCTGAGGATGCGGATTTCAAGCTTTTCCAAAACCTTTTCGCAGTCTTCGATCATCTTCGGGCTGATCACCTCCATCGGAAGCACCTTATTGATGTCTTCCGGAGTGATATACCCCTGCTGGCCGACCGCGAACCCGTAAAGCAGAGTGACGTAATTCTCCATCCGCTTCTTCTGGGTCTCTTCCTGATCATCGGAGAGCGTAGCATCGCCGCCCTCGCCCAACTGCTCGCTAACCGCGTCTTTGATGTCCTTGTTCGGTTCGGCGCCGTCACCGATAATCACTTCATCATCGCCATAACCGTCATCATCCTCTTCCGTCCCCTCGTCCACGGGAGTGACGTTCATCTCGGCTTTGCGGATGTTCTTAAATTCTGATTCTTCATTGAAATTGGCCAGCTCTTCTTCCGTGGGTTCGGAATTGTCGTCATCAATCGACATGGAGGCCAAGGGACTTAACACCGCCAGCGAAACCACCACGCTGCCCTCTTTGTCCTTCACCATGGCCAAACGCTCTTCGTCCATGATTATCTCTTGCTTTTCGACGACCTGGCGCTGCTCCGCTTGGACATTGACGGTTTCCGCCGCAACCGCTTTCGGTTGGCGTTTTTTCGACGGCTTCACTTCTTCAGAATTTGCCGCGGCCGACTCTCTGACCGCCTTTTCCTCCCTCGACACCGCATCTACCACTTTTTCCGGCTTCCGTTTCGCAACGGGCTTTTTCGCCGTAGTCTTATCTTTGACAGCAGTGTTCTTTTTACTGGATGCCATGTTTCATTAACCCCTTTCCATAGGACATCGCCCGCTCAGGATACAGTTACCCCACTGCACCGCAAGAGGCGAAGAAAAATACTACCACAACCGTAGTGAATTGTCAATTAACTGACGCAAAAAAATCAAAATAATTTGTTTCGCCTTGCTTTTTCCGACACTATGTGATAGGTTAACCAGACAGTGTTTGCGGATTATGCGGTTGCAGATTCAATCCGCTTAAGTGGCTTTCTAACAAAACCGGTTAACAAGGAGCAGGTATGGCACAGGCGATCATTTTCCCGAAACTTGGTCAGACCATGGAGGAGGGCGCAATTGTCAAATGGTTGAAAAAAGAGGGTGACGCGGTTAAAAAAGGCGACATTCTCTTTGAAATCGAAACCGACAAGGCCAATCTCGAGGTCGAAAGTTTCTTTGAAGGCACTTTGGTCAAAATTTACGTCCGGGAGGGCGTCACCGTTCCGGTGAACACCGTGGTGGCGTATGTCGGCACGCCCGGCGAAAAAGTTCCCGACCAGCCCCCCGCCCCGGAAGCGGAAAAACCAGAACCGGCCGCAGCCCCCGCTCCGCCCGCGACGGCGCCAACCGCAGCACCCGCTCCGGCCCCGGCTCCCGCAGCTGCGCCGGCCGCCCCGATTCCGGCGGCTCCCGCCGCGCCGGCGTTTAAACCCGCCCCGCTGCCTGCCGCCCCGGCTCCGGCGGCCGCCGCCAAGCGGTTGGTAATCTCCCCCCGCGCCAAAGCCTGCGCGAAGGAAGCGTGCATCGACCCCGCCAATATCCGCGGCACCGGCCCGAACGGACGCATCGTGGAGAAGGACGTCAAAGCTTATCTGGACGCCCACGGATACTCCCAGCTCCGCATCACCCCGGCGGCCAAACGGCTGGCGGCTCAAAACAATATCGACATCCTCACCGTGCGCGGTTCCGGCGACGGCGGACGGATTATGGTTGACGATATCAACCGCGCAATCAAGCGGCTACCGGTGCCGTTGACCAAGATGCGGCAGGTCATCGCCCGCCGTCTGCAGCAGAGCAAACAGACCATTCCCCACTTCTATGTCACCGTCAAGACCGACATGACCGAACTGCTGGCCTTCCGCAACGAACTTAAGGAGCGCGGAATCAAATACAGCGTGAACGATTTCGTTTTGGAGGCGGTAATCCTCTCGCTGGAGGAGTTCCCGATCGTCAACTCGGTCACCGACGGTGCCACGGTAGCGTGGCGCGGCGATGTTGACCTCGGCATGGCGGTCAGCGTTACCAACGGGCTGGTGGTGCCGGTTATCCGCGCCGCCCAAACCCTTACCATGGCGGAACTCAAGGCGCAAACCTCCGCCCTATCGGAAAAGGCCCGCGCCGGGAAACTTATGCCGGACGAAATGACCGGCAGCTCTTTCACCGTTTCCAACATGGGCATGATGGGCGTTGACCAGTTCATGGCGATTGTCAACCCCGGCGAGGCCGGCATTCTCGCCGTCTCCTCCGCCCGCCAAGTCCCGGCGGTTGTAAACGGGGAAATCAAGATCCGTTCGGTGATGGCAATGACCCTCTCGGTTGACCATCGGATTGTCGACGGGTCGGTTGCCGCAGAGTTTGTGAACGCGGTCAAGAGCAAGCTCGAAAACCTGGAACTCTGGAAATCGCTGGTGTAATCGATAGGAGGCTTGTTTATGTACGATTTTGATGTGGTTGTTATCGGTGCCGGCCCCGGCGGCTACCCCGCCGCAATCCGTTCGGCGCAACTCGGCAAGAAAACCGCGATCGTCGAGCGCACGGCTTTCGGCGGCACCTGCCTTAACTGGGGATGCATCCCCACCAAAACATTAATCGCCTCGGCTGAGCGTTATCTTACCGCCATCGAGTCTGATTGTTTCGGCGTGACCGCCAAAAACGTTACCGCAGATTACGCCAAAATGGCGGCGCGGAAATGCGAGGTGGTGAAAAAACTCTCCGGCGGCATTCAGGCGCTTTTGAGGTCGAACGGCGTGGAGATGGTTTCCGGTCTCGCCCGCTTCGAAGGCGTGAACCGTCTTTCGGTGGTACAGGAGGATGGAACCCGCTGGATCACGGCCGAAAAAATCATCATTGCCGCCGGCAGCGAATCGGCCATGCCGGGATTTATTCCCAAATCGCCGAAAATAATGGACAGTAAGCAATTCCTCAACCTTACCGCCCTGCCTAAACGCCTGTTGATTCTTGGCGGCGGAGTAATCGGTTGCGAATTCGCCTGCATGGCGGCTGCGCTCGGCACCAAGGCCACCGTCGTTGAGATGTTGGACGACATCATCATGCCGTTGGACCGGGATGTCCGCCGCGTGTTGCGCAAGCGCATGGATAAACTCGGCATCGAAGTCCTGACCGGGGCTCCGCTCACCGACATCAGCGCGTCCGCCAAGGGCGTAACCGGCAAATATCAGGACCGCACCCTTGAGGCGGATGTCCTGCTGGTGGCGGTTGGCCGCCGCCCGAATACCCGTGAACTCGACCTAGACCGCGCCGGCATAAAGACCGATGAGCGCGGCATGATTCCGGTTGACCGCCAGTGCCGCACCCAAGTCGCCAACATTTTCGCCGTGGGCGATCTGGTCAAGGGCGGTATCCAACTCGCCCACGCGGCCACCCAACAAGGACTAGTCGCCGCCGAGGCCGCCGCCGGATTAAAGTCTAAAATCGAGGCGATTTGCCCCTCGTGCATCTTCACCATGCCGGAAATCGGCATGGCCGGCTTGAGCGAAAACCGGGCGCAACAGGAAGGGCGCAAAATTATCACCGGCGCCTTCCCCTTCGCCGCGCTGGGTAAGGCAATGGCCAGCGGTGACACCGACGGGTTCGTCAAATGGATTGCCGACGCCGCCACCGGGCAGCTTCTTGGCGCCCAAGCGATCGGTGCGCACGCCACCGACCTCATCTCCGAAGCCGCCGTGGCCATCCGCAACGAACTCACGATTGAAGACATCGCCGGCACGATCCACTGCCACCCGACCTTCTCAGAGGCCTGGATGGAAGCGGCCCATGCCTGCCACAAGAGTTGCATACATCTGCCCGCCTGCCGTTAACGCGGGAATCATGTGCCGGTTGCCGTCCTTCCAAGGCGGCAACCGTTTTTTTGCAAAAAAGTTAATTTGCGGCTTGACTCCAAAACCAGTATAAGAGATAATACCCGCCTGTTTTGACGAGCCAGGGTGGCGAAATGGCAGACGCAGCAGACTCAAAATCTGCCGCCCGCGAGGGTGTGAGGGTTCGACTCCCTCTCCTGGCACCATAAAAAATGTATTTATAAGGGTCTTGGGCTTTTCTTGGCAAAAATCGCACTTTTCCACATTTCCGCAAATTTACCCTTTTGTACTCATTCCATTTACCACTAAAATACCATCTAATTTCCACCCAACCACCAACAAACCGCCACGGACGGAAAACCGCCGCCCCCAAAAAGACAAAAAAATCGCCCCTGACGAATAACGCCGTTCCGGAGGGCTGCGCCCACCCGGTCCTCGTCCGCCGCGTAAAAGAGGTCACCGGGGGCGACCTCATGGACCTGGTGCGCCTCTCCAACACCGACGACAAGAAAGACAAGAAGGTCTACGAGCAGGCCCTCGACGACGCCGACGCGGTCCGCCGCGCCGGGATCGCCGGCCTCTACGCCCCGGACGCCGACGGCTACGCCCTGGAGGCCGAGTCCGCCGAGTTCCTCGCCCGCTTCCCCGACGCCGTTGGCGACCGCTCGATGCTCGACTCCGCCCTCAACTGGACCGACGCCGGCCACGAGCGCGCCCGCCGCGCCATGTTCGCCCTCGCCGTCGGGCGCGGGGAGCACCCCAAGGAGCTGACCCGCCTCTACCTGGAGCAGTCCCGCTCCGCCGGCCTCGCCCGCGCCGCCGCCGGCATCCTCCAGGCCGCCGCCGACGTCGACCGCCTAAACTCCGGCGGCGACGCCGCCTACTCCCTGGCGGAGCCGCTCGCCCGCACCGCGTGGGAGTACGCCCAGTGGCGCGCCCGCCGCCGCGAGCAGAAGCGCCGCAACCCCAACTCCCGCGAGACCGACGCCGAGAGCCTCGCCGCCTACCTCGCCCAGCGCGAGATCTCCGGGGTCGGCTCCGAGGCCGACCCCTTCGAGAAGGCCCTCGTGCGCCTGCTCGCCGACCCCAGCGGCGAGCGGATCGGCCGCACCCTGCGCGGCTACTGCTCCGCAGCCATGGCCGCCAGCGGCCCCAGCCTCTTCGGCGAGGACTCCAAGCCCGCCCGCGAGGACCTGCTCGCCGGCGCCTTCGCCCGCGCCGCCCAGCCCGCCTACAGCGTCGGGGGCCTCTCCCCGGACGTGTCGAGGCTGCGCACCGCCGCCGAAATCGACAGCCAGGACGGCACCCAATTGTCGGAGGTAGTGCGCCTGGCGTCCGCCATCGAGACGAACGACGAGCGCGTGAAGTCGGAGTTGGCCGGAAAACATTTCCGTTTCGCAAAGACTAGCGACACGCTGAAAGAGTGCGGACTCGCCGGAGACCACTTCACCATTCGCGCGGTAGTCGTTCTCCGGCACAGCGGAAAGGACGCGGACCACACCATAACGCCAATGGAGTGGGTCGGCCTTGCCGACGCGCTGGCGAACAGAGACCCGGAGATCGTCGAGAAGTTCGGTAACCGCGAAGGTCAATACAGGATATGGACGCGGGCTGCCATCAACGGCAAGACCGCGATTGTGGGCGCAGAGGTGAGGAATATCGGGCGCGACATCGACATAAACGCCATACAGACCGTTTTCGGAGCCGGTGGCGCAAGGCCGAAGGAAGAGAACATCGTCTATCCGAAAAGCGAAGAGGAGATCCGGTCAGTTCTCACCCGGCACAATCCCGGCAGATATCCCGAATCCCCTCAACGTCCACGTAATATAGCACAGACCGGCGGCGAAGTCAAGGGGGCATCCGGCAAAACAGGCGAAATCCCCTTCGACACGCCCGAGCAGGACCGCGCCTACCTCGACGCAGTGAAGCGCGGCGACATGGAGACGGCGCAGAGGATGGTGCGCGAGGCGGCGAAAAGGGCCATGCCGGACACGAAGGCCGTTGACGAAGACGGCTTTCCGATTGCCTTGTATCACGGAACAGGCAATGGCGGATTCCAGATTTTCAAAACGGAAGATGGCGGCATTTGGCTTAGCACGTCCAAGGGATATTCCCAACGCAATTTCGCAAATGTCTGGGGCGCGAAAGCACCAATGACATACGAGCTCTACGCGGACATCAGGAACCCACTTGATTTGCGGGACATAGATACAGAAGCCTTTGTTGCCGAATATCAAGACCCGGACACCGGCGAATGGGAGCCAACGGCGGAACTCCGCCGACTTTCCGAATTGTCGGGAATGTCAGTAAATCAACTTGTTGACATTGCCGAGAGGTTCGGCGAGACAACACCGGAAGGAGGCCATCTTTACGAAATCATCAGAACGAAGGAGTTTCAGGACCATCTAAAGAAAAACGGATACGACGGCTTGCGGCAGCACGAATCATCCGAAAGTGTTGAAACGTTCTGCGTATTTTACCCGGAACGGGTAAAGAAACTTGACCCCGTGACCTACGACGAGGCGGGGAACGTGATACCGCTGTCGCAGAGGTTCAACCCGCAGAACCCCGACATCCGCTTCTCCGTCGGCGGCCTCTCCGCGGAGGGCCTGCGCCAGTACGACGCGGTCGTGGCCCGCTACACAAACCCCGACGGCACGAAGAAGCCCGGCTGGATGAGGGCCCCCAACGGCAGGCCCACCAACCTCACGGAGCGCCAGTGGGTAATGGTGCGCACGGAGAACTTCAAACGCTGGTTCGGAGACTGGGAGACGCTGGCCCTTGTCTCCGAAATAACCGGCATGCGGCCGGTTGAGCTGTCGGAAGCCGATTACGTGCCGAACACGAAAACGGATCTGAAGCGCCTGTTCGCCTCCTTCGGCGAAGTCAGGAACGGCTTGGACGGACGCAGGGTAACGTTCCCGAGGAGCGTGGTCGGGAAGGTGCGGGTCCAAAGCGGCGTGAGGGACCTAGGGAGCTTCGCCCCCGCGTTCAAAGAGGCGTTCGCGCGGTCCGTGCCCGCTTTCGCCGAAGCCCCCGAAAGCATGCCGGGACACAAGGAGCATTTCAACTACAGCGCGTACCGCCACTACGTCGGGAAGATCCGCAACCCCGACGGCGAGTTCTACGTGAGATTCACGGTCACCGAAGAATCCGGCGGCGGGCGCGACGAGTTCCACGCGTCAACGATCAGCGAAATCAGCGTCTATGAAAGAAACGGCGCGGCTTCATCCGGCCCCGGTCCCGAACCGGGCGGGAACACCGCGCCATTTGTTGATGGTAAGTTAGCAAAATGGCTTGAGTCTGTCAAGCCCGAAAACGCATCAAAAATCGTCGACGAGAACGGCGAGCCGCTGGTCGCGTGGCACGGGACAACCAATTCCGAAGAGACGGAAACATGGAACGGGCGAACGAAGACATTTGACATTTCCCGCCGCCCGTTCACGGTGTTCAAGCGCCGCGCGGACGGCGCCCGCAACAGCGGGTTCTTCTTCGCGTCAGACAGGGACAACGCGGGAGGGTACGGAAGCACGCAATACGCGGCCTTCCTGGATCTGCGCAGCCCCCTCGTCATCGACTGCAACAACTTTGACTATTCCGCCATCCCGCACAACGGCGAAACCCGCGACACCTACGGGTGGGCGCAGTGGGCCGAAAAGAACGGATACGACGGGGTTGTGTTCCGCAACATCCGCGACGGCGTGGACTACGGAGCGATGCAGCGGCCTGTTGACGAGTTCGTCGCCTTCAAGCCGAACCAGATAAAGTCCGCCACAGGCAACAGCGGCGGCTTCTCCGCGGACCCCGACATCAACTACAGCGTGGGCGGCCTGCCGCCGCGGGAGGCCGAGGCCGCGCGCACCGCCCGCGCCGGGGCGATGGAGCTGCTGCGGGGCGTCGGCGGCACCGCGCTCGGCTGGCACCTCAACCGCAGCTTCCGCGAGTCCGGCAGGGCGAACCTCATCGGCGGGCGCGTCGGGTCCCCCGGCGACCTCGCCGCGCTCGCCCAGGTCTACCGCGACCCGCGCTTCGAGACCTTCCGCTACTTCTTCGCCCGCGGCGGCGAGGTCGTCTGGCAGACCGGCGTAACCGCCCGCATGCCCGGCGTAACCCCCGCCGAGACCCGCGACACGGAGAACGGCCCCGGCCTCTGGCGCGAGGTCGCCCGCATGGCCGCCCGCCTCCGCCCGGACTCCTGCTGGCTCCTGCACAACCACCCATCCGGAAGCACCGCGCCCTCGCGCGAGGACATGCGGATGACCCCTCGGGTGCGCGAAAAGCTCGCGCTCTTCGGCGTGCGCCTCGCCGGCCACGTCATCCTCGACCACGGCAGCTACCGCGTCCTCGGCCCCGACGGCTCCGACCTCGGCGAGGAGCGCCTGCCCGCCGGCACCCCGTCCCCCTA
>DBXY01000054.1:0-11294 GCA_002309765.1 Verrucomicrobia bacterium UBA1200
CTAGGCACCTACACCTACATCTACCGCGAGTACTCGCCGGTGCTGGGCAGATGGCTGTCGGAGGATCCCATTCTGGAGCAGGGCGACTTCAACCTCTACTCCTACTGCGGCAACGAGCCTGTGGCTAGGTATGATTATTTGGGATTAGAAAAATGGTTCGTTAAGCAGATTTACGCTACCGAAAGCCACGATTTCGGTTGTCCCGAATGGTCAAGTCCAGGATATACCGGTAAAGCAGATTTTGTTTCATACAGAAAGCATTTTAAGGACTATACCTTAAATAACAATATTATTTCATTTCTTAAGTTAAGTGATTCAAAAAGATTCTTAATGGCGAACGATATTATTAGAAAATTAGATATGGATAATTCTATCGATGATTTATGGGCCATGACAACAAGGTTCACAGGTGTTGAATATACAGACTATTCTAAAGACGGAAACGGCGTTTGTGTTCGAAAAGTTAGGTTTAGGATCGATATTGTGGTTCTTGAAAAGAAAAGCCCAGGAAAAAAAGTTGAAGTAATTATTGATAAAAAAGATTCTGAACCTAATGTTTACAGAAGTTCGATTTACAGTCAGGATAAAAATGATTAAGAACATTATATGCATATTTCTCTCCATGTTTTGCGCACTTTTATTTTGGGGCTGCGAAACGCACCATCCGTGTTACGATGTGCGGGTGCCGGATATGGAACTCACTGATGTAACCGTCTTAGATGCTCTATTAGAAATTAACAAAAGAACAAAAAGTGCCGTTGGCGCGGAGACTTACGGCGCGAGTTTTACAGTTATGGCTCTCTCCCCCAAAACAGAAAAGCTTAAAAGAAATTTATCTATCAAAAATATGACGGCGCATGAAGCTTATTGCATGGTTGCAGACACTTATGAATTAAGACATTACTATAAGCTTGGGCGTTTCGTTTTTGAGGAGAAAAACCATGAATAACAAAGAGCGGTGTGATGCCGGCAAAGGTCAAAGACGAGTTCTGGAAAGAGTATGACCGTCTGAAAACGGAGCGGGATAAGAAGGCGAAGGGGGTTGAGAATGTCCGTTAATTCGTTATCGAGGCAAGAATTTTTGCGCCAAAATCAAATTTTTCCCGCTATGGTGTTTTTGCGCTTGCTTTGGTCGGCGGTTTTATGATAAATTAACCACCTATTTCAAAGAGGAGAAAGTGTTATGTCCAGAGTTTGTGAAATTTGTGGCAAGCATCCGTCGGTTGGTAACCGCATCATTCGCCATGGTTTGGCCAAGGCGAAAGGCGGTATCGGTATGCATACCACCGGCATCACCCGCCGTCGTTTTCTGCCGAACCTGAAGTCTGTCCGCGCCAAGTTGCCGAACGGCACCGTGTGCCGCATGCGGGTTTGCACCGAGTGCATCAAGCACGGTCTGGTGACGAAGGTTTCGTAACTAGTACCGGATAGAGCGGCGGAGTAACTTAACAAGTCAAACCGATTCGGAGGAGTACTCAATGGAAGATCAGACCGATAATTTGAACGTTTCTGAAAATGATGGTGTGGTCGTGCAGGAGGCCGTGTTTGTCGGCTCTGAACCGGATGTTGACGTTGAGGACGCGGAGATCCGCCCGACCGACATCGTGTTCGACTGCCCGCATTGCGGCCACAACCTGTGCATCGATTTGCGCGGCGCCGGGTTGCAGACCAAATGCGTCGAGTGCGGCGAGTCGGTGTTGGTCCCGATTCCGGACGGCATGAAGATTGACGATCTGGATCTGTCGCAGGGCGAGTTGCTGACCCAACTGTTTCAGACCCGCCGGATGTTCCAAAAGAGCGAACAGCGCGCCCAAGAGCTGCTCGAGGAACTGGAGGCCATGCGGATGCGCCGTTCTGAGCTGGAAAAGGCCCAGATGTCGGTGCAGCACCGTAACGCCGAGATGTTCGGGGTTTGCCAGATTATCGCCAAGCACCAGTCTGAGCTTGGGGTTCTGTTGGGGCGTCTGACCACGCTTCTGTCCGAAAGCCAGCAAGGGTAGCCGTTCCGTTTAGGTTCGCTAGCTTGATTTTTTAAAGTGACCGGTTCGCGCCGGTCACTTTTTTTTGTTTTTACATATCCGGGAAAAGAAAAACCGTCGGCAACCGTAAAAACGTTTGCCGACGGACGAAAGGAAAAAACCGAAAGAAGATGGTGCTCGGGGGGGGACTCGAACCCCCACGGATCTCTCCATATGCACCTCAAGCATACGTGTATGCCTATTTCACCACCCGAGCGGTTGAAAAACGTGTAAAGATTACCATTTTGCGGTTGTGAACGCAAGCGCAAACTGAAAAAATTTTTCAATCTTGGGAAACCTGCAAAAACGCCCGGGTTTATGGCCCGGGCGTTTACAGTATTTATTTCGGTGCGGCGCGCTTTACGCGCCTACTGCGGTTACCGGAGTAAGATCAGGGTGCCGCCCACATAGGTCAACTTCACGCCGTTGTTGTCGCGGAACAGCATATAGCCGTGCTCCGTGGTGTCTGCGTCCGCCTTGAATTTTACGCTGTCGTCCGGTGCGGTTTCCCATGTCAACACGTACGGGTTGTCGGATTGCGACAGCGCAAACAGGTTTTCGCGGCCGTTGAGATTCAGCGTAACGGTTCCGTTATTCTCGAAGGAGAGATAAAAGGTGTTTTTCTCGTTCACGAAGGTCGTGGACCACGCGCCGGTCTTGCTGGAGAGGTCGATCGCCGAGCCGTCCATCATCATCATGTTCATGCCGTAAGGCGAGAGCGGCGTGTAGGTGCCATAAATTTCGAGGATATGGCCCTCGTCGTTGATGACGCTGGGGAATGTCGTACGGATGATTAGGTTCTGTACCGTCGAGACCAGGTTTTTGTCGTTCAGACGGAGTGTCGTAGAAAGATCGAGCGTCAGCCCGTCCCTTCCCACAAGACCTTTGTCATGGAACCAAGCCGAGACACCTTCCGGAACAACGGTGACAAGCGTACCGTTGCGGATCACCACGCCGTTGTTGACATTCATATCGGGGTCTTTGCCGTTGAAGGTGATTGTGAGCGTATACCCGCCGAGATCCCAGACCACGCCAGACCGCAATGTGATATCGTTGTTTTGCTCGATATTGGCAAAGTTGATCCGAGAATCGGCGGTGAGGGTGAGGTTGTTAAGCTCCGTATTGGCATCACCCGTCGCGGGGTTGTAAGTGTTTTCAATGGTACCGCCGTCAAGTTGCAGGTGGTACACATTTAAGACACGGCTCCAGAGATCGAATGTCGCCCCGGCCGCGACCTGGATGGTAGTGTACCTGACACCGAAATGGTAATACACTGTCACGCCGGGCCGCATGGTGCCTTCCGCCACGTAGGTTCCGCCGTCATAAGTCTGGTCGTTGCGGTAGGACGTGAAAACGCCCGCACCCTCTTTAACCAGGCGAATGTGATCGTTAACGAAGACGCTCCGGTTATCCAGGAACTCGCCCTCGGGCACAATGACGTGCAGCTCGCTCGGCGGGATGTCGGTGCCGTGCAGCATTTGCGGTGCAGTGAATGTCGCAGTTCCCTCCGCGCCGGTGACGGAGAATCCGCATATCGTGAGATTGCGGCCGTTCAAATCGACCGTTGAGCCGTCGAGCAGCACTACCGTGCCAAGACCGCTCCAGTCGCAGTCTGCGGTCAACGTCGCGTCGCCCACCAGGCACTCCTTGCAGACAAGCGTCGTTCCCGCGGGTACCGAGATATTGACGTAACCGTCCAGATAAACCGTTGTCGCCTCGGTCGGCGCGGCGCTGATTGCCTGGTTGGCGATATTGGTGGAGACCCAGTTGTCGGGGTTGGTCAGTGCGCCGTCACCAACAGTGCCGCGCCAGTGCGCGATGATCGGAATGTTGGGATTGAGCACATAAAGCAGTTTCTTGCCGGACTCGTCAACTACCGCCGCGCCGCCGACAGCGCTCGCGGTTCCGTTCACGGTGATACCGTCCGTCGTTTCCATCAATGTGTCGCCATCGGCTTTGCCGCCAACCTCGACTTGGAAAAAGATTCCGCCGTTTTGCGCGATGGTGAGTGTGGCCGGATGCGGCGTCGCGTCGGAGCTTACCTCGACGGTCACCCCGGCGGGGATGATCGCGTTATGGCCGTCAATCCAGCTAATTTCCCACGTGCCGTCGAAAGCGTTGCCGGAGTCGTCGCAGTATTTCCATGCCGCGTCATCCCAGTTGCCATCACCGCTGCCGCTCCACACCAGATTGTTGGACGGTTGGATCAGCGTGAGGGTGCAGACCGCCGCCTCGCTGGCGTGACCGTTCTGGGAATAGGTGCGGGCGGTGACCGTATAGTTGCCCGGTTCGCCGTAGGTATGGGAGAAGACATGGGTGCCGGGTGCCGAGAACCCGGTCGTGGTTTCGGAGGAACCGTCGCCGTAATCAATCGAGTAGGCCACGTACTCTCCTTCCTCCTGGGTAGCGGCAATGGTGAAGTTAACCGTGTCCAATTGGATGCGGGCCTGATTATCGGCGGCGTCATGCGCGAGGGTGGCGGTCGGCGGCAACGCTTCAACCTTGTATCCGGCGCCGCCGAGCGCGGCGATTTCGTCGCCGGTGAGCGGGGCATCGTATGCCGCAAGCCGGGTGACCGTGGCGCCGAGACCCTCGAAGAAGGTCATGGTGGCGGTAGGCTTGGCGGCGGTGTTGGCGTTAGCCGGGAAAAGCTGCCCCCACGGGCGGCCGTCCACATAGTAGTGCACCCGTCCGTTCGCCGCCCAGGTAACGGCCACCCGGTGCGCTTCGGCGCGGTCGAGTGCGTTCTCAGACCAGTAGCCCCAAGTGCTGGAAGTGGTGCTATTGACGAGAGAGGCGGGATCCGTGGTGGTGGTGAAACTGCCGGAATAGGTGCTGCCGGTACCGTAGATGCCGGAGGCGACGCCGTTTTCGTTTTTCGCCAATACGCCGCCCTCCGTTTGAGAGGTGGGGAGTGTGAGGTCGGCCACCCAAGTTGCGGAGGCCGGGGCGGCAGAGCGGGACCAGGCCAATCCGCCGGCTTCGCCAACGGTCAACGGCGCCCCGATTATGTTTGCCCAACCGTTTTCGCCGTTCTCCCTCCATACCCCGACCGGGGCAATGGTGGGCACGAAGGATTCGTCCTCGCGCTGGGCGAGCGGGCGCGAATGCAGCTCGGTGATTTCCGCCTGGGTCAAAACGCGGTCGTAAATCGCCGCGTAGGAGATGTCGGTGTCGTAATCCTCGCCGTCCTCATCGCCCAGCAGCAGGAAGTAGCCGCCCCTGTCGGGTCGCATGTGGCCATCGGGACGGGAATCCAGCAGCACACCGTTCACATAGACGGCTTTGGTGTCCTGATTTTCTTTATTGTAAGAGAACACCACGCGCGCCCATTCTTCGAAGTCCACGCCCATCGGGACGGTCGCGCCGCCGGCGGTACGGATGTTAAGCTTGCCGCTCTCGTATTTGATGAAAATCCGGCCGTCGCCGGTTCTGGTCGTTTTGAAGAGTCCGTGCCAGGACCTCCGCGCGTTCTCGTTATTCGGCACGCGCACATCCATTACCATTGTGTAGCTATGATCCATTGTCAAACCATGGTAGCAGATCAGGTCATTGTTCTGTCCCGCGCGGATGTAGCCGTCGCCGGGGAGAACGCCATCGTTTCCCTCCGCGAAATTCGCGCCGCCGGTAAGCGTGTGCTTGACGAGGTCCTGCCCCACGGTTGCCTTGAGCGGGTTGTTTGTCGGGAAAGTCCATTCGCCTGTCAAACCCGCCTTGGAGTAGTGGGGAAGTTTGCCCTCGTAGACCGAAGCCTCGTCGTACAGCTCCACGTAGTCGATGTACATCAGCTCATCTTCGCCGTTTTCATCCGCGCAGAGCAGGAAGTGGTCGTAGTTGAAGTAGGATTTGCCATTGGCGTTATTGGCGTAAACGGCCTCGGTCGTCTCATTGAGAAACAGATCCCAGCGCATATCGCCGGCGGAGAAGGTGATGGTGTGCCACTGGCTGTTGGCGATTTCCTTCGAGTAGTTGCCGGAACCGTTACGGAAGAAGGTGCCGCCGCCTATCTTGTTGTCCGAATTGCGGATGAACAGTTTTCCGTCGCCGGTGTTGTCGGGGTAATTGACGAAACACCGGTACTTCTTGGAGGACGCCGCCGGGGTCCAGAAACGGATTTTTAAGGTGAAGCAGTGGTTTCGGATGGAACTGGGAATCGGGAGCCGGACATGCGAGGACTTCGGAATCGCCAGCGCGTAGTTTCCTCCGCCGAGCATATTTGCCGCGGTTTTGGCCTCCGCGTCACTCCCGCCGTAATCCGGGCTGACCACATACATCTCGCCGATGGTGCCGTCCCTGATGATGTCCGAGCCGGAACCTACATGGAAACACGCCAGGCCGTCCTCGCCGACCGTCGCCTTAAGCACGGCGTCGGATGTCGGATTCGCCGGATCGTAGTTGTTGAAATCCCATTTCGCGACCAGACCGGCGTGTGTCAATCCTCCGGCAAGCGCGACCGCCGCGCAAAAACATCCTAATTTTCTCATACGTTCCACTCCTTGCAAGGCATTAATAAAGGCACTCCCGTTCTTGTATGGGGACATGGGACAACCGCCTAACCCCCATTTACAATATCCGCAAATTAATTTAACATTATTCCGGTTCGAAGTCAATTACGAAAGACATATAATATAAGGAAAACTCGCGGCAAGAATGACCGCACGCGAGGCTCAAACCAAAGCACAAAATTTTTTGAAAATTACGGATTGCAATTTCCCGCCGCTTTTATTACTCTATCTTGCTCAATTTTTTTGGAGCGGGTTGAGGGGTTTTATCCCGGCCCGGTAACGGCTAGGAATAAGAAGATGAAGCAGTACAATGTAGGGCTGGTCGGCGTTGGCGCGGTCGGCACCGAGATGATTAAGGTCCTGAAGGATCGCAAGTTCCCGTGTGGCAAGGTTCAGGTTTTTGCGTCGCGGGAGCGCGACGAAGAGATCCTGGGCGAAACTTACCATGTCCTTAAAGCTGGCGAAGAGAGCTTCAAGGGATTGGACATCGTGCTTTTTGCGGGCAAGACCGACGTGGCGATCCAGTTGCGCGACGCGGTGGTTCGGGCCGGCGCGAAAATGATCGACAACTCCCGCGCCTTCCGTCAAGACCCCGATGTGCCGCTGGTGGTGCCGCAGGTCAACCCGGAGGATTTGGATTGGAACCACGGGGTGATCGCCAACCCGAACTGCACCACGGCGATCATGCTGGAGGCGGTGGCGCCCCTGCACCGGGCGAAAAAACTGAAGCGGCTGGTGGCGGCCACCTATCAGGCCGCGTCCGGGGCCGGCGCTCCGGGGTTGGCCGAATTGGAGCAGCAGATTCAGGATTACGCGGCGGGGCGTCCGCTCACCGTGAAAGCCTTCCAGCACCAGCTCACCTGCAACCTCATTCCCCACATCGACAAGTTCGACGAGGAAAACTGGTACACGCTGGAAGAGCTGAAGATGCGCAACGAGTCCCGCAAGATGCTCCATCTGCCGGACCTGATGCTCTCCTGCACCTGTGTGCGGGTGCCGGTAGCCCGCGCGCACTCCGAGTCGCTTAACCTGGAGTTCGAGGATGAGATCACCCCCGACGAGGCCAGGGAAATTCTTCGCGCCGCCAAGGGCGTCAAGGTGGTGGATGACCCGCTGAACGGCGGATATCCGATGCCGCTTGACGCTACGGGGCGCTACGAGGTGCTTGCCGGGCGGATCCGGCAGGATATCAGCCGCGCCGACAAGCGCGGGCTGGAGATGTTCGTTTCCGGCGACCAGCTGTTGCGCGGTGCCGCACTGAACGCGGTTGAGATCGCCGAAACGCTGATTGAGCGGGGTTTGGTCTGATTTTATTCGAAATCTTTTGCTTTCCGGCTGATTCGCATTGACTATTGCCCCGGTTTGGTTTATGATTTACGCATCTCTTGTAATGAGGGAGTGGTGTTTTCGTTCATCCACATAATAAGGAAGCGGTTCCCATGAAGGAAAAAGCAGGTATCTTGGTGGTAGGAACTTGTGCGGCGGCGTTTTTGGCGTTGGGCGCGTACGCGCAGGGCGAGGCGGCGCCGGAGCAGGCTCAGGCTACACCGGCTGAAGAGCAGGTGTTGAAGTACGAGCCTTTGGTCCGCGCGGCGGAAGTCAAGGGTGTTTGTGAGGTTTTAAACCCCGACACGGGCGCTTGGGCTCCGGTAATGGAGCGTAAGGCATATCCGATGGGGTGTAAATTCCGTACCGGGGCGGACGGCACGTTTTCGCTGATTTTCTCCCGCGAGGATTCGGTGACGCTGGCGCCGTCGTCAGAACTGCTGGCGACCGCGAGCCGCAAGAATCCGGATGCCCGTATCGTGCGGTTGCTCAACGGCGTTGCCAAGACCAATCTGCGCGACAACACGCCGGACGGCTCGTTCAACTTGCTCACCGACAACGCGCTCTGCAAGAGCATGACCGGCAAGGGCGAGTATAAGGTCAGCTACAGCGGCACTACCGAGACTTTCGTCGCCAACACCATCACCGGTGCGTGCGAGGTCGAAGGGCCGCAATACACCATTCCGGCGTTGCGCGCCGCGAATATCGTCAGCATCGAGACCACCGAGGGTCGCGCGTTGAGCCGCATCGCCAGCGTCAGCGGCGATTTCGGCATCACTCTGGACAGCGGCACCGAGGAGCCGGTGAAGCACACCATGACTCCCAAGGCGGTGGTTAAAATTTGGCGCGAGCGCGCACCGGTCGGCGGGCGTACCGTGGTTTCCGTGTTGGCGGTAAACCATCAGGGGCGTCAGGAGCACCGTTTCGCGTATGTGATCGGCCGTCCGACGCTGGCCACCGGCGAGCTGGTCAAGAAGGAAGAGGAAGAGCCTGCCGATGAAAACCTGCCGGTGTTGGTCGCCCCGGAGAAGGATAAGGAAGCGCCGGCAGCCGCCGAACCCGCCGCGGACGCGGCCAAAGACCTGTAGGATTGTGGATTTGAGTCTGGGCGCTGGCGCAGTCGTACGCGGGCCGGCGCCCAGAGTGATTTTTCCCGCGTGCGGAAACTGTTTCAATTGGGTGTCAAGCCGTGTTTATCTATCACTTTAACCGCCTCATCCGGAACCGTATCCTGTGGGGTTTCTTCGCCATCGTTATCGCATTTGCTTTTGTCGCGGTAGATTCCTGCCGCAAAACCCTTCCCAAAGAAACCGCCGGGCAGCTGAACGGCAAGAGCATTTCGTCTATGGAGTTTAGGCGTATTGAGACCTCGTTGCGCGGGTTTGGGCGCAACGCCGACCACTCGACTCCGGCGCACGTGATTGACCGCCGGGCATGGGAGCAGATCGCCGCAATCGGCACCGCCGAGGCGAACGGCATGGCGGTTACGGACAGCGAGATCCAGCAGACCATCCGCGAGTTCCCCGCTTTCCAGGGGGCGAACGGTTTTGACATCAACCTCTATCGCCAAGTGCTTCGCGCCCAAGGACTTAACGAGGGCCTGTATGAGGATCTGGTTCGCGACCAGCTGGCAATCACCAAGAGCGCCATGCTCGCCAATACCGCGTCTTGGGTCTCCCCGATGGAGCTGGAGGACGAGTTGGCCGGCATGACCGACAAGTTCACCGTTCAGGTGGCGGCGGTCAGCAACCGCTACACCAAGGCGGATATGAACCTCACGGAAGAGAACTACAAGAAGTACTATGAGGAACATAAGGACGACTTCGCGTTGCCCGATCAGGTGCAGGTCAAGTATGTCGCCCTGCCCGCCTCCAATTTCGTCGCGTCGGTTACGGTGAGTGACGCCGAGATCCAGGATTATTACGATTCGAACGCCGACAAATACACCCGCACCACCACCAACAACGTTTCCGAAGCGATTCCGCTGGATGAGGTGCGCGACAAGATCACCGAAGAGTTGAAGCTGGAAGCGGCGGTTTACACCGCGTCAACCTCCGCGCAGTTCCAAGTTTTCGGCAAGCTCGACAGCAGCGTGAGCAACAGCTTCGAGGGTGTTCTGGGGTCCTTCGCCAAGGATAACAACCTCACCATCTCCATTTCGCCGATGTTTTCCGCAACCGACAACGGCCGCTGGGTCGGCGAAAACGCGCGCGAGTTCATCTCGCAGGCGTTTGAACTGGATATGGAGTCGTCCGATTCCCGCTTCGCGGTGGTTGAGGGCACCAAAAAGGTGTACGTCATGGAGTTGGTCAAGCAGGAGGCCGCCCATGTTCCCGAATACGACAAGGTGAAGGTTGAGGTTAAAAACCAGGCCGTCTCCCGCGCCCGGTCGGACGCTTTCGACGCGATGCTGAAGGATCTGAAGTCTCAGCTTGAGAAGTCCGTGGCGGATGGAAAAGGGTTCGAGGATTCCGCCAAGGCGTTGGGCATGAACGTTTCCACCTCGGTGACCTACTCGGTGAGCGACATTTCCAACGCGAAGTTTGAAAACAATTTCTCGGTGGCTTACGGGGCGATGTCGGTGCAGAAGGGGAAGATTTCTGACCCGATTCCCGCCAGCTCCGCGAAATCGCTGCTGGTTTACGTGCAGGATCGCCAGGAAGGCGACGCGCTGGCCGCCGAAATGGCCCGTTCCCAGGTCCGTTCCGGGCTTGCCCGCCGCGCCAGCGGTCAGCTGTTTAACGATTGGTTGTCGTGGAATCTTGGCCGGCAAAAGCTGGAAACAAAGATTGAAATTGACGACCCCGACGCAAAGTCTAATGACGCCGGAGATTCCGCAGCCGCCGCTGACGAAGCGGCTGCCGCNNTGCCGCGGACGAGGCGGCTGCCGCCTCCACAACGACAGAATCCAAAGAGTAGTTTTTCGTTTTTCCTTTTCGAGTGTCCCGATGAATGCTTCCGAGATATGGTCTGGCGCCTGCCGGGTGCTTGAGGTCTTGGTGCCTCAAGATGCCTATCAGCGTTGGATTGCCGGGGTAAAGCCCATAGATTTTACCGAGGGCCGCCTGTTGTTGGGCGCTTCGGACGAATTCGCCGCCGGATGGCTCCGGGACCATTATCTCGAAAAGATTGCCGAGGCGTTGCGCCAGATTCCCGACGCGCCGGCGGTTTCGGCGGTGGAGTTTTGCGCGGTGCCGTCCGAGGATGTTTCGGACCCCTCGCCAGCACCCGCCCCTAAGGCGGCAACCGTTGCGCCAAAGCGCCGTAGCGTTTTTCCCAGCACTCCGCTTGACCCGCAGTTCACTTTTGAGAATTTTGTGACCGGACCGACCAACAGCTTTGCCCATGGCGCGGCGTTGGGGGTTGCCCAGTCACCGGGGCGGGCGTTTAACCCGCTGTTCATTTACGGCGACACCGGGATCGGCAAAACGCATTTGATGCAGGC
>DBXY01000054.1:11450-28086 GCA_002309765.1 Verrucomicrobia bacterium UBA1200
GGAGGAGTTCTTCCATACCTTCAACGAGTTGTCGGCGGCGCGTAAGCAGATCATCATGACCAGCGACCTGCCGCCCAAAGAGCTGAAGGGGTTGGAACCCCGGTTGGTGTCGCGTTTCGAGTGCGGGTTGGTTACCCAGATCGAGTGTCCGGACTTTGAGACCCGCTTGGCGATTTTGCGTTACAAGCAGTCCTCCTGCCAGTTCAAGGTGGACGACGAACTGCTTACATTCATCGCGGACAACATCACTTCAAACGTTCGCAGTTTGGAAGGCGCTTTGAACCGGGTGGTGACATTCATGTCGTTATCTCCCGGCACGGTGTTGACCGTTGACAGTCTGCGCTCGCTGCTGAAGGACCAGATTGACCAAGAGCGTTCCAACAATCTGACCTGCAAGGAAATTCTGGAAAAAGTTTCCGTGTTTTACAAGATCTCCTACGAAGACATCATCGGCCCCGAGCGGCCGAAAAACATTGCGCAGGCCCGTCAGGTGGCGATGTTCCTTTGCCGCAAATTGACTTCGAATTCGTTGCCGCAAATCGGCAAGGCTTTCAGCCGAACCCACGCCACCGTTGTGCACGCCCTTACCACGGTGCAAAACCGTTTGCAGACGGAACAGGATTTCCGCAACGAAATGCAGTCGGTGATGCGCCAGTTCGGTTGCGATACCGACGTTATGTCCCTGTTGCGGTAGCCTAGCGCGCCGCACCTCTTTCCGTTAGCATAATAATAATCTCGCCCTGTATGCAATGGGGACAAAAGTTTTATCGAACCATTCATATTTGCGTTGTTTTGGTTTCAGAAAAATGATAGAATATCGTCTATTGATTGGGTTTCTGTTCCTTTTCGCAGGAGACGGGCATGGGCAGACGATTTCTGACTTTGATAATTTTGTTTTTGGCGGCGGCGGTGTCGGCTGATTGGTCTTTGACCAAATTGAACGACTTGGGCGTGACCGGTTCCGATGGCAAGCTTGTGGTTTTGGGAACCGAGGGGTCGTGGAATGACCGGGGCAACACCAAGGAACACGTGTTCGACGGGGACACTTCGACCTTTTTTGATCCGCCTACGGCGGCTAACAACTTGGGCGGATGTTGGGCGGGCATTCAGATTTCCAAACCGTCTTGGTTGACCAAAATCCGCTATTGCGGCCGCTCCGGTAACGCGGACCGCATCAACGGCTGTTATATTCAGGGCGCCAATTCCGCGGACTTTTCCGATGCTGTAACCTTGCACGTTATCGCGGTGCCGTCCGGTTGGAACGCCACGACGATAGTGGAGGCCCCGGTGTCGGCGGAAACCCCGCAGCAGTTCACCTACTTCCGAATCATCAGCCCCAGCGTCGGGTCGGGCGTAAGCAGTTGCTGCGGTAACTGCAGCTTCTTGGAGTTTTACGGCTACGTTTCGGATGAGGGGTTTGAGCCGCCGCTGGAGCCGGTTATCGAAAACGCCTGGTTTATCAACGGCAAGGCCGGCCTGCAGTGGTCAATCGATCCGCTGGTGCCGCAGATTTACGAAATCCGACGCAGGTTGTCCGGCGATGACAATTATGAAACCGTTGACACCATCGTCCCGACGCAAGGCGGTGGAAAAACGGTGTGGTACGATTACGCGATGACGGATTCCGCGGAATACAAGGTGCGCGGGAAAAACCCGGCCGGTTCTGACGCTTCAAAAAAAGCGGAACTGATTTTCCGCAAGGAAGCGGTCGGCAGCATTATTGCCAGTTTCTCCGGCTCCACCATCACCAACGCTTTTGACGGCGACATTCTCAATTACTGCCAAGCCTCCAACAAAAACAAATCGTGGGTGGGGTTGCGGCTGGAACGCGGTCAGGCAATCACCGGCGTGCGTTACGCTCCGCGTTCGAACCGTCCTTACCGGATGCTGGGCGGAATGGTTCAGGCGGCGAATTCTTCCGATTTCTCGGATGCCGTTACTTTGTACACCATCACGGAAACCCCGCCGACGAACGCCGTAACCGAGGTGACTTTCGAAACCCCGGCTTTTGACTACCAGTACATCCGTTACTATTCGCCCACCGGCTACTGCTCCTTGGCGGAACTTTCCTTCACGCTTCCCGAAGGTTACTTGGAGGGCGGTGAGCAGCCGGTGTTTTCCACCCCGCCCGGTTTTTACAGCGGTCCGGTGGAGGTGGACATCTCTTTCGGCGGCGATGCCGACATCTACTACACCACCGACGGTTCCACCCCGGTGCCATACGAGACCGACCGTTGTTTCAAGTATACCGCGCCGTTTACCCTCAGCGACTGTTGCAGCAAAACCAACCGGCTCTGCCTGATCCGTACGAACCCGCCGGAATTAGCCAGTTCCGGCTACAAAGGTTTCGCCTGGGTGGAACCTACCGTAGACCAGCCGAATGTCAACGTCATCCGCGCGCGGGCGTTCAAGAACGGCATAGCGTCGGAATTCGAGGCGATCGGCACTTGGTTGATCGGCAACATCCCCAACCAGCACACACTGCGGGTGGTGTCGCTCCAGACGGACGAGGAAAACTTTTTCGCCGACGATATCGGATTGATGGTGCCGGGAGATGTTTACAAGGCCAACGGGTTCGGTTCCCATGCGGTTGGCAAGCCGAACGCCAACTATTTCCAACACGGCATGGAGTGGGAACGCCCGGTGTGTTTCCAGTTGTTTGAGGCCGGAACCCGGGAGGAGGCGTTCGCCCAACAGCTCGGGGTGCGCAACCACGGTGGCTATTCCCGCTCGGTAGCGCAAAAAACGCTGCGTTTCTACGCCCGCAAAGAGTACGGCAAAAAGAAGGTCAATTATCCGTTGTTTGGCGACCGCGGGACCCCGGCCTACAAGCGGTTCCTGCTTCGGAACAGCGGCAACGACTGGCAGTACACCCTGATGCGCGATGCGGTGGGGCAGAATATTTTCCGCCCGTTCCTGAAGACCGCCTATCAGGATTACGAGCCGACGGTGGTGTATGTGAACGGCGAATATTGGGGCATCGAGAATTTCCGCGACCATTTCACCAAACATTACATGGAGATGAATTACGGCGCCGACCCCGACAATCTGGACTTCCTCAAACTGGGCCGCAGCGATGGAACCGATGTGGTGGAGGGTGATGTCGTCGAGTGGGAGGCGCTGCGGAAATACGCCAAGAGCCACGACCTGTCCGTGAAGGAGTATTACGACTACATGTGCCGCCGGATTGACGTCGAAAACATGATTGACTACTTTATTTGCGAGATGTATACCGGGAACTCCGACTGGGTGGACAACAACCAGGGCATCTGGCGCGAGCGGGTCAGTTACGACGGCGAAGAGTTGCCAGCCCCGCACGACGGCCGGTGGCGTTGGATGGTTTACGACACCGACGGCGGACTCAGCAACGTCAACAAAGACATGTACAACGGCGCGGCTTTGAATGACCCGCTGTTTGCCGCGATGATTAAAAATCCCGACTATCGCAACCGCTTCGTGACCCGTTGCTGCGACTTGTTCAATTCCGCGGTCGCTCCGGAACGGGCGTGCGCGTATTTTGACGCGGCGGTGGAGAATATCCGTTCGGAAATGCCCCGGCACATTGCCCGTTGGGGTATGCCGGCCGGATCGATGAGCAAATGGGATTCCAACCTCGCCTCCATACGGAGTTTCCTGCAGAACCGTCCCGCCGCGTTTCGTTCGCTGATGGCGTCATGGTTCAGCTTGGGTGAATTGCGGACGGTTTCGCTCGCGGTGCGCGGCAACGGGAAGGTCGCCTTCAACACCTTACGCACCGGCGACGCCGACGACGAGATCGCGACACCGTGGTCGGGCATCTATTACAACGGGCAGACTGTTACCCTTAACGCCCAGCCGGCGGTAAGCAGCGAGTTCCTGTGCTGGGAAATCAACGGCGAGGTTTTTGAGACTCCGTCGCTTGAGGTGGAGCTTTCCGCCGACACCTCGATTACCGCTGTGTTCGCCGACTTGCCTGACGTGGAATACGAAGCACCGATGGTGGTGATCAACGATATCATGGCCGAGGCCGACACCGAGGATTGGTTCGAGCTGTTCAACGCCGGTATTTGCACGGTCGATTTGACCGGTTATTTGCTGTACGACGACTCTCCCGCCCACGCCTACGAGATCCCGTCCGGCGTGACCTTGAAATCCGGCGAATTCCTGCTGGTTAAGGCGGGGCAGGCGTATTGCGGTTTGCAGGAGGACGGTTCCCTGTGGGTGGATTTCGGCCTTGGTAAAAAAGGTGACGCGGTGACGCTGGTGGCGCCGGACAGGACCACGGTGGTGGATGTTTGCGTGTTCGGTGCCCAAACCAAGAATGTGAGTTGGGGACGCTGGGAGAACGGCCCGGACCACGAGTGGGCCGCGCAGCCGGTCACCACTTGCGGGGTGCCCAACCGCAGTCCCGCCGCCACCGGGCTGTGGCTGCCCAACGGAATCGGAGTCAACGTCGATCCGGGCGAAACGCTGGAGTACGATTTCGGCCTGGTCGCCGAAGCCGCGGATGCCGGCATTTACACTTTGATCGGCAATGCCGACACCACGGCAACCGTATCCGCCGACGGTCGGTTTTCTTGGACGATACCGGCGGACGTGGCGCGGCAAATCTACACCTTCCGGGTGCTTTGGAACGGCACCGATTTGGACGGCCAGCCGGCGTTTGACGAGTCCACGCTGGTGGTGGGCATCGGCGGGCGAAACGTTTACGAAATTACCGTGGACGTTAATTATCCGGATATCGGAACGGCGACCGGCGGTGGTCAGTACGAGGAAGGCACCGTGGTTACGCTTACCGCCACCGCCCCAACCGAGGGTTGGAAGTTCGTTGGATGGTCGGACGGTTTCGTCGGAATGACGCGCCATGTCACCGTAAAGCGAAACGCCAGTTACACTGCGCTGTACTCCTACGACTTGGACCCGATAAGCCCGGTGGGGGCAACCTTCTTGAACGGGCATCCGCTGGTTTATTGGCCAGAGAAAACCGCTGCCGTTCCGGTGTCTTACGTGGTGTACCGCAGTGATGCCGTTGACGGTAATTACGAGGCTATTGCCACGGTGAACGGCAACGTTTATGTGGATTCGGCGGTCAATTCCGAAGGCAAGTTTTATCGTGTCGCCGCTCAGTGGCAGGATACGATCGGCGAGCTTTCGGCAGCTTGTCCCGCATATTCCAGCGGTAAAACACGGATGATGAAAGGTCCGGTGATCGGCACCGCCGGTTCTTGGAACAATAACGGCGACGACCGTTACAAAGTCTTTGACGGCGATACCACCACCTTTTTCGACTCTCCGGATTCGATTGGATGGGCGGGTCTGGATCTCGGTGACAATCATAACCGCACCTTCACCTCGTTGCGGTATTATGCGCGTTCCAATTGGGCGAGCCGCATGACCGACGGCGTGTTCCAGTTTTCCGACATCACGGACGGGGTTAACACCTTTGAAAATCCGGTGACCGTGTTCACCGTGTCCAGCGCTTCGGCAAGCAGATGGACCTCCGCCACGCTCAACCTAACCCTTTCCCAACGCTATTTCCGCTACTTGGGCCCATCCGGCGGACATTGCAACGTCGCGGAGATCGAGCTGTACGGTTACGATCAGTTGCCGGATAAGCCGACTGGATTCGCCGGATGCGCGGGGATTCGTTCGGTGTCGCTCAGCTGGACGCTGTCCGGCGATGCGTTGGGCAGCGTGGTGCTTACCAACGGCGTGCCTGCCGTGTTTGTCTCCGGCACCAGCGCGGTGGTTGGCGGCTTGGGCGACAGTCAAAGCGTCGAATGCCGGGTGATATCGCTTTACTACAACGGTTGCAATACGGATGCTCCGACGTTGGCGCTGACAACTTTACCGCCGCCGGAACTGCCGCCGTTTGTCGGTAATCTGCCTTTTGATTCCGGCGCGTTGACGGTGTTTCTGCCGGGGGTTTTGGACGAACGGTTGGAACTGGTGGGCTCCGAAGATCTGACCTTGCCGCGGGACCAATGGCAACCCGTGGAAGCGGAATTTGAGGCCTTGCCGGACGGACGGGTCAAGGTGGTTATTCAAAGTGACCGTCCCAAGATGTTCTTTACAATTCGCATGCGGGTACAGTGATCGGGGTAACTGACAATGCTGGATATGCTGGTTTCGCACTTGGAGCAGGCGGTGGCGTTGGCACCGACTTGGGGGTTTGCGCTGATCTTCTTTTTCATGGCGGTGGAGAGCTCCTTCATCCCGTTCCCCAGTGAGATCGTAATGATCCCGGCGGGGTTTCTCGCCTACCGCCACGCGCTGACCACCGGCAATCCCTTGACGGATCTGGCGTTGGCCTGGGGTTGCGGTTTGGCTGGTTCGCTTGCCGGGGCGTATGTCAACTACGGGCTTTCGCTTTGGCTGGGCGAGCCGTTCCTGCGGAAATTCGGCAAATACTTCTTCGTTAAGCCGGAGGCGCTGGACCGTGCCGAGGAGGTGTTCAACCGTTACGGGGACATGACCACCTTCATCTGTCGGCTGATACCGGTAATCCGCCAGTTGATCTCCATCCCCGCGGGGCTGTCCCGGATGCCGTTGGGACGGTTCACGTTTTTCACCGCGCTGGGCGCCGGCATCTGGACCGCGATATTGGCGGGCATCGGTTGGACCTTGGGCCATACCGCCGGCGACTTGCCGTACCGTGATTTGGTGTTCAAGGGCAAAGAGATGGCTAACGCCAACCTGCCGGGTTTGATCTTGGCCGGGGTGGTGGCGGTTGCCGCCTACGCGCTGATCCACAAGTTGGTGATGCGGCGCAGTAATTGAACCGGCTCAGTGTAACGGCGTTTGGCGGGTATGGACTACAAAAGCGCAGATGATATCCAGTTGATGCTGACCGTTCGGGACGCGGATGACCATCAGGCGTTTGCGGAGTTGGTCAACCGCTACCAAAATATACTTTTGAACTATTTCATCCGTTCAGCCGTTGAATATGACATGGAGGATTTGGCGCAGCAGACCTTTCTGCGGTTGTACCGTTATCGGCAGAATTATCGTCCCAGCGCCAAGTTCACCACGTTTTTGTTCCTGATGGCCCGCCAGGTTTGGATCGACGAGTTGCGCAAGCGCCAGCGGCGGCAGAAACTGGTTGAGGAACTGGAGCAGCAGACGGAACCGTTTGCCGCGGCTCCGGCGCCGGAAGACGGGGCGGACGCCAGGCATGACGTTAACCAGGCGCTGCGGTCGCTGCCCGACAAGTTGCGGCAGGTGGTGGTGTTGGGGGTTTACCAGGAGTTGCCCTACGCGGAGGTTTCCGAGATATTGGGAATCCCGGTGGGTACGGTTAAGTCGCGGATGTTCAACGCATTGGCGAAACTGAAGGATTTTTTGTTGAAAGACCAAGGGGGAAAATCATGAGTTGCGGACTCGATTACGGTTTGGCGGATCATTTGCTGGAGTTGCCTCGAGCCGACGCGGAAAACTTTTCCGCCGTGGTGGCGGCGTTGCGCGGTTTTCAGTCCGCGCAGGTATCCGAGGGTTTTTCCGATCGGGTGATGGCCGCGGTTAAAGCTTCGGAAAAACGGGAAGGCCGCCGCATATACCGCCAGTTCAAGCCGGTTTCGCCGTGGCATTTCCTGAAAATCGCGGCCTGCGCGATTCTTGCGCTCTCCGCGCTTGCGTTTTTGGCGGACAGATGGTTCTCTTCTAACGCCCCCGCGGAAAATCGGGATGTGGCGTGGCTGCTTTCCGCCCAAGAGCCTGACGGGTCGTGGGATCCGGCCAAACACGGCGGTTCCGCGGCGTACCGGCCCGCGCTAACCGCGCTTTCCGCGTTGGCTTTGGCTCGGGAAGGCGGTACGCAGCGCCAAGCCGCCATTAGCCGCGCCTGCCGTTCGCTGGCTGCCAGCCAGTTGCCGTCCGGCTGTTTCGGCGGAACGGGGCGTCAGGAACAGTACAATCACGCGATTACCACTTTTGCCCTCGCTTCGCTCGCCCCGCAGTTCCCCGAAGTCCGTCCGGCGGTGGCCAAGGCGTTGGAATTTATGCGCTCCAGCCAGCGGGCGGCCGGCGGTTGGGATTATGTTGACAATTCGGACGGCAATACCGCGCTTACCGCATGGAATCTGCGGGCGCTGGCTTGCGCCGAAAAACAGGGGTTTGCGGAAGCCCGCACTCTGCGATGCCGGGGTTTGCGTTGGCTTCGCAACGCGGTGCGTTCCGAAGGGCGGGTGGTTTACCACACCGACAGCCGCGAGAGCGAGTCCGAGAGTTTGACCGCGCTGGCGGCTTACGCCCTGCTGGACGCGGGCGGGCAGTATCCGGAGCTGGAGCGTCTGGGGCGCGTGGTGGCCGGCCGCTTAACGGTCGCCGAAGATTCAGGGACGGATTCTTACCGCGACTACGCCAAGGCGCTGGCGTTTGCGGCGGCGGGGGAATCCGCGCAATCGCGCCGCGTTGCGGAACGGTTGCGGCGCTCTCCCTCCGCAACGGACGATGACGCCTGGGGAATGGTGGGGGGACGGCTTTACACCTCCGCTTTGGCTATTTTGGCTAACTGATCGTCGGCGCGTGCGCCAATGCGGCGGTTACTGGTACAGAGGAAAACTGCAGTGCGGCGAATAAGATTTTTAACGGTTTTTGCTGTCATCGGTATGGTAGTGCAGGCGGGCGGGGCTGACCGCGCCGCCACGCAACTGGCCGCCAAAAATCTGTACCGCCGCTGGTCTTTCAACGGCAACCTGCGTGACGCGGTGACTGGTCAGTCCGCCACCGCAGTGGGGCGGGTGACGCTTGAAAACGGAATGTTTTCGCTGCCCGGAGGCCCGCACGGCACGGGTTATGTTAACCTTGGCCGGGATGTGTTGCCCAAGGACGGCGCGGTTACCATTGAGGTCTGGGCGATGCAGCTTGAGCCGCGCAACTGGTCGCGGATTTTTGACATAGGCACGGTGTTGGAAGATTCGATGCTCATGTCCTGGACCTGCGGCACCGAAGTGAATTCGGACGGCGTGTGCATTAAGAAAACCCTTGATGCCAAGCAGATGAACAACCGTCTGTGGCCGTACACGCCCGGGAAAATGTTCCACATCGCGATGACGCTTTCACCTCGTTCCGACGGTTGCTGGAATGTGGCCTGTTACAAGCAGAAGGCGGATACCGGTCGCACTCTGAAATCCTTCTCCTTCACCACTACTCCGGGATGGTCGCCCAAAACCCAAAACCAGACCAACGCCTATTTGGGACATTCCTGCGCCCCCGCCGATTCCGATGCCAAGGCTTCCTACGACGAAGTGCGCGTGTGGCGGTGCGCGTTGTCAGAGGCGGAACTGGTTGCCAGCGCCCGGCTTGGCCCCGATGCGGCGCCGGGTGACGGCTTGGTTTCCGCCGAGTTGCTGCAGATACCCCCGCCGAAGGAGAATCCGGTATCGCCGCTCCATTCCCAAGTCAAGCGTACCGGCAATTGGCAGGGCGCGGTGGCGAAATCGAAAATTTTCGGCAACTACGCTTGGGCCACCGAAGACCCGGATGGCGCGATAGAGTTGGTTTTCGAGGGCACCAGATGCGAGGTGCATTATCACGCCGGCGCGCGGCATTGGAAAGAGCTTACCCTGCATATCGGGCAGAACGCGCCGTTGGGTACGGCGGAGGTGTTCGTCGATGGCCGTAAAACCGGGCGTATGGAGACCGCGTCCGGCAACGGGGTGTATCTGGCATGCGACAAGCTTCCGCTCGGACGCCACACCGTGCGGCTGGTCAACACCGTCCCGAAAAACGAATTCCCGTCCCGGCTGGTCATCCACGGGTTTGTGGTGGATCGTCCGCAGTCCGGCCGCGAGCCGGATTGGTCGGCAGAATCGGAATCGTTGGCCGCGGCCGCCCGCAAACTGCCGCCAATCGTCTTTTTTACCGGCGTTCCCTATCAGAGCGGGGCGATCCCCAACGTTATTTGGCAGTCCAAGCCGCTGGGAGGCAAATGGGGATGTTCGATTCGCGTGTACGATCCCTCGCAGCCCGATAAGCCCGCCCGGACGGTTTGGGAGCATCCCAATTCGCTTATTTGCGATCTCTCCACCTCTTTCGACGCCAAGCGGATTTACTTTTCGATGCGTTACGACGGCAGCCGCGCTTGGCAGATCTATTCGGTCAACGCCGACGGTTCGGGGTTTCGCCGGATCACCGACACCCCGGACGCCCACAATGTGTCGCCCGCGCCGCTTCCGGATGGGAATATCGCCTTTATCTCCTCGCGCACCAAAGGCTACCATACCGTTTGCCAGTCCGGCCCCAGTACCCATGTGTATGTGATGGACGCCGATGGCGGCAACGCCAAACGGCTCTCCTCCAACACGCTTTCGGATTTTTACTTGAGCTTGCGCAGTGACGGCCGTTTGATGTACACCCGTTGGGAATACGTGGATTGGAATCTCACTTACCGTCAGTCGCTGTGGACCCAGTATCCGGACGGACGGTTGATGTCGCTTTGGTTCGGGAATTTGGTGGAAGATCCCGGCTCGTTCATTCAGGCTGCGGAAATCCCCGGTACGCCCGATGCCGTATGCACTTTTGCGCCGCATCACGGCAGCCCCTACGGCGCGATCGGTCTAGTGTCCACCCAGTTCGGTCCGGAGGGTGCCAAGGGTGTCGCCTATCGGGTGCTGACCCCGGAATTCCCGGCCACCGATGACCTCAACACCCCTTGGGCATATTGCTGGCCGTATCCGGCTCCGGATTCAAATGTGCTGTGTTCCTACGGTGGCGGGGGACTGAATCGGTACCGTATTTGCCTGATCGATCGGCAAGGCAACCGGGCTACGGTTTACGATGCCAAAAACACCAGCGCGTTCGGCGCGCGGCCGCTCATTCCGCGAACCCCGCCGCCTCTGCTTGCGGAATTCAAACCCGCAAACGCCAAGACCTTTACGCTCGACCCCGCGCCGCCCGGGCAGCCGGAACGCGAGACGGTCGGGGTAGGCTACCTGTTCGTTTCCGATGTCCGCCGGGGGTACGCCGAAAACGTGACCAACGTCCAGTCCCGGTACATCCGCGTAATGGAGCAGTTGCCCAAGACCGTAAACCGGACTTGGGACTTCGTATTGGACCAGGGGCCGTTAATGAGTTCCGGCACATATTACGCCAAGCGGGTGTGGGGGTACGCGCCGATCGAGGATGACGGCAGCTGTTACTTCGAGGTCCCGGCGCTAAAAGAGATATACTTGCAGTTGGTGGACGCTGAAGGCCGGGAGATTCAGCGTATGACCAGTGCCATAAACGTGATGCCCGGCGAACGGCAGGGATGTGCCGGATGCCACGAAAACCGTCGCACCGCAGCCGCTCCGGCGGTAGGCAAGGCCGCGCGGCGCGCTCCCACGCCGATTACCCTTCCCGAATGGGGCAATGCCGGGGTGTTGGACTATCGTACCGTGGTTCAGCCCGTTTTTGACCGCCATTGCGTGAAATGCCACTCCGGGCCCAACCCGCCCAAGGGGGTGTCGCTGAACGGAAACTTCACCCGGTTTTTCTGCATGAGCTACGACTGCATCGTCAATCGGTCGGACGCCAACAACCAGGCTCGGGAGCATTTTTCGGATCCATCCAAACCGATACCGCTGGTGGACTGCAACCGGCTTTTGACCGGCATCGGCGATCCGCTCCGGCCGATGGACAGCGGCAGTTTTGCGAGCCGGTTGCCGCGGTATTTTGAGCGCGGGCATTGCGGCGCGGATGTGCCATTGGCCGACCGCCGCCGCATTTACGAGTGGATCGACGCGATGGTGCCGTATTACCCGACCTCGGATTACGCGCATATAAAGGCAAAATCCGATCGTGACAAGTGGGGATTGGCCGACGGTCCGGGGCTGTTGCCGTGGTACACCGGGCGGTTTGAGCCGCTGTACCGGAAAAACTGCGCCTCCTGTCACGGCGGAATCCGGCACAACGGATACGAGTGGCAATCCCAGTGGGCGTGGATAGACTTGACCAAACCGGAGTGGAGTCCGGCGTTAACGGCGCATCTGCCCAAAGCGGCGGGCGGCCGCGGATTACCCGCAAACGGGAAATTCCAGTTAGCATCCAAGGCCGATCCGTTATATATTGAAATGCTTGAAATTTTCCAATCCGCCGCCGCCGAGGCGGCCAAGACCCCGGAAGCAGATATGCCCGGTTTTGTGCCGCGCAGCCGGGGCAAAGGCGAGTTCCGGATAGAGTGATTTGCCGCCAGCCGCGAGTTGTAATTGTTCAAACTTCCGCTTTGCATTTCCGCATGAAAAAATGGTAAAATATATGCCGGAAATCTTTGAAAGGATTTGAAAAGCCGAGGTAATCATGTCAAAAATCTTTGACAACATAACGATGACGTTTGAAAGCGGGCTCAAGGCCATTCTTTCGAATTTAGGCGTTAAACGGGCGGACTTTTGTGTCGGGTATTTCAACCTTCGCGGCTGGAAGATTGTCGCGGATGACGTGGATATTCTGCCAGGCGCCGAGGTTCGTGAAAAAGACGGCCAAGGCCATCTTCGGAAAGTTCATCGGGTTTGCCGGTTGTTAATTGGTATGCATCGTCAGCCGGGCGATCTGGTGCGCGAGATGTTTTCTGTTGAACACAAGGTTGTGGATAGCGCCCAGGCTGCTGCATGGAAACGCTCTGTCCTTGCGGATTTCCGAAGGCAACTTACGTTGGGTATTCAGACGGGCGAGGATGAGACGGCGTTGCGGAAACTTAAGGCGCAACTTGAGGGCGGCAAGGTTGTCGTGAAGTTGCACCTTCGTTATCCTCTTCACGCTAAACTGTATCTTGCCCATCGTCCAGAAGACACCTCAAATCCGGTTATGTCTCTCATGGGGTCCAGCAATCTCACGTTCAGCGGCTTGATGCGTAACGGCGAGTTGAATGCCGAGTTTGGCGATCCGGATGACGGGGAAAAGTTTGATAAGTGGTTTAACGACCGCTGGAACGACACCTTCAGTCTCGACATCACGGATGACCTTGCCGCCATTCTTGATGAATGCTGGGCTTCGGAGAACCAGCCAACGCCTTACGAGATTTACCTGAAGATTATGTACAGTCTCAGTCGCGAGGCGCGGGGCGGTGTTTCCGAATTCCATCTTCCGCGCCCGTTTGACACCGACCTTTACGAGTTTCAGAAGACCGCCGTAAAACTCGTCCTTCGTCACTTGAAGAAACGTGGCGGCGCTATGCTGGGCGATGTCGTTGGGCTTGGTAAGACCATTACTGCCTGTGCCGTTGCCAAATACTACGAAGCGTCGGAAGGTTCTTCCACGTTGATTCTTTGCCCGCCTAATCTCATTGAGATGTGGCAATCCTACGCTCGCGATTATGACTTGAAAGCCGAGATACGGTCTGTAGCAAGAAGTTTCGATCCGAAGCATGAACGATATTTCAAGCTGGTCATTATCGACGAAAGTCACAATCTGCGCAATTCAGGCGGCAGCCGTTACGCGATGATACGGAATTTGTTGCAGTACCAGAAGAATGATGTGCTCTTGCTCACCGCTACGCCGTACAACAAAGACTATTCCGACATCGCCGCGCAATTGCGGCTCTTTCTTGATCCTGATTCCGATCTGGGCGTACGTCCAGAACGCGCCATCGCTGCTTACGGCGGTGAACAGTCTTTTGTGCAATCGTTCCCGGAGGTGCTACTGTCCAGCATCCGCGCATTCGAGAAGAGCAAAGAATCCGATGACTGGCGTGACCTTCTGAAACTCTTTCTTGTTCGCCGGACGCGCACGTTCATCAAAAACAACTATGCCCTTTCCGATGAACATAATCCGCGCCGGAAATATCTCCCTGGCCGATCGGGTGAAGCCCGCAATTACTTCCCCGACCGCGTCCCTAAATCGATCAAGTTTTCCACCCGTCCCGGCGACCAGTTTGAGAGCCTATATTGTGAAGAGATGATGGACTGGATGGGTTCGCTCAAGTTGCCGCGGTACGGTCTTGTGAATTATCTCGATCCTGCGAAGCAGTCTGGTGCCACCTCGACTGACAAACGCATTTTCGAGAGCCTTTCGTCGGCCGGGAAACGGCTCATGGGCTTCTGCCGAAGCAATTTCATGAAACGCATGGATTCAAGCGGCGTAGTGTTTCTCATGTCGCTCTATCGTCATGCCGTTCGTAACGCGATGTATCTCCACGCCATAAAGCACGGACTCGACCTGCCGCTTCGCGTGGGTACGGAACTGGACGAAGGTTGGATTGAGGACGAGGAAGACGGCGAAAATTTGCTCACATTCCCGACGCTTGAGTCTGAGTACACAAAACTGGGTGTTGACGCGTATGAAAAGATTATAGAGGAAGGGGGCGGAAGCGTCCGCTGGATTTCATCTTCGTATTTTAAGCCGTCTCTGGCCCGTGCGCTGAAGTTTGATCTTAGGACTATTATCTCAATGATCGAAACATGCAGCGTATGGCGTCCGGCAGAGGACGAAAAGTTGAATGCCCTTGAGCGTCTGTTGAAGAAAAAGCACCCTAACGAAAAGGTGCTTGTCTTCACCCAATACACGGACACGGCGAAATATATTGCTGCGCAGCTTGTGCGTCGCGGGCTGGCGAATGTGGCGCAGGTTGACGGAGACACGTCCGACCTTGTGGCGCAAGTGCGGCGGTTCTCTCCAATTTCCAACAAAGTTTCGCCCGTTCCACCGGATGCGGAGCAGACGCGCATCCTCGTCACTACCGACGCGCTGTCAGAGGGGCAAAATCTTCAGGATGCCCATATCGTCGTAAATTACGACCTGCCTTGGGCGATTATCCGTCTCATCCAACGCGCGGGCCGCGTGGACCGTATTGGCCAACGTGCGGAGAAGGTCTGGTGCTATTCTTTCTTTCCGCAGGAGGGAGTGAACGAAATCATCCGCCTTACGACCCGTCTCAACGCCCGTATCAACGCTAACGCCGACGCGGTGGGGTCCGATGAAATATTCTTCGAGGGCAACCGCCAGAACCTTGAAGATATTTTCAACGAAAAATCCGGTGTCCTTGATGAAAAAGATGACAGCGAGGTGGATATCGCCTCCCAAGCCTACCAGATTTGGGATAATGCGACTAAGGACAATCCCGCCCTTGCAAAGCGCGTTATGTCGCTTGCCGATGTCGTTTATTCGACAAAGCCGTCTGCAGGACGCGGCGAAGGCGTCATTACCTACGCCCGCACGAGAAACGACAACGACATTCTCACGTGGGTCGCTGCCGACGGCACCGTCAAGACGCGGTCGCTCACCGCCATCTTCGACGCGCTCGCCTGTACGCCCGATACGCCGTCGCTTCCGCCGCTCGCCAACCACCACTCGCTTGTCGCCACGGCGCTCAGGGAAATCTCGCTCGACACCGGAAAGGCGGCTCTTGGCGTTCTTGGCGGCAAATCATCAACGCGCTGGAAGGTGTTCAATATTCTGCAGAACAGGGCAAGACAGGATAGGGAAACGCTCTTCGAGACTCAGACAAACGCCATTGCCAACGAGGTGTTCAGGTATCCGCTGCGCGAAATGGCAAAGTCGGCGCTTGGAAAAATGTTCGCGCGGGGTGAAAGCGCGGACGATATCATCCGTCTTGTTGAAGAGTATTATTTGAGCGGCGAACTGTGTGCGGTGCGCACGGAAGAGATCGGTTCGCCGGCACCCGACACCGCTCGTATCATCTGCTCGCTCGGGCTAAGGAGGGCGTAGCCCATGAGGCTTAAAGGTTTCGATTACAAGCGGCCATTCTTTTATATGGTCACGGTTAAGCGAGCCGATGGGGATAGCCTCGATAACCCGGAGTTTTCCCGCCTTTCGATGAAAGGCGAGATTGTGCCTACTGCGCTTACGCCAGCTTTCGAGGCGGTGATAAGGCGTTTTCATGAAACTTGGTACTGTATCGAGCCGATTCACTATTACGTGATAATGCCGGATCATCTTCACCTGGTCATCAAAATGCGCGATATCGAAAAGCGGGTCTCGCTCTCCGTGGTCGTGAGGCAGCTGATTAAGTCGCTTGAGAAAGCGTATCGTGAGGTTGTCGGAGCGGAGCACCAAAAGCAAAACCTGCCCCAAGGAAAGATTCCGCCTGACTCGCTCCGCGAGTCTATCTTCGCCTTCGAGTGGCATGATTGGATCGTTAAAAAGGAAGGCCAATTGCCAGCTTTTATCAGGTATATTGATGAGAACCCCAAACGAGCATGGCGCAGACGGCAGAACCGCCGCTATTTCAGCATGGTTCGTAAAATCACTTTCGCCGGGCGTGAGTGGTATGCGTATGGCAACACTGAACTGCTGGAATTGCCGGTGATAGAGCCGTTCAGATGCTCACGCAAATGGTCGAAGGACAGTGAGGAATGGCGTTCCGCGTTGGAAATGGCCATGCGCATTGGCCCTGCCGGCGCGGGAGTAGGAACCTTTATGAGCCCTTGCGAGAAAGAGTGCGGTAACGCCATCTTCAAAGCGGGCGGCGCGATAATTGTGCTCTATCCGGAAGGCTTTCACGAACGCTGGCACCCGACTCGTAACAAGGAGACTCTTTGTGCGGCGGGGCGTATGCTCTTTCTCTCGCTTTACGAAGCTTCCTCCGCGAAGCCCGACAATGCCGCGCTATATAAACGTTGCCACGAGATGGGGGATTTGGTTGTCGCCGCGCTTTCCCCGCAGTCCTCTGCTCAAGGTTTTGCCAAGCCCGGCTCTTTCCCGCAGTCCTCTGCTCAAGGTTTTG
>DBXY01000006.1 GCA_002309765.1 Verrucomicrobia bacterium UBA1200
GTCATTTGGTTTGATTCTGGAGACTGTTGGGCATGTAGAGATACCGATGAGGACATTGAAAAACTTTTACTTCTGCCTTACAATGTTTGCAAAAAGTCATCAGAACCTTCATAAATGAGGGTTGAACCAACACCACAATATGGGGAGGCGGAGTCCATCTGGGGGACGATCTGGGGAGTTCAGAATGTTGTTAAGCTCATGTTTGTGACAGTGGTTGGTATGCAAATTGATTATGGCGAGGAAAACATAGGGGGTAATGAAACCTCAGTATAACGGCAACGTAATACCGGCTAAATCCGTCATCGGCAACAATCCTGCATTGACCCGCTAGAGCGGATTTGTTAGGATATTGGTGTTGTTGGCGGGTGTCAACATGAGGGTATTACGGGATTTGGTCATGGAACCGGCGGTTTGTATGTTATTCAATGCTTACGGCTACAACGCGAGGAGTGAATTGGTTTTGGCCGCAAAGAACGCAGAGGACGCAAAGGAACACGAGTACGGCTACGATGACATAGGGAATCGGCAAACTTCGTCTGACCTCGGCGTGTCCCGTACCTACACCGCGAACAGCCTCAACCAGTACACCGAGATCTCCACCCTCCGCGTCTCCGCGCCTCCGCGTGAGACATTTATCCCGCAGTTTGACGATGACGGAAACCAGACGCTCATCCAGACCAAGACGGGCGTTTGGTCCGTCACCTACAACGGCGAGAACAGACCCGTCCGGCTGTCTTTGAAGGGATTTCTGGGAAGCATGTTGATGTGATATGTGGAGAAAAATGAAATGAGTAATCAAAAAACAGGCTCGATAGATTTCGTTTATTATTCTTTGTCAGCATCATTGTTTGCATGGACAATCACCTATATGTACATTATTAGGCGTGTGGTTCTTGCCGCTTCCAGAGTGATAGGGGAAGATAAGCTTCCAGAAGGGTTAGTTGTTGCCGCAAATACCCGATTTCTATTATTCGGAATTACAATCGTTTTTGTAATTGTCGGCATTTTGTCTTCAAAGTACAGTTTTTTTCGAAAGCCTATAGTTTTCTTTATGTTAACCTTCTTATCCTTTATTGTATTAGGGATATTCTTTGTATTTCTAATTACGCCAATTCTATATCTAGGTGAATCATTGTGAGATAGTAAGACTTGAAGTGACAATGCAAAATCCTCCAGGGACGGTTGGACGGTTGATTTAGTCGCTAGTCGTTAGTCGACCTAGTCATAGGACTTAAGACCTCGGACATAATACATCCGGCCCATAGCGACTAACGACTAACCGCTAACGACTAATCCCTAACCACCTACCTATAACAACAACGGTTTTTAGCCGCAAAGATCGCAAAGATCGCAAAGATTTACACGCTCTACACGTGTTCTGCACGGTTAAAGTTATCAAGATGAACGTTCCCGCGCTGGGCGGGGGAGGCGGGCTTGCCGATAATCACGACATTTGCCCTTGCGATTGTGGTTACGTCATGATATACTAATTCCAGTTTTGTTGGTTGTTTTGTCTCAATCGGTGGGCTGATTGGGACGGGCAATGGTGAACACCTAGTGAGGATTTGGGTATTTAGGACCTATTTGTTGCAAATGAACGGAATTTTTGTTTTCCGTTGATAAGTTGTGGTGAAAGTCCACAGCACCGATTTGCTGATCAATCAATCGCCATCTGAAACCTGAGAACTTTCAAATGTAAGCGATGTAGATTGGGATGCGCATAGCCTGCGCGTCCCTTCTTATGTGCTTACATTGGGCATCTCAGGGCCTCAGATGGCACAACAGGAGGGAGCGCTTTTTTATGTTAAAACAAATATCGTCCGTGATTTTTTCCGTAACCATTACGGTTATGATTATGTTTGCCAGCGCCGGGTGCTTCACCGAGCGATATGTGATTAATGTTGTTGATAATTCGTTTGTCAAAATTAATGATATAAAAAGAACTTATCGTATCAAAGAAATTAAAGTTTTTGATGTTTCAAATCAAATTGTTACAAACGATTTTAATTGGTTGTTGAGAAAAAGCTTTAAAGATAAAATGGCACACAATATGCCAAAAGTATTTTCTAATAGCGCCGATAGTATACCAATATCCATTAGAATTAAGTTTCAAAACGTGCAATCCTCTTTCCGTTGGACGTGCGTTCCATTTTCATTTTCCTTAGGAATACTTCCTGTTTTTTATGATAATACCTTCAGTTATTCAGTTTATATTCAACGGCTTGATAACATGGAAATTTCGTCAGGAAACTTTTTCACATATAATTATAGTGGCATGGGTACTTTATTATCTCCTATTGGATTGTGTGGTTGCTATAGTGATATTCCAAATTCGACATATTGTAAAAAGGCTCGTAATTGTGTTTTGTTTTTACCCATAGGAGGTATAGATGAGCCTATTATAGATTTATTGGTTGAAACAGTTTCAAAAATCACAGTTAATGAGTTGTGTAAGCTTGAGGAGAATGATGAAGTTGCAAAGACAACGAAACGACTGTCATCGCCAATAAATAACATTTTATCTGACCAAATCCGAAAGTTAAAAGAGTTGCGTGATGCTGGAACAATCACAGAAAAGGAATACCAGGATATGGTGCTGAGGGCTACAGAACGGGTAAAATGAAAGGAGTGGATGTAATGAAAATGATTAAATGTGTTTCGGCAATTTTGTCGGTAGTTTTGGCAGTGATGAATAGTGGATGTGCATCCATAGTAAGCCGTAAGATTTATAATGTGCCGTTACAATCGAACGAAAATTCTTCGGTTGATGTGTATAATCGCGGTAAGTTCTTGATGACGGTTGAAGCTCCTACTGTCTTGAGTTTACATTCCGGCGCAAGTTTCTTTGTGCCGTCGCATTATACGTTCACATTTAAAAAAGATGGATATCCAGATACAGTTAAAAAACTTGACGCCAGTTTAGATGGCTGGTATTTCGGCAACATCATTTTTGGCGGTTTGCTAGGAATGCTGATTATTGATCCGGCCACTGGTGCAATGTATAAACTAGACGAAAGCCCCCTTGGTGTGAATTGGGTTGATACAAATGCTCAAAAGTGAAGGAGGAAATAGTATGCATTACAGGACTGGATATTATCTATTGTTGAACATTATTATTATTTGCGGATGCGCGTCATCACCTTCTGAACCAATAACTACCGTGTATCCATTATCTACAAGTGTGACAAACAATCGGCAGCCATTATCGTCGGATAGTGCATCTATTCCAAGAACGCCAGTGGCACCAATCCAACAAACTGTCCAGCAACCGGCAACAATTAATAATAATGAACCAGTAACAGAAAATCAAATTCCTACGGTAATTAATACTAAAACTCAAATTCACGCTGAAAACGAAACAAATGTCGACCAAACAAAATTGAGGGACAAAATTATAGCGATTCAGCAATTATGCCGTCAGGGGTTGATTACACGTGAAGAGGCCGATGAGTTCATCTTACGGGCCGTTGATGGAGTAAAATAATCATTGTTTTATAGGTGTTTTGATAACGAAGTCAAGGTGTGAATACGGATTAAAGGATCATAGTGAAGAAAATTAGTATTAGCCGGTGTAATTTTATTGTTATTTTGATGGTTGTATTGTGCATTTTGTCATCAGTATTAGTTTATTTTTATAATCGTGGGAATAATGGCACATCTTCAAAAAAGAGTAATGAGAAAGAGAATCGATATACATTGCAATTAGTAAATACAAAGACCCCAAATAGCGTTTATGATATTCAGCCTACTTCTGCATTAGGCGATTTTGTTATGGTATTCGGTGAGAAGATTGACCAGGCTATAAAAGATGGTACGGTTGAACATTTGCGTAATGAGATTATAACCTCACATGATACGGCAGCTTTGACATTATTTGATTTAGTGGTATTAAGGAAGACAGATATTGAGCGTTATTATCAGGAAGCGGTCCAATTCTTAAAACATCATAATGATCGTTTGTTGGTCGCGGATGTTTTGCAACAATTTGCACAATTACGTAATGAAGAACAATTTAAAGAAATGGCGAAATTCCTTGAGCCTTTCGGTGCTTCAGGGATGTTAGAAGCATCAACAATTGCGGAGCAAACAGGATGGTTAGAAATGAGTGCTCAATATGCTCGCTTAGCAGTTGTTTCTGAAGACGCATCATTTATTGTTGCAAATCGTTCGGCTGAAATTATGTTGAATGCCGATGATATTGAAGGCGTTGAAATGGCATTAAACATTATGGAAAAACGATCTGATAAACGTTACCAACAAGAAGCTTGTACCCTACTTAAGGGTAAAATTGCTGTGTTGCTAGGTAATGTCGATGATAAAATGGTGACAGATTTGGAACAATTATCCATTAATGGTATGATGCCGCCAGTTCGTCGGGACGCGGCGCTAATGTTGGAGGGATTACGTGTAAAATGAAAACGAACCATAAATTTGTTTTGGCAATATTCATTGTTATTTGTACTACCTTTTCGGTATCGGCCAAACATCCTGTAGTATTCTTACATGGTTGGAACAGTGATGGTAGTGTCTGGTCAAAAATGAAATCTTTATTGATATCTAATATGGGATACGAATCTTCGGAGTTGTTCGCTTATAGCTACTATAACAAGTATTTTGGTTATAGTACTTCAGATAAAATCGAGACCATTGCCGCAGGAGTAGCTGCGGAAATTACCGAAACATACTACGATGCGGGAGAAGTGCCGGTTGATGTTGTCGGACACAGTATGGGCGGATTATTGATTCGGACTATGTTGGCTAATGATTTGATTGATAAAAAGTGTCTTGGACGTTTTATTGCTATTGCTGCGCCGAACTATGGTCAAAACATAGGTTCGTTAGGTGGAGTTCAAGCTGGGCAAATGAAGTATGGCTCAAAATTTTTATGGGATTTAGCAGACGCTTGGCATTATCGTAATAAAAAACTCGCTGAAACATTATGTATAGCCGGGGCGTGTGACACCGAAAATGGATCAAAGTGGGACGGTTTGATACACACTTGGTCGGCATCATTAGATGATGCGCCAGTTAGGTATGTATATCGGCGACATTCTGATGCCCATAAGTGGTGGCCGCGTTTTTGGGACATTTATAACATTTATTCTTGTGCGAAAGGGACTAATGATTCAGTTTATAAATTAGTGTCGGAATTTTTGAAATCGGGTAAAGTATTGTCACAAGATTTATGTGATTACACACCACCAGAATATGTATATACTCAAGGAGGAATCTTTTTCCAAGTGATAAGGCCAGATGGATCTGAAGTTTATTACCCTAACACTAACCCAAATTTAGCCCCAGTATATTGGCATGAACAACTAAATAAGCGTATTATCGCAGACTTTCTTGAGCATGGTTATGATGACCATGAGACCCAGAAATACGGAATTGAGTTAGTTTATGGGACAATGCCACAAGGAACATACCGTTTAACGGTTGATGAATCAGACAATACGCTAGAGTTCCAGGTGTCAGGAGTCCCTGTTTATGGCGGTAGGATGTCGGTTGTCCGATTGCGTACAGATCGATTAGCGGTATATGACACTGCGCGTGTAATTTTGGATTCGTGCGATGCAAAATCTACTAAATATGAACGACATTTCCCTCTTTCGGGTAATAATTACGTCTATAATTTGCCAACGCCTACGTGGAATGATAGGATTTTTGAAGGATGGTATACATTACCCGCTGGCGGTGAATTAGTACAAAATTGGTCTTTAGCGCCAAAACATGATACAATTCTTTATGCTCATTGGAAAGAGGCCCTTCGGACCATATATGATTATGATAATTGGAACAAATATTATACAGGGGGTGATAATGAATGGGTTAATGTTTATCCTGGTTATCGCGGAAATTATTCCTTCAAAAGTGGTCCTATTGAAGATTATAGCGCGAGTTGGCTTGAAAAAACAGTAACCGGATCTGGGAAATTGAGTTTTGTATGGAAAGTGTCTTCAGAAGAAAATTATGACAAGTTGATTTTATCTGTTGATGGATCTATATGTGAAACCATATCGGGAAAAATAGATGAATGGGCTACTGTCATTTCAATGATTGCTGGAGAAGGCGAACATAAAATTCGTTGGACCTATATTAAGGATGCGAAGAAAATTAGCGGAAGCGATTGTGGCTGGGTCGATGCAATAGAATGGAAACCAGAGGTTACGGTTGTGCTTTACGGCAATGGCGGAACAATATATGGTTATGATACATACACAAAGAGATGGTATTCGTCAGAATCTAAATACGTTTCAATTCCAAAACCTTTACGTAGTGGATATACCTTTAAAGGATGGTATGATTCACCTTTAGACAGCGGACATTACGTCGAAGAAGTATCAATGATTACTGATACGCCTGGCGAGACAACTTATTACGCTCATTGGCAGTATGATGTCCCTGTCGGATGGTATGAAATCGCAATGGATTTTGAAGATTTATATCAAGCAGAAGATAATGGGGCTTTTAATGTTAATCTTCGTTCGTTAACCTCATCGAAATTTGAACCAAAATATTCGGTAAAAGGTTTGCCGCCGGGATTGAAATTTGACCAGAAAACCCAAACCATTTCCGGCACGGCAACTAAGCCTGGGGTATATACTGTTACTGTAAACGCCACAAGTGTTACAGTTACCAAACCGGTTGTAAAGACTTTTACATTAACGGTGCCGAATTTGGTTTGCGAAGTATTGCCTAATCTGTTGCAGGCGAGGGATGCTTACGGTACAATTTATACTGGTGTCGCGTTTGATCCGTCGTTAGTCGATTGCTCGGCAAAAATGGGCTGGACGGTTATGGCTTCGGGACTTCCTACAGGATTGAGATTTGATTCCAAGACAGGTACTATTACTGGAGTGCCGACAAAAACCGGAACCCATACAGTTACGTTTACTGCAACGAAAAGTGGCGAGAAGGCGCAAATTTCCTCGATTACACTTACTATCAGTTCCTTGCCGAATTGGGCGCAAGGGACATTTGTAGGATGTTTGGGTGAATTTGGAAAGTATGGCAGTGCTACATTGACAGTATCTGCCACCGGTAAAATTTCCGGCAAACTTGCTCATTCCGGAAAGAGCTGGACTATCAGTGTGCCGTGTTACGATTCGGTGTGTTCATGTAATGACATTGATTGGGGTATTTGGGAGTGTGGCGATTTCGACATGATTGATAAGGATAGTCCGGTCTTTAGCATTATCGCAGATGCAAAATCAGGAAGAGAAACCATTCAGGTGTTGTTGTTTGTGTGCAATGAAACAATGCCTGAAGGATTACGAATGGTCAATTCCATCGTAGCCGGATTTTTCGATGACGATGATTGGCGTTGTCTGCCGATTGTTTTGCGTAGGAATATGTGGAAGGACAAAGCTACGGCAAACGCCGCGAAGTCGGTCCTTTCAGATTGGACAGGAACTTATACGGCACAACTTTTGCGGGATGAATATTCGTGGCTTCCTGGCGAAAATCCGGGTGACTGTTGCGGTTATCTTTCAATTACGGTGTCTGCGGACGGCACGGTGAAAGCCTCAGGCAAACTCGGTGACGGGACGAGTATATCTTCATCTTCTCCGTTGCTTTACGATCCGAACACCGAAGGATATCCTTTATACGAAGGTGGTTACAATTGGTATGCGGTGGTCTATGCGTCGCCGTCTTCATACAAAGGCGGGGCGTTTCTTGCCCTATTAGGGTTTAACGGTCCTCGCGGTACCATTGCCTCAAAATTCTTCCCTGATATGGATTTATCCGGGATGTGGCATAATCTAAACCCGACATCGGGATATAACTATGGCGAGGGGTTTTCGCTAGATTTTTACGTTAATGGTGCGTATTACGACAAGCTCGCAAAACTGTCGGATTATTATGACGCCATGCGGGTTAATATCTTTGCCCCGGAATTGCGCTATACGTTCAAAGAGACAGTTTTGGGCGTTTCTGGGCGCAAACAGACGGAGACCTGGGCGGAATATGCGGAGTCATCAGATCTTTCGGCGCAGAGCGGGCTGGTAGTTGGCATAAACGGTAAAGGGACTGGGTTTCTTGTTGAGAAAACAACCCGTCCTGTTCAGGATAAGGTAACAAAGCAATGGGTTTACAATGGCGCAAACGATGGCAGGTTAACTTTGTCGTTTACGCAGGCTACCGGCATATTTAAAGGGTCATACACGTTTTGGTACGACTATGTGTCGGCGTTTGACAATACCACCGGCAAAGCGACCAACGCGCATAACTCAAAAAAAGTGAACTTTGAGGGTATTTTTGTGCAAGGAGCCGATGGACTGAAAGGTTTCTATCCTTGGGAAGCGACCGGCGGAGAAGAAAAAACTTACAAATTTAAAATGCCGTATCCGGTTTGGCTAACACCGTTGCAATGACCGGCATTGGCGAACCGGCACATCGAAAAAGGATGCCTTTGGGTATAAAAGGGCGGGATTGGGGACGATTTTTCGGCTAATATTAATTTGGATTTACGCTTGACAAGTGGCGGAAGATTGGTGATAAAGACAGTACATTTTGGATTATGTGTGTAACGAGCGGGGGGAATGTTATGTGTGTAAATCCGTATGCGGGAAATCCGCGCGTAAGGTTTGCTGAGGGGACTGGGGCCTCTAGACATTTGGAATGTTCTGCTCTATTCATCAGAAGATTATTTGTGCGCATTGCGGTATTGTTCGTTGCCGGTACGGCTTTTGCTGCTACATACACCTGGACAGGCGGTGCGGGGGACGGGTTGTTCTCTTCGCCCGGCAACTGGGACGGAGGCACCGCACCAACGGCGGCGACGGAATCCGACTCGCTTGCTTTCACGACGGGAGGCGCCGTGACTAACGATCTTTCGAACCTGACCGTCGGAGATGTAAGCGTGACGTTAACTGACGGCACTCAACTGACCATCACCGGCGGGAAATTCGGCGGTACCGGTACATTAAATATTGACGGCGCGGGCAAGCTGCTGTTCAACGCCACCAACATGCCGAACGCGAACTACTCGCAGGCAATCGCCGTCAACGGCGGCGTCTTTCAGGTCGGAGTCGGTGGCGATTTCTACGGGGCGCTCACCGTAGCCGAAGGTGCGACCATGCTCTGTTCAAATGGGACTATAAACTTCCGCGGTCCCGTGCAGATCGACGGCGGTGCCACCAATACCGGCGCGCAGGTACACTACTACACGAAGGTCAAAGGGAATCTGGCATGCGCCAACGCCGGCAACACGACCTATTTCCACGGCGGACTGGATGGCATCGTCACACTATTGGGAGGTAACAGCTATAGCGGACAAGCGGTTTTCTATGAAGACACCTCTTGCTTCCACGGCTTTTTCCGTACGAGCGGAGAATGTACGGTCAACGGCAACACCGGTGAACTGGTAAGGGAAAAGAATAATATGTTCGTCGGTAACAAAGGCAACTGCGTTATCGGCGGCATTACCGTAAACGGACAACACAATTTCGGCGGTTTGGGAGACGGCATCAACGACACAGTACTGATTACCAATTCGAACATTTCAGTGACGGAGGCCTTTTCCGCCGGACGCCTTGGTCCCGTAGGCTCCGGCAACAAGGCGACGGTCCGCCTTGGCGAAGGGGCAACGGTCACGGCCGACTACCTTCTCACCGGCTACAATATGTGGCCGAACTTCGGCGCGATCGAGATTCTGACCGGCTCGGTGGTGAATGTCAATAATCGGGTTTGTGTCGGCTACCATGATGGTCAGGATACTGTTCCAAAAGGGCCGACTAACGAATGGATCACGGTGGACGGCGGTACGCTGAATGCAGCCGACTGCGGTATCGGCATCGGCAGAGAACCTACAACAGATTTTTTATTTAGAAGGGGCGGAGTCTCTCGATACTTCCGCTTTTTCATCCGACAAAGTTGATGTTGAATTTACTTCACCTAAAAACGGGAAATTGAAGTTCAAAGCAACGCAAAAAAATGATTCAAATACTTTCTTTATGCGACTTAAACGCAAAAGGTGAACTTTGTTAACAGTCATTATGCATTTTTCATCGTTGGTGTTTGCATTAGCGGAATTTTTCCGTTTCACCCCGTTTCCATTTGACATTTCGCGTTGATTTTGGTTGAATAATAGACGATTTTTATAGGCATTTTAGGGTTAACCATACGGGGTACGCGATGCATGTTGTTGTTTGTGTGAAGCAGGTGCCGGATGCCACCAATGTTCGTATCAATCCCGAGACGAACACGCTGATGCGCGAAGGGGTCGAGAGCATAGTAAACCCTTTCGACGAGTATGCGCTGGAAGAGGCGTTGCGGCTTAAGGATCAGTTCGGGGCGCGGGTTTCCGTGGTTTCAATGGGACCGCCGCAGGCGACGGTGGTGTTGCGCGAGGCGATGGCCCGCGGCGCGGACGACGGGGTGCTGGTGTCCAGCCGCGCTTTCGGCGGCGCCGACACGCTGGCCACGTCTTATACCATCTCCCAGGCGATTAAGAAGCTTTGCGACGGAGGAAAACCCGATTTGGTGTTGTTCGGGAAACAGGCGATTGACGGCGACACCGCGCAGGTCGGCCCAGGCGTGTCGGAATTTCTGGACGTGCCGCTGATTACCTATGTCCGCTCCCTGAAAATGGACGCCGAAGGTAATTTCGAAGTCGAGTCCATCATGGATGACGGCGCAAACGTGATCCAAGGGAAGCTCCCCGCGGTAATGACGGTGTTGAAGGAGGCTTCGGTTCCCCGTTTCGCTTCGCTCAGCGGTTGGATGGCGGCCAAACGCGCCCAGGTGGCGGTTTACGACGAAAAGACGGTCAACGCCGACCCGGACAAGATCGGTTTGAAGGGGTCACCGACCAAAGTGGTCACCATTTTCCCGCCGCCGACCAAAACCGGCGGAAAAAAGATTGACTGCCGCAGTGACAAACAGATGGCGGTTGACGCCATTATGAAGCTCCTGAAAGAGAAAGGAATCGCGTAGATATGGCAGACGCACCTATTTTCATTGATCCCAAGAAATGCATCGGCTGCGGTAAGTGTTTGAAGGGTTGCGGTTTCGACGCTTTGTCGATGGTTGCCTCGGACGCCAACCGCGCTAAACGGATCGCGCAGGTTGATCCCGCCGCCTGCAAGGCTTGCTACGCCTGTATCGGCACTTGCCCGGTTAAGGCGATTACCGAGGTCAAAATCGAGGTTTTCGGTACCAAGGATCTTGATTCGTACCGCAACATCTGGGTTTTCGCCGAGCAGAGCCACGGTAAAATCGCCGATGTGGCGTTCGAGTTGCTGGCAAAGGCCCAGACGCTTCAGAAGCAGCGCGGGGAGGGCTGCAAGTTGGCCGCAGTGCTGCTGGGGCACAATCTGACCGACGAAATGTGCCAGTCGCTCATTGCCGGCGGGGCGGACATCGTTTACAAGGTGGATGACCCCAACCTTGACAATTACGAGGCGAATGTTTATGTCGATGCCTGCTCGCAGCTGATCGTCAAACACAAGCCGGAGGTGATTCTGGCCGGTGCCACCGCGGTGGGACGCGCTTTCTTCGCTCGCGTGGCGGTTAAGGTTCGTACCGGACTTACCGCGGATTGCACCCAGCTGAAGGTGGAATCGACCAAAAACAAAGATACCGGCGTGATGCAGATGCTGCTTCACCAGACCCGTCCGGCGTTCGGCGGCAATATCATGGCGACCATCATGACCCCGAACCACCGTCCGCAAATGGCGACGGTTCGTCCCAGGGTGTTTAAGCGTGGAACCCCGGACCCGAAACACTCCGGCGAGGTGATCGCCGAGGTGCTGAAGCTGATTGCGCCGCAGACCCGGTTGGTGTCGTCCGTCCGCAACGCGGATGACGTGGACATCGCCGGAGCGGAAATCCTCGTGTCCGGCGGGCGCGGCTTGAAAAAGGCCGAGAATTTCGAGATGCTGTTCAAATTGGCCAAGCTTATCGGCGCCGAGGTGGCGGTGTCCCGTGCCGTGGTTGACGCTGGCTGGTGTACCGCTTCCCGTCAGGTCGGACAAACCGGAAAGACGGTTTGCCCGAAACTTTATCTGGCGTTCGGCATTTCCGGGGCAATCCAACATTTGGAGGGGATGCGCGCTTCGGACACCATCATTGCGGTGAACAGCGACCCCAACGCCCCGATCTTCGGCGTGGCCGACCTTGGAATCGTGGGGGATTTGTTTGAAATCCTTCCCGCGCTGGTGGCGGCGCTGGAACAGCAAAAACAGTGATTTGCCTAAAAAAGGCCGGCTCGAATGAGCCGGCCTTTTTTTTGTGCCGTCGGTTGTGCACGACTCATTTCAAGCCGGTGGCGGCGGATATGGGTTGGTAGTCGTTGGTAAGAATGGTGTCGACTCCCATGTCGAGGAATTTTTTGGCCTCTTCGGGATTGTCCGACCAGAACACGTTCACACGGAGACCGGCGGCATGGGCGCGATCGATAAGCGCTTGGTCGAAGTGCGGTTTGAACAGCTGGACCATTTGGCACTTGTGCTGGATGGCGCGATCGACGATATCGGGGCGGGTTTTGTTGTTGCCCCGATTACCCATGCACCGCGGAATGTCCGGGGCGAGCTTTGCGAGTTGGTCTTGTATATCACCGTTACTGGTCATAAAGTAAACGTGACCGCGCGCATCGTAGGCATCGATTGAATGGATAATCTTTTTCAGATACTTCTCATCCCAAGGTTTGCCGACATCCTTGACGTGAATGTTCATCAGCGTGTGGCAGGAAAGTTTCGCCAGGATTTCATCGAACTTCAGGATGCGCATCCCGGCGAAATGCGGGTTCTTTTTTGAGCCAAAATCGAGTTTGGCTAGCTCATCGTAAGTGTGTTCGTAAACCTTGCCGTTACCGTCAGACACGCGGTTTAAGGTGGCGTCGTGGATGGAGACGATTTCACCGTCTTTGGTCCACCAGAGGTCGAATTCGATTTCCGCCGCCCCCAGACCCACAGCGGCGCCAAACGCCGCAAGACTGTTTTCCGGGGCGATAGTGCTGAAACCGCGATGGGCGCAAAGCCGTTTTGCCGGGGCGTCTTTGAATCCGGGGATTATCGCGCTGCCGCCGGGGCGGTATTTCCAAGGGCGACGCCCGATCTCGATGTATGCGGGGTGGGTGTCGGGCGGATTGCCGTAACCGGCGGGTTTTAGGTACTTCGCGTGCGGATCGAATTCGACTTCCAGTGTTCCGACCTTGCTGTACATATTTCCGAGCATTTCGCCCATCGGGGAGACCACCATTGAACATCCGCCGAGTTGCGAATCCAACCCCATGCTTACCGATGACCGCACCAGATAGGCGGCGGTGTTGTAGGCCGCAAAACGCCCGAACATTTCAAGCGCGTCATGACGGTCGCTACGCTGATGGGAGCAACCGATAATCACATCCGGTTTGTAGCGGGCGATGTTGGCGAAATTCTCGTAGAAGTAGAAATCGTAACAGGTGAGAAAGGCGTATCGAATGCCGTCAATATCGAGAATGTAAGGTTCGGTCCATTCCCACATGTATGAAGCGTCGAATCCCCACTTTTTATGTTCCCCGGCGGTGAGATGCTCTTTGTTGTATTTACCCACGCATTTGCCGGTTTTGTCGAAAGCGAACGTGGTGTTCCTGGCACCGGCAGGGGTAAAGTCCAGAGCGTTTACAAAGAGAGTGGCCCCGCAGCGTTTTGCCGTTTCCGCGCAAGCGGCTAGCAACGGTTCGTTGTATTTTTTCGCGGCGGCTTCAACCTCTTCCTTTGTCCCCAACCGCGCTTGCCGGTCGCTGGCTTCGGGGAGGACAATCAGGTCTAAGCTTTCGTCGCAAAGCTTTAAATGGTCGAACTCCCATTGCATGCTGGAGTCGATATCCGCCGCGTTGAGGGCGTAAGGGGGCTGGAACACGCAAACCTTTATTTTTTGCTTGGTTGGTGTTTCTGCGTTCTGGGCGAAGAGTGCCATCGCCAGTCCTGCGGCAACGGCGGCGAGGATTGTTCTTTTCATGAAGGGTATCCTTTCTTTCCGAAAAAGCGGTCGATTACCATTGCGATTGCCCCGTCGCCGGTAACGTTGGCGGCCGGGCCGTAACCGTCCAGCGCGAGGTACAGTGCCATCAACACCCCGGTCTGCTCCGCGGTGAAGCATAAGATCGATTCGAGAAAGCCGACACTGGCCATCAGCACGCCTCCCATTACGCCTGGTGCGGCAACTGCGGCAACCGCCACCATGAAAATAAAATTGGCGACCTTTGCCGGCGGCAGCTCAAGTTTGTAGATAAGGGCAATCGCGCATACGCTGGTCAGGAGCTTGACTGCACTTCCAACCATGTGGACGTTCGCGCAGAGCGGCACCACAAAGTTTCGGATGTCTTTTGAAATACGGTTGCGTTCGCAACATTCAAGCGTTACGGGAATTACCGCCGAAGACGACGCGATGGAGAGTCCGGTGAGATATGCGGGCAACATTCGCCAAAGGCAGGCGAACGGATTGCGCTTTGATAACAAACCGGCGATAATGTAGAGAATTATCAGAAAGACGATGGTAAGCCCCCAGCCGGTGCCGATAACCTTGAACATAACCCCGGCCATCGTTTTAAGGCGGCCCGAGGCGGTCATTTCGCTTATCATAGAAAGAATGTAAACCGGGATCCCTGGAATTATGACACGGTTTATGGTAAGCTTGACGATTGAGCTGAAATCGTCCATGCAACGCCTTAAGTGCTCAGATCCGGTGGCTACTGTTCCGATGCCGGTAATGAATGAGAGCGCAAGAGCTGTTATCACGTCGCACACGGGTGGGATCTTCAAAGTAAAGTAGGGGAGAAACTCCTTCGCGTTTTTTGCGCTTTCCATCGCGCCTTCGCCAACATACAAAGGCAGTAAAAATTCGGCACAGCCATACGCAAAAAAGCCGGCGGACACGGTTGAAAGGTATGATATCGCCAGTACGGTAAAAAGCATCCGTCCGGCGCCTTTGCCGACATCGGCTATTGCGGGAGTCACCAACCCGATTATCAGCAGCGGAACGATAAATTTAAGTAATTGGGCGAAAAATACGTTAAAAGTCTTAAAAGCCCGGATGCCAACATCCGGCAGAACGATGCCGAGCGCGACGCCCAAGAGGATCGCGACAACAATTTTTACAAACAGTGACGATTTCATATCCGGCAGCTTCCCGACAATACACACACGAAAAAACGGATAAACCGGAGCATCCGCCTTTCATAGAAACGATAAAAGTCTATCACAATCGGTTCAGAAGTTCAACCACCATTTTGGCCTCCGCTTTTTGCGATTATATCCTAGTTCGTCAAATAGAATGTCCAGTAAATTTTCATAGTAGTGTTTTCCCGTTTGTCAAATAACGACCTGCGATATCGGTTGAACCGCGCATTTCAGATTGACCAAAACGGGTATAAAATGTTATCATAATAGATGTTTTTAAAGGGGATTCAGTGTCATCTCAAATGACACGGGTTTCCGGTGAAAAGAGGGATGAAAGGAACGATGTGATGAATAATAGCCTTACGGGTTTTTGGCCGGTTTTTGCTGTTCTTTGTTGGACGGTGTGGAGTGCAAGCGCTTACGAACTTGCACACCGGTGGAGTTTCAACGGCAATAACGATGAAGTGAATCTGGTCGATTCGGTGGGCGGCGTTACGGCCGAAAAAGTTGGCGACAACAACGCTTGGTCGGACGGGAAACTGGTGATGACCGGGAACGGCGGGCGGACCGCCGGTCTGAACCTCGGTAAAAACCTGCTTTCCGCGGATGGCGCCACCATAGAGATTTGGGCTACCCACGACACGGTTCGGAACTGGGCACGTATTTTCGATTACGCCTGTGAGCCGACATACGATGGCAGTTACGCCGGCAACTACATTATGTGGGCGTGGAGCAACGGGACCAACACCGACAGGATGTTTGTCGAGGTCAGGCAGGGCGGCACGAAGTACAATCCCGGCTCGGTATATCTCCGGAACATCATGGGCGAACCCTATCATTTTTCGGTCACGGTCACGAAAAATGGCACCGGCATGACCATTCGGTATATGCGCCGGAACGCCGTCACGGGCGCGATCGAATGGCAGTGGAGCAAGGATTTCGCCGCCGGCTTGGATACGTTCGCCGATGCGGAATTCCTCCTTGGCGGGTCGCCTTACAATGATTCCGCGCCAACCGCCACCTATGAAGAGGTGCGCATTTGGAACGGCGTGTTGAACGACGAGCAGTTGACCGCCAATGTGATTGCCGGTCCGGACTCGCTGTTGGGATGCCGCCTTGCGTCCGACGCGGCCGGTTTTGACATTGCGTCCGGCAAGACCTTCACCCAGTGCGCCGCGATGTTCCGCACGGCCGGTACGGTGAAACTCGAAGCGGGGGCGGGGATTGTGTTCGACACGGCGAATTTCATCGGCACCGAGATGAAGTTCATTTCCGGCGGCTTTATTCTCCCGGCGGAAGTCGGCAGCGTTCTTGACATGGTAACCCTAACCGATGCGGTTAACTACACGGCGACGCTCGACGGCAACACGATAACCGTGGCATCCGCGCAGCCGGCCTATGCCAAATGGACGGCGGCGAGTGCGCCGGCGACGGCGGCGGATCTTGTGAACGCCGCGAACTGGACGTGTTACGCCAAAGACGGTACGACCGTCATCTCTGGCGGTGTGCCCGGCGCTGCCACCACCGTCATCATCGACGGTGACACTGATTTCGCTATCCCGGACGGGGCGGTACCCGCTTGGAAGCAAACCCGCTTAGGCGGTTTCACCGCCACCCAGTACGGCCGTATCACCCCGGCTCCTAATACGGCATACGCCGCTTACCGCGAAGCCGAGCTCGGCCAGTACACCCCAAAGGGAGAGCAGGGGATTGACGCGCTCAATGCCAGTTCTGGCACCTGGGTTACAGATAATCTCAAAACCTCCCAGCTCCGTTTCGACGGCTGGTTCTACGTCACCGCCGCAGAGGCGGGGCAGTGGACGATCCAGAGCCGTTTCGACGATTTCAGCACCCTAGCCATCGATGGCGTTTGGCAGTTCATCAACAACCGCTGGGATCCGACCATGGGCGCGGGCGCCTACGTCTCCGAGGGGTGGCACCACTTCACGATGATTGCCGGTGACACCGGCGGCGGTTATGGTTCGTCGGTCATAGACATCGGCGGCGTTAAGGTGCCGTTCTCCATTTCCATCAACGGCAGCTCCACGCTGACCGCTTTCCATAATTTCATATTTGCCACCGGAACCGCCGGCACGGTTACGCTTACGAAGGACTGCGACTGGACAGCGCTTGGAACACTAGTTCTCACCAGCGGCACGACGCTCGACCTCAACGGCCACTCGCTGACGATTCAGGACATTGCGGTGGATTACATCGGCTCCAAAATCGTTAACTCCGCCGCGAAGAAATCCATTCTTTACTTTACGAGGGCGCCGATCGAGTCCATGGTTTATGCGTCCGGGGTCATCGAGGGTATTGACGTTAACATCGTTCTGGCGCAGGATGGCGCGCAGGTTGCCACGTGGACTGGCGCGGCGAACGATGGCAACCCGGCGAACGCGGCCAACTGGGAAGACTTGGCCGGCGAGGCGGTGGTGCCCACTGCCGCGTACACCGCGCGAATCGCCGGAGACAATGTGAATCTTCAGGCGCCGGCGGGAACCGACATCGCTTGCAAGTCGTTTGAAATCGGCAACTGCACTTTCTCCGCCGATTGCGATTGGCGCGGCCTTTCCAAGACGCCGTTGATTTTGGGTGTCGCCGATTTCAACGGTTTCAATCTTAAGTTGAACCACCTCAATGCGGACACAGGCTGCTCGTTCGTGAACAGCGCCGGGGCTGAAGACGTTTCTGAACTTCAATTCGATACCGTGTCGGATAGCATAGCCGGCGAAGTTAGTTTTATTGATAATATCGGTTTGTTAACTCTTGGCGACAACGTTAAGATCGTTATCACCAAAGTGGGCGACGGCACGATCTCCACCGGTTACATGAACATCGGTGATGCGCATTATACCGAGTTCTCCCAAAACGGCGGCGCGGTGGTGCTTACGTCCGACCGTTCGGTAGTAGGCGGACGGAATAACAAAGGGCACGGCGTTTACCGCATGGACGGTGGCAATCTGACCGCCAACTATGAGTTTTCCGTCGGCGGAAGGGGAACCGGCGAATTCATCCAAACCGCCGGCAACGTAACCTTCGCCAACTGGCTGAATATCGGCCGTAACGGCGGTACGGGTACTCTGGTTATTACTGGCGGAACGATTCTAAACGCGCCCGCGCCCGGACCGGTTTTCCTAGGCGCGGAAGGCGGAAGCGGTACGCTTGATGCCAGCGGAACGGCTGACGTTACGTTATATCGTTTGTCCGGCGGTGGTTTCAGCGAGGCCGGTAACAAAGGGTATTTGAACATTAGCGGTGATGCGGTAGTACGCACTACGGGCTGGGGCACTTTCGGCGCGGTTAAGAACGGCTATGGCGAAATCAACCAGAGCGGCGGTCTGTTCAGCGTGGGCGCGGAATTTACCGTCGGCGAAGGCGGAACGGCCATTTACAACTTGAGCGGCGGCACGAATACCATTGTCGGTAACCTCTATGTCGGCAGATCCAAGGACACCGGCCGCGGCACCTATGTTCAGGGTGAAGGGACATTGGTAACCGTAAACGATCTGCGTATCGGCGAATCTGCTGGAAGTATTGGAACTTACACCCAAAACGGCGGCACGATAAAGCCCAAATATTGGGAACGTTTCGGTTTGGGCGGAACCGGAACCTATATCCAAAACGGCGGATTGAACGACGCGACGATGAGCGGGGCGAGCAGCCAAGTCCACATCGGCGAAAGCGGAGTTGCGACGTACACTTTGAATGACGGCACGTTTAACGTCAGCGGTATCGTGAATGTCGGCGAATCCGGCACGGGTACTCTTCACATTGCGGGCGGCAAGATGTCGGCCCAGTCTGGAATTACCCTGGGAACCGCCGCAGCTGGCAATGGAACGCTGTTTCTGGGCAATGATGCCTTGCTCACCACCACTTCCATTAAGAAAGGGCCGGGCACGGCAACGGTGTCGTTCGACGGCGGCACGCTTGCCGCTTTGGCCGACAGCAATGAGTTTTTGTCGGGATTCGGGTCGGTATGGTTTGACCAGGGCGGGCTCACGATCGATTCCGCCGGGCACAATGTCGCGATTGCCGGCACCGCGGTGTCCGCGTTCCCCGGAAGCTCCCTGACCAAAACGGGAGAGGGGACGTTGACCGCGGATTCGGTTCCGGCGGTGGGAGCAATCAACGTAACCGGCGGAACGCTTGCGTTTACCGCGGAAGGAAACAACACTGCGACACCTGCAACGCTGGCGCACCGTTGGAGTTTCAACGGCGACCTCAAGGACGCCATCGGCGGCAGTGAGGGAACATCCTATGGCAGCGTCTCCTATTCAGCCGACAACAAGACGGTAGTTCTGGCCGGCGGGACGAAGAATACGAGCTATATCGACCTCGGCGCCAATATGCTTCCGTCCGACAGTGTTACGTTGGAATTCTGGATGACGCTCCGTCAGCGGAAAGTGTGGTCAAAACTGTTCTGCCTTGGCAAGGATACCAGTGACGGCATCGCCTTCACTTTCAACCGTACCAACGATACCGGCGTTTACAGTCTGGACGTAAACGGCGAAGGCGGAGGAACATTCGGCATGGACGCGATGCGGTTCGAAACCGCGCCGTATTACATCGCCATCACGTTCACGCCGGACGGTAATGGCGGCACGTATGCCAGAACTTACTGCAGGAATCTGTCCTCCGACAAAATGGTGTACATGGTCAATCATACTTTTGTTAACTGGTCGGTCTTGACTAGAATCACTCAGAACGTGTTCTGGCTGGGACATTCGTTCTGGAGCGATTATGACGCATACATTGACATCGACGAGGTGCGCGTGTGGAACGGAACGTTATCCGAAGACCTTCTTATCCGCAGCGCGGCCAACGGTCCGGACGCTTCCGCCGATCAGATCGCGTCAATCGAGGACGCTACGTACAGCCAGCTTTATGTGGCGTCGGGCGCGAGAGTTGACCTTGGCGGCAAGAAGCTTACCCAGTCGGTGGTTACCGGTTCCGGCACGGTCCTGAACGGTTCGCTGGTGGTGACGGATTCCCTCTCCCCGGCAGGCAATGGCGCAGTCGGGACGATCGCGCTTACATCCGACACGGTTGTTACCGGCACGATTAATCTCGATGTCGGCGACCTCATTGAGGTGGCGGGCGGTTCGTTGGACTTGTCCGGCGCGACGCTTAAAGTTTCCGATCCGGATAATATCAATGGGGCGTATGTATTTGCGACGTCTCAATCCGGGGCGATCACCGGAAAGCCGCAATGTCAGGAACTCAAGGACATGGGATATGACGTCCTTATTACGGCTGACGGTAAGCGGGCGAGCATCACCCGCGTAGGCACGATCATTATTATCCGGTAACCTGTCGGGTAAAATTTAATCCTTAATTGTGACGCGATGCCGGTTCCGGCATCGCGTCTTTTAAGAAATCCTTATGGTTGGTATCTCGAAATTGTATCTCGGCAAGGTGGAGGCATCGGATCCGTTGCGTTACGGGCGCGATTCTTCGCGTCTGCCTAGCCACATGTTACAGTTTTCCGCGGACAAAAAACCGGTGGTGGTCTGGAACGTCACTTCCAGATGCAACCTGAAGTGTTCGCATTGTTACGCTTCGGTGTGTTCCCCGCAAAATGAGTTGGACACGGTTCAAGCCAAAGCGGTGTTGGACGATCTGTCGGCATTTAAATGCCCGGTGGTGCTTTTTTCCGGCGGCGAGCCGTTCGTGCGTCCAGACATTTTGGAGTTGGCCGGTTATGCGGCCGACAAGGGTTTGCGGGTGGTGTTTTCCACCAACGGGACGTTGATTGACGATGCCAAGGCCGCGCAAATCAAGGAAATCGGGGCTTCATACGTGGGGATCAGTTTGGACGGAATGCGCGAGATCCACGACCGTTTCCGTCGGTGCGACGGGGCGTTTGACCGGGCGGTGTCCGGAATCCGGGCCTGCCGCAACGCCGAGGTAAAGGTCGGGCTTCGCGTAACCATGACCCGGGATAATGTGGGCGAGATTCCCGCGATTTTTGATTTTATGGAGCGCGAGCGCGTACCGCGCATCTGCCTTTACCATCTGGTTTATTCCGGACGCGGCGCGGAAATAGCAAGCCACGATTTGCCGGCCGATCTCCGCCGCAAGACGGTGGATTTGATTATCGAACGCACCGAGCGTTTGCATGACCGCGGTTTCCCGGTGGAAGTGTTGACGGTGGACAACCATTGCGACGGGCCGTATCTGTACCTCAAGATGTTGCGCGAGGGAAATCCCAGGGCGAATGACGTATTGCGGCTGCTGCAGATGAACGGTGGTAACAGCACGGGTTTGGGCATCGGCTGCATCAGCTGGGACGGCACGGTTTACCCCGACCAGTTTTGGCGCGACAAACCGCTGGGAAATGTGCTGGAGCAACCCTTCAGCCGCATTTGGCAGAACCCGCCCGAAGACTCGTTCCTCGGAAAACTGCGTAACAAAAAACGGTTGGTGCGGGGGCGTTGCGCATCCTGCCGGTTTCTCGATATTTGCGGCGGCAACTTCCGCGCCCGCGCCGAAGTGGCCACCGGCGATTTATGGGGGAGCGATCCCGCCTGTTACCTTACTGACGAAGAAATCGGTCTTGCGGAAGGAGCGGAAAATGCTTGAGGTGGACGGAGTGCTGTTAGTGGATAAACCGTGCGGGCCGACTTCACACGATATCGTAAACCGGATCCGCCGGACTTTTAAGATAGAAAAAGTCGGGCATGGCGGAACGCTCGATCCCAACGCCACCGGCCTGTTGCTGATACTGTTGGGCAAAGGGACGAAACTTTCCGACACGCTGATGGGCGGCGACAAGGCGTACACCGGGGTGATGCATTTGGGGCGGGTGACCTCGTCCCAAGATTGTGACGGCGAGTTGTTGGAAGAGCATCCAGCCGATGCCATCACCCGCGAGCAGGTTGATGCCGCCTTGAAATCATTCCAAGGCGACATTTTCCAGACTCCGCCGATGGTATCCGCCATCAAAGTCAACGGAGTGCCGCTTTACAAGCTGGCCCGAAAAGGGCAGGAGGTGGAACGTAAGCCCCGTTTTGTACACATTTACCGAATCGGGGTGACCGTTTGGGAACCGCCGCTGGCGACCTTTGACGTAGTATGCACCAAAGGCACTTATGTCCGGACGCTTGCGCATGACGCCGGGCAGCAGTTGGGCTGCGGAGCGTGTCTGGACGCGCTGCGGCGCACCAAGTCCGGCACTTTCAGTGTAACTGACGCCACGCCGTTAGAAGATTTGCTGGCGATGGATGCCGCAGAATTGGTTCGTCGGGTGATTCCATGCAACCGGGCGTTGGAGATGCTTCGCCGATGAGAATCATCCGCGATACCGCAGAATTTCGGAAAATCGAAAAATCGGTATGCCTTGCCGCCGGTTTTTTTGACGGGGTACATCTTGGACACCGGAAAGTGCTGTCCGCCGCGATTGAAAGCGCCCGCGCCTGTGGCGGCGAGGCATGGATTCTGACCTTCGACCGTCAGCCGATATCGGTGCTTGCGCCGTCAAAGGCCCCGTTGCTTTTAAACGCCCCCGAGGACCGGTTGATGATGTTTGAGGCGTTGGGAATGGATGGGGCGTTATTGCTGCCGTTTACCCGAAATTTGGCGGTGCAGGATCCCGAAGAGTTTGTCCGTTCGTTAACCAGCGGACATTTGACCGAGGTTCGTTGCGGGGACAATTGGCGATTTGGGCGTCAGGCGACCGGCACACCGGTTATGCTCGCCGAGTTGGGGAAGAAATACGGTTTTCATGTCGGGGTGGTGCCATACGCCGAATATGAGGGGACAAAGATTTCCAGCACCCGGATCCGTACTGCGGTAAGCGAAGGACGGTTGGACACCGCCGCCGCGATGCTGGGACGCCGATTTTTTATTCGCGATGAGGTTGTGCACGGCCGGGGTGAAGGCGGTCCGGTATTGGGCCGGGCAACCGCCAACATCAGGCTGCGGGGCGACATTGTGCTGCCGCCGCCCGGCGTGTACGCCGCGGAAGTGACGGTATCCGAAGGAACGTTTCCGGCGGCGGTAAACCTTGGTAAATGCCCGACTTTTGGCGAGGCGGGAACCACCGCGCTGGAAGCGCATTTGCTGGATTTTGATGGCGATCTTTACGGTCAGACCGCCACTGTAACCTTTTGGAAACGTCTTCGCGATGAACGGCGTTTCGAATCTCCCGCCGCGCTTTCAGCTCAGATCGCGCAGGATGAACTGACCGTCAGACGTTTGGTTCGGCACTGACTGAAACCGGACGCGAGTCGCGGGCGATCAGATCCTCGTAAAACGCCGCCTTGGCGGCTGATGTGTATATTTGGATACCATACTGCACGATGGCACCGATTCCCGGAATCATTCGGAGTATCCCTGCCAGTATGAACCATCCGATAAAACTCAAGTTCAATCTCACGAATCGCCAGCGGTGTCCGTACATCAGCCTTGATGACTCGTCGATGCATTCGTCCGGGGTCCAGTCGGGATGATCAACCGCAAGAATGTCGGTTAGCGCATAAGATAATGATTTTATTATTCCAGGCACGATAAACAGCAGTGACCACAGAAAGAGCCGAGTGCAGACTACACACAACACCCAAACCATGTGCCATCCGTATCCCCAACCGCTAAAACAATCGCCGTATTTTAAGGTGCGCCGAATCGTGTTCACCGACATTTTGGCGATGCCCCAAGACGTGAATCCGATTACGTATGTTAGTGCGGCGGTAGACAAAATCGCAATCGGAACAATCGCCCGCCAGAAGAACGGGTCGTTAATCATATCCTTGAAATTGGAATATCCTGAAGGCGATCCGCATAATTTAGAAAGTAATTCGACAACAACGCAGCCAAAGACGATTATAACGGCTAGTACTACGCTCAGTGTAAGAAAACCGCCTAAATAACGCCAGAACTGATAACGTTCACACAGCGCGTCCCATGCGGTTTGCCGCAAATCTCTTGCCAGCGGGAGCGGGGATTGGCCGCCAAACCGTTTTTCTCCATCAATTTCTTCAAATGCCATGACATCCTCCAATCTTTTACGCGGTTAATGACCGATACGGTAATTCTTTTTCCATGCGCGGTTAACCAACCAGCAGACCAAGGCGATAAAGCCGAAGTAGAAAATACGGGTTCCTATCACCCACGGCAATTGCTGCGGGGTATAGAGATCCACCAATTGCCCGTCAACGCTTTTCTTGAGAATAATGGTTTTCCACCCGTCCGTGGCCAGCCAGCCGAGCAGAATCGCCAACAGGAAAACCGGGGTAAAGTAATAGATGATGAGGCGGGCGAATTTAGGCAAACGGATATCCGCGTTGCGGTTGAGTTCCGCCCAGCCACGATCGCCGCCCCAAACGGTGATGAAGACCAGCACCTCAATGCAGCCAAACAGCGGGAGCCCGAACGAACTGAACCAGAAGTCGAGTTCGTCAACCACGCAATCGCCGAAAATAACGGCTTGTGAAACCAGAAAAGCGACAATGCCGAGCGCGGCGATACTGTGTTTTCGGGAGATGCGGAATTCATCCTCCAGAAACGCGATACCGGGTTGCATGATTGACACCGCGCTGGTGATGCCGGAAATGAAGAGCAGAAAGAACCATGCGAATCCGGCAATCGCGCCGCCGGGCATGTGGTTGAAAATAAGCGGCGTGGTTTTAAAGGCCAAGCCAAAAGTGCCGCCGCTGACAGCGGAGGAAGTTCCTTCCGGACCAAAGAAAATGTACGCGGCAGGAACGACAATCGACGCGCCCAGCACCACTTCGGCAAATTCGTTGAGAAAGGCGGCCGAAGTGGCGGACAACAGCGCGTCGTCTTTCGACTTTATGTAGGTCGCGTAGGTTAATAACGCACCGATACCGACCGAGGTCGAGAAAAATACCTGCCCCGCCGCCTCAAGCCAAACCTTGCCGGATTTCAACACCGAAAAATCTGGATTCCAAAGGTAACCCAGCGCTTGGTTGATGTTCCATTCCGGCTTGATCGGGGCGTCAAGAGTGAATACCCTGGCGATTAATAGGATCGCCATTATAAACAGCGACGGCATGGCGAATTTGCAGAAACGCTCGATGCCTTTGTTCACCCCATGGTAAACGATCAGGAAATTGCTGACAAAAGTAATCAGAAAACAGACGTAAGCCGGGCCGTGCCCGTGAAAATATTTGCCCGAGCCAGAGAGATAGCTGCCAAGGAACGCCCCCATTTCATTGGGGGAGGTGATGCCGGAATATTTGCCGGTGAGTGCGAAAACGCTGTAGGCCAAAGTCCATGACTCGACGTACAGATAATAGAAAAAGATGCCCACCGCGCCGGTAATGCCAAACACGCCGAGATATTTCAACGCCGGGTGGCGGCGCAAACCCATCGCGTCAAAAATCCCGGGTGCGCATCCGTGACCGTGGCGACCGCCGTAACGGCCCATTGTCCATTCCAGCCACGAGAGCGGCAAAGCGAGAAACAGGAACGCGATAAAGTAGGGGATCATGAACGCGCCGCCGCCGTTTTGCGCGGCAACGCCGGGAAAACGCAGAAAGTTCCCCAATCCGACCGCACCGCCGGCGGCGGCAAGTACCAAACCGATTCTACTTCCCCAGGATTCTCGCGTTTTAACCATGGTTACAACATTCCTCCGTTCAACGAAGTAACATAATGAAGAGGTCCGGTACCGTTAAGCGCCGGACCTCTTGACATTAAATCCGACTATTTGAATATGATCATAGTCCCGTCCGCAATGTAGGTGAGGGTAGCAGTGTCGCTCAACGTCGTCCCGTTCGCACCCTGGACCAACACGCTGTAATCTCCCGCATCGCCGATACCGACATTGTCCAACACCAGACTGGAGCCGTTTGCGCCGTCAATCATGATGCCGTTGCGGAACCACTGGAATGAGATCGCGCCGGCCGCCAGAACGCCGAACACCGCTTTATCGTTGCGGCGGCAAGTTAAGTCTTGCGGTTGGGTACTGATTGCCGGACCGTTGCCGCTGGCAACCGGACCGGTGACATCGCGCACCAGCACGTAAAGCGTCCGCGAGTTGAAGCTGCACGCGCTCTCGTCGTGGGTCCAGTCAGTGCCTACCGCGCTGTTACCGGTGAGGTCGGAATTCGGGCAGTTGCCGACGCCGGCGATAACGTTCTGGTTGTTGTTGCCGAAACGGTTGATGGCCAACAGCGTCTCCTTGGCGCCAAAATTGTGCACCTGCATGCTACCGTAACCTCTGGCTAAATAATCGTCGCGTTTGTCGTCGAAGTCGTAAATCGACGTGTTGCCGTTGAGTTCCGGCATAGTGGCCGGCGTTTGGTAACTCTGCGGCCAGAACTCGATGTTACCGGTAGTGATACCGGTGCCGGTGGTTACGCCGGTATTTTCAGAAGCGTAAACGTTGAGGTTGTCCACGCGCTGCTGGTATACCGCCCCGCGGTCATAAGTCGGCAGACCGATCTTGGTCGTGTCGGCGCAGAATGCGTCCATCGAGGCGTAAACCCATTTGCGAACGCCGTCTGTCCCGACAATGTCAAGGCAGTAGGCGATACGGTCAAAGGGCAGGTGACTGAAGTAGCCCTCGTCAACCGTGTAGGCCGTGTTTTCGTATATGGTGCTGGAGTTTGCGGGGATATCCAACCGCTGGAGCAGGCGGTAACCGCTGACTTCGGGAATCGCCGTAATGTACTCCGGCAGGGCGGCTGCCGCCACGGTCGGAACAGTTACGTTCGCCGTAATCGCGGGCTGGGCGGTGGCGTCGTCACGCAACAGGCCGTCAATGGTGAGCACGTATGTCCCTCCGGCGGTTAGCGCCGAGGTGTTGATAATAGCCCACTGGTTGTCGCGCAGTTCAAAAGATTTTACCGTGGCGCCGTTGTTGAGGGTGATCACGGCATTCTCCAACGCTTCGTAACTGACGGAATTAAATTTAACCGCCAGCTTGTCACCGTCGATGGAGGCGATCACCTTGCTGATTGAAATGTCCATCGCGGTGGAATCGTGCGGCCCGGTAATAACAAAGGCGTAGATCTTTGCGATGTCCAAACTGCCGCGGTTGTTGGTGAACGTCCAATCGAGGTCCTTCTGGCTGGCGTAGTTCGGGTTGTTGCCGATACCGACGCTAGGAACGTTACCGCCGTTGAAATGGTTGAACGCCCACAGCACTTGTTTCGCGCCGTAGTTGTGCACCTGCATCGCGCCGTAGCCGTTACAGCCGGTGCCGTATCCGGTGTCGTCCCAATCGAAGTAACCGGATGTACCGTTCCAGTTGTTCTGAGTGTTACCGTTGCCGTAGTTGGTCGCCCAGAATTCGATGCATCCGGTTTCAATGCCATCGCCGCTGGTTATACTGCCGACATTCGACAGCACGTCCAGGTTGTTGACCCGCTGCTGGATGTAGTAACCGCCCATCGGCGCGCCAAACTTCAAGCCGACATCGGTGAAGGCGTCCATTGCGGTCCAGACGTAACTGCTCACGCTGTCGCCGGTGTTACGGGTTTCAACATAGTATGCGACCCGGGAAATTTCGCCTTGGCGGTAATTGGTGCGGTTGTCGATGGTATAGAAATTGTCTCTGGCCCAAATGTAGTTGGCGATTGAGCATTGGGCGGGAACATTGGTCACCGCGAAGAGCAACTCGTAATTCTCCAGCCGTTCCGCGCCGATTTTCGCGGCCACTTCGTTGCGGATGGTATTCTCCAACGAATCGGCCGCCGGTTTCACGAACGCATATAGCTTGGCGACGGTATAGTTGCCGATGTTCGCCTGGTGGGTCCAGTCGAGGTCCTTCTGCGCGGAATAGTTCGGGTTGTTGCCGATGCCGATGCCAGCCGCCCGGTTGTTGTTGAAGCTAACGATGGACCAAAGCACCTGCTTAGCCCCGTAGTTGTGCACCTGCATCGAGCCGTGGCCGTTGACACCGGCGTCATAGTTGGTGTCGTCCCAGTCGAAAAGGCTGGCGTCTCCGCCCCACGTTCCCTGTCTATTGCCTTGGCCGTAATTCGATGCCCAAAATTCAATACACCCGGTTTCGATTCCATCGCCGTTCACGATGCCGGCGACATTCGATTTGACATCAAGGTTGCCGACCTGTTGCTGGAAGGTGTAGCCGCCGACCGGGACTCCGTATCGCTGGAAATCGGTGGTGAAGGGATCCATCGCGGTCCAGACGTATTTCGGCTCGGAATCGGACGGTTTCTTGAGTTCCATGTAGTAGGCGATACGGCTAGCGCCGAATTTGCTCAGCTCGTTGCGCCGGTCAACCGTGTAGAGGTGGTTGGCCCGCCAATCCGGGGTACCCACGGATGCGGGGTTGGGGAACTGGGAAATCGCGAAGAGCGTTTCGTAACCTTCGAGCGTATTCGCGCCGACTTTTTCCGCGACTTCGGCCTTAACCGTTTCGGCGGTGATGCCGTCATACCGTTTTACCGGATGCACCAGCACGTAGAGGCGGCGGGTGGCGTAAATGTGGGCGTTGTACGCGAACGTCCAGTCCATAGTGTCGGTTCTGCCGCTAACGCTGCCGTTGCCGATGCCGACGGAGATGCGGTTGCTCCGGTCGTCATTACCGAAGTTGCTGATTGCCCAGATAACGTTTGACGCGGAGTGGTTGTGGACTTGCATCGAACCGTGCCCGCGGACGAGCGGGGTGTTACCGGTACCCAGCGCGTCGTCAATGTCATACATATTGGCGGCACCGTTGGGCACATTCAACTCTTTGGCTTTGTCATAATTGCAAGGCCAGAATTCGATGTTGCATCCGGTTGGATAGGTACCAGCCTTCGCGTTACCGTAGTTGGATGCCACGAACATATTGGAAACTTTCTGCTGGAAATAACTGCCTTTGGCGGCGGTCGGGACACCGAGTTGCTCGCGGTTCTGCGTGAAAGCGTCAAAGGATGTCCAGACATAACGCTTGGTGGCGTTCAACGGCTGGAGTTCCAGATAATAGGCCACGCGGTCAAACTCGCCGGTCTTGGAACTTTGATCGAACCAATACGCCTTCGGATCGGAATTGTAGGAGGAGTATTCGGGAATGTCCGTGATATAGACCAGCTCGTATCCTTCCGCGTTGGCCCCAATGTTCGCGGCGATAACATCCGGCAAACCGTAGGCGGCGACCTCCGCGGCGGTGTCGGCGGCGATCATGTTGGCGGCGGCGTCAAAGATGCCGTTTACGGTCAGGGTGATGTCCGAAGCGTTAGCGTCAAAGGCGGTGGTGGTGAGTTTTACCGTCATGCCGTCAGCCATCAGCTCGGCGTTTAACACCGTGAATGCGTCGGAAGTAAAGGTGGCACCAGACAGCGAGGAGGCTTGGATGGTTTCGGAGAACTTCACAAACACCTGCGTTCCGGCGGCACCGGCCTTGACACTGGCAATGGTGGGCGGGGTGGTGTCCGGTGGATAGCTCACAAACACCTGCAAACGCCGGACTTCGTATGATGCGCCGTTGCCGTCAAAGGTCCAGTCGGAGCCGATGTTGCCATTGCCGAAGTTGGGGTCGTTACCGATTCCGAGGCAGCAGGCGCCGTTGGCGTCGTTCCAATGGTTGTAAGCAAAGATGGTTTCTTTGGCACCCCAGTTGTGGACCTGCATGGAACCGTAGTCGCCGCCGTTGCTGCAGGTGTCGTCAAAATCATAAACCGAGTCGTTTCCGCCCAACCCGTTTCCACTTATTATACGCTCATTGTAGTTACACGGCCAAAACTCGATATTTCCGGTATCGATTTCGGTTCCCGTGGTTACGCCGTCCACATTGCAGAATACGTTCATACTGGAGACTTTCTGCTGGAAAACCGCGCCGGAGGCGAAAGTCGGCACCGAAATTTTAGAGATGTCGTCAGTGAAGGCGTCCATGGAAACCCACACCCACTGGATTTTTCCGCCGGGGGCTTTAAGCTCCAGGTAGTAGGCCACCCGGTTGAATCCGGTCGGCATATTGGCGCTGTTGTTTATGTCGTAGCGGTTTTCAATTTTGTTGCTGCCCCAAGGTCCGTTGGCGGGGATGTTCAGGTCGTACACCAAAGAGTATTTGCTATACTCATCCTGCGGCACGTTGTTGCGGTACCCGTACTGGTAGGCCACGAACTGGCTGCTGCTGTTGCCGGTGTGCGCCGGGGTGGTGAGGTCGGTGATGTCCGATGCCGTGACCGTGTAGGTGACGTTGGCGGACAGCGGTTCGGCCAACGTCAGGGTCACGCTGCGCTGGTCGCTTGAAACTTCGGTCGCGGTGACCGAATTGTCGGTGACCGTATATTTCGCTATTTGGTTCGCGGTCGACATTTTCACCGGTTTGTTGAAATAGACCGTAATCTTCTTGCGGTCGGCGACCGGAACGGCGTGGGAGATCATCGGCGGCAGATTATCGCCATACGAGCTGGCGAAGATGTTGGTAATGGCTGGATACCAGGCATTTGCCATCAGTTGGTAACCGTTCGCGCCAGGATGGAGACCGTCGCTGGAAAGGGTGTCTGCCGCCGGGCAGAACGCGTCCATGTCCAGAAAATGCACCCGCTGCCCTTTCGCCTGGTGGGTAGCCACCAGCTCTTCAACGTAAGGGTTGAAATAGGTCTGGATAGCGGTGTTGCGCGCGTCGTTGTCGGTTCGGGTCAGAATGGTGGTGAGAATAATGTGAGCGGCGGGACGGATGCTGGCGATTCGGTCCAGCAACAGCCCCATCTTCTCGATGCGGTTGGAGAAATCGCTTTCGCCGGAATCGTTGGTGCCCAGATGGAGCAGAATAACGTCGGGGGCGTCAATTTTATCCAACCAGCCGAGAATGTTTTCATAAATACCCGATGATGCGTGGGTGATCCGCCAGCCGCTGTGGCCCTCGTGGTCAATGTCAGGGAGGTCGGCGGAGGAGTTGCTGGTCTGGGTGCCCACAAAGTCAATACTGTAGCGGGCATTGGTCAAAAGGTTGTAAAGCGGAAGGCGGTAGCCGCCAGCCACGCTTGCGCCGTAGGTGATGGAATCACCCAACGGCATGATTTTAAGTTTTGGCGCAATTTCGTCGGCATGCAAAATACCGGACGCGGCCAACGTAAACCCGATTGCGAATCTTGCTAATGTTTTCATAAGTACCTCATTTTGGTATTAACTTGCAGAATACCACACTGTTAAACAACACAAATAATATAACATATCTGCGGTTGAAATGTCAAACCGGACGAAGCCGCGCCGCGCGTAAAATTATCCTAGCGTCCGCTTGCCCTTTGGCGGTGAGTTTGGTACAATATTTTTTAGCAATCTGAAAAGGCATTAAACTAGGATACTACGGGCTGATTGGACAATCGAGGAGAATAACCGTATGAAAAACCTTATCGTTTGCGTGAGCGCGTTACTTTTGTTGGTCAACGGGTGTGTATCGACCACCCCGCTAGAAACTTCATCCGTATCGGAGCAGCAGTCCGTAAGCGCTTCCAGCGCGGAACCGCTGCGCGTGGCGGTGTTTGTGGACAAAGGGGCGCGTGGAATCGGAATGTTCAGGTGGGTGCAACTGGTCGGCTGTTCGCCGGACATGCAGGCCACGTATGTGGATGGCGAAATGATCCGGGAAGGCGTTCTGGACCGGATCGACGTTCTTATCATGCCCGGCGGCAACTCCAGAATCGAATATAATATGCTCGGTGATAAGGGCGTGGAACGGCTCAAAGCGTTCATCCACAAGGGCGGCGGCTACATCGGCTCCTGCGCGGGTTGCTATCTGTTAATGTCCTCCAATCAGAAACCCGAACGATGCAACGTGGTTCCGTACATCGACCAGAAAGGGCCGTATCGCGGCGGCACTATACTCTCCACTTCGTTCACCAAACGGGCGGAGGAGTTGACCGGCATCAAGTCCGGTATCCACCGTGTGCGGTACCACGGCGGTCCAAAGATGATTTCCGGCGAGCCGATTCCGGATGCCACCTTCGAGGTGTTGGCGACTTTCGTGGGTGATATAAATGTCGATACGGACACCCCATGCGAATCGATGACCGGTACCGCCAGCGTAGTGGCGGGAACTTATGGCAAGGGTAGGGTGTTCGTATTTGCCGATCACCCTGAATACTACCCATGCACGTGGGATATCGTGCGTGGTGCCTTCAAATTTGTTACGGGACGGGATGTCTCATGGCAAGTCCCTCAACGTAAACCCGGTCAACTGTCCGTTGGCCTCATGTGTGCCCCTTCGCCTGGACCGAAGGATGCCGAAGCTTACATGGCGTTGGTTCGTTCCGACGCGCTGGACATCACCCCAATCACTGAAGACCAGTGCGCGGAGGGGATCTTTCACCACTTGGACGCGCTGGTAATCCCCGAAAGCTGCGACACCAACAGAATCGAAAGCATCTTCCAGCCTATTCCTGTCGCGCGCCGCAACCAATTTCTGAAACGTGGGGGAACGATCGTCACCTGGGGTAAACCGTCAAAACGTTTCCGCGAGATGCAACCCGGCGTGATCCGCGTCGCGTCAGGTGAGGAAGCGGTTCAGGCGCTCACAAATTTGCGTGACAAGCCGTCGCTCGCCAATCCGCAGCGGTTTGACCCCGTGAAGGTCGCCATTTACGCTGGACCGGGTGCCGGTTATGCCGCATATTGGAATCTCTCCCAGCTCATGACCTTCTCACCGCTCTATGACGTCACATTCATCGATAGCGAGACAATTCGTAACGGCAAACTATCTTCATTCGACTTGCTGGTGATCGGTGGTGGTTACAGCCCGACATTGTATAAGACGTTCGGCGAGAATGGTTGCTCCGCCATCCGTGATTTCGTTCGGAACGGCGGCAACTATCTGGGTGTGTGCGCCGGCGCGTTTTTGGCGCTTGAAAAAATCCGTCCTGACTCTCCCCGTATTGGCGGGTTGGTCCCATTCCGCGAGCAGCTTGAGGAAGCCTATCGCGGCTGGGCGCAGACCACTGTCCGCTTCACCGATGACGGTTTTGAAAAACTCGGTATCCTTGGCGGAACCAAGCGACACGTTCTCTATTGGGGAGGCCCGGTAATACTCCCCGGAAGCCCTGTCGCGGATGCGGACATCAAGGTTTTAGCCGAATACCGCGGAAACATGATCAACACTTTCTCTGGAAAGTCGATCAGTCCGATGACTGGCCATGCGGCAATCATTGGCGGCACATGCGGGAAAGGGAAGATTGTCCTTTGCGGACCCCATCCTGAATCGTCGGAAAACACCCAAGATATCATTTGTTCGATTCTCCAGTATCTGACCGGCCGCAAGGCAGATCCGGAGTATCCAGACCGAGTCAAAGGCGCAATCAACGTGGCCGTTTGTGTCGAGAAGAGTACCATGCAGGGTATGGAGCTTAGCATGGCGCTTAGCCGCGACGCGCGGTTAGACCTGCAACCGGTCACTTGGTACGAAGTCGGGCAAGGTGCGCTTGAGCATACCGACATCCTGTTTTTCCCTTATCCGGTGACCAGGGGTTACACCTCGTATGTCCATGCTTTCTTGAAAAACGGCGGGCGTGTCGTCGAATTCGACCCCGAAAAGAAGAGCACTTCCCGTCCGGGTCAAAATATTCGCCTCGTTCAGACCACAGACGAGGTTTTTAGGGTGCTTACCGCACGGGAGTGGAAGTAGCAGCCGGGATTGGTATCTCCACAAACGCGATTTGACGGCGATTGTAGGTGAAGGTTACGGCCAACAACCCGGGACGCGCTTCGATGATTGCCGGATAGGAGAATTCCGTCGTGCGGCCGTCGGGTTGCTTCAGCTTATCGCTGTGGGCGAGCGTCATTAAGGTTCGCCAGCTTTTCCCGTCATCTTCCGAAACCTTGACCTCCAGATGATGGCGGCTTCCCCATCCGCCGGTCACGGCGGACTTACCGTTCATTGCAAGGTAGAGGTTGCTGTTAGAGGCGCGGACCAAATCCAGCCCCGAATTGATATTCTCCAAAGGCGTTCGGTAGATTTCCGACCAGTTCAGTCCACCGTCCCGCGAATCGCTCCGCCAGATCCAGCCATCCTTCGCTCGCATCAGCGCGTGAATTCCGTCCGCCGATTCCCAAAGTGACGGCTGGATTACGCCAAACGTTTTGTCGGCATCGGCGGGAATGGGAAACAATGGTGAATTACGCCAATGCCGCCCGTCATCATCCGAAGTGTCTACAAAGGCCCTCCAGCACCCCTTTTCCCACGAGGCTGGTGCCAGCCACCGTCCATTCTTGAGTTTTATGCACTTGTTTTTCACGGGACCGCGTCCCCCTTGCCGATCGTTTGGAACCAGCTCGCGCGGTGTGTCCCACGTCGCGCCGCCGTCGCGGCTCTCGCAGAAAAATGTTTGCCAGTCTGGAATCTTCGCGCCTACCTTGAAATAGAGTACTAGCCGCCCGTCATTCGCCAACCGTAAAACCGGATTCCAATGCGCAACTGGAGCCGCCTTCGCAAACATCCGTTTCGTTTCCCATGTTCCGGACTGACGTTTCGCACCCCAGATTGCGACATCCGGTGCCGATTCCTTAGTGCCCTCGAACCATGCGGCGATATAGTCCCCGTTCGGGAGTGCCGCCAATGTGGACGCATGGACATGTCCCGGTACTGGTGGCGCAATGAAATCAAGTTCCGGTGCAGCCAGCACCATTGATACCGTGCAAACCGCCAACGTGATCAATATCCGCGTTTTGTTGAGCGTCATCCGATTTTTTCCTATCAAAATGAGAGGGAGGGCGCATACCACATGCGCCCTCCCTAATCTTGTAAAACGCCCTATTTAGACAGCTTAACGCGGAAGAAGTTGGCCGCCTTACCCGATGGGAGTGTCCAGTCATTTCCTCTCCGGTTGAGGATGACCGGATTGTCCCAGTTATCGAGTGAGGGTACGCCGATTATGGAAGCGCTGAAATCAGTACGGCCCTCGATGACCGGTGCAGTCGTGACGATCGGTCTCCCATAAGCGTCGAACTTGATGGACATTAAGGCGGTCGTGCCGTTAGCTAGCCCTTCACCATAGGTATAGATGAAAGCATTTGCCCATTTGCCGCCCCACATCGCCGGTTTAGCGTCCCATTCCGCGTCCGCGCCCCTGAGTCCCTTAGCCGCCGCCCACGTGCCGATACCGCCGTTCCTCGCGATTACGCGCGTCGAGCCGGTTGTCGAGTCGATCAAGCCACTCGCCAACGTTAAGATGCCGCAGGAGCCGTTATAACCTGCGCCGATGGGATTGGAGCAACTTTCGCCACATGTTGCGGTGATGCGCGTGATGCCTGCGCCGATAGTTATGGTACCGCATTGGGCCTCGCTACCGCTGCCAATGCCCGCAGCCTGTAGACCGCCTGTTGCGGTGACGGTACCGCCGGAGATAGTGATGCTGCCGCATTTGTTGACATAGCCACTGCCGATGCCGGCCGCGCAGCCACCGCCTGTTGCGTTGATTGTTCCGCTTTCTATGACGATATTGCCGCAAGCCCTATTGTAACCGCCGCCGATGCCGGCACCCCAGCCGTTGCTGGATGCAGTTAACGACCCATTACCCTTGATAGTCAGCGTCTTGCCTGCAGGAACGGAAATACCGGGATAGCATTCGTCGAATCCTTTTACAGTATTATCGCCCTCCAGTATGATTGTCGCATTGCCGAGGCAGGTGATACCTGCCCAATCGTAGTTGGCGTTGTTTTCGCCGATGATTGTCGCATTCCTTAGCTTCACCGTTGCGCCGTCTGCGATATACACCTTGAAGCTGCCGATGAGAGTACCGGTGATTATTTCGAAGTTATTGTATGTCGGGTTACCCACGAGCAGTTCAAGCCTCCTTAAGGACCAGGCCTTTATGGTACGTGTATCTCCGTCATCACTCGTCACGTCATTCAGATCCTCCGCGATGGTTATGGTACCTGTCGTGCTGGATCCAGAACCCTTGCCGATGGGGGCAAGGTTTTGGGTATATGTAGAGTCGCGTGTCGCTGTGACGCTGGAGATTCCCGAACCGATGGTGATGTTGCCGCACTCGCCACACCTGCCGCAGCCGATACCGGCTCCGTTGACGCCACCGGTCGCGGTGATGTCGCCGCCATTTATTGTGATGTAGCCGCATAAGGCAGGCGAAGAACCTCCTCCGTCACCGCTGCCGATTCCAGCCGAACAACTGCCGCCTTGGGCCGAGACGGTGCCGCCCTCAATAATGATATTTCCGCAATTAATGCCGTAACCGCCGCCGATGCCTGCCCCAGAACCGTTGCTGGAGGCATTAAGCGAGCCAGTGCCCTTGATTGTCAGCGTCCTGCCCGAGGGGACGAAAATGCCGGGGAGCCTATCGTAAAAGCCCTTGACGACGTTCGCGCCCTCAAGGATGATAGTGGCGTCGCCTTCGCATGTTATTCCGGCAAAAGCGTAGCTGGGGTTGTTCGCTCCCCGAATGGTCGCATTCTTGAGCGTTACCGTAGAGCCATCGGCGATGGAGATTTTGTAGTTGCCGCCGAGAGTGCCGGAGATGGTCTCTCCATGGATGACTTGCGTATCTTGCGTGATATCGGCGAGATTAACGATATGCTTGATTTTGCGCGTCTGGCCGCTTGTTACGCTGTCAAGGTCCGAGCTCACGAAAACGAAGTCACAAGTTCCGTCAACACCCGCACCAATTGGTTTGTCGCAGTTTTTGCCGCATGTCGCGGTAACGCAAGGGGCGTAGATTTCGGAAGTGACATCGACTAGACTGCATTTACTTCCTTTGCCGGAGCCGATACCGGCGGCGTTAATTCCGCCAGTTGCGGTGACGATGCCCCCGTAAATGATGATATTGCCGCAGGAAGCTTGAGACCAGCTGGAACTGCCGCCGGAGCCGATGCCGGGGGCGTAGGTTCCACCCGTTGCGGTGACGGTTTTCCCGTAAATGAGGATGTTGCCGCAAGCTTGATCGCCGCCACCGCCAATGCCCGCGGCGTGGCTTCCGCCAGTGGCGGTTATGTCGCCCCAAATGATTTTAATGTTTCCGCATGGTATATCAAACCCGCCGCCGATGCCGGCGCCATATCCGTTGCTGGAGGCATCTAGCGAACCTCCCCCTAGAATCGTAAGCGTTGAACCTTCCGGGACGTATATGCCAGGGTAATCCTCCCAGAATCCTCGGACGGTATTATCCCCAAAAAGGAAGATTGTCGCGTCGCCTAGGCATGTGATACCAGCCCAGTTGTAGTTTTCGTTGTTCACGCCGTTGATGGTCACATTGTTAAGTTTAATCGTAGCACCGTTGGCGATGGAGATTTTGTGGTTGCCGGAGAGTGTGCCTGAAACGATATCACCGTCAACGAGCGTTTTGTTGCCGGTCAGAGTTGACAGGTTGACGTAATTATCCGCGTTTGCGATCACGGCGAAACCGATTGTCGCCGCTAGGATTGCGAATAGTCTTTTCATCGTTCGTTTCCTTTCATGGTTTAAGCAAAATACGGTCCTGACGGGATTAACACGGTTTACAGGATTCATGTGTAATCCGTGTCTTATGCCTTGCTTCCCGTTTCATGGCATATCAACCAGCAAAAACAATTAGTTATCTTATCATAATCTGCCGCAGGTGTCAAATCGTGACTGGGTGTAACTACAATCTCGGGTGTGGTCAAATAGTATGAGGTAGTCCGAAGCATTTCATGCCGCTATCCTGAAGTTTGAGCGCATGGTAGCCCGCAGTAGTGTGATGCCAGCAGCGTTCTTGTGCCGCCAGTACATTCCCGCGAGCTTACAGTGCGCCGTTCCGCGTCATGTTGTCGTCCAAATCGTATGACAGCTCGCGCGGAGGCGCGGAGAATGGAGGTGTATTGGTTGAGGCTGTTCGCTGTGTAGGAGTTCGTCACATACGAGCCGTCGTAGGCGAGCGACACCGACACGATCCGCCCCGCCGCGTTCGTGAACGCATGCCGCACACACGATCTCCCGAAGGGCGACTGCTGAGGTCGGCGCCGCGCCTTAAAGAAGTTGGAGCTCAAGGCGATGCAGAAATCGCGCAATTAGTCTTGCAATTTACGCTCTAGACAATTTTAGCTAAAAGGGTTATATTGTTACTCGTCTTTCGTTTGGTTTTGGTTATTGGTGAGAAGTGATGAAAAAGTTGATTGTCGGAGCGCGAGGCAGCCGTTTGTCGCTTATTCAAACCCACGCCGCCTTGGAACATTTTAAACGCTGGTTTCCGGCGTTGGAGTTTGAGTTGCGCGAATTCTCCACCATAGGCGACCGGGATCTAAAAACCGATTTGCGGCATTCGCCGGGGGATTTCTTCACCCGCGAGTTGGATGATGCGCTGATCTCCGGGCAAATCGATTTTGCCGTTCACAGCGCCAAGGATTTGCCGGATCCGGTGCCGGATGGAATCGATTGGTTCTGGTTGCCGTGGCGTGAAGATCCTAGAGACGCGTGGGTGTTGCCGTTTGGCAGGACCATGTATGATTTGCCAGATGCCCCGGTGGTGGGGGTGAGCAGCGACCGGCGCGAGGCGTATTGCCGCCGCCGTTTTCCAAACGCGGTTTGCCGTCCCGTCCGGGGGTCGATACCGTCGCGGTTGGAACAGCTTGACCGGGGCGATTTCGACGCGTTGTTGATGGCTGGCGCGGCGCTTAACCGGTTGGGGCTTCCCGAACGTGCAACCGAATGGGTGCCGCTGAGCGAATTAACGGTGCCGCCGGGGCAGGGGGTATTGGCGGTGACCTTCCGAATGGGCGATCCGCTACTTACCCGGATCCGCGCATTTATGGTGAAGTCCGTTCGTTTCGTCGGTGCGGGCGTCGGTTCGTTCGACACCTGCACTTGGGGCGGGGTCAACGATTTGCGATCGGCTGAGGTTTGTCTTTACGATGTCTTGATGGACGCGGCGTTGTTGGATTTTCTGCCGCTGGAATGCGAGCGGGTCTTTGTGGGCAAAAGGTGCGGTGGCCATACGGTGCCGCAACCGGAAATAACGGAATTAATCGCGAATTTTGCGCGTCAGGGCCGTCGGGTGGTGCGTTTGAAAGGCGGAGATCCGGGCTTGTTTGGTCGTTTGGCGGAGGAGGTCGACTGCCTAGAGAAACTGGGTTTACCTTATACCGTTCGCCCCGGGGTTAGCGCTTTGACAGTAGCCACCACCGGGACCGGAATGCTGTTGACCCGCCGTGGAGAATCGCGCGGTTTTACCGCGCTCACACCCAGGGAGGAGCGTGGCGGCATCGCCGGGGTGACTTTGGAACGGCGTTCCCGTTTGCCGTTGGCGATGTTCATGTCGGTCCGGGTGGCCGATCAGGTGGCGGCGCAACTCATTAACGAAGGCTGGTCTTCTGACACCCCGGCGTCATGCGTATTTGACGCCGGTGCGGACGATGAGCGGGTGGTGGCAACCACCTTGACCGGACTGATGTCCGGAACCCTGCCGGCCTTGGAAGGCGATCCGCCCGGATTACTGGTGGTGGGTACGGCGGCCGGACACCGTTTCCGGCGTGATTTAGGCGCGTTGCGTGGATGCCGGATTTTGGTCACCGCCAGCGAGGCGTTGCGCGGAAAAGCGGAATTGGCGGCGAGGGATTTGGGCGCTGTCCCGTTGGTTCGACCGCTGATTCGGCTCGTTCCAAACGCTGAAGCGGAAACGGCGTTAAAGATGGCAGGCGAGTATGACTGGTTGGTGTTGACCTCGCCATCGGCGGTGGATTGCATGATGACGCTGGTTCGCAGAGCGGCGGTGGATTTGCGCAAAATTCCTAAAGTGATGACTTGCGGACCGGGCAGCGCGGCGGCGTTGCGGAATTACGGCATTGAACCGGATTTGGTGCCGTCGTCGAGTTTCTGTGCCGAAGGGATGTTGGGCGCATCGTCGGATGTGGATTTTTCCGGCAAAAGGGTGTTGCGGTTGCGTTCCGAAAAGGCGGGAAGTTTGGTGGCGGACACTTTGCGCCAACGGGGGGCGGTAGTGGATGATGTGGTGTTGTACCGGAATGAATTCGTCACCTATGACCGGTTGCCGGAGTTTGACTCGGTGTTTTTTGCCAGCGTATCGGCGGTGGAATCGTTCATGTCGCAATTTGGCGCGGATAAATTGGCCGGAAAACCGATAACTGTGTTGGGTAAACCGACTGCTACGGCTTTGTCACGGTACGGTATTAGACCTGACGCCATCGCGCCAGACGCGGAGATCCGGTCGGCGTTCTTGGCCTTGGCGCTGGCGAAGTATGCGCCCTGATCGGTCTTCGCGCTTGACCTTGTTCCGCAAAAATGTTAACTTCACATTAGTGTTTTGGTGATGGGGGGGATTCCCCGTTAATTGCAAGCAAAAGGAAGGACAATCAATGAGCGTTAACGTTTCTCGCCGCTGGTTCATTGGCGGAATCGCGTCTTTTGGGGCACTTGGCGGCTGCCGCGTGTTCCGTTCTGCAGACAGCAAATACTCTCAGGGGAAACCCAATCTTTCATTTGGCGTGGTCAGTGATGTCCACATTCGTCTTGCGCTTTCTGGCGATGGTTTCGCGAAGGACCACGACACCGCAACCTTGATCCACACCTTCGAGTGGTTCCGGGACAACGGTGCCGACGCGGTGATGATTGTCGGCGATATCGCGGATCGGGGTTTGGTCAAAGAACTCCAGTATGTCGCGGACGCCTGGAATAAAGTGTTCCCGAATGACAAGGCCCCGGACGGCCGCAAGGTCGAGCGTCTCTTTGTGTACGGCAACCACGATTTCGAGGGTGCGGCGTACGGCGATTATGCCAAGAAAATCTGGTCGGACGAAAATGAGCGCGCCAAAAACGTTCTCCGTACCGACTTGAAGGGCAACTGGGAACGCATTTTCCATGAGGAGTATTCCCCGATCTACCGCAAGGAGCTCAAGGGTTATTCATTCATTGGCGGGCATTGGGCGGCCGACAAATGCCGCGGTACCGAAGAACGCGCCATTGAGGGGCTTGACGAATTCTTTGCCGCGAATGCCAAGTATCTTGACCCTAAACTGCCGTTCTTCTATTATCAGCATCCGCACCCGAAAGACACTTGCTACGGGTTCTGGGCTTGGGGGCACGATGACGGCCGCGCCACGCGCGTACTCAGCAAGTTCCCGAATGCGATCGCCTTTTCCGGTCACTCCCACACCACGCTGACGCACGAAAAGTCGATTTGGCAGGGAGAGTTCACCTCGCTCGGCACCAGCTCGCTCCGCTACACCGGTGGCGATTACTCAAAGGCGCGGTTGCCGATGGGGTACGAGAACGGCGGCGGCTCGGCGGAATACGAACCGTACAAAGTGAACGCCGGTTATGGCAGCACCATGGACGGGCGGCAGGGAATGCTGGTGCGCGTTTATGGCGACCATATCACCTTTACGCGCCGCGAGTTTGTTTATGACCTGTCGCTGGGCGAGGATTGGGTCCTGCCGCTTCCGGCGGCCGAGTCCAAGCCCTTCGCTTTCGCCGCCAGCGCGGCCCGGTCGATCGCGCCGGAATTCCCCGCTTGCGCCGAGTTGCTCGTCTCCAGGGCCAGGGCCAAAAATCGCGGTTCCAAAGATGCCAAGAAACCGGTGGCGGCCGAGGAGAAGGACATCTACGTGCTGGATTTCCCCGCCGCAACCGCGGTAAAAGGCGCGCGCGCCTTTGATTATGAAATCACCATCGAAGAGAAGAGTGGGGGCAAGAAGCCGATTAAGAAGTATGTCATAGCCCAGGGCTACAATATGTCGCCTGACAGCCCCCGCGCGAAACGTCCGCAACAATGCAGCATCGCGCTTGACCAAGTGCCGCAGGGCGTGAACTTCCGTTTCGCGGTTCGTCCGGTCAACTCGCTGCTGAAGGTCGGCAAGCCAATCGTCAGCGAATGGCTTAACACGGCAAAAGCGTAGCGTCCGTTTATTTTTAACGCAGAGGCGCAAAGCCAATCCTTTGCGCCTCTGCGTCACGGTGTTTAGAAAATTTCCGGCCTGAGTGCCAATTATGGTAATTCGAAGTGAACTGACATGAACAAGCGATTATGCGTATTTAGTGCCATTGCGACGTTGGCGGCATTCTGCGCGATGGCGACAGACAAGAACTACGAGGACGAGGTCGCTTCTTTCGGAAAGATTGTCGATCTCTGGCCGGAGGGCAAAATGCCTGGTCCAAAGACCGACAAGCCGGAGTTGCTTGACAACGGACAGCCCAAAGGCGATATCAATTACCAAAACGTAAGCCACCCCACGATTACTATCCGCAAAGCACCCGGCGGCGGCATACATCCGGCAATGCTGATTTGTCCGGGCGGCGGGTATTTTCTGCTTGCCTGGCGCCACGAAGGCATGGAGATAGCGCAGTGGGCCAACGACAACGGTTTCGACGCCTTTATTTTGAAGTACCGCGTTCCTAACGACGGTTCAATCGCGCTCATTGACGCCCAACGCGCCGTGTCGTGGATGCGGGCCAATGCGAAAGAGCTGGGCATTGATCCAGACAAAATCGCCCAAATCGGTTTCTCCGCCGGAGCGAATCTGACTGCCCGAACCGCCAACAACTTCAAGACGCGAAAATACGAGCCGGTGGACGCGGTTGACAACGAGTCCTGCCGCCCCGACGCGACGATTCTTGTCTATCCCGGCGGACTTCTCAAGGGTGGATTCCGCGCTAAACCGACGCCGGATCTGGCGCTTTGCGAGGACACGTTCGTAACCGAAGATACGCCGCCGGTGTTCATCACGCAGACCGAGGATGATTTCTGTCAGGTCGAGAATTCACTTGCCTATTATCTTGCCTGCAAAAAGTGTAAGGTTCCCGCGGCCATGCTGCTTGGCCCTAAAGGCGGACACGGTTACGGCAGNNGCGCCAGCCGTAAAACCGGGCGCGACAACGACGCCTGGCCCGAGCTTGCCGCCGTTTGGCTAAAGCGCACGTTTGGAGCGCCGCGTTCTTACAAAGGCACTTCGCAGCAGTCGGGACCGGTTTCCGGCAAGTTCGGCATCCAAGGCGCGAAGGGGCGGCTTTCCGCCATCCTGAAACTGCCTGACGTTTTTGCGAATGGGAAGAAATACCCGGTGGCGGTGCTCTGCCACGGCTTTCGCGCTTCCAAGGACGAGCGGGGCGGAATGTTAAAGGACATCGCGGACCGGCTCGCTAAAGACGGAATCGCAAGTGTGCGGTTCGACTTCAACGGTCACGGTGAAAGCGAAGGGCTTTTTACCGACATGACCGTGCCGAATGAGATCGAGGACGCGAAGAAGGTTGTCGCGTGGGCGAAGTCGCAGCCGTGGGCCGGTAAGGTGTCCATCCTTGGGCATTCCCAGGGCGGGGTTGTCGCGGCGATGGCCGCCGGCGAACTTGGCGATAAAGAGATTGACCGCGTGGTGCTGCTCGCTCCGGCGTGCGTATTGAAAGAGGCCGCCAAAGACGGGTGGGGGCGCGGTCCGAGTTTCGATCCGGAGCATCCGCCGAAGACACTAAAAATCTGGGGGTCGGTAGAGATCGGCGGCGAATACGTGAAAACCGCCTACAAGCTGCCGATTTACGAGACCGCGAAAAATTTCAAAGGGCCGGCGCTTCTTCTGCACGGGACGGGCGACGGTATCGCGCCGGACTGGGCGTCAAAGCGTTTCCATGAAATTTGGGAGAAAAGTGAATTGCACCTCTTAGAAAACGACAACCACGGTTTGAGCGTCCATTTCCGCGAGGTGTTAGATTTGATTTCCGCATTTATCGCTAAATCGGGCGAAGTGGTTTTTGAGTGATACTTGAGGAGGGTTTGGAAATGGCGCAAAGCAGGCGTGATTTTTTGAAGGGTACGGCTTGGATGGGCGTGGCCGCGATGGCGGCCGGATCTTTCGCCAAGGACGGAGTAGCCGCCGCGACGGGTGCGCCGATGCATGGCTTTGCCGTGCCGCCTATCCCGGTAATCCGAATCGGGTTTATCGGCATCGGCAGTCGCGGAACGGCGGCGGTTCACAGGATCGCGCAGATTCCGGGTTGCCAAATCACTGCAATTTGCGATATCAACCCGGCGCGGCTTGAGGCGGCCAGGAACTGGCTGAAGGAGAGGGGATTACCGCCGGCCAAAGAGTACGGAAAAACCGAAGATGACTGGAAGCGCCTGTGCGACACCGAGGATGTGGATGTAATCTACTCGGCCACGCCCCGTCCGCTCCATTGCCCGATCAACGTGTACGCGATGGATCACGGCAAGCACGTCATGCAGGAGGTTCCGGGCGTCTTCAATCTGGACGAATGCTGGCAGACCGTGGAGGCGGCCGAGCGGAACCGCCGCCACTGCATGATGTTGGAGAACTGCGCTTACGGCGAATACGAAATGCTGGCGTTCAACCTAGTCAACAAGGGCATGCTGGGCGAGATCATTCAAGCAGAAGTGGGATACTCGCACGACCAGCGTTCCCTGCAGTACAATCCCCACGACGGCGTTTTCTGGCGGATTGAACGCCATAAGACGCATCACGGCAATTACTATCCGACGCACGGTCTCGTCCCCGCCGGAAAGTGCATGAACATCAACCGGGGCGACCGTTTCGATTATCTAGTCTCGATGGAAACTAAAAGCGCCTCGTTCGAACTGTACGGCAGGGAGAATTTCCCGGAAGGGGATTGGCGGCATACGGCTAAGATGGTTCGGGGCGATGTTAACGTCAGCCTGATCCGCACGGTCGGCGGGCGGACGGTGCAGCTCACGCACAATGTCTGCACGCCCCGGCCCTATTCGCGCGGCGGAGTGCTTATGGGGACGAAGGGGATTTTCCGCGCTTATCCCGAATACCGGGTAGGATTCGAAACCAAAGTGGGCGACGGCGCCGCGCACTCGTACTTCGATGCTGAAAAGGCGGAACGGATTCGGGAAGAGTACAAACACCCGTTCTGGAAAGTCGCCGGCGAAATCGCCAAGAAGGTCGGCGGCCACGGCGGCATGGATTTCATAATGGACTTGCGCTGGGTTTACTGCCTGCAAAACGGATTGCCGCTGGATACGAACGTGTACGATCTGGCGACCTACAGTTCCATCGTTGAACTGTCCGAGAAATCGGTCAATTCGCGTTCGTCGGCAATCGACTTCCCGGATTATACGCGGGGCGGCTGGAAAACAGCCAAGCCGTTCGTCGTTGACGAGATTGATATTAGCAAGTTCCGGTTTGACAATCTAGCCAAGGACAAAGACGCACAGACGGTATAACGTGCCGAGGCTCATTTTCGAATTTTGTAAAAATTATTGTTGACTTGCCTTTTCGGGGGGAATATGGTAAATTTTTCCTTTCGATTTTCGAGTCATTTTCTTTGGAAGCGAGTAGGCTATGATGGACAAACATTACGATGCGAAGGCGGTTGAGGAAAAATGGTACGCATGGTGGGAGCAGCACGGCTGTTTCCACGCAGAGCCGGGTGACGGCGGAGTGCCGTACAGCGTAGTAATCCCGCCGCCGAACGTAACGGGCATCCTGCACATGGGGCACGCCCTAAACCAGACGATCCAGGATGTGCTGGTGCGGTGGCGTCGGATGAGCGGGTTTAACACGCTTTGGCTGCCGGGTACGGATCACGCCGGTATCGCCACGCAGAACGTGGTTGAAAAGGCGCTTAAGAAAGAGGGCAAGCGCCGCCAAGATTTGGGGCGCGAGGCTTTTGTCGAGCGCGTTTGGGAGTGGAAACGCCAATATGGCGGCACTATTGTCCACCAGCAGCGCAAGTTGGGCAACTCTACCGATTGGCAGCGCGAGCGTTTTACCTTCGACGAGGGGTGCTCCAAAGCGGTTGCCAAGGTCTTTTGCAACCTTTACGACGAGGGGTTGGTTTACAAAGGCAACTATATCGTCAATTGGTGTCCGCGCTGCGGTACGGCGTTGGCCAACGATGAGGTGGAGCACGAACCCAACCATGGCCATTTCTGGTATATCCGCTATCCGGTGGTGGATAGCGAGAAAGGCGCCGCCGGCGAACCTTACCAAGATTATGTGATGGTGGCGACGACCCGTCCCGAGACTTTGCCCGGCGACACCGCGGTGGCGGTGAACCCGAAGGACGAGCGTTACGCGCACCTGCTTGGAAAAACCGTAATTCTGCCGCTAACCGGACGCGAGATTCCCGTGATTGCGGATGATTATGTGGACCGCGAATTCGGTACGGGTATCGTTAAGATCACCCCTGCGCACGACCCCAACGACTTCTTAGTCGGAAAGCGTCACGATTTGGCCGAAATCAATATCATGAACGGCGACGGCACGATGAACGAGCTGGCCGGCGCGAAGTATTGCGGCATGGATCGTTTTAAATGCCGCGAGGCGATTGTGGCCGATCTGGAAGCCGGCGGATATCTCGACCATATCGAGGATCTTGACAATCAGGTGGGACACTGCTACCGTTGCCACGAAGTGGTGGAGTCGCGTCTTTCCAAGCAGTGGTTCGTCAAAATGAAACCGCTCGCCGAGCCGGCCATCGAGGCGGTCAAGAGCGGCGAGGTGCGTTTCGTTCCCGACCGCTGGAGCAAGATTTATTTCAACTGGATGAACAACATCCAGGATTGGTGCATTTCGCGCCAGCTTTGGTGGGGACACCGCATTCCCGCATATTACCTGCGCGGAAACGAAGATTCGGTGTTTGTCGCGGAGACTGCCGAAGCGGCGCTGGAGAAGGCTAAAAACGCGACTGGCGATGCCGCGCTGACGCTGGCCGACCTTGAGCAGGACCCCGATGTCCTCGACACTTGGTTCAGCTCCTGGCTGTGGCCGTTCTCCACGCTCGGCTGGCCGGAGAAGACCGACGACCTCGATTTCTACTATCCCACCTCCGATCTGGTGACGGCGCAGGACATTATTTTCTTCTGGGTTGCCCGGATGATGATGGCCGGCATCCACTTCATGAAGAAGCCGCCGTTCAAGAATATCGTCATTCACGGCATTGTCCGCGACGCGCAAGGCCGTAAGATGTCGAAGTCGCTCGGCAACTCGCTGGATCCGTTGGAGCTAATCGAGGCTTATTCCGCCGACGCGCTGCGTTTCTCGCTCGCGCTCATCACGTCGCTTGACTGCGACACCAAGGTCGATAAGGAGAAGTTCGAGATCGGCCGTAATTTCGGCACCAAGATTTGGAATGCGGCCCGGTTCATGCAGATGCATGCCGAAAAGGTGCCGGGATTCTCGTTCGCGGCCAATGCCGGAGACCGGCTGGTGCTAAACAGCGAACTGCTTACCGCCGACGACCGCCATCTGCTGCTCAAGTGCGAGCGCGTGGCCGCGCAAATCACCGCGTTGCTTGAGAAATACCGCATTCAGGACGGCGCGCTGGCGATTTACGATTTCATTTGGACCGATTTCTGCGACTGGTATCTTGAATACGCCAAGACCGGTCTGTATGGTGAAGACGAGGCTCGCCGGACACAACTGCTGGCCATTATGGCGAATGTGTTCAGCCGGGCGTTGCGGATGCTCCATCCCTATATGCCGTTCATCACCGAAGAGCTTTGGCACCAGATGGGTTATGGCGCGGACGGTGAGAGCATCATGACGGCTCCTTGGCCTGCCGCTTTCGCTGACGGCGACAAGCAGGCATGGGGGCTTACCGACACGGTGTTCAACTACGTCGAGCAGAAGCGGGAGTTGGTCTCCGCCGGGCGCGCGTTGCGATCCAATTACAACGTCGCCCCCGCCAAGTACGCCCATTTCATTATCCATGTCGCGGATCAGGCTTCCGCCGATTTGATCAACGCGGACGCCGAGTCGCTGAAAACTTTGTTGCGCTCCGACCGGCTTGATGTGGTGACCGAGGGCGAGAAAAAGGCCATGCCCAGCAGTCTGGTCCGGCTCGGCACCATTTATCTGCCGCTGGAAGGGCTGGTGGATGTGGCGGCCGAAGCGGCGCGGGTCAAGGGCGAGCTGGATAAGGCTCGCGGCTTCCTGAAAGGCGTGGAGGCCAAGCTCGGCAACGCCGGGTTTGTCGCCAAAGCCCCGGCGGCGGTAGTGGAGCAGCAACGGGCCAAACAGGCGGAGTTGACCGAGACCATCGCGAAACTGGAAAAGCTTTATCAGGCGTTCACGGCTTAAGGTATGCTGGAGAGCTGCAAATTGTGTCCGCGCCGGTGCGGAGCCAACCGTGCGGAAGGCAGACTGGGATATTGCGGCGCCGGACGGCTGCCGCGGGTCTTCCGTTACGGGCCGCACTTTGGAGAAGAGCCGCCGCTGACCGGAGAAAAGGGATCTGGCACGGTCTTTTTCTCGCATTGCACGATGCGCTGCATTTACTGCCAGAACCACCCATGGAGCCAGGGCGGTCAAGGTGAAGACCTGGAAATCGATGCCTTGACCGGAATTTTCCGCTCTTTGGCCGCCAAAGGTTGCCACAATTGGAACTTGGTTTCGCCTACGCCGTGGTTGCCGCAGATAAAAGAAGCGTTATTTCCGCTACTTAGTGCTGGCATTTCGTTGCCAATTGTGTATAATACGTCTGGTTTTGAGTTGGTGGAGACTCTTGAGCGGTTTTCAGACTTGGCGGATATCGCGTTGTGCGATTTGCGTTACGCTACTTCCGCATGTGCGGCAGAGGGTTCAGACGCTCCCCGTTACGTGGAGTGTTCGCGTGAAGCGTTGAGGTGGTTCTGGAACCGTTTGGGGCCGTTGGAGCTGGATCCCGTCGGATTGGCCCGGCGCGGCGTTATTTGCCGTCTGCTGGCGTTGCCTGGCCGGGTTCAGGAGGCGGTGGAAAACTTGAAATGGCTGGCCGAAACGGTCGGCACCGGGATTTCGGTGAGTGTGATGTCGCAGTACACTCCGGTTTACCGGGCGTTGGAGCGTGACGGTTGGAACCGGCGGGTTACCGCGGAAGAGTACGAAATGCTCACCGACGCGGTAGATTCGCTGGGATTCGACAACGGTTGGGTCCAGGAGTATGAGGATGTTGCACCGGAAGGTCTGTTGGGGCAGGAGATGCCTGCGGGCGAAGGTGCGGTAGGCGCGGAAAGCCGGTCTTCCGCGGCAAGCAGTGTGTAGTGAAACGAACGGCACGCCGAGCGTGCTGCGTACGAGGAAAGGTAGAAGATGAGCGGTCATAGTAAATGGGCAACCATTAAACACAAGAAGGGCGCGGCTGACGCCAAGCGCGGCAAGATCTTTTCGAAGATCGCTAAGGAAATCACGATTGTCGTGAAGCAGGGCGGAGGCGATCCCGGAAACAACCCGACGCTTCGTACCCTGATCGCAAAGGCTAAATCGGTTAATATGCCGAACGACAACATCGACCGCGCCATCAAGAAGGGCACGGGCGAATTGGCGGCGGATATCCTCGAAGAAATCATCTACGAAGGTTACACCAATTCCGTCGGCGTGGTGGTAAAAGTTCTCACCGACAACAAGAACCGTGCGGCGGCCGAAGTCCGCAGCATCTTCAAGAAGGCGGGCGCGGAGCTTGCCCAGCAGGGTTCGGTTATGCGTAATTTCGCCCGTAAAGGCACCATCCTCATCCCGCAGGCTGAAGGTCTGGAAGAAGATGCCGTGATGGAAGTGGTGCTCAACGCCGGCGCTGACGACATGGAGACCGACGATGGCGGTTTCACCGTCACTTGCGAGCCTTCGGCCTACTATGACGTCTGCAACGCGCTCGACCAGGCCAAAATCGTGATCGATGCCGAAAATTCCCAGGTCGGCTTGGTCCCGTTGATGACCACCCCGGTCAGCGACGTTTCCGTCGCCAAGGCCATCAACCGTCTGGTTGAAGCTTTGGAAGAGAACGAGGATGTTGAGGATGTCTACACCAACATGGATGTGGACGATTCCATCGCCGACCAGCTCGACGCGGAGTAATAACGCGGCTTTTTATCCTCCCGGCGGCGTAGGGTTTTCCCCTTTCCCGCCGGGATTTTTTTTAAATTATTGGAGGAGTTCGGGATATGAAACGTGTGTCGTTACTGGCAATTGTAATGATGGCGGCAGCCGCCATCGCGGGAACGGAAGAAAAGGTTGACCCGCGGGTGCGGACGTACATTTCACCGTCAAGGGTGGTTTGGCAATCCGAAAATAGCGACAAGGCGTCGGTCTCCAACTCCGATATACTTTGCAGACCGCGTTTGGGACAGGTTCCCGAAGGCGCATTTTTGAACGGTTCCGGTTGCACGCTTGAGAACAAAGGCGAACGGGCTGGGGTGCTGGTTGATTTTGGCCGTGAGTTGCACGGAGGACTGCTAATCGCCTCCGGCGGTCCGAGCAGCAGGGGAGTGAAGGTCCGGGTACGTTTTGGCGAGTCGGTGGCGGAGGCGATGTCTGAGCTTGGCGAGCGCGGAGCTTGCAACGACCACGCGATACGCGACAGCGAAATTGATTTGCCTTGGGCCGGAACCCGCGAGATTGGCAACACCGGTTTCCGTTTCGTGCGGATTGATCTGCTCACCAAAGGCCGTTTGCAGATTGAGTATCTCAAGGCCGTTTCGCTGATGCGCCCAATGCAGTACCTTGGCGGTTTCAAATGCAGCGACAACAGATTGAACGAAGTTTGGGCCACCGCCGCCAGAACCGTGCACCTGTGCTGCCAGGATTATCTTTGGGACGGTATCAAGCGCGACCGTTTGGTTTGGATGGGCGATTCGCACCCGGAAATGATGAGCATTTTGGCGGTGTTCGGTGCCCAGTCGATTCTGCCGGAATCGTTCGACTATATGCGGGCTACCACCTCGCCGAACGCTTGGATGGACTCTATGCCGTCCTATACGCTGTGGTGGCTGCGTTGCGTTTACGAATGGTACCATTACACCGGGGATTTGGATTACCTCAAGAAACACCAAGAATACATCAAGGCGACCTGTAAGCACGTGTTGCAGCATATCGGCGCGGATAACAAATGCACGATGGGCGGCTTTTTGGATTGGCCGTCCAACCACAACAAACCGGCAGTGGCGTCAGGGATGCAGGCGTTGATGTTGGAGGCGATGGTTTGCAGTTCAAAAATGGCCGAAGCGTTGAATGACGCCGAGTTTAAGAAAGAGTGCGATAATGCGGTGAGCCGTTTGGCTTCCGTAAAACCCGATCCGCACGGCAGTAAACAGGCGGCGGCGCTTTTGGCGCTGGCCGGTTTGCGCGACGAACGCGAAATGTACGACCAAGTGCTGGGCAAGGACGGGGTAAAGAATGTGTCCACATTTTACGGCTACTATATGTTGGAGGCGATGTCCAAAGCCGGCGAGAACCAGTGCGCGGTAAACACGGTTCGGGATTATTGGGGCGGGATGCTCGATATGGGCGCCACCTCGTTCTGGGAGGATTTCAACATCGCATGGACTAACAACGCGTTCAGGATCGACCAGTTGCCGGTGTCGGGCAAAAAGGATATCCACGGTGATTACGGCGAGTTCTGCTATGTCGGTTTCCGGCACAGCCTGTGTCACGGCTGGTCATCCGGTCCGGCGGCTTGGCTGATTCACCATGTCCTTGGGATTACGGCGAAGGAAACCGGGTGCAAGACGGTTCGGGTAAAGCCCTTCCTCGGCGATTTGGAGTGGGCGGAAGGCTCGTTCCCGCTGCCGACCGGAGAGGCGGTAAAGGTACGGGTGGATAAAACCCCGGACGGACAGCTTAAGACCGATATTAAAGCTCCCGATTGGGTGAAGATTATTCAGTAGCGCAATCAGTTGCCGGACGCTGAAATTTTTCGTTGTTTCCGGCGATTACTATTGCCACTTCGCCTTTGACGGTTTTCCCGTCAAATTGGGGGATTAGTTCGGAAAGAAAACCGCGTGACACGCGCTCGTGCAGTTTGGTCAGCTCTATGCATACCGCGGCCTCCCGGTCGCCCATCGTTTCCAACGCGGCTTGCAGCGAATGCGTTACGCGGAAAGGCGATTCGAAACAGATTAGCGTGTGCGGCAAATCTTTTTCCTCTTCGAAAAACCTGCGCAAAGCGCCGGGTTTGCGGGGCGGGAATCCTTTGAAGGTGAAGCTGGAGGTCGGAAGACCTGACATCAACAGCGCGACATTGACCGCCGATGCGCCGGGGATGATATCGAACGGAATATCGAGCTGGGCGGCTTGACGGATCAACCGGTATCCGGGATCGCTGATGCCCGGATATCCGCCATCGGAACACACCGCGACTTCGCGTCCGGCTTGCACGGCACGAATTATCCGGTCGCCGGTCGATTCTTCATTGCCTTGCCGATACGACACCATCTCTTTGCGCGGAATATTAAAGGCGGACAACAGTTGCCAAGTGCGCCGGGTGTCTTCGCAGGCAATCAGTTCGGCGGCTTTGAAAACCTCGATCGCGCGCGGGGAAAGATCCCCAAGATTCCCGATTGGCGTTGCTACGAAGTGTAACATGGCGCTATTTGTCGGTTGACCACTGGGCCAGCACGGTGTCCACAATGGTGCGGGCCGCGTCTTTGGCGAGACGGGGCATTGAATCCTGCAAGCCGGTGAGCATGTCGCCGCGGGTCATAAACGTGGTGTTGACCTTCACCGGTTGGTCGTCGATCAGCATCTTGCCGGTCTCGGTGTCCCAGAGCGAGAACCTCACGGTTAAAGTGTGGCGGTATTCGGAGGCGCGCGCGTTGTAGTTGCGGTCGTAATGAATACCCTCGGCATGGGATCTGGTGACCCGGCCATAGATCTTCAGCGCGGCTTCGCCGGGCTTGGCGAGTTTGAAAGTGCCTTCGCGCTGCAACTCGCGTAATGTGTATTGGGTAACAATGGAGTCAATTTCGGGAAACCCGGATTCGTTTTCGAATTCCGACACCGAAATAGTCCGTTTATCAGCCGGCACGCTCGAACCCACACGATAATTGGCGCATCCGGCGCAAAACAGACCGGCGGACAGAACCATTACTAGAAAATTACTAACGCGCATAACGAAACTCCTTCAAAAAAACAATACCGTGATTTTATTAAAAAAATCATTGCCCGGCAAGTTGAAAAACGCATAAGTCATCGGCTGTGTCAATTCGATTTGCTGAACCTGATGACAAAACCGCCGCCCGGCGCTAGACGCATGCAGATGGTGTCGCCGGCTTTGATAACTGCCGTCCGGCGGGTATAGCGGGTAGGTTGTTCCGCCGCTTCTGCGGCATCTTCAAAAATGTCCGCCTGCCAGCTGCCTTTGTCGAGAAAATCGGTGGAAAGAGAGTATATGCGCTCGCTCCAGTCGCCGATCGCGGCGGCGTACCAGGTTTTACCCTTGCGCCGGGCCAGCGCGGCGGTTTTACCCATCTCGCTCGGCAACGCCACGGTGTCGTCCCAAACCGTCGGGATGCCGGCCATGAATTTCGCGCATTCCGAATTTTCGCGGTAATCGCTGGGAGAATCGGCCATCATTTGCAAAGGCGCGAAATAAAGAGCCTGCAGCGCCATCTGATGGACACGCGTGCCTTGTGTCGGCGGTTGCCGCCCGGACGGCTTGTAACCGTCGAGGGTAGCGTTGCGCATTCCGCCGGGAGTGTAGTCCATCGGTCCGGCCAGCATTCTGGTGAACACGGCCTGGCAGTCGTTGCGCGGCATATCGCGGAACTGCGTCCACTTCATCTGCTCCAACCCGTATATACCCTCATAGTTGAGGATGTTGGGATATTTGCGTTCCAGTCCGGTGGGTTTGAACATCCCGTGGAAGTCCAACACCAAACGGTATTTGGCGGCGGTGGCGGCCAAATCTTCGATGTAGTTGACGATTGTCTGGTCGTCACGGTCGAAGAAATCGATCTTTAGCCCTTTCGCCCCCATTTGGGCGATCCGCGACATAACCGGGTCAATCCGGTCTTTAAACTGCGAGCAACCGGCCCAAAGTATAACCCCGACACGCTTTTCGCGGCCGTGGCGGATGATTTTATCCAGGTCAACATTTGGATTGATGTCGAAAATGTCGCCTTTGCTCCATCCGGCGTCAATCAGCAGATAGGGGATGCCGTATTCGGCGGCAAAGTCGATGAAATGCAGATAGGTGTCGGTATTAACGCCGGGTTGGAACGGCACGTTTTTAAGGCTGCAACCGTTCCACCACTCCCAAGTGGCAATTCCGGGTTTAACCCAACTGAAATCCGATCCTTCGGCGGCGGGTTCAGCAAGCGCGTAAACGATGTCGCTGGCCGCGAGATCGGCGATATTGTCGCCGAGAATGAATACTCGCCACGGATAGGACCGGTTGACGCTGGTTTTGGCGAATCCGCCCATCCGTTTGGTTACCCGAATGTGCGGTGGACGAATTTCGGTGGATTCGGGAAGCTGGGAATGCCAAAGGTCGAGCACGTTGGAACCCTCTTTGAGGTGTACCAAATCGCAACCGGGATAGTCGCGCAGGTCGCTCTCGGTGAATGCGGTGAAAACGCCACCGTGGTTAAATACGAACGGCAGATAAAAAATGCTCTTGCCTAAGGTGTCGAGTTTGCCGATTTCCGTTTCCTCGAATACGGTTTCCCAACTGTTCTGAAATTTGTCGCCATTATAGTTGCCGTTGTTTCGTCCCGCCCAGCAACGGGTTTCGGGGGAGGGGAATATCAGTTGCGAAGAGTCAACGGAAATCAATCGTTCGCCGTTTTTTACGGTGACGAGACGGTAAGCGACCCCGTCGTCGCGGCAGAGCAGCACGATTCCCCATCCCCCCTTGAACCAAACCGTGGCTTCGTTTGCGGCTAAATCTACTGCGGATTTTTTATAAACCGGCGTGTCGATTTTCCCGGAGCGGATGGTGCGGGCAACCCGTTCGATTTGGGCGTTCCGTCCGTCCGGGGCGTCGGAACCGTCAAGGTATCTCTGAAAACCGAAACGCGCGGTGACCTGTGTGGCGGAATAGCGCCGGACGGCCATTTCCACCCCGGATTGGGTTACCTTAAGCTCAATCGAGTTCATCATGTTCGGCGATGTCACCAAAATGGGTTGTTCCGCCCATAAGTTGCTTCCTAATAAAACCGCCGCGATACACAACGATGCAAATTTCATATCAACCTCCTCTGATAGGAAACGTAACAACTCTCACAAAACGATACCGAAAGTTTACACCATCCAATTCCAAAATGCAACGCGAATTCCTGGCAAGTTGGCGTGCCGTTAACGCGGACTGCCCCGATCCAAACCGTTCTTCAACCGAAGGCCGAGCGAGGTGCGACGCTCCCGAACTTGGTTGGAGTTCACGGCAATATACACCGCCTTTGACGATCCGATCACCATCACCAATTTCTTGCCTCTGGTAATGGCGGTGTATAGCAGGTTGCGTTGCAGGAGTTTGTAGTGCTGGGTGTGAATCAACACTATCACCGCCGGATACTCGCTTCCTTGGGATTTGTGGATGGAACAGGCGTATGCCAGCACCAACTCGTCCAACTCGCTTTTCCGGTACTCCACCGGGCACCCGTCAAAAAGCACCACCATCTTCGCCTCTTCCTCGTCAACGCTTTTGATGATTCCGATGTCGCCGTTGAATACGCCTTTGTCGTAATTGTTGCGCAGCTGCATCACCCGGTCGCCTTGACGGAATTTGGTCATTCCTCGCGACAATGCCGGACCGGACGGGTTGAGCGTTCGTTGAATCACTTCGTTAAGATACTCGGTGCCAAGCAGGTTTTTCCGCATCGGGGTCAGTACCTGAACATCGTTTAACGGATCGAATCTGAATTTCTTCGGAATGCGGCTGGTCATGAGTTCGACCGTGCGTTCAATGATTTTCTCCGGCTCGGCGGTTTCGATGAAATAGAAATCGCTTTCCCCGGAAGGCAGTTCAAACCGTTCGCCGTTATTGACGTGGTGGGCGTTGCGCACGATATATCCCGATGCGTCTTGCCGGAAAATAAAGTCCAGTTTGCAGAACGGGATAACGCCGGAATCGATTAAATCGTGCAACACGTTGCCCGGCCCGACGCTGGGCAACTGGTCGGTGTCGCCAACCAGAATCAGCGTCGCGGAATCCGGCAACGCCTGCAAAAACTGCTCCATTAGCCGGATGTCGATCATCGAGGTTTCGTCCAAAATAAAGCAGTCGCACTCCATCGGGTTTTCGGCGCAATAAACGAACTTGCCGCAGGACGGATTGAATTTCAACATGCGGTGAAGGGTTTGCGCTTCGACACCGGTCGACTCGGACATCCTTTTTGCCGCCCGTCCGGTCGGGGCGGCCAAACCCAATTTAAGCTTGCGCGCTTGGAAAATATCGGTCAGCGCCCGGATAATGGTGGTCTTGCCCACCCCGGGGCCGCCGGTAATCACCGAGACTTTGTTTTCAATCGCGTTGGACAGTGCCTGGCGCTGGCGGTCGGCGAGTTTGAAGCCGATTTTACCTTCGGCCCAAGCTATCGCTTTCTCCGCGTTGATCGGCTCGAAACTGCGGGGCGACGAGAGCAGCCGTTTCAATTTCTCGGCGGCCCGGAATTCGGCGTTGTAAATATCGCGGAGATATACGCGCCCGTCTTCTTTGACCAATCCGCCGCGGCTGTATTCGGCGTTCAACGCCACGGCAATGGTTTCCAGCGGAATGTCTTTGGAAGTCTTAAGCATTTCCTGGGCATTCAGCAGCAAGTCGGGTTCCATAGTGTAGCAATGGCCATCTTCCTCGGCGGCGGTCCTTAAAGTGTGTATCAACCCCGCGCGGGCGCGGATTTCGGAGTCGGGCGGAATGCCCACGCTCAACGCGATTCCGTCAGCGGTTTTGAACCCGATTCCCCATACCTCCTCGCAAAGGCGGTAGGGGTTGCGTTTCACAACCGCGATGGCATCCGCGCCGTACTGCCGGTAGATGCGCGAAGCTTTAGCGGTGCCGATGCCGTGCGATTGGAGAAATATCATGATGTCGCGGATACCGCGCTGTTCCGCCCAGGATTCTTTGATCAGTTTCCGCCGTCCGTCGCCAATTCCCTCCACTTCGCATAGCCGTGCGGACGCTTTGTCGATAATCTCCAGCGTATTGGCGCCGAATTTGTCCACAATGCGCTGAGCGAATTTCGGTCCGATACCTTTAATCATTCCGCTGGCAAGATAGCGTCGGATGCCTTCCAACGATGTAGGGGTGATGCACACGATGTTTTTGGCTTGGAACTGATTCCCGTGCGACGGATGATGCACCCATTCGCCGTCGGCTTGCATCTCTTCGCCTTCCCAGATTGCCGCGCAAACCCCGACCACGGTGAACACTTCGTCGCTAACCGCCGAATGCCAGCTGCCGTCCTTGGCGGGGCGCACGTTGCAGACGGTGTAGCCGGTCTCATCGTTACGGAACACAATGGATTCCACCGTGCCGGTGATGTGATGCTGGCTGTCATTCGGGGTGGGGGAGTTGGCATCCAAATTCATGCGGTATTCCTGCTCTTCGGCAAACAATGTGCGGGCATTGGTGAAGATCAATCGACGCGCTCGATTTTTATCGCGTCAATGAACACGCCGCGGTGTCGGGGCGACTGTTTCTGCGTCTTAGTGTCGAACCGCCCCGGCCCGATCCAAAACGATGAGTCGTCGTTAGGTTTCCAATTTTTTGCAATCTCGTACCAAACGTATTTGCCGTCACTGATGTCTTTGATGTTAACGTACAATTCGCTGATGCCGCGTTTTGCCTTGTAGTCGTACACCCCGGCCCAGAACGCTTCCCCGTCCGGGGCGTTATCCGCCTTATCCACGCGGACGCGGGCGGAAAGACGGTAGGTGGCGTCCGGATCGTAGGCGACTTTTCTCATCCCGAACGAGGTGCACCATTCATAATGGTTGGGGAGGAGCATCAACGCCTTTCCGTCGTCCGCCTCCGCGTCATCCACGAATTTGCACCATGTGCCGAGCTTGGCGTTGGAAAACATTTTTTCTTCGACCACCGCGCTGTCGGCGGCTTTTTGCGGTTTTACATCGACCGCGCATTTCTTAATCGATTCCCAATGCTCGTTATTGTATTTCCAATATTCGCGCACGAAAATTTTATCTTCCGTTTCCCGGTTTACCTCCACCAGCCATTTGGCGTAGTCGCAGTACCTTTGCTCCTCCTTGGTGAATTTATCCGGGTTACGGGTAACAAACACCTCACGTTTAGGGACAGCGCGTTGCTGCTTGGCGTAGATGACCGGAAACATTCCCCAGCGCACATTGTTCCGGATAACCTGCGGCTCGTCAGCCACGGCCTTTTGCGCGCGTTGCCACAACTCTTCGGCGCGGTCGAGAAATTCATCGGTGATGATTTCGTTGCGGATCGAGGCGAAACAACCCAAATGCACTTTTTCCGGATCTGTCCGGAGTTGGTGCAGAGCGTCGAAATACTCGCGGACAATCGGGGCGGCTTTGCCGTAATAACCGGCAAAGAAATCCTGCAGCAGCGGCTCCATCGGCAGGTCGGGATTCCACATCCATTTGGCCAGCAGCCACGCCTTAAGTTCGGCGAAATCGGCGTGGTAGCCTTCATACGCGCCCTGTTCAAACAGATGGGACACTCGGTTGTCGCGGAAAAATTTCACATTGCCCTGCAACGCCAACACATTGGGGAACGGCATGGTGTAGTTGTGAAAATCGGTCACATAATCCCACACATAGACCTGACGGCAGATTTTTCCCCAACCTTCGATGTCCTTAATGAACTTGACATTCTGCGGGTAGCGGTTCTCCGGGATCGGGTATTGGAAATCCAGTTCGATTGTGCACAGGCACGGCATCACGTTCGGACGCGGCTTGATGTGTTTGGGCGGGGTACGGGTGTACTGGTACGCTAGCGTCTCGATAATGGCGTTGGGGAATTCTTTTTCGACCGCCTCCGCGATTTTGTTGACGAACGCGATCATGGTTCCGGCGTGGGATTCTTCATAATCGTCAATCGCTTTGCATTTCTCGCAGGTACAGTAATTGTACCAGTCATTCTGGCTAACGCCGTAAAACGACGCGTTTGGATCCTCTCGAATCCGGCGCAGCACTTCTTCGGTAACTAGCCGCAACACGTCAGGGTTGGTGAGGCAGAGCTGAGTGCGTTTCCCCAACCTTTTGCCGTTAACTTCACTGTAATATTCCGGATGCTCATTGAAATACTTTTCCGGCGGCAATAGTTTGTTAAAGGTGTGGCAGGCCCAAAGGTCGCCGCCGAAACGATAGGGGATACCGCCGTGTTTCGGGGTCAGCCGGGCGTTGCAACGCAACCGGCACGCGAAATCCAGATTGCTTTTAAGCAGATCGCCCCAATAGGGATCGCGCAGCTTGAAGGCCGGGGTTTGGGTGTCGTCCAAAGTATCCGGCACCTCGAATTTCCTCAGTTCAGGCACCTTCTCGCACCAGCTGGCATACCAGCGGCAACCTCCGTATTTCTCCAGCAATTCGTAAACGCCGTAAATCAGGCCGCTGTCCGATCCGGCCTCGATCTCCAGCCGTTTGCCTCGCACCCGAAGCCGGAAAGCGTCCTGCCCCAGACCGTTAGCGGGGTCGGGGGAGAGCAAAACCACGGTCGCTTCGCCGGGGGACGGCGCAACCTTCATCTCAACCCCGGTCATCCGCTTGGTGAACGACCGCAATTCGTCAGCCGCGAAACTTTGGGCTTCGTTCGGATTCTCCGGCAACGCCACCGTGTATCCGGATCCCCCGCGTTCGGCGATGGTGAACGCGACGGCATATCCGGCCAAAAAAAACCCGCAAAACAGCAATGTCGATGTCCTCATGGCTTCCTCCGCACTATTTGCAAAAGTAACAGAGATTTTACCACAGGACGGCGGCAAAAGTAAAGTTGCAAACCAGAAAAGCGCGGTTCAGATTATTTGACCTCGGTTATCCCCGGCGGCAACTGTTTGTCAACTTTAAGCGTGCCGTCCGGGAGGAGTTTCCATTTAACGCGAATCTCCCCGCGCGGGGTGCGGTAGGAACCCGAAGCCTTGGTGCAGCCAAGCGGTTGCGGGTCGATCGTTACCTTGTTGCAACCTATCGCGTCCGGGTCGATGCGAATGCCGAGAATGTTGCAATGCAGCCAGTCTTCAACTGAACCGAACATCGGGTGGTTCTGACTGAAGGTGTTGTCGGAACCGGCCCAGTTTTCCCACAGCGTGGTGGCACCGTGGTTGAGCATGTTCTTCCAGCCCGGGAAAGCATCGTGATTGACAATTTCTCCGGCGAGTTCTGATCCGCCCAGAATGTCGAGCATATACTTGGTGCCGAAAATCCCGGTGCTGACGGCGTTGCCGCGGTCGGCAATGGCTTTGAGGAATTGCCGGTAGGCGGGGCCGTTAGGATTGGTGTCAACCAGTCCGTGGTAAATAGCGAATGCCTGAGCGCCTTGGGAACCGTTGCCGACAATGCCGTTCTTAACGAATTTTTCGTTGAACTTGGCGGCTATGGCTGTGGCCAGTCTTATATAATCGTGGGCCTCGTCGGGTTTCCCGAGCAACCCGGCGAATTTGGCGGTAAGTGTTGCCCATTGGTGGAAATGCGCCGTGGCGGTGAGGTCGGCGGCGGCTTTGTCCAGTGCTTCGTGGTCTCCAATGCAATGCGGAATGATGAGGTTGGGGAATTTTTCCCTTACCAAACCGATGTATCGGGTAAGGGCGGGATAAGCCTCTGACACGATTTCCAGGTCGCCGTAGTAGCGCACCAGAGCGTCCAGCATCACCGGCACTCCGACAGTCCAGCCGATCGGCCCGCCACGCTGGCTGTAACCGCTGTCGCCGATTCCAACGTAGGGCGCGGTTTCGGTAAACCAGCCGTCGTCTTCCGATTCGTCCAGAAAATCGCGGACGGTTTTCCGGTAAAACTCCCGCATGTCAAACGAGCGGCACAGGGCATCCACAGTGGCGGCGATATCCGCGCCGTAGCCGAATTTCTCCCGCGCCGGACAGTCCGACTGCACACCTTGGAGATTTGATAGAAACGTCCGCCTGCACACCGCGTGCAATTCGTTGTAGTACTCCGAGTCGCACTCGAACACCGATGCGTCGGCAACGGCGGATGCGGTCGCCAAGGCGGTGAAATCCTCCGGCTTCGGGACATCGAACTCGCCTTCAATCTGCGCGTAGCGGAAAGAGTGGAACGCGAAACGCGGCTCAAAGGTTTCTTCGGCGTCACCGTTGGCGATGAAGGTGTCGGACTGCTCCGCAATGTCGGGGCTGCCCGGACCGCCCATTCCGGCGCGTTTGATCTGTCCGGCCACACCCGTCATCACGTTTACCGTCCCGTCGGGTTTTACCAGTTCGCCGTAGCGGATTTTGATCTTGCCTTTGGGGTTGCGGAATTTAAACACGGCCATACCGCCGAAATTCACCCCGAAATCCACGACATAGGTGTTTTTGCCGATGGAGTTGATCTTGTGGGCTTGCCAATGGTCGCGGACGGTGATGGGCGGGGCCTCGCGAGGCAACAATTTGCCGCTGGGACCGGAAACCGCAACCGCGTTTACCGCGTCCTGCCGGCGGGAACGGATGCGGTTGTCAAAAGTTTCGCCAATGTAGTGGCTGTTGATAAGGCACTGTGATTTCCCGGATTTCCATTGGGTATCGGTGGCAACCGTTTCGGTTGTGCCGTCGCGATAGGCGAGGGTCAGCTTGGCAATAACGCAGGGTTGCCCGACCTCTAACACGCTGCGCAGGTTGAAGCGTCCCCACATCCGCATCGGAAGCGGGTTCCACCAGCCGTTGCCGAGTTCGACTTCGATGCTGTTGTCCCCGGCTTTGATTCGGTCGGTCAAGTCGTAAAGGTCGAACAGCACCCGCTTGCGGTAGGGGGTCCAAAGCGGGAACGCGGTGTCGGTCAGCCGGTTGCCGTTGACGAACAGATCGTAATACCCAAGTCCGGCGATTTGGAGCGTGGCCGATTCCAGCCCTTTGCGCACGGAGAAATCACGGAAAACCAGCGGCGCGGGGATGACGTCGTTGTATGCCGCTCCCTCCGGTTTGTAATTCATCGGCCCGGAAATCCATTTCGCCCCGGTCCAGTCGGTAGGCTGCGGGGTAGGCTTTGGGGACGAATCAAGCTGGCGGCAACCGCAAATCGCCAACGCCAATAAGGCCAGTAAAAACAATCCCGATGGACGAGCAAAAAGTTTCTTCATGCGTAATTCCTCCAAACCGTGTGACCAAAGCCCCAATTAACCTTCACAAAAAAAGTTTATCAAAAGCCACCGCGGCTGTCAACGATGGTTAGCGGGATTGCCGCGGTTTGGGCGCACGGGCTAACTCGCCCGTGTATGGAATTTGAAAATCTCCGCGACTCCGCGTCTCTGCGTGAGGTATAATCTGTCTGTTAAGAGCAACAGAGGATCTCTTAAGCACTTTCTGCGGCTTGACAGCGACGGCAACGCTGTGGTAAGATTTTTACATCTTTTTGGGGTGGGGAGCCTGCCCCGGAAAGGACAACATAGGCCGGGAACTGACTGGCGGTGCGCCGCCTCCTCCACCCCCGACCGAATAACGAGTTTAGCATCAACGCTAACACGCTGTTCCACAGAAATACTTCCACTTGTTTCAGCAACGAACGGCATGTGAGCGAAGGTGCGCCCCCACGGGCGCATTTTCTCTTCATGTATTCGTTGCGGCCTGTGGAAGGGCTTCTGTGGAGTGCATGAAAGGAAGTGCGCTCTTTTTTGTGCATCGGCATATTCCGGCGGCGGCAAGCGCACGTAACCGCAGAAAGTGACCGATGCAGCCGCCTAAAGACCAAGTTAAGAGCCGTGAGCGCGTAAGCGCCTTTGGGGAGGTGTTCACCGCCGAGCGCGAGGTGAACGCGATGCTCGATTTGGTCAAACCCGAAACCGAGCGGGTGGATTCCCGATTCCTTGAACCCGCCTGCGGCACTGGCAATTTTCTTGCCGAGATTCTCCGCCGCAAACTGGTCGCCGCCAAGCGTCAATCTGTGCCGCCTCGCACCGGCAAACCGCATCCCGCCGAATTCGAACGGCTGTCGGTTACTGCCGTTTCCAGTCTGTATGGGGTGGACCTGATGGCGGACAACGTGGAAGCCTGCCGCGAACGTCTGTACGCCATCTGGGACGGCCAGTACGAGGCAATCTGCAAGGGCGAAGCCAGCGCGGAGTGCCGCGGGGCGGTCCGCTTTATCCTCCGCCGGAACATCGTCTGCGGCAACGCGCTGACGCTGATGCGCGTGGACGAAAACCAGCAAGACACCAGCGAACCGATAGTATTTTCGGAGTGGTCATTCCCCTTTAACGACACCCGGATGCAGCGCCGGGATTTTTCCTTCGCGGAACTTTTAAGCAGCGCAAAAGTGGAAGAAAACATAAGGAAGACGGGGCAGGGGGATTTATTCGCGGACGAGAACGGCGAGGTCAAGCCGACTTTTCTAAAGCAGTACATCTCCGATTACAGGAGGGTGCAGGATTATGGCGACTAATCCGACAATCATGACGTATAATCCCGATGTGCTGTCATGCATCGCTAACCTCTCCAACGATGAGGTGTTCACCCCGCCGGAGGTGGCGAACGCCATACTGGATATGCTGCCGCAACATTTGTTCCGCAACCCGAACACCACGTTTCTGGATCCGGCATGCAAGAGCGGCGTGTTTCTGCGGGAGATCGCGAAACGGCTGTTGAAGGGGCTAGAGAAGAAGATACCAAACCTTCAAAAGCGTGTGGACCATATTTTCAAGCGCCAGCTTTACGGCATCGCCATTACGGAACTGACCGCGTACCTCTCCCGCCGCAGCCTGTACTGCTCCAAATTTGCCAACGGCCCGTATTCCGTAACGCATTTCGATAACGCCGCCGGTAATGTGCGTTTCAGCAATATCCAACACCGTTGGAAGAACGGGAGATGCGTATTTTGCGGCGCATCACAAAGCCAGTACGACCGTGACAATGATCTGGAAACGCACGCTTATGAACTGATCCACACAACCAAGCCAGAGGAGATTTTAAATATGAAATTCGATGTGATTATTTCAAATCCTCCATATCAATTGAGTGATGGAGGATACCGTGTGAGCGCGTCGCCTATATATCATATGTTTGTGGAACAAGCCCAAAAACTCAATCCGAGATACTTAACGATGATCATCCCTGCACGATGGTTTGCTGGTGGAAAGGGATTGGATAGTTTTAGAGATAACATGCTTCACGACGATTCTATACGAGTGATACATGACTACCCCGAAGCAAGCGATTGCTTCTCTGGCGTTCAGATTAAAGGGGGAGTTTGTTATTTCTTGTGGGATAGAGATAATAAAGGGGATTGCACAGTTGTCACTCATAGAGGGAATGATGTAGGGAAGGCAGTTGCTAGACCTTTACTGGAAGAAGGATGCGATGTGTTTATTCGATACAACGAAGCAATAAACATACTGCATAAAGTTCAATCAAAGGGAGAGGAATCTATTGAAGAAAAAGTAAGCACCAGAAAGCCTTTTGGGTTAGATACTTTGTTCCATGGAAGTAAATCATATAAAAATGGTGATCTAACTATTTATGACAATGATGGCATTGGGTATGTCTCTCCCACAACTATACATAAAAATGTTGAATGGATTAACATGTGGAAAGTTTTTATTCCAGAAGCAGGTAGCGGAAGCGACTCATTCCCCCATCCTATCCTTGGAAAGCCCTTTGTAGGAGCACCAGGGGCAGTTTCTTCTGAAACATATCTTGTAATAGGTCCATTTAATAATGAGGTTACTTGTATTAACTTGGTGTCCTATATAAAGACCCGGTTTTTCAGATTTTTGGTAATGCTAAAGAAACCCTCACAACATGCGACAAGCAAGGTATACTCATATGTGCCAATTCAAGATTTTTCAAAACCTTGGACTGACGAAGAACTCTACAACAAGTATTCTTTGACGGATGAAGAAGTTGCTTTCATTGAGTCAATGATTAAGCCAATGGATTAACGGGGGTGACGAGTAATGGCAGAAGTGGAGTTTTTCCCTCAGCGACCGGAAGCGCATCCTACAATCTATGCTTATGAATTTATAGACGTGGCCTCTCATCAGGGCTATATCAAGGTCGGCTATACCGAGCGGGATGTTGAGACGCGGGTCAAGGAGCAGACGCATACCGCTGCCGTGCCGTACCGCATTCTTGGCCAGTGGTCGGCCATGAAAAATGACGGTAGCTGCTTTACCGACCACGAAGTCCACGCCGTTCTGAAGGCCAAGGGCAAGAAACAGCTTAATGCGGGAAGGGACAAGAACGAGTGGTTTAAGTGTTCCCTGAACGATGTCCAGGCCGCTATTGTGGCCGTTCAGACCGGTGCGGAAAATGTCGAGGATCGCAACCGGACTTTTGCCATGCGCCCGGAGCAAAAACGCGCCGTGGATATGACGACGGCGTATTTCGAATCCGCCCGCATTGAAGGCGGAGGCCGCGCCCCGAAGTTTCTGTGGAATGCAAAGATGCGCTTTGGCAAGACCTTCGCGGCCTACCAGCTGGCAAAGCGGATGGGAATGAAGCGGGTTCTGATACTGACCTTCAAGCCGGCGGTGCAGACGGCGTGGAAGGAAGACCTGCTTACGCACATCGATTTCGAGGGATGGCAGTTTATCAGCCGCACGGGAACCGCCGACGGATCGTCAATCGATGAACAGTACCGCCGGGCGGACAAGTCCCGGCCGATTGTCTGCTTCGGCTCGTTCCAGGATTTTCTCGGAGTGAACCGCGAAACCGGGGGCATCAAGGCCAATAACGAATGGGTCCACATGCTCAACTGGGATTTGGTCATCTTTGACGAGTACCATTTCGGCGCGTGGAAAGACAGCGCGAGAAAGCTTTTCGAGCAGGACGAAGACATTTTTGAGGACGACCTTTCCGGATGCGCCGCCGGCAACGCATACGACGAAACGTGGCTGCCGATTACCGCCAGAAATTACCTGTATCTTTCTGGCACCCCGTTCCGGGCGCTGAATTCCGGCGAGTTTATCGAGGAGCAGATCTACAACTGGACGTACTCGGACGAGCAGCGGGCAAAGGACAAATGGAAGGGCAGGGGAGAAAACCCTTACGCCGCGCTTCCGCGCATGGTAATGCTGACCTACAAAATCCCCGAAAGCATCCAGCGCATCGCGCGGCTCGGGGAGTTTGACGAGTTTGACCTGAACGAGTTTTTCGCGGCGGAAGGCGCCGGGGCAACCGCGCGTTTCAAATACGAGGATTACGTGCAGAAATGGCTGGACCTGATTCGTGGGGCGTATCTTGAGACCTCGGTTGACGAGCTGAAGCTGGGAGCCCAGAAACCGCCGATGCCGTATTCCGACACACGGCTGCTTAACGTGCTGTCGCACACGCTGTGGTTTATGCCTAACGTGGCATCCTGCCGCGCCATGGCAAATCTGCTGGCGCAGAGGCAGAACAGCTTCTATCATGACTACAAGGTCAACGTCTGCGCCGGAACGCAGGCTGGCATTGGCGCCGCCGCTCTGGATCCGGTGCTTGGCAGCATGGGCGACCCGCTGGAGACGAAGACCATCACCCTCTCCTGCGGCAAGCTGACCACAGGGGTGACCATCAGGCCGTGGACCGGCATCTTTATGTTGCGGAACCTGTCATCGCCGGAAACGTATTTTCAGGCGGCGTTCCGGGTACAGTCGCCGTGGGAAATAACCAAGGACAACGGGCGGCGGGAAATCGTCAAGCGGGAATGCTACGTCTTTGACTTCGCGCTGGACCGCGCGCTCCGGCAGATTTCCGATTACAGCTGCCGGTTGAACGTGAAAGAGGGCAACCCCGAAAAGAAGGTGGGGGATTTTATCAACTTTCTCCCGGTGCTGGCCTACGACGGCAGCGCCATGCGGAAGGTAAACGCCGCCGAGATTCTGGACATGGCCATGGCGGGAACTTCTGCGACGCTGCTCGCCAAGCGCTGGGAGTCCGCGCTGCTGGTGAACGTGGACAACGACACCCTCGCGCGTCTGTTGGCCAGTGAGGAGGCGATGGCCGCTCTCATGCGCATTGAGGGGTTCCGCAGCCTGAACGCCGACATCGAAACCATCATCAACAAATCCAATGCCGTGAAGAAAGCAAAAAAGGAAAGCAAAAAGCTGACCTCGAAGGAAAAGAAGGAACTGACGGACGCCGAAAAGGAATACAAGTCCAAACGCAAGCTGATTCAGGAAAAGCTGATCAAATTCGCCACCCGCGTTCCGGTGTTCATGTATTTGACGGATTACCGGGAATACTGCCTGCGGGACGTAATCACGCAGTTAGAGCCGGAGCTTTTCAAAAAGGTCACCGGTCTGGACGTTAAGGACTTTGAACTGCTGGTGTCGCTGAACGTGTTCAACGAGTCGCTTATGAACGACGCGGTGTACAAATTTAAGCGTTATGAGGACGCCAGTCTGGTTTACACCGGCATTGACCGCCACGCGGGCCAGGATGTGGGCTTGTACAGCACCGTAGTCACGCGGGAGGCCTACAACGCCATGTCCGGTTTTAGTCGTTAGTCGGGTAGTCTTTAGCAGTGTGCAGTTAGTCATTGACGGTTTGACCGTTTGGCGGCTCGCCCTACCATTTCATTGATCTACACGCTCTGCACGTTCTACACGGCTAAGATTATAAAGGTTCAGTCGCGGGGCGGCGTACTAACGACTAGCGACTAATGACTAACGACTTGCCTATATCACAACGGTTTTTAGCCGCAAAGGACGCAAAGGATCGCAAAGTTTTACACGCTCTACGTTCTGCACGGTTCTGGCTAACCACCGCACCACCTAACTTTCTTTGGCTTACTTCTTGCGCATGGTCTGGGCCAGCAGAAAAGCGCAACCGCCGATGACAAAAGTCCAGCAAATCCCCATGGTGATCCAACCGGCGACTGTCATGTTATGCGACCTCGCCGTTGGTCCAGTCGCGGGGTAGGGCGGCCAGAACGGTTTCAACCACCTGTTCGAGGGTGAGATAGGTGCTGTCTATCTCGACCGCGCCGTCGGCCTTCTTGAGCGGGGCGTATTTGCGGGTGGAATCGATTTTGTCGCGGGCCAGGAGCGAAGCCTTGACCGCCTCGGCGGACTGGTTGGCGATGCCTTTCTCCACCTCTTCCTTCTGGCGGCGGGCGGCGCGGGCCTCGGCACTGGCAGACAGGTAAAAGCGGGCAGGCGAGTCGGGGAAGACTGCGGTAGTGATGTCGCGTCCCTCGACAATCAGATCGCCGAAACTGGTGAGCCCGCGCAGCCATCCGGTGATTCGGTCGCGGACCGCCTTTACCGTTGCTACTTCGCTGGCGTGCTGGTTGATCTCCGGTGTCCGGATCCGGTTTCCCGGTTCCTCGCCGTCCACCAGGAAAACGACAGCCCCGTCTTTCGCGGCGAAATCGACGTTGAGTTTTTGGGCGAATTCGGCAACCGCATCGGGGTTTGCGGTATCCACGCGGTGTTCCAGGCTCTGCCAGGTCATGATTCGGTATAACGCGCCGGAATCAACGTGAAGAAAACCAAGGCGGGCGCCGACCAGTTTTGAGACCGAAGATTTGCCCGACCCCGAAGGGCCGTCGATGGCGATGATGCGAACTTGCTGCATGGTAAACCCCTAAAATCCTATTGTTTGGAATAACGCGATGAATTTACTGTGGAATCGGACAAAAGTCAACTCAAAATTGCGGTAAACCTCCCCCGCCCCCGAAGTTAACATAATATGCATTATGCGACGTAACATAAATTGGATTTTAGGCTTTATTTTGCCCAAGGATGTGTGTATCATATCAAATTAAAGCTTATGTGGGCTTTGTGTTTACAACCCAAAAACAGAGGAGACACTCAATGCGCATACTTAAGATGGGCCAAGTCGGCGGCGGTATCGGGGCTTTTATCGGTGAGGTGCACCGTAAGGCTGCCCGGATGGACGGTTACGTCCAGGTCGTCGCGGGAGCGTTCGACATTAACCCCGAACGTTCGCTTGAACAGGGAAAGATTCTCGGAATCGCTCCTGAACGCTGCTACGGCACTTACCAGGAAATGATTGAGAACGAGTCAAAGCTGCCGCCCGGCGAGCGCGTGGATTTCATTTCCATCTGCACCCCGAATTCTACCCATTTCCCGATCGCCAAAGCCTGCCTAGAGGCCGGCTTCAACGTGATGTGCGAAAAGCCGATGACCATGACCGTGGAACAGGCTAACGAGCTGGAGAAGCTTGTCAAGAAGAGCGGCAAGACTTTCGGTCTGCTCCACACCTACACCGGATACCCGATGGTTAAGCTGGCAAAGAAGATGGTGGCCGACGGCGACATCGGCAAAGTCCGCAAGGTCGTGGTCCGCTATCCGCAGGGCTGGCTGGGTGAAGTCGCCAGAAGCAATCCCTCGCTGGGACTGTGGCGTACCGACCCGAAACAGAGCGGCGCATCCTGCTGCATGGGCGATATCGGCGTGCACGCGGCCAACCTGGCCGAGTACATCACCGGTTTGAAAATCTCGCAGGTGCTGGCCGATCTCACCAGCTACCTCAAAGGCAAGCTGGATGACGACGGTAACGTGCTGCTGCATTTCAACGGCGGCGCCAAAGGTGTGTTGACCGCCACCCAGATCGGACCGGGCGAGGAAAACAACCTCCACATTTTCGTTTACGGCGAGAAGAAAACCATCGTTTGGTATCAGGAAAACCCGAACTACCTGCGGGTGCTTTCCGACTCCGAGCCGGAACAGGTCTGGAAGCGCGGCAACCCCTATGTGGCCGCGAAGTCCCCGGCCGCCGGCCGCTGCACACGTACCCCGTGCGGGCACCCCGAGGCGTTCCTTGAGGCGTTCGCCAACCATTACAAGAACTTCACCGACACCATCCGCGCCAAAGAGATCGGCGAAAAGCCGACCGATTTGGAACTGGATTTCCCGGGCGTCAAAGACGGCGTTCGCGGCATGAAGTTCATTAATGCGGTGGTTGAATCTTCCAAGGGCGGAAACGTCTGGAAGAAGATCTAACTTGCCTTTTTTACCCGACTCCGGGCTACGGTCTCGTGCCGTTGCCCGGGGTCTTTGATTTTTACTGTAGAAATGACGTTTAAGCCAGAACTATTATCCCCCGCCGGAAGTTTCGATGCCGCACTCGCGGCTTTCCAGTTCGGTGCCGACGCCGTTTATCTGGGGTTGCCGCAATTCTCCGCCCGCGCCGACGCGGACAACCTGACCGTTGAACGCCTTCGGGTGCTTCTGGCCTACGCGCGAACGTTTCAGCCGCGCAAAAATATATACGTGACTTTCAATACGCTGGTCAAACAATCCGAAATGCGCAATGCCGTGGAAGCTCTGGAAGCGTTGGCGGACTTGCCTCCGGACGGGGTGATCGTCCAAGATTTGGGCGTGGCTACCTTAATCCGCAAATACTACCCTACCCTGCCCCTACACGCCTCCACCCAACTTGCCGCCCACAATCTAGACGGGGTTAAGGCTTTGCGAGATCGGGGATTCGTCCGCGTGGTGCTGGCGCGTGAACTTACTCTCGACGAAATCGCGGACATAGTGCAGACCGGCGAAACCGAGATTGAGATTTTTATCCACGGTGCGCTTTGCTACAGCGTGAGCGGACTTTGCCTGTTCTCTTCGCACGCCACCGGACGGAGCGGTAACCGCGGGCGTTGCGCCTACTGTTGCCGCGAACGTTTTCGTTGCGCTGGATTCCCGGATGGCGCGTACCCGTTTTCGATGAAAGATTTGGCACTCGGACCGATTATGGATCGGGTGGTCGCCACCGGCGCGCATTCGCTTAAAATCGAGGGGCGAATGAAAAATCCGCACTATGTGGCTTGCGTAACGGATTATTACCGGAAGCTGCTCGACCATTCGATGTCCGATCCTGAGACCATGGTGCAGGATTTGCAAACCGTTTTCAGTCGCCCCTGGACCGAACTGTACGCGGAAGGAAAAGACATTCCGCCAGACGAGATTATTGATCCGATCGGCATCGGCCATCGCGGAGCGCGTATCGGCGAAGTCGAAACCGTTTGCCGCGACCGTGACGGAACCAGATGGCTGCGGTTCACCACAAGGCGGGCTTTGGAGAAACATGACGGTATCCAAGTGGAACTCCCGTCCGGCGGAAAACCGTTCGGTTTCGCGGTAAACGCAATGCGCGAGTCCGGCAAACGCAACCAGCGGCCAATATCATTGCCCGTCGGCACTTCGGTCGAACTGCTGCTTCCCGTCGACTCCCCTACCCTTCCCGTCGGTTCCCCGGTATTCTGTTCCGCCTCTCAGGCGGTACGGCGCGATTATGAATTCGCTTCAGTCCGCGAATCAGATTTGTCGATCGGCAAAAGCGAAAACTTGCTGGTAGAATTGTCACCCAACGCGATACGGGTGCAGTCGGAATCCGGAACCAAGATTAACGTGCCGTGCCAACTAACCCCGGCGAACAATCCCGACAAAACCGAAGCGGCGGTCCGTAAAGCGTTCTCGCGAACCGGCGGCAGCGGATGGACGCTGGGCGAATTGAAGCTCGATGACCCGCTGCGGCTTTACGCCCCGCCATCACTGCTTAATGAAGCGAGAAGAATTTTTTCGGCGCAGTTGGCGCAAGACACCTCCTCCGCGCACCAACTCCACATCGACAAAGTGTTGGACGAGTCGCAGAAATCCGGTAGCGGTCTTTCCGTATCCGAGGCGGCAGCCGCCACATATAAATTCCGGGTCGAACAGCGGGTTGAAAAGCGTTTTGACATTCCGGTGGTGCTGGATATCGGCCACCGCACAGCAGCCGAAACGCTGGAGCATTTGGAAAGGTGGTCGCAACAGACCGCAGACCGTCCGATTCTGGCTTTACCACTTATCACCCGGGCATGGGAGTCGGATCCGTTGGACCAAACCGTTGCCGAGTTGATTCGGCGCGGGTATAGCAGATGGGAATGCGCCGATTTGTCGGGATTGGGCCGTTTGCGGCGCTTGGGAGTGGATTCGGCGGACGCGGATTGGAGCTGCTACGCATTCAACCGTTTGGCGGTCGCCAGCCTCTCCGAATGCGGTGTAGGCAATCTGGTGCTTTCCCCCGAGCACGACAAGGAATCTTTGCTGCCGTTGTTGTCCGACATCCGAACCGCCGCGCTGGTTTACCAGCACACCCCGCTCTTTATTTCGGAAACCCGGCCGTTGCTGCCCGGTAACCGCACGCCGGATTCGCCAACCCGTTTCACCAACCGTAACGGAGAGACCTTCGTCGCTTACCGGCGGGATTCGAGATGGGTTACGGTGAACGCTAAACCGTATGTGCCGACGGCGGAGATTTTGAATCTGGCAAAACGGCGGCGTTATGACTTTTCATGGGATCCGGAAACGGAACCTGATCTATCCGCAATTAACGGTGACGGCGTGTATGGCAACCTTAACCGTAACCTGCTGTAAGCGAGGAGAGAGATGAGCGAGACATTGCGAAACACGATTTCATACCGCGTTCCATACGCGGACACCGACCAGATGAAGGTGGTTTACTATGCCAACTATCTGGTGTATTTTGAACGGGCCAGAAACGAGTTGCTGCGGGCGCTCGGATTAACCTACCGGGAGATGGAATCGATGGGATTCGCGCTTCCGGTTCGTGAAGCGCATGTTAACTACAGCGCCCCCGCCACTTATGACGATCTGCTGGAAATCACCGCCTGGTGCGAGGAGTTAAAAGGCGTGAGAGTGAAAATCTGCTGCGAAATCCGGCGCGACGGCAAGCTGCTTGCAGACGGATACACGGTACACGTGTTCGTTAATCTCGCCACCATGCGTCCCAGCAAACCCTCACCTGAAATTCTCAACGCGCTAGGCGCCATAGGATAAACCGCCATGAAAACATTCATCAACGATGACTTCATGCTGCAAACCGATGCGGCAAAAAACCTTTACCATGAATTTGCGGCATCAATGCCGATTATCGATTACCACTGCCATCTGCCGCCGAGGGAAATCGCCGAAAACAAACAGTGGGAAAACCTGACCCGGCTGTGGCTGGGCGGCGACCATTACAAATGGCGTTGCATGCGCTCGAACGGCATCGATGAGCGGTATATCACCGGCGATGCGCCGGACCGGGAAAAATTCCAGAAATTCGCCGAAACCATGCCCTACCTGTTGCGTAACCCGATGTACGACTGGTCGCATTTGGAACTGGCGCGATACTTCGGCATTTTCAAGCTGCTTAGCCCGGAAACCGCCGAAGAGATCTGGGATGCCACCATTGCGCAACTGCCGCAAAAGGAATTCTCCGCGCGGGGATTAATGGAACGCAGCAATGTCGAACTGGTTTGCACCACCGACGATCCGACCGATACGTTGGAATATCATAAGTCAATCGCCGCCTCCGGTTTCGGCGTTCGCGTGTTGCCGACCTGGCGTCCGGACAAAGCACTCGCCGTAAACAATCCGGCGCTCTGGAATAGCTGGATGGACAAACTGGGCGCGGCGTCCGGACAGGATGTTATGGAATGGGACGATTTCTTGTCGGCAATCAACATCCGCCACAAATTCTTCGCCGACCATGGTTGCCGTCTTTCCGACTACGGGGTGGAAACGGTTTATGCCGCCGATTATACCGAAAGCGAAATCCGTTCGATTTTCCGCAAGGTGCGCGACGGGGCCACGCCGACGGAGTCGGAAACCGAAAAGTTCCGTTCCGCCGCGCTTTTTGAATGCATTAAGCTTGACGGCGTGAGCGACTGGACCGCGCAGCTTCACTACGGGGCGTTGCGCAACAACAACACCAAGATGTTCCGCGCTATCGGGCCGGACAGCGGATTCGACAGCATTGGCGATTGGAATTCCGCCGCACCGATGGCCAAACTGTTCAACCGTTTGGAGCTGGCGGACGCATTGCCGCGGACCATAATCTACACGCTCAACCCGCGTGACAACGAAATGGTCGCCACCATGATCGGGAACTTCCAACACGGCCCTGAAGCCGGACGGATGCAGTTCGGAAGCGGCTGGTGGTTTAACGACCAGCGGGACGGTATGGTCAGGCAGATTGAAGCCTTGTCGCAACTGGGACTGCTGAGCCGTTTCGTCGGAATGCTAACGGACAGCCGCTCCTTCCTGAGCTATACCCGCCACGAATATTTCCGTCGGGTACTCTGTAACATCCTCGGAAATGACATCGAGGCCGGTTTGATTCCTGACGACATCGCTTGGACCGGCGAGATTGTCCAGGATATCTGTTATCGCAACGCCAAAAGATATTTTGGCTTTTGACGGATTGACGAACGCGGCTGATTATGCGATAATTTAGGCGTTTTGAGGAGTTTTCTCATGAACGAAAAGACGCTGATAGTGATCCCGACCTATGACGAAATCGACAATGTAGCCCCGATGTCGGAAGCCGTGCTGGCTGTTGACCCGGAGCTTAACCTGTTGTTTGTCGATGACAATTCGCCCGACGGTACCGGGAGACGCTTGGATCAGCTGTCCGCCGGCGACTCAAGAATCAACGTTCTGCACCGGGAGAAAAAAGAGGGATTGGGGCGGGCTTATGTGGCCGGTTTCAAATGGGCGCTGGAACGGGACTACCAACGCATTTGCGAAATGGACTGTGATTTCTCGCACGATCCAAAATCGCTGCCGAACCTTTTCACCGCGATTGACCAAGGTGCAGATTTAGCGTTGGGGTCGCGCTACATCGGCGGCATCCGGGTGATGAACTGGCCGATGAACCGGCTGTTGCTCTCCACCGGTGCGGCGCAATATGTCAGGATAGTCACCGGCATGCCGGTTTGCGACCCCACCGGCGGCTTTAAATGTTTCCGCCGCAAAGTGCTGGAATCGATCGACCTTGACCACATCACCTCCAACGGTTATTCATTCCAGATCGAGATGTCGCACACCGCGTGGATGAAGGGTTTCACCATTAAAGAGGTGCCGATAATTTTTGAGGACCGCAAGAGCGGCTATTCCAAGATGCGGGCCAACATCGCCACCGAGGCTTTTTGCATGGTGCTGAAACTCTGGGCGCGTTCTGGCTTCCGCCGTTCACCGCGCAAGAAAACCACCGATTGACAAATCCATGTCTGATAATCAGAAAAAGTTTAAGGTGCCGGCCTGTATCCGGCTTTTGCGCCCGGCGCAGTGGCTTAAGAACGGCATTGTGCCGGCGGCATGGCTGTTTGCGGTATGGGATCCCAGCCAAGCCCATGCCGCCGAAGGACTGCATGGATTGATTCAAGTCTTCGGACTTGCGGTTCCGGCTTTTTGTCTTGTCTCCAGCGCCGTGTATGTGATGAACGATCTCCATGACCGCGAGGCGGACCGTATGCACCCGCAAAAGCGTTTTCGTCCGATTGCCGCCGGCGAGGTATCGCGCGGTGCGGCTATCGCGATCATGCTGGTCCTGCTTTCCGTTGGCGCCATTTTCGCGGCGGCCTTGCCAAAACGTTTCGGCGCGGTGCTGGCCGGATATGCCGTAATGCAGGCGGCATACACTTTCGGACTAAAACGCATTCCGTATGTGGATGTGTTTGTGATCGCGTTCGGATTCGTGTTGCGGGCGGTCGCCGGCGCCACCGCGATATCGGTGCGCATCTCTCCGTGGCTGCTGTTGTGTACTTTCCTGTTGTCGCTGTTTTTGGCGCTCTGCAAACGCCGCCACGAAAAGTTGCTGCTAGACGATTCGGATGCCCTGCACCGCGAGGCGTTGGCCGGATACAGCGTAAACCTCATGGACATCCAAATCGCGATCGCCGCCGCCGCCACGGTGGTTTCTTACTCAATCTACACCCTCTCGCCGGAAACGGTGCAACGCTTCGGAACCCATTGTCTGGGGCTGACCATACCGTTTGTGATTTTCGGCGTGTTCCGTTATTTGGAGCTGGTTTACCGATACGACGGCGGCGGCCGTCCGGAACGGGTGATGCTTACCGATAAAATCATGATCGCGACGGTGGCCGGTTATCTGTTGACGGTGGTGGCGGTTTTCACCATTTTAAAAGGGCGCTTTTAAATGGACAACGAGGCGACTACTCCCCTGCCCCGCCCGCCGTGGATACGGGTGCGCATCGGCCAAAACGGTCTTTTCGAGGCGACCAAAGCCAGAGTGCACGAGCGCGGTTTGCACACAGTCTGCGAATCCGCCTTCTGCCCCAACATGGGGAAATGCTGGGCGCACGGACGCGCCACCATCATGATTCTTGGCGACCGTTGCACCCGCCGCTGCCGATTTTGCAATGTCGATAAAAAACCGGTGCTTCCGCCCGACCCGGAAGAGCCGGCTAAAGTCACCGCCGCCGTTAAAGAAACCGGCCTGCGCGAGGTGGTGATCACTTCCGTCACCCGAGACGACCTTCCTGACGGCGGCGCTGGAATATGGGCAGATACGGTTTCCTCAATCCGCCGCGCCGTTCCTTCGGCACTGATTGAAGTGCTGGTGCCGGATTTTAAAGGCGACCGCGCGGCGATCGACACTGTTCTTGACGCGGGACCGGATGTCTTCGGCCATAATCTTGAAACCGTTCCGCGACTTTATCCCGAAGTGCGGCCGCAAGCCAATTATCAGCGGTCGCTGGCGGTGTTGCGTCAAGCCTCCGAACGCGGTTTCGTCGTCAAAACCAGCCTGATGTTGGGTCTGGGAGAAAACTTGGACGAGATTAAAGCGGTGTTGGCGGATGCCCGGCAATCAGGCTGCTCGATTTTTTACGCCGGACAATATTTGCAGCCCAGCCCTAAACATTTGCCGGTGGCCCGTTACGTAACCCCGGATGAGTTTGACACCGTTAAACAATCCGCCCTTGCGGCCGGGTTCGGATTCGTCGCCAGTTCGCCGCTGGTGCGCAGTTCCTACCACGAGCAAGGGCAAACCGAATTTGTTCTTGCCCAACGGAAAGACAAAGCATGAGTTTCAAGCCAATCCTAAGGAAAATCACCGGATTAAATGCGGCAACGGTCGGATGTCTGGCTGGTGCTACGGTGTCAATCGCATTGGCATTTATGCAGGCCGACCGCGCGTCAAAGGCGGTTGCCACTCCACCCGGTTATGCTCTTGCGGTATGCGGCGCGGCGTTGCTTGGTTTTTGCGCTGTTCGCGCGATAATCCGCCGGCGGTGGATTTCCGTCCTGTTGCATGGCGGATGCGTTTTGGTCGGCGTCGGTTGGTTGGTTGGCCAGTATGTCGCAAAACATCCCGCCGACGGGCTTCCGGTTTACGGAGCGGTGGCGATGATTGACGGTGATGAGAGCAACACGCTTTATACGGGCGACAACCTAACCGAGCCGGTAGGCAAACTCCCGTTTTCCATCCGTCTCGAAAGGTTCATGATTGATTATTATCCCGATGATACGGTGCGTGAATACCGCAGCCGGGTTACCATAACCGAACCGGGTAAAGAGCCTTACGTGCGAAACATTCGCGTCAACCACCCGGCGCGGGTATGCGGCTATGACATCTACCAAATGAGCTGGGGTCAAGCTAAAGATATGTACGGGCGTCCCTTGGTCTACACCGTTTTGCAGTTCCAGCGCGATCCCGGCGTTCCGCTCGTGTATGCCGGTTACCTCCTGTTGTTTGCCGGTGTTACGATGTTTGCGTTCAAACAGGGAGGTAAAAGCTAGCCATGGCTGTAAAATTAACGATTCAAGGCGGGCTGATTTACCTCACCATGCTGTTTTTCATCGCAACGCTGGTTGCCGCCAGACTCCGCCGCAATCAAAACGCAACCGCATTTTGGATCGGAGGATTTGCGGTGGCGTTGCTCTCGGTCGCGTGGCGCGGATTCAGCACCGGGCACCCCCCCATGCAAAACCTTTTTGAATTTTTCCTGTGCATGGCGGCGGCATTGGCGCCGTTGTCGTGGTGGAATCTCCGCCGCCACGGGTTGGACACCAAATTTCAGGATGCAGTAATCGGGTTAGTTATCCTGTTTCCCGCCGGGTTCGTTTTCAAAGAAGAGATGCGCCATTTGATGCCCGCGCTGCAAAGCCCGTTTTTTGTTCCGCATGTTGCGGCCTACGTGGCCGGATACGTGATGATGGCGCGCGCAACGGCGATTGCGCTGCCGATGTTCCGCCGCGATACCGAAGCTGAACGTTTGACGCGGATTGATCTGGCGGTGCGGCAGTCGGTCGCGGCCGGATTTGTTTTGATCACCGCCGGTCTGCTGCTGGGATCGGTATGGGGCAAGGTCTGCTGGAGCAACTATTGGGCGTGGGATCCAAAGGAAATGTGGTCGCTCGCCACTTGGCTGGTGTATGCCGCCTACTTCCATTTCCGGCAACGTTACGGCGTTAGCCGTCCCAGATCGCTGGCCGCGTTGTTATGTGTCGGACTGCTGTTTATCGTGCTGACGCTGACGTGGATCAATCTCTCGCGGATTTTTTCCGGGATGCACACGTACGCGTGATCCGCCGTACCAAACCCGCCACAAGAACAATCCCTGCGGCTGTGCGGAGGGTACCCGCGCCACTCGCGGATTGGCGGCGTCAAGCAGTTCTTTGACCGCGTCCGGACGCTCCGCCCCTACCCCGACGCGCATTAAGAAGCCGACCATGCTCCGCACCTGTTTGTACAGGAAACCGTTCCCTTGCACTGCGAATGTAACCTGCGGTCCGCGTCCGGTCACCGTAAATTTGAAGATTGTCCGTACCGTGGTGTCAATCTCCCGTTGCGGATTGGCGGAGAATGCCGCGAAATCGTGGGTGCCTACGAACCATTGCGCCGCTTTGCTCATGGCCGGCACATCCAAAAGATGATGGCAATGAGTCGCATAAAGGCGTTTTTCCGGCGGCATGATTTCCCCGCACCATACGAAATACCGGTACTCTTTCCCATGGGCGGAACGGCGGGCGTGAAAGTCCGGCGCAACAGTAACCAGCCGGGTAACCCGGATGTCGGGCGCAATGCGCGAATTAACCGCCCGTTGCAGCGAAATGTCGGCAATGCGGGTGGTAACGTCAAGATGCGCCACTTGGCATTTGGCATGTACTCCCCGGTCGGTTCTCCCGCTGCCGTGGATTTTCACGCTATGCCCAACCACCCCGGCGAAGGTCTCTTCCAAGCGTTGCTGCACGCTCACCAATTCCGGCTGCACCTGCCAACCCGCATACGCGGTGCCGTCGTAAGCGACATCAATGCGGATGCGCCGCTGTTGAATCACATTGTCGTTTTTCTCGGGGTTCATGACGCTGGTTGCTTAACATCAATTTTGATTTCCCGCAGTTTCACCGGCCCGAGCAATCCGCTCGGAACTTGGGATATCGGCTTTTTGTAGCGCGTCGGGATAGTTTGGTAATGATTGTTGAGGGTATTGTAAACCGTAACCTCAATTTCATTGTCACCGGTTTTGAGCCACTTGCCGATTTCGGTCTTCCAAGGCGGGGCGGTTAACACTGCCGCGTCATGGCCGTTCACCCGCACCGCGCAAGTGGCGGAAACTTTACCAAGGTCAAGTTCTGTCATATCAGACATTGGACGGTCCAGACGAATGGTTCTACGGTAAACCGCTCCGCCGGAATAACAGGCGAGGCCGTCATTTTGCGCCCAATCGCCGGGTACGGTTTTCCCTGTACCGCAACGAAGCGCGATCGGTCCTTGGAACACGGTAGCGCCGGGACATCCGGGGTCGGCAGTAATCCGCAGCGTCAGCGTGTTACAGTGTTCGTCCACCTGTCCGGCATCCACACGCCACTGCCGCCACCCGTTGCCCTCGTCTCTGACGGCGGTCACCTTGGCAACCCCGGCACCGGTTGAAGCCGATTCAACAGTGCCGCGAACCACCAGTTCGGCAGACTCGAAAGCCGGGGGAACCGAAGCGGTCCACTCGGTTGTTTTCTCCGACTGGCCGCCAAACGGATCGAACCTCAAGACCGCCGGATTGTTGTACCAGCGCATCGCGAGCGGAACCGTTTTTGTCTTCAGCCTGATGTCGGAACGAACCAGCACCACTGCCGCCCGGCCGTCACGGTCATATCTAGCCAGGAGAGTTCGCCAACCCGGTTCCAGACGGAAAGGAACGCCGATCTGGCGGATTTGCCCATCAACCCAGACCGCGCTCGGGGCGATTCCGCTGGTTTCGACTATGACTTCGCATGCTTCCGGCGCATACGCCGCAGTCTGGCACAACCATGAATCGGCCTCGCTCTCTTTTCGCGGCACCACATCGTACAGCCCGCGGTTATAGTTGCCAAAGACAAAAAAGTCGTCGCCGACTTTGCGGTTAAGCCCATGGTGCCAGTCCTGATACGCCGGACAATGTTCATCGCCCCACCGCCAAGAGAATGTCACCGGCTGCCAACCGGCGGCGGTTGGATCGAGATTGCGCATCGCACCCAACTCGGCGGTTTTGGCATCCAGCTCCGCGCCCCGCTTAAACGGGCCGTAACGGCGGAATTGCGGCCCGAAGCCAAGCGTCATACGCTGTCCGTTGGTGGTCATCCACCGCAACTCCGCGCCGATCTTTCCGTCAAAAGCGGGCAGACGGAAATCGCCCCAGCGGTTGTCCATGGTCGGAATCAGCGTAAAATCCCATTCGCCGTCCAAAACTGTTTCGCTTGCGATCGTTTTGGTTTTTACGTCCGCATTCCATTCCGGTCCGCGTGACGCGGCAATGCCGGATGAAGGCGCAAACACCACCAACAACGGTTGCCCGGTCGCGGACAGACGAACGGAAACCGTTCCGTCATCTTCCCTTCGCCAAGCGTTGACCTTGGTCTGCTTCCCGGTCCATGCGTCCCAGATTTCCGGTTCCCCGACCACCCGGAAACGGCAAACGGCATCGTTTTTAAAATCGACCATGTAATAGGCGTTGTACGGGCCAATCCGCCGGTGCAAAACCTTAACCCCGTCCGGACCGCCGTAAAAATCTGCCGTCCCGCGCTGTTCTAGCAACTTGCCGATTGATTCGTCAGTAAACTTTCCGTCCAGTTTAAGCGTGGCGCAGCGGGACAATTCGTCAAGCGTTCCGATATCACCGTCGGTCATCTTGGGCGGTTCTCCGAACAACACCACCCGTCCGCCGGATTTGGCGAACTCCGCCAATTTTTTGGCGGTAGCCGCCTTGATTACCGGCATTGCAGGCACAACCGCCACTCGGTAGCGCTCGCCCGCCGCGCATAGACATCCATCGGAAATTTTAGCGTTGGCAATAGAATCGGCATCGATGAAATCAACGTCGCAGGACTTTTCGGTGGCCAGTTTCCGCACCAACTGATGCGCGGTGCTTACCGCCCCCGCGCCCATGTTCCGGTCGGCAACCACCGGTTCCAACGGGTTTACCACCGCAACGTCCGCCACGTGGTCGCCTTGGCTTAGCAGAAACGACAAACGTTCAAAATATTTCAGATAACCTTTGAGATGTTTCCAGTATGGCATCCTGAAGTGGTAACACGGCGGCGCCCATTCCCACCAGCCGCCATAAGTGGAATAGTAAAGCCCGTGCAGGTTGAGCAATGTGGAACCGTAAACGAAATTATGGACGCTGGAATCAAAGATGGTTTCCGTTGAAGCCTGCCAACCTTGGCTATGGTATCCCTCCAGCCATACTCGCGGCCTGCGGTATAGATGCGCGATGGATGAACCGACTTTGTTCTTAATCACGTCAGCCGAGGTTCCGGGCGTGTCAAACCCCGGCGCGGTGTACCAGCGCATCGACCGCATATAGTCGCCGAACGACATCACGTTGTAACCGCGCGAGGCCGGATCGCAAGCGTAAATCAGCCCGCGGCTGTTGTGCCAATCGAATATCGGCTTGAAATAACGTTCCTCGGTCAACGCCACTTGCACGTCGTTGTAGTCCAGACGGGTCTTAACCGTCTCCGCCACCAAACTGGTGGCGCACAGGCGGGGCAACAGCGGCAAAATGTCGTAACCTTTGCGCCGTTTAAACTCTGACGCGAAATCCTCCGACCACAAACGTAAATCGCCGCCGAGGCGCAACTCGTCTTGGAAGAAATAGTTCAACGCTTTTCGCGCGCTTTCCGGCAACCGCTGTTCAAACGGATTCAGAAAGCGCTCTATCACCCGTTTGGCCGATTCGGGGTTTAGCGGGTCCAATGTGCCATTCTGCGGCTTCTGGCTCACCGAATATATTGTCCATTCACCTTCGGGCAGTTCAGGTTTATCGTTGCCCGGATAAAGCAACACGTGGGGAATCTCCGGACGGTCATGGTAGGCGGTCACCGAAACCAAATCGTCCGTCTTGTCAATTTTAACCGCACCGCCTTTGCTGCGGTAACTTTTCATCGTCAACTCGTGAGCGCGGGTGTCCGGAGCGCTGATGCCAAGTTGCGTCCACAGATTATCCCCGCCCGGCCAATCCAAAGTGTAACCGCTTAATCCGATGCCCATGCCGCGTTTGGCAGATTCTTCGGCGACAAAGGCAAATATGTCCCACCACTCGTCGGAGAAGATGGGGGGATCTACCGTCTCGGTTGGCCAGCCGTTTGAACGCCGGTGCGAATAATTGATCTGGGTGCCTGAGATTCCGGCTTGGTGAAGTTCTTCCAGCTCGTAAAGCAGACGGCGTTTGTCAAGCTTGTCGCCGGTCCACCACCAGAAAGGCACCTCACCATAGCCGGGTGGCGGGGTTACGAATGACTCGCGCAAAGTATCGGCGGCGTCAGGTTTGGGAAATCCCACCCCATCCGCACGAAGACCTTGCACCGCTAATAACGCAAAACAAAAAAGACATAATCTCATAGCTAGACCCTTTCGCCACCTGCGATGGCATTGGCATAGCGTGAAACACACAAGGACAAATACCTTTAGATTGTTATCGGTAATTTACCAAAAAATCGGGATCTAGACAAGCGGTTTTTTCTTGCCGCCGCACGGTGATTGTACTTGCGAATTAGCGGTGCGGCATGGTAAAATTTTACCATTAGTAATTGAGGTGCTTTATGGATGATCAGACCTTAACCGACCCTACTCCGGTAAAAATTGAAGCCACGGTGGTTGACGCCGTGGATCTGGCTTTGCAGCAAAACGCATTCCCCGTGGTCCACGAGATTGCGATAACCAATCCCGGAACGTCCGCCTACCGTGACCTTAAGGTGACTATAACCTCCGATCCCGGCTTCCTGAAAGAAAAAACCGTCAATATCGCCGAATTGGCCGCCGGAGGTTCGATTGTTCTGCATGACCTCAATGTTGAGCTGGACCACAAATGGCTGGCGGAATTGTCGGACTCCGTTAAAGGCGAGATAAAGTTCGCGCTAACCGACGGAGATGGGCGCCAGCTGTCAGCTACCACGGCGGCGGTTACCGCCTGCGCGGCCGACCAGTGGTTAGGCACGTCGCGTTTCCCCGAATTGTTGGCGGCGTTCGTCACCCCCAACCTCACCGCGGTGGCATTGCTGATGAAAGCGGCCGCGGACGACCTTGAGCGCCGAACCAAATCGTCCGCCGTTTCCGGGTACCAGCAGGGTAAAAAACGCGCCTACGAAATTTGCGCCTCCATTTACAACGCCATCGCCGGCGCCGGAATCGCCTACTGCGAGCCGCCGGCGTCTTTCGAATCGGTTGGCCAGCGCGTCCGGCTTCCCGGCGCGGTCATGAAATTCAAGCTCGGCACCTGTCTCGACCTCACCCTGCTCTTCGCGGCGGTGATGGAGCAGTGCGGACTGCATCCGGTGGTGATGCTGGAACGCGGCCATGCCTATATCGGCTGTCATCTGACCGACACCTATTTCCCGGAAACCGTGGTTGACGATCTGCAGCAGATCCGCAAACTTGCCGCCGCCGACAATTTCTGCGTAATCGAAGCCACGCTGGCGACCGGACACACCGCGTTCAAGGAGGCCGAGGCCCAGGCGCGCAGAGTCAACTTAAACCACGACGAGGATTTTGAATGCGCGATCGATATCTATCGCGCCCGGATGAGCAAAATCCGCCCGTTACCGCTGAAAATCGACGCCGAAGGCATCGAACTGGAAATGCCGGCCGATTCCGCGCCGACAGCCGCATCTTCCGATGGTGAGCCGTTGCGGGAATTGGAGGAATCGCCGACGGCAGCCGCCCCCGCCAAGCCCAAAGAACCGCCCAGCGCCCGCGTGGCGCGCTGGCAGCAGAAACTGCTCGACCTTTCGTTGCGCAACCGTTTGCTGAATGTGCGGAACAGCGCCCAAGTGCTACCGCTCGCCTGTCCGGATGTGTCGATGCTTGAGGACCGTCTTGCCGACAAAGCGACTTTTACCTTGGTCTCGTTGGAAACGATTCTAAACGATACCGACCGGCTCGCCCGTTCTCAGCATCCCAAAGACCCCTACCCCGAACATATCCAAAACCTGATCTTCCAAGGGTTTGAAAAACAGCGCCACATCTACACGGAAGTTCCGGAGAAGGAGAACGCCAAGCGGTTAAAAGCTATTTTCCGCCAGAATAAGGCCGACTTCGAAGACGGCGGCATCAACACGCTTTTCCTCGGCGTTGGGATGTTGGAATGGAAGATGGCCGACCATGACGCCAAAAGCTACCTCGCGCCGATTCTGCTGATTCCGGTGCGGCTGCAGCGTAAATCAATGGCTGACGGCATCACGCTCACCCGATTGGACGAAGACACCACCATCAACGTGACATTGCTGGAGCTGTTGCGACGGGAAAAGCATCTGGCGATACCGGAACTGGAGGGAGACTTGCCGCTTGACGACCATGGCGTGGACGTCAAACAGGTGTTGGCGATTTTCCGCGAGCGCATTCGCAACATTTCCGGTTGGGAAGTGCGCGAAGAGGCTTGGCTGGGGCTGTTCTCGTTCAACAAATTCATCATGTGGAACGATTTGTCCAACCGCATCGACGACCTCAAAGAGCAGCCGCTGGTGAATCATCTTATCGAAGGCGGCGGCCTTTTCGATGACGGTATCGAGGTGTTTCCGCCCGAAGAGATTGCAAAGCATGTGGATCTGGCCTCGCTCTACTGCCCGATGAGCGCCGACGGTTCCCAGCTGACCGCCGTTAAATACGCCGAACTTGGGAAAAGCTTTGTCTTGCACGGGCCGCCCGGCACCGGCAAATCCCAGACCATCACCAACATTATCGCGCATGAGCTGGCCACCGGGAAGCGGGTGTTGTTCGTCTCCGAAAAACGCGCCGCGCTGGACGTGGTGCACCGCAGACTGGAGAAGATCGGTCTTCGCCCCTTCTGTTTGGAGCTGCACTCCAACAAATCCGGCAAGACCGAGGTATTGGCGCAGTTTGCCGAGGCGCTTGCCGTCGCCGACACCGCCGAACCCAAGTCCTGGGATGAAACGGTGAAAGAGCTGCAAGCGGTGCGCGATGAGCTAAATTGCTATGTTAACGCCCTCCACGCCCCCTGCCCCAACGGCATCACTCCTTACGAATGCTTCTCGTCGCAAATGGCTTCCGAGGATGAACCGGCCCGCGATTGGATCGCTTTTAAATGCTCCGACCAGTCCCGCGACGAATATCTCTCCATGCGGCAATTTTGCGAAGAACTGTCCACCGCCTTTTCCAGCACTTCCGCTTCGGCGCGCGAAGCGTTCGGCGATTTCCTGCCCGCCGAATGGACCCCGCTTTTCGAACGCGAACTCTCGGCTTGTCTGACCGATTCCAAAGAGTGTTGTTCCGCGCTTCGTGAAAGCTGCCAGAGTGTTGCCGACGCCTTTGCCTTAACAGCTACCGACTTATCCTACGATGCGGCAAAGTGTCTTTGGGAACTGGCCCGCGCCACTTCCGGCGGACAACCTTTCCCTGCTGAGTGGATTACCCCAAGCGGCGCCAAAGAGTGCCCCAAAGTGGCTTCCGCAGCTAAGACCGCAATTCGCTGCCAAGAGCTGGAACGCCAACTCGCGGCGTACAAACTGGAATTTTCCGACGAGCTTGATTATCCCGGCATCCGCAACCGCGTCCAAACCAACCGCGCGAAGTTCTTCATCTCGCGGTTTTTCGCCAACCGTTCGCTGCTCAAGGAATTATCCGCCATAAAACGTCCCGGCGGTGCCAAGCTTACGCTGGATGAGCTGACCGGTCAGCTTGACGCCTTGGAGGAGCACCAGACGAAACGCCGCGAACTTGCCGCCGCGGAAAAGAGCCTTTCCGCCGCCGTGGCCGGGTTCGCCACCGGCGGGACAACCGATTGGAACGCGGTTGACGCGGCGGCGAAACCGGCGTTACAGGTTTTCAACGCTCTCGCCGGAATCTTCAATCCCGACGGCGCGGAATACCGTTGCGCGGTGGAGTCGCTGCGCACCGAAGCGCAATCGCAGCGGATGTTCAATGCCGTTGACGGCGAAACGCTGCGCCGTTTGGAACAGCGGTTGAAGAATTTCGGGGACAAGCTGGAAAAATTGAAAAAATACGCGACCGGCTTCGATGCCGCGTCCGGTCTCGCCGTAACCGAAGACCGGCTAACCCGCTGCATAGACAATTTGCCGGATTTGCGGGTAATGCTGGTTTACCTTCAACAGCGCAAAGCCGCGGTTGACTTGCAGTTGGTGAAACTCGCCGTCGCGTTGGAAGACGGAACGGTCGCTACCGATCAGTTGACCGATGCCTTTGACCGCGCCTACCGCAAAAAAATGCTGGAGGAGATTCTTGAATCCCAGCCCGTACTATGCCGCTTCGTGGGAAGCACCCAAAACGAGCGCATCAAGAAATTCTGCGAATTGGACGAACGATACATCTCCGTGTCGCGGCAAATCGTTTACGCCAAACTGGCGTCGAGGCTCCCGCGCCGCCGCAGCGGTCCGTGTCCGGAAGGCACCGAGTTGGGTATTTTGAAACGCGAATGCGAAAAACGCGCCCGGCAAAAACCGGTGCGCCAGCTGTTGGGGCAAATACCCACCCTGCTCCGTTCGCTCAAGCCCTGTTTCCTGATGAGCCCGCTATCGGTGGCGCAGTATTTGCCGCCCAACCACGAGCCGTTCGACGTGGTGGTGTTCGACGAAGCCTCGCAGATCCCGGTCTGGGACGCGATCGGGGTTATCGCCCGCGCCAAACAATTGGTTGTGGTGGGAGACCCCAAACAGATGCCGCCGACCAACTTCTTCCAAAAGGGGTTGGAAGAGGACGACAGTGACGAAGCCGCCGAAGCTCCGGAAGAGGATATGGAGAGCATTCTCGACGAATGCCTCGCGGCGGGCGTACACTCATCCTATCTCAGCTGGCACTACCGCAGCCGCCACGANNACGAGTCGCTGATCGCCTTCAGCAACTGCCACTACTACGGCAACGGACTGTTCACCTTCCCGGCGGCGCGCAACGGCGAACACCTTGGCGTGAGCTTCCGTTTCGTCGAGGGCGGTATTTACGACCGCCGCAAATCGCGCAGCAACCGCAAGGAAGCCGAAGCGGTGGTTGATTACATCTTCGATCGGCTGGCCGATCCCAAGATGCGCAAAAAGAGCATGGGGGTGGTCACCTTCAGCATGGCGCAGCGCGGACTTATCGAAGACTTGGTTGAAGAGCGTCGCGCCAGCCAACCGGAGTTTGAGGATTACTTCACCGAGCAGTGCGAGGAACCGTTCTTCGTCAAGAACCTTGAAAACGTCCAGGGCGACGAGCGCGACGCCATACTGTTCTCGGTCGGCTACGCGCCGGACGCGGACGGCAAGTTCGCGATGAATTTCGGCCCGCTGAACCGCGACGGCGGCGAACGCCGGTTAAACGTGGCGGTCACCCGCGCCAAAGAAGAGGTCGTCCTCTTCTCGTCCATACACGGCAACCAAATCAACCTCGACCGTACCAAAGCGGTTGGAGCGGCCCATCTGAAATACTTTATCGAATACGCCGAAAGCGGGGCCAAGTCCGAACAAATGCAGGCCGGGACGAAGGCCGAATCGAAACTCGAAACCGGACTTCAGGAAGTGATCCGCAAGTTCCTTGTCGATAAGGGTTACACCGTAAAGTCCAACATTGGACACTCCGGCTATCGCATCAACCTTGCGGTGGTGCATCCCGAACATCCGGACGAATATCTGCTTGGCATCGAATGCGACGGCCCGGCATACGCCAAACAGCGCACCACGCGCGACCGAGACCATTTGCGGTTCTCCGTGCTGCGTGGTTTGGGATGGCACACCTATCGCGCTTGGAGCGTGGACTGGGCTTTCGACCGGGTTCGCGCCGAGAACCAATTACTGGAGGCGATCCAGAAGGCATTGGCCGAAGCGGCCGAACCGCCGGCTAAAAAAGCCGAACCAAAACTTGAACCCCTACCCCAATTAGCCCCGACGGTCAAGAAACATCCGTTTTACAAAGCGTGGACTACAAGCGCACGACTGTCATCGGAAAACTTTTACGAACCACGCCAGCAGGCCACCATCAGGAAACAGTTGCTGGCCATCATCACCCAGGAAGGGCCAGTGTTTGAAAGCGTGGCGCAGAACCGGCTGATCCGAGCCTGGGGTTTCAATCGCGGCGGCAGCCAGATTATGTCCATTGTGAATCAGTGCATGCCTTCGGAATGCCCGGTTACGCAGTTTAACGGCGGAGAAAAAATCTACTGGGCACCGAACCAAAACCCGTCTGAATACCGTGAATACCGTATTCCAGACCGGGAGGAGAACCGTCGCGCGATAGACGAAATCCCGCCCCCGGAACTGCTTAACGTGATGCGCGAACTGACCGAGGACTATCAATCGCTGGAGCCAGAAACGCTGTTCCGCGAGACCGCGAAGTGCATGGGATTCAGTGTACTCAACGCCCGTACCCGCGAGTTTCTGGAAACGGTTTACCGCAACGGGTGTTTATAAAGAAAACAACCGGAACAACCACAAGCACAACCAGTCTAAGGCACGCGGGCTAACTCGCCCGCGCTCAGGCAATTTGTAAAAACACGGGCGTGTTTGCCCGCATATAGGTTCAGCCCGCCCTCAAGCCCGATCGGGTCCTTAGACAGCCAGCGGACTGCCGCCGAGTCGTACCACTAGGCGCGGAAGTCGCAGAGGCCGGGCGTAAAGGCGGAGCCATTTCCACTTTCAGGACGATAAGATGCCCCCGTTTCATTCATTATCCCCGTTGATCTTGTTCAGAACTTCATTTGTTTTGGACTGATTCTCCATCCAAGTCATATAGAGTCTTTCGATATAAGACTTGTTCTCACTGCTTGATAATACGTTTTTCCAAACAAGAGACGTAAGGTAATGGTCAGGATGGACTTCCTTTCTATCTTTTCCAAAGCGTTTAAACCAAACCTCAGTTAAGGCGACCTCGTCCGTCAATGAATGCCCCCAAGGGATAGAATATCGTGTATCCAACCAAGGTGTACGCTTACACGGCACATACGAATCTCCAGCTTTTGCTTTTCTGGTGACATTGACAAACTCGACCCAACTGTCAGGGAAACGGTAATCGTGTCCCACTAAATATCCGGCGAGATCACGAGATAACGCCCATTCATGCTCACCACGCATCATCTTACTTCTTTAATACAGGACAACCCATATATCAGTAAACAAGTAAACGTCGCAACCCCAAAAGGATGTTTTACAAGCAATTCACGAAAGAGGTGTGAGACGGCACATAATATCTGGATCCAATATTGGATGACACTCCGGACGCTGATCATTTCCACACCTCACTTTTGAATGTACTGCTTATAGATTTCAGCACCCGCTCGGATTGCCATTCTTAACTATCACGTTTTGGGAGAAATTAGCTGGCTTCATTATTGGAATCGGTTTCGGCGCGTTTTCTGGTACGGCGTTTTTTTACGGTCGGTTCGGGTTCCGCTTCGGGTTCTTTCTCGCCCATCTCCAGATCTTTGGAACCGATCTCCTTGAGACGCATCGAGACAATCTTGGAGATGCCTTTTTCCTGCTGGGTCACGCCGTACACCAGATCCGATCCGGCAATGGTGTGCTGGTTGTGGGTGATGATAAGGAATTGTGAATGCGCCAGAAAGTCCTTCAACGCCTGCACAAAACGGCCGATGTTGCTGTCGTCCAGCGCCGCGTCCAGCTCGTCCAACATGCAGAACGGCGCGGGCTTGATCATGAAGATGGCGAAAAGCAGGCTTACCGCCGTCATCGTGCGCTCACCGCCGGAAAGCAGCGTTACCGACTGCGGACGCTTGCCCGGCGGACGGGCAATGATGTCAATGCCGCACTCCAACGGATCTTCCTCGTTTTTAAGCAACACCAGTTTGGCCTGCCCGCCGTTGAAGAGCTTGGTGAACATGGTCTCAAAATTGGCGCAGGCTTGCTGGAATGTGGATTGGAACATTTCACTGGATTTTTGGTTGATCATCGTGATCATTTCCAAAATCTGCGCCTTGGAGTTTAACAAATCGCTTTCCTGCGTTTTCAGGAAGGTGTAACGTTCCTCCAACTCTTTGTACTCTTCAATCGCCACCAGATTGACAGGGCCAAGCGCCTGAATGTCCGCCGTCAGCTTACCGGTACGTTCCTCGATTTCGGAAATCGGCGGCATTTCGCCGTTTTTCCATTGCGGATCGGGTTCGTTGACCAATTCGTCTGCAGACAAACCATACTCGTTGTAAATGTGCTCAAGCAGATTCTGGTGCCGCATTTTTGATTCGGCGACATCTAGTTCCGCCTTGCCTTTCAAATCGCGGCATCCGTCCAACGCCCGGCGTAACTCGGCCAGCACGGCTTCGGATTTCTCCAGCTCCCGCTGTTGCGCCCCGCGCTCGCGGCGGGTATCTTCGATTTTCATGTGCATGCTTTCCGCCGCGATCCGCAACGGGTCCAAGCTGGCTTCCAAGGTCTGGATTTCCTCCGTCAACCGCTTGATGCTTTCGTCATACGACATCACGCCGCGATGGCGCCCCTGCACGGTGCGCTCCAGCTCCGATATGCGGGTCACGACCGATTCCTTTTGTGACGCGGCGTGCTCCAATTGCTGGGTGTTGCCGGAAACCTGAATGCGGCATTCGGTGAGGGCCTGACTCAATTCGCCGTAAACGCTCTCCATCTCTTGAAGACGCGAAGACTTGTCGGCGGTCTTTTCCAGCAGTTCGTTGCGTTCGTAAATCAGTTCCTCCAGCTCTACCTTCAACTCGGTACGCAGTTCGTCGTCGCCGGAGGTTTGTTCGGTAATCTCGGCCAACGCCTTTGCCACCACGTCGAATCTGGATTGTACGCGCTCTTCCTCGCGCTTAACGGTTTGGAACTCACCCTCCGCCTGGGCGGCCTTGCGGCGCACCGAATCCAGCTCCTGGCGGGTCTGGTTCATCAGCAAGGTCAACTCCCCCACCCTCGCGTTCAACGCTTCCAGCTGGCGTCTGCCTTTGGTGATTTTTCCCGACAATTCGTCAAGCTGTTCGGAGGTTTCGGAAATCATCATCCGACGGGCCAACGGACTGGAAACCGCGCTGTCCGGCATCCACAGTTCCACGCAGCCGCGGTCGGTGAAGATCGCGCCGCCGTATGTCACCACGGTACATCCGGCCGGCAATGGCAACGGAATGTCCTCCAGTTTGTCCGCCAGATACACATTGCCTAACAGCCGCTTCGCCGCATCGGCGAAATCGTCATCCACCTGCACCCAATCCAACAGCGGGGTCAACCCGGCAGGAGCCGTCACCGGCGGCGGCGGATTGCCTGTCGCCAAAATCATTCTGGCGGCGGCCGGGGTTCCGAGTCCGCCTAATTTGCGCAGCAACTCCACCGCGGTGCCGGCGTCATTCACCACCACCGCGTCCAACCAAGCCCGCAACGCGGCTTCCAATGCCAAACGCAACTCGGATGCCGCGGTGATTTTCTCCGCCAATGCCCCCAAAACCACGGAGGACGACACGCCCAACGGGTTTTCCGGGTCGAGCAGCATTTTGGTACCGGCGCCGTAATCGTCGGACGACTCGGCAGTGTCATTTAGCAAATCCAACTGCGCCTGTTTGGCGGCGGCATCTGACTGCCATCCGGAAACCGATTCCTGCAAGCCGCGCAACTCTTCCTGAGCGTTTCCGCGTTCGTCTTCCAGCGTTTCCAAACGGGCTTGAACCTGCTCGGACTCGTTTTGAAATCGTTGCAGCCGCGCTTCGGCGTCAGAGCGGGCGAAATTGGCGGAAGCGACGTTTTCTTCCAACTGTTTGTGCTCGGCGACCAGGCGGTTGCGTTTCAAAAGCACATCGCGCTGCCGCGCTTCCATCTCGGAAAGGGTCTTTTGGATTTCGGAGGAACGACGCTCGCACGCCACAATCTGCTGGCGTTCCTGCTGCAGGTCGGCGCGGGTGGCGTCGATCTGAACCCGGTGCGAGTCGAATTTGGCTTGGGCTTCCTCCAGCCGGACTTTGTCCGCCGCCAACGCCTGCTCGGTAAGCAGGCGTTTCTGCTCCAGCGACTCCACCTGCATTTTCAGGGTGGCGATCTGTTCCTCGGTTTCGGAAATTTCGCGGTTGTCCCGTTCCGCCCACTCGCGGTATTCCTCGATGCGCTGCTCGTTGACCTTAATCACTTCCTGTGCGCGGATATAGCGGTTATCCGCCTGAGCCGCCTGTTCGGTAAGAACCGCGATACGCTCTTCCGTCTCGTGAATCTCACCGTGAATGCGGGCTGACTCGCGCTCGGATTCCGCCACTTTATCCTGCCGGTCGAGCAACTGATCCTGAAGTTCGCTGATCGATGCGTCCAATTCCCGGATCCGCACCTCCAAACCTCCCAGCCGCCGACGGGTTAAGAAAATGTCCAAACCGCGCAACTCGTCGCGCAACTCCTTGTATTTCTGGGCCTTGCCGGCCTGGCGCTGCAACGTGCCAATCTGACGCTTAACCTCGCGGATAACGTCCGCCAACCGCAGCAGGTTGGCCTCGGTCTGCTCAATTTTGCGCATGGCCTCTTTGCGGTCGGCCTTGAATTTGGTAATCCCGGCGGCTTCCTCGAAGACCGCACGGCGGTCTTCGGGTTTTGAGGACAAAATGGCGTCGATTTGGCCCTGCGCCATTACCGAATAGGAGGTGGTGCCGATGCCGGTACCCATAAACAGGCGGTTAACGTCCTTCAACCGGCTGGGCGTTTTATTGATAAAATACTGTCCCTCGCCGGAACGGAAGACCCGCCGGGTAATGGTGACTTCGTTAAACTCGGTATCCAAAACGCCTTCACAATCGGCGAAGGTAATCGACACCTCCGCCATACCCAGCGGTTTCCTTCCGTCGGTACCGTTGAAAATCACGTCCGGCATGTGCGAACAGCGCAACGCTGTAGGACGCTGTTCGCCCAAAACCCAACGGATTGCGTCGGAGACATTGCTCTTGCCGCAACCGTTGGGACCGACGATGGCAATCATGCCAGGCTCAAACTGCAACCGCGTCCGGTCGGCGAAACTTTTGAATCCGGTTATCTCAATCTGTTTTAAATACACTGCAAATCCCTCAACGCCGCCGTCAATCGGCGAACAAATACACCAGCTGCAATTCGGATGCCACCGCGTTGACGCCCGGCATGATTTCATTCAACTCGGAATCGCCCGGCGCAAAGACAAACAGCAGATGGACTTTGTTTTCCGGGCCGCCGGTCTTACGCACCAACGGCAGCAGTTCGCTCCAATTTTCAAACGGGTAATCTTTCGGGGTCAACTTTGGATCAAGCGATTCGCCCGACCAGTCTTCCTCGATGAAAGTCAACTTTTTCGCAATCTTTCCATCGGCACCCCGCGTCAAATGCAATTCAAAAGGCTGCGGCACCCGATCCTTGCGGTCGCGCCACTTATCCTGCGGCTGAAACGCCATCGGATAAACCCCACCGTCAACTTTGCCGTCCAGCTTCAAACCTTTGCCGTCCAACATTAAAAACACCTTGGCGGCGGCTGCCGCCTCTTTAAGCGTCAGCTTGCCGTCCATCGCGATCCGCACGAACAGATCCCGCCCGGCGGCGGATTCGCCCTTCATCCAGTCCAGCGCTTTTTCCAACGGCATTGCGGCGGCATCCACCGCCGGGGTGGTCTCCAACGCTTTGCGCGATACGGAATATTTGCCATCGGGAGATTTCGCGACCGACAGCATGTAACGCGCTACCCGTTTTTTACCGTCGGCCGGGAACAGCGGACGGAAGGTAATCTCCAGCAACGCGCCGTGATCCAACTTTTTGCCGATCGAGAGCCGACCGTAAACCGAGCTTTGCGAAAACTGTCCCGGCAAATCAAAGACCGTTGACTGTTCGTTATACAGCGAGCATACGGACGAAGGCATATTGGTGTCAGTTAAGCAGTGGCCGGAACCGTCCCAACCGCCGCCGGTGAAAACCAAACCTTCGGTAGCGATTTTTGCCAATTCCCCATCCCGGTCGGCAATGAAATCGGTTACCGGAAGGGGTTTTGAATCATCGCGTTCCAACTCCCGCACGGTCAACGTCACCCGTTCGCCCATCGGCCAGAACCGGAACGGTTCGCTGCCCACTCCACCGCCACGTTCCACCCCCAGCGACTCCATCGCCTTTACTATCGCGCTCGGCGTGGCGACCGTAACCGCAAACGCCTCGTAGGCGCGGTCACTGAGCGGGCCTACCAACAGGAATTCCGCCGTTATCCCCGCACGGTGTCCGACCGCTTCGGCCAACACCTTTACCTCGCGCCGGTCGAGATCCGCCACCACCCCGTCGTTGACCGCATAACGCGGCGACGCTTTTTTCAACTGCTCGGAATTCCACTTTTTAATCGCATCGGTGCGGACAGGCTTCCATTCGGCCGGGCCGGTAAATTCCGCGGCAATCGCGCTGACGGATACGGACAAAAAGAGCAAACCCCACAATTTTAAGCCAAAAAATTTCATACGCACCTCTCTTCTACTTGGTATTTAATCCGCCATCCACCACCAGCGTCTGCCCGGTAATGTACGAAGCGTCATCCGATGCCAGAAAACGCACCGCCGCCGCGACTTCCTCCGGTGCGCCGTAACGGCCCAGCGGGATCATTGCCAACTGCTTTTGCCGCCGCGCGTCCGGCGTGTCCGCAGTCATGTCGGTGCTGATAATACCGGGGGCTACGGCATTGGCGGTTACGTTTGACGCGGCCAGCTCGCGGGCCGCGGTTCGGCATAGCCCCAGCAACCCCGCTTTGGACGAGCTGTAGGCGCCGCGCATCAGATCGCCCATCAGTCCGGCGTCGGACGAGATGTAGATGATGCGGCCGCATTTGCGACGGGCCAGCAGTCGCGACACCGCCTTGGTCAGCAAAAAGGCGGCATCAAGATTGGCGGCGTGGACCTGCCGCCACTGGTCGATGGTGGTGAAGGACAGCGGCATGGACTGGATTATCCCGGCATTGCACACCAGCGTGTGGAGCGGGCCGAAATCGGCTTCCACCGCTTTTACCAGCACGTCGATTGCCGCCGGATCGGTAAGGTCGGCCTTAAACATTCGGGCGCAACCGCCGTTAGCGTTAATCTCCGCCACGGTGCGTTCCGCAGCTTCGCTGGAGTTACGGTAATGTACCGCCACCCGGAAACCGTCACCTGCCAGCGACTTCGCAATTGCCCGGCCGATTCCTTTGCCGGCCCCGGTTACCAACGCTGTCTTGTCCAACATTCCAAATCCCTCCGCCGCATGGCAAACGCGACCGCTAAAAATCAATACTCGCCCGCCGACACATCCTTAACCTCATTGGTGAAGATGTTGATGCGGATGTATCTGGTGACCATACCTTTAATCGCCCGGGCGTAAACGAATTTCTGTCCCTCGCGCAAGGTCAGCGGCAGAACCACCCGACCGGAGGAATCAACCTTGGAGGTAATGTCAATCTCCCGGTTGCCGGAATCTTTGTAGTACAGGCGGGAACCGGGTTTCACGTTGAACGTTACGGTGGTGACCGCCGAAGCGGACACGTCGGTGGAGTCAAAGGTGAACTCAACCCCGGCCGTACGCATATTAAGCGCTCGGTTGCGTTTATGCCACAGCGACGACGAAGAACCGAAAACCAGTTTCGGGTTGAGCCGGTCGAGGTCAGCCATCCGTGCCACGCGGAAACGGTATTCCGGATAGGAGTTGCTGCCGCCTTTGGTCAAGGTACCCGGCACCGCCACCGAACGGATGGCGGACTCCACCCGACTTTGGTCTTCGGGCCGGCTCAACATTTTGAACCGGTAGGTGCAGGGAATCGACATTGCCGAGGAATCGCCGCGCGGCGGCAGCGCGCAACCGCCAAGCGTCAACGCCGCCAGTAATGCCGCGCACAACCTTGTTCCATGTTCAACCGCCCGGTTAGTCGATTTAAACGTCATGCCTGCCCTGCCTTGTCACTTAAATGCTACGGAAATACTCGATGGTGCGCGCCAACCCGGTCTGCAACGGAACATCAGGAGTCCACCCCAACAACTCGCCCGCCAAAGAAATGTCCGGCTTGCGCCGCTTAGGGTCGTCTTTGGGCAACGGCTCGTAAACCAGCTGGCTCTTGCTTTCCGGAATCTGCCGAAGCGTCTCTTCCGCCAATTCGCGGATGGTGTATTCGCCGGGGTTGCCGACATTCAACACCGGAACGCTCATTCCATGGTCTTTGAAAAATTCCTTCACCCTGCTGTGCGGCAATTCCATAAAGAGCCGGACGGCGCGGATCAGGTCGTCCACGTATTGGAAACTGCGGGTCTGGGTACCGTCGCCGAACAAAGTTATGTTGCGGTTATGCAACGCCTGCATGATGAAATTGCTGATTACCCTGCCGTCCTGCGGATGCATGTGCGGTCCGTAGGTGTTGAAAATGCGGATCATCCGGACATCCAATCCGTATTCGCGCACATAGTCGGAGCAAAGCGTCTCGGCCGCCCGTTTGCCTTCGTCGTAGCAACTGCGAATGCCGATGGTGTTGACGTTACCCCAATAGGATTCCGGTTGCGGATGGACGAACGGGTCGCCGTAAATTTCCGAAGTCGAGGTGTGGAAAACTTTGGCTTTGGTTTTCAACGCCAGTTCCAAAACATTCATCATGCCCAGAAACGAGGTCTTGATGGTCTCCACCGGATTACGCTGGTAATGGATCGGCGAGGCCGGGCAAGCGAGATTGTAAATTTCGTCAAACTGTCCCCAGAACGGCTGTGTCACGTCATGCAACATGAAGGTGAAGCGCGGGTTGTCCAACAACTGGTATATGTTGGCCTTGGTGCCGGTGAAAAGATTGTCCAGCACGGTGACTTCGTGGCCGGCGTCCAACAAACATTTGGCCAGATGCGACCCGATGAATCCGGCACCGCCGGTGATTAACGATTTTTTAACCATTTCTACACGCTTTCTGAAGTTTTGACAGTTGACGGTTGCCTTTCTTCGCCAATGCTTTGAGTGCGTCCAACTGTTCATCGGTGAACGGTTCGTGCTCGGCGGTGCCCTGAAGCTCCACAAACCGACCGTCATCGGTCATTACCACATTCAGGTCCACATCCGCGCTGGAATCGTGCTCGTAATCCAAATCCAAAGTCGGAACGCCGCCGCAAATGCCCACGCTAACCGCCGACACCCAGCGCAACAGCGGCGAGGATTCCAAAACACCGTCCGCCACCAGCTTGTCCAGCGCGTCGGCCAACGCCACCATACCGCCGGTGATAGACGCGCACCGAGTGCCGCCATCCGCCTGCAAAACATCGCAGTCGATGGTGATGGTGCGTTCGCCGAGTTTATCCAAATCCAACGCGGCCCGCAACGCCCTGCCGATCAGCCGCCCGATCTCCGTGCCGCGCGCGTCGGGCTTGCCGCGTTTGATGTCGCGCTCTTTCCGCGTCACGGTGCTGCCCGGCAACATTCCGTATTCAGCGGTAAGCCAGCCCTTACCGGTACCGCGCAGAAACGGCGGGGCCTTATCCTCAACGCTGGCGGTACACAACACCCATGTGTTGCCCTGCTTAATCAAGACCGAACCCGGCGCATGGCAGGTGTAACCCCGCTCAATCGTCACCGGGCGTAATCCGTCCTTCCGTTTCATTGCTGTGTCAGTTCCCTTTTTCATTCACCTTGATTCCCAATTCGGACTGCTGTTTAAGCAGATTTTGCAATTCGGGATCGCGGTCAAGTTTTTGCTGATCAATCGGATGGCTCTCTTTCCACTCTTTGTACTTGCGGTTTTCCGTGGTGGCCGCCGTTTTGAGCTTCTCCTGCTCGTATTTCATCGTGCGCAGCTCTTCCTGGAGTTTGGAGCGCCGTATGCCGGTCTGGCGGTTCATCTCCTTTTCCTTCTCCGCCGCCAGCGCTATCGAATCCTGATACTTCTTTACCGCCGCCTTGGCCGATTCGAAATGCGGGTTGTTCCGGTATTCCTGCTCTTCCAAATATTTCCTGCGGTCCGCCACCTTGCCGTTCAACACGTAATAGCGCTGAAGCCGTCCCAAAGTGCCGGGATCGATTTTTTCGTACTCGCCGCTGTACACCGTCACCTCGCGGCAGTCGATCAACACCGGGCCAACCCATGTGCCGTCTGACAGCTTGGCCTGGCTGACCAGCATCGACGCCTCTTTCGAGTTCTTGATGCCGTTGTATTTGAACGGGGTGCCGGCGTCCAATTTGCCGCGGCTTTTCCCGTCCTGCCCAAAATACGGAGTGCCCTTGGTAACGAACCCCCACCCCTTTTCCGGACCGAGGAAATCCACATGTTCAACCTTTCGTTCTTCGGATGATTCCGAAGGGGTCGAGGGCTTAACCGCGGACGATCCTTTGTTTCCGGACATTCCGCCGTTCTGCATTACGTCACGGCTACGCCCCCCGCGTCTGGTGTTCAAAGGCGTCAGGGTACGTTTCATCTGCGCGTCGGCGGCGGACACCAATCCCAACACCAATATCGCGATTAACCATCTGCTCATGTCACAACCTCCCAATCGGAACGGGTTAGATTATTGCTCAAGCACCGCCAGTTGTTCGGCGATGCCAATGTAAGTTGCGGGGGTGAGGGCGAGCAACCTCGCCTTCTCCGTCTCCGGAATGTCAAGGCCGGAAATGAAACCGCGCATATCTTCCGGCGAAATTTTCTTACCGCGAGTCAGCTCTTTGAGCCGTTCGTAAGGATTGGCTTTGCCGAGTTTGCGCATCACGGTCTGCACCGGTTCCGCCAACACCTCCCATTCGTGGTCGAGATCGTCCAACAGCCGCTCGCGGTTTACCTTGACCTTGCCCAAACCTTTAAGCGTGGCCTGATAGGCGGTGAGCGCGTAACCGAACGCCACGCCCATGTTGCGCAGCACCGTGGAATCGGTAAGGTCGCGTTGCAGTCTGGAGACCGGCAGTTTGCGGGCCAGATGACCAAACACCGCATTGGACAGACCTAGATTGCCTTCACTGTTCTCAAAGTCGATCGGATTCACCTTGTGCGGCATGGTGGAGGACCCGACCTCGCCCTTGACCGTTTTCTGCCCCAGATAGCCGAAGGAGATGTAAGTCCAGAAATCCCGGTCCAAATCCAGCAGCACCGTGTTCCACCGGGAAATGGCGTCAAACAATTCCGCCATCCCGTCGTGCGACTCAATCTGCGTGGTCAGCGGATTTTGCCGCAACCCCAGCCGGCCTTCCAGCACCGACCGCGCCAACTCCGGCCAATCCACATCGGGATAGGCGGCGGTGTGGGCGTTGTAGCACCCCACCGCGCCATTCATCTTGGCCGGCATGACGATCGCGTCCAGCTGTTCCGCCTGACGACGGAAACGGTGGACAAACACCGCCAGCTCTTTGCCCAACGTGGTGGGCGACGCCGGCTGTCCATGGGTATGGGCGAGCATGGGAACATCGCGATTTTCCGCCGCCATTTCCGAAAGCGTTGCCGTCAGCTTTTCCTGCACCGGACGCAACACCGCCAGCCCGTCCTTCAACATCAGGGCGTGAGCGACATTGTTGATATCCTCGGACGTGCAGGCGAAATGGACAAACTCCGAACGTGCGGCCAGCGGCGTTCCGGCGAATTTTTCCTTGATGAAGTACTCCACCGCCTTCACGTCGTGATTGGTGGTAGCCTCAATCGCTTTCACCCGGCGGGCATCGTCAAGCGAGAATCCGTCGGCAATGCCGCGCAGCATGGCGCGCTCGGCATCGGACAGGGCGGCCGCCTCAACGATGGCGGGATGGTCGCACAGTGCCTCAAGCCAGGCGACCTCCACCAGCACCCGGCGGCGGATTAAACCGTACTCGGAAAAAATCGGACGCAACTCTTCGATTTTGGAGGCATAACGGCCGTCCAACGGCGAAAGCGCGGTCAGAGTGTCAATCGGATTTCCCATACTCGTTTTCCCAATGGTTAACGTACCGGATAAAGGCGTATCAGCTGCGGGGCATGGCCGGGCAACGTGACCTGATAAGATCCTTGGATCTGGCCGATATCCTGCTGACGCCACAAATCGCGGGCACGGTAGATGCCGTCAAGCTTGGCGGCCTTAAGGTCAAAACTGACCGGGCTTTCAAACATGCCGCGGTTGACCAAACCGGCGACGTAAGAACCGTCCGCCATCTTCTTCAGCCAAACCTCGCTGTTGTCGCCGCGTTCCACCACCGCCGCGCCGAAGCCCAACGGATCCTGGTTAACCTCCAGCACCTCGTCGTTGGTGAGCAGGTTAAGCGTGAAATCATCCATATCGGTCATATCGCAACCGATCAGTAGCGGAGACGCCACCAGACACCAAATCGAGATGTGGGTGTACTGTTCGTTGTGGGTGAGCCGGGTCGGACGGAGGTTCGGGCCCCAGCCGACTTTGCCGACGATCAGCATATCGGGATCGTTCCACGCGCCGGGCTTGGAAAACAGTCCCAAACCGTCCTGCGCGTCGGCGATCCGGCGCATGCTGCCCCAAGTGTCGACGATATCACCCGTGGTGCGCCAGCACTGTCCGCCGGAGACCGCGCCCCAGGTGGACACATTACCCATGCCGTATTGGCACAGGCTGAGAATAATGTCGCGGTTCTGCGCGCGCAACGCTTCGGACATCAAAAGGTACGGGTACATCAGACGCCGCAGATCGCTGCCCTTGCCGCCTTTGATATTGGCCACTCCGCCATAGCTGCACCAGTCGTACTTCAAATAGTCATAACCCCACTCGGCATAGCTTTGCGCGTCTTGCCACTCGTGCTCCCAGCTGCCGGTGCAACCGCCGCAGGTGGTCGGACCGGGCGAGGAGTACAGACCGATCTTCAATCCCAGCCCGTGAACATAATCGGCCAAAGCCTTCATGTCGGGGAAGCGCTTGTTCGCGACAATCTTACCGTTGGCATCGCGTTCCGGCCCGATCAAGGTCTGATCGTTCTTCTCGTGGGGACGGTTCTGCCAGAAATCGTCGATATTGATGTACGACCAACCGTGTTTGATCAAACCGCTGTTGACCATCGCTTCGGCGGCCTGGCGGATTTTAACATCCGACACCGCGCTCGCGAAGCAGTTCCAGGAGTTCCAGCCCATCGGCGGGGTCAGCGCCAGCGTATCGCCAACCACCAGCTTGAGGACGCTCTCTGCCTTGCCGTGCTTGTTTTTGGCGGTGATGGTCACGTCATAGGTGCCGGGAACAGCGACCGAACCGGAGATACGTCCGGTAGCGGAATCGAACTTTGCCCCATCCGGCAAACCTTTAACGGACAACTTGATCGGATCCGCGCCGGTGACCGGAACCGTGAATAGAATCGGGCGGTTGGGACGAACGCCGAACACCTTTGCCCCGTTAATGCGCGGGGAAATCGGGGCGGCCGGGGTGAGGATACCGAACTGCTCGGTCGTTGGCGAATCGACGGCTTTGATCTTCGCGCCATCCTTTACGGTGAAGAAAGCGTTGCACCAGTCGGCGTGGTCATAGGTGTCGCCGTCGCCGCCGTCGGAGATCTCCAGCATCGCGGTTTTTGCGCCGGTCAGATCAACCTTCAGGTGCCTGGGTTTATCGCGGGATCTCATAACGCCGGTGTCGGCCGCCACCTTGTTGTCGGCATAAACCCGGAAAGAGACCGAACCATGGCCGTTGTTGATTTCCTCGTCATCCACCGCCACATCCGCCTCGAAAGAGAGCGCGTTGCCGTTAAGCTCCACCACCATGATACTGTAGGAATGCGAGCCAACGCCGCGTTCGAACGGCTGCCGCCCCGCGTGCAACGGATTACCGCCGACAGACTTGTTAGCCTTGGGCTTACCCCAGCCGCAGGCCATCTTGGTCAAGTCCAACTCATCCAGCCAGACCTTGGTGTCGGCACTGGCCAGAACCGCCAAAACGGTGCAAAAACAAAACGACAACAGTTTTTTCATAACTACTCCCAATTAGAGTTAAAAGGTAGTGTTATTTTACCAAAACCGCCCCCAATTTTGCAAGTGTGAAATGCTTCCGTTGCCCCGTCCCGTGCGACAGTTTTGAAAAATTCGGCTCAAACCGCGTTTGCGCTTGTTTGCGGACGATTTTTTAGGTATGATATCTTGCCATGGACGAAACTATCGACATTGTTAAGACGATTTCTTTTGTTATCGGCGGTCTGGCCCTGTTCCTGCTCGGAATGAAAAACATGTCTGACGGTATGCAGGGTGTGGCGGGATCCAAGCTTCGCCACATGATCGCCAGCGTCACCGACAACCGCTTTAAAGCCTGTCTGACCGGCGCGGGAGTTACCGGCATCATCCAATCGAGCTCCGTAACCTCGGTAATGGTTATCTCAATGGTCACCGCCGGACTGATGTCGCTCAAGCCCGCCATCGGCGTGATTCTGGGCGCAGACATCGGCACCACGGTTACCGCCTGGATCGTGGCTTTGAACGTCACCAAATACGGGCTGCCACTGCTGGGGTTGGCGACATTCGCGTTCCTGTTCACCCAAAAAGACCGGATCCGTTACACCGCGCTGCTGGTTATGGGGTTGGGCATGGTCTTCTACGGGTTGGAACTGATGCAGACCGGCATGGAGCCGTTCGCGGCCCTCCCGGAAGTAAAAGAGTGGTTCAAGACGCTTAACCCCAACACCATCTGGGGTTTGTTAAAATGCGTATTGCTCGGTTCTACTGTCACGGCCATCATGCAGTCCAGCTCCGCCACCGTCGGCATTACCATCTCGATGGCCAACACCGGCTTCATGACCTTTGACACCGCCGCCGCGTTGGTGTTGGGGCAGAACATCGGCGCGGCCATGCCGGCCATCCTGGCCTCGCTGGGCGCGAACCGGGCCGGAGTGCGCGTCGCATGGGCGCACACCCTTACCAAGATTATCGGCGTGCTGGTGATCATCCCGTTTTTCACCGTATACGTGAAACTGGTTAAACTGGTATCCCCGGAAGGAATCAGCATCGCCAACGAGATCGCGTTGGCCCACTCGATGTTCAACGTTATTCTGGTGCTGCTTTTCCTTCCTCTGGTTACGCCCTTTATCAAATTGCTGATGTTGATCTGTCCGGAAAGCGAGGACGACGGGATCCCGCATCTGTGCTTTTTCGACGCCCGGTTGCTGTCAACCCCAGTGCTGGCTTTGCGGCAATCCGAACACGAGATTCTGCGCATGGCGGATATCTGCGCCAAGATGCTCGATGACCTGAAAGAGAACTGGAACAACGAGGACCGTGACCCGGACCGCGAGCAGGCCATCTTCAAGTCCGAGGACAACCTTGACCAGATGCAGCGCGAAATCGTCACCTTCCTAAGCCAGATTCTAACCAGCGAAATGACTCAGGACCAGATGAACGATGCCCGTACCCAGCTCCGCATCACCGGCGAATACGAATCGGTCGGAGACTATATCGCCGCGCTCCAGAAACTCATCATCCGCAGCAGCAACCAAGAGGTCAAATTCTCGGAAGTCGGGAAAAGCCAGATTCTCTCCCTGCACAACCAGGTCACCGACTATCTGTCCAATTTGCGTAAAGTCCTGCTCTCCAGAAATGCCGAGCAGCTTTTGGCGCTTCGAACGGCCAGTGACCGGTTCACCGGCAATTTCAAGGAATACCGCAAGCAGAGCATGGACCGGTTGGCTAATAAAGTCTGCTCACCGGTTTCCTGCGTTTACCTGCTGGACGCAATGCTCGATTACCGTAAAATCAAGGATCACGGCCTTAACATCGCCGAGGCCCTCAGCGGCGGCAAATGAGCGCGTGACTGACCATGACCGAACAGACCTCCCCTACCGATCCGCTTGCCGAATGGTTCTCCGTCTCCGCGTTGTCGCGGATAATCGGCGTTGGCGACACCGAAACCGAACGCGCCGCCATCGCCTGGGTGGGTTCCGACGGCAAACGCTGGCGACCCTTGCTGACCTATAAGGTATTTCAATCGCTGGGTGGTACCGACACCCAAGCCATCATACCGGCCGCTGTGGCGGTGGAATGTTTCCACAAGGCGTCGCTCATCCACGACGACATCGAAGACAACGACGACGAACGCTACGGCCTTCCAACGGTTCACGCCCGCTACGGGATTCCGTTCGCGATCAACGTCGGGGACTGGCTAATCGGGGCAGGATATCGTTTGTTGACCGCCGCCCCGTTCCACCCCGAGGTTCGAGCGGAACTCGTCCGGATCGCCGCCGACGGCCACTCGCGGCTCTCGCAAGGACAGGGTTGGGAACTTGAATACTGCCGTACCCCTGCCCCGCTTACGCTTGATTTGGCCATCCGGCTCTACGAACTTAAAACCGCCTCGGCATTTGAAGTCGCGGTGCAGATTGGCGCCGCCGCCGCCGGAGCGACTGAGGAAATCCGTTCGCGGCTATCCGTGTTAAGCAGGTTCTTCGGCATCACTTACCAGCTGATGGATGACCGTGACGATTTCGCGCCGCACCCCGGGCGTACCGGCGATCTTCAATCCATTCGCCCCACCGCGTATCTGGCGGCAGCCTGCGCCAGTTCCGATCCGGCGATAAAGGCTGCGGTTGAGGAGCTTTGGATCAATAACGACCGTCAATTGCCGCTGCAGCGCCTCGGCGAATTAATTGCCCGTTCTGAGATCCCCGCCCAAATCAACCGCATGTGCGATGACTATCGCGGCCAAATAATGCGTCTGATAGCCGAAATTCCGGCAGTTACTTTGCGCGAATTATTGGAAAGTTTAAGTCAAACAATCTTCAATAATCGTTAACCGACAGCGTTCAGACCCTTGATTTTAGGGGCCAAAAACGATTATCACCCCCCAAATGCCCTATTTTTAAAGGTTTTTTTGATTTTTTTGCATTTTAATGTTGATTATTATGCAAAAATAGTTAATGCTATTGGTGTTGTTGGAAGTTCCAGCACATTGGATTAACCAATTAGGAGTAACATCATGGCTACAAAAGCAACTAAGAAAGCAGCACCCGCGAAGAAGGCGGCTCCTGCTAAGAAAGCGGCTCCCGCCAAGGAAGCAGCTCCTGCCAAGAAAGCGGCTCCCGCCAAGAAGGCGAAGGCTGCCACCCCGACCACCAAGTCTGCCATTCTTGCTGATTTGGCCACTACCGGCGGAATCACCAAGACTCAGATTACCGCGATCTTTGATCGTCTGGTCGCAATCGCTTACGCTGGCGCCAAGGATGCCAAAGGCATCGTTATTCCCGGCATCGGCAAGTTCTCCAAGCAGAAGAAGCCTGCCCGCAAGGGCCGCAATCCCGCCACCGGCGAGACGATGAAGATCCCGGCCAAGACGGTCGTGAAATTCAAAGTCGCCAAGGCTTTCACGGACGCCATTCAGGCTAAGTAAACACCCGTAGGTGAATGCTTGAAAAAACGCAAATGAGTGTGCCTCGCATATTCATTTGCGTTTTTTGCAATTAATAACCCGCAACCGCCCGGATCAAATGGATTTTCCGATTTTTGAAGCCGCTATGATGCTCTGTTTCGGTTTGGCTTGGCCGGCCTCGCTGCTGAAATCTTGGCGGTCTCGTACCAACAAAGGCAAGAGTCTTTCATTTCTGATTATCGTTGCCGTCGGCTACGCCAGCGGACTGACCCATAAGCTTTGCTGGCAGCAGAAGGTGGACGGCGTAGTGTGGCTATACATCGCCAACGCCACAATGGTCGCGCTCGATATCTGTTTCTATATCCGCAACCATTTCATCGACTTGAAACGCGACAAAGGGGACCTATCATGATTATCGACCATTTTTCCTTACACGGGTTTACCGCGCTGGTGACCGGCTGCAAACGCGGCATCGGCAAGGGTATCGCCGAAGCGCTGGCCGAGGCTGGCGCGGACATTATCGGGGTCAGCACTTCATTAGAGCCGACCGGAAGCGATGTCGAACAGGCGGTTGCCGCCCGGGGACGCAAGTTCACCGGCTATACCTGCGATTTCTCCAACCGCGACGCGGTGCATGAATTTATTCGCGACGTCACCGCCCGGCATCCGCGCATCGATATCCTGTTCAACAACGCGGGCAACATTTTGCGCAAACCGGCGGCGGAACACCCGGAAGAATACTGGGACAAAATCATCGAAATCAACCTCAACGCCCAATTCCTGCTGAGCCGCGATTTAGGTAAACTGATGTTGGAACGCGGTTGGGGAAAAATCGTCTTTACCGCCTCGCTGCTCTCATTCCAGGGTGGCATCAACGTTCCCGGCTACGCGGCTAGCAAAGGCGGCGTGGCGCAACTCTGCAAGGCGCTCGCCAACGAGTGGGCGGGGCGCGGCGTAAATGTCAACGCCATCGCTCCCGGTTATATCGCCACCGACAATACCGCGGCGCTACGGGCCGACCCGGATCGCAGCCGCCAGATTCTCGAACGCATTCCCGCCGGGCGCTGGGGACGTCCGGAAGACCTACAAGGCGCGGCGGTGTTTCTCGCTTCCCACGCTTCGGATTATGTCAACGGTATCGTGTTGCCGGTGGATGGCGGCTGGCTCGGACGTTAACCAACTTAGGAGCCGCCATGAAAATCAACGTTACCTGTCTGTTTTTTTCTCTGAGTTTAATCGCGTCCGCAGCGGTTGCGGAGATTGTTCAGTTCAAAGATGCGGCTAAAATCAAGAGCTGGGACGCCTGGGGCGACAAAGCCCCGCCCACCAACACTGCGAATCGCGCCGCCGCCCCAAAGAAAGAGCGGAAGTGTGTGACGTGGATACGGTTGAACGAGCTTAATCCTGGACTTAAAGAGATCGGACGGCTGGCGGTTCGTGACGCGAAAGAGATCAAATCGTCCAAATGGTCGATTGGCTGCGAAACAATGGATCGCGATTACGCGGATTGGAACGCATACAAAGCGTGGTTGGGGCCGCTGGGCGTCAAGCACGGACGCTTGTTCTCCGGCTGGGCGAAAACCGAGCAGGAAAAAGGGGTGTACGATTTCACCTGGTTCGATCCCCACGTCCGCGAAATGGCGGCGATGAGCGTAAAACCGTGGATCTGCCTCGCTTACGGCAATCCGGTTTGGGGCAGCGATTTCCGCCTCGGCATGAAAGTTAAACAGGTCACCGATAATCCGGAGGCGTTCGAAGCGTGGCTTCGTTACTGCACGGCGTGCGTAAATCGCTACAAGGATGTGGTTGACGAATGGGAGATTTGGAACGAGCCTTTCGGGCAAGGGCCGGAGTATGCCGAAATGTTCTACCGCACCGCCAAGGCAATCCGAGCCGTTCAGCCCAACGCCAAGATATTCTGCACCGCGATAAACTTCCCCAAAGACTACACCTGCGTGCTTGATAAGCTGAAACAGGAAAACGCGCTCGACCTAGGCTCATACTTTATCTACCACCCGTACTATCCGAATCCCGACACGGCGTATGATAAAATCGCGGCGCCTTTGCGCAAACTGGTCAAAAGCTACAGCGACGCGTTCGACGTAATGCAGGGCGAGACCGGATGCCCTTCCCAGCTTGAATTCGCCCACGCGCTTTCCAATATTGAATGGACGGAATACGCGCAGGCGAAATGGGATCTCCGTCGCACCATCGGTGACGCGGCGCGAGAGATTCCTTGCAATGTTTTTACGATGATCGACCTGCAATACACCTTTATGCTCCAAAGTTTCGGGCTTATCCGATCCAACACCCTCAAGGAGTTTGTTTACCGCCGGCCCAGCTATTATGCGATGCAAAACGTCTTCAGTCTCCTTGACGACGAGGCGCGTCCGGTGAAGATCGTGTCTCAACCGGGATTCCCAATCGAACAACGCTTTGACCCTAAAGACACGGGCAAGCGCACGCTCTTTTCCGTCCGCTTTGCCCGCGGCGACAACTTGTTCCGCTTTATGTGGTTTTCCGACAGCAGACCGTCCGCCACCCTCGGTTTCGACCGGGTTAAGATTAACCTGCCCGGCCGAGTGGAGCGTCCGGTGTGGGTAGAGATGATCACCGGACGGGTATTTGAAATCCCCGCCGAGACCGTCACCCATACCGACGACACTACGGTTATCCGCAATGTGCCGATGTGGGATTCGCCGGTGATGGTGACCGACCTGCAATCTGTGCCGATGCGCGAGGCTAACAACAAATGATTGACATCCCCAACACCGCCGCCGACATTAACCCGCCGGCATTAAAACACGTTTACGGTCCGGTATCTTCGCGGCGTTACGGCCAATCGCTGGGGGTGGATCTCTCCGTGCCCAAGACTTGCAGTTTCAACTGCCTGTTCTGCCAAATCGGACCCACCCCGGCCACCATGGCGGAACGCAATGAAATCCCGCCGATATCCGAAGTGCTGGCAGAACTAGACTTTTGGCGCGATTCCGGCGGCACCGCAGATTTCATCACCGCCGCTGGTTCCGGCGAGCCCACGCTGCACCGGCACTTCGGCAAGGTTTTCCGCTGGGCGCACGAAAAAGGTGACTGCCGTACCTTGCTGCTTTCCAACGGCTCACTGTTTTGGGATCCCGAAGTGCGCCGCGACGCGAAACTTGCGGACGTGGTCAAGGTTTCTCTTCACGCTTGGGACCAGAGTTCGTTTGAGCGGATCTGCCGCCCCCACCCCACCCTGCGGCTCGACCGAATTGTGGAGGGGTACCGTAAATTCCGCGAAGAGTTCACCGGACGTTTGGATTGCGAGGTTTTCATTATTCCGGGCATCAACGATTCCGACGAAGCGGCGACAAAAACCGCAGAGCTGGTGAAAAGCTTCTCCCCCGATTACATAACCCTTAACACGGCAATCCGTCCCCCGGCTGAATCCGGGGTTGTTGCCTGCCCGCCTGAACGGATAAGGGCGCTATTGCAGCTTTTCGGTCCAAACGCCTATGCTGGCGGCGGCGAACCGCCAGCCGTCACCATCCCCTTTTCCGAAACGGCACTGCTCAACCTTTTAAGCCGACACCCCGTCTCCATCCCGGTTTTGTCCCGCACTTTCTCCAAGAGCGAAAGTGAAATGCGGGAAATTTTGAAAGAAATGAAAAACCGCGGATTGCCGGCGTTCGCAATTATGGAATAATCAATCTGGCCGCTTGCCGATGCGGTCGGAAAGCATCTTAATGTCGGCGTCTTCAATTCCGGCTTCGCGGCAACGCCGCGCAAATGCGTTGAGAATCGCCTTGCGGCGGGCAGCGGCTTTTTCCGGTTCCAGACGTCCGCTCTCTTCAAGCGACTGCGTCTGTACCCAATCTTCTGAGGCGCGCCGAAAGGTGGGAGCCAACGCCGGAGGCACCGGAAGATAACCCGCCTCGCGACAGGCCCGCTGCCGGGTGGCGGGATCGAGTTTTGCCAACTCAATCCGGTTGGTCGCGCCATCCTCGGCAAAAACAAAAGTGGCGGCGGTATCGTCAACCGCCAGAAGTTTCGCCGAAAACGCACGACCGACCGCGTTGGTCCAAACACCGGCTGCGGCGGATAACGCCGCAGCCGTCAATATGAATGTTGCAAGATATCTCGTCATTGTACGGCAACCTTAAAGAACATCGATTCAAGATTCCTATCGGTATAAACCGTGATGTTGCGTCCGCTGCCCTTGTATGTCCTATACTCCAATTCGCCTTCCGGTTCGGCAGCGGTAGCCACCGGGGTCCAGTTCGGGTTCGTAAGCGACTCGGTCATGAGCAAACGGTAGGTATGGTTTCCCGCCGTGGTGAAGGTAACCGCGATCCGTCCCGTATCCGACAAAGAATGCACCGATACGATGGTCAATAAATCAGTGGCAAGGAAGGGATCAGTTCCCGACAGATACTCTTGAAGGTTGGTCATGCCGTCGCCATCGGCATCGCCATTCGGTTTAAACGCCGCAACGGCGGAGTTGGAGTAATCCCGTCCCGCCAACTCCAACACCCACTTTTCCCATTCGTCGGGCATACCGTCGCCGTCGGCGTCACCGCCCAAAGAGTAGTCAATGTGCTGCGCCGTTCCATTTACCGGAGTCGTAAAGACCGGGTTTGGCGTAAGGGCCTGGTCTTCTCCGGCAATTTGGCACCGGATAAGCATTACCGTACCCTTGACCACTGCGTATGGACGCGTCGGGCCTTCGCTGTCAATCTCCAGCGAGAGACGGTAGTTCATTCCGGGGTATGCCGTAGCGCCAACCGCAGTTGACGCATACACGGTTCCGTTGGGATCGGCGTTCTTCACGAGTTTCATCGTTGCGCCGTCGTTCGTGGTGAGCGGCGAACCGTACATATCGCGAACCAGGCCGTAGGTGACCACCGGGGCCTGAGGAATGGATGCCGCCCGGCCCATCGCCGCACAGAGAGCGGCAATCGCTACGATTTCAATTGTTTTTTTCATGACATTTGCCTTTCGTCATTCTGAGCATCCGCGTTCGACCGCATCCGGTTTTGCCGGTACGGTCGAACGCAATCTTACTCCTAGTTCCCTGACAGCGAATAGGTCTTCAGGTAGAGATGGATGTCCTTAACGTTGTTCAGGAATTGCGTCTTCGCCGTGGCGTTGTCCGCGTTGAGCGAAGCCGCCGGGATGAAGATCCACCACTGGTCGTTCCAGACGCTGCGGCCAATCAGACGGGCGTTGTAGGTCATTACGCTATCGTCGAACGTCGTCGCCACGCGGGCGCGAATCGCGGGATGCTTGCGCACCGTGCAAAGTTCGTTAGCGCAGATGTCCTTCAGAGCGCTCCAATCTGCGGAATCCCAATCGGAATCGTTGAGCGAATACGGTACCGGCAACACCTGATCAACCACCTGCCACGCTCTGGTGGCGGTAAGCGCGGAAGAGGAGCTGCGGATCGGCACCCGCATATAGTCAAGTCCGCTCGGGACCAGATAGACCTCGGGACGGAGCGGCAAAGCGGTGTTGCTGCCCTCCAGCCATACCCCTACCCCGCGCACCTTGGTGGCGAAATAGGTAGAGGAGTAAGCGGTGGAACCGCCCGCAAGATCGTTGCCGAAGAGATCCTTGCGCGCTGCAATGACCGTCTGGAACGGAATCGCGAAACCAGGCTCGGAGGATTCCATCGGGTCGAACGGCTGGCAGTGCTGGCTAAAGACCGGATGGGTGCGGAGATCGTCCTTCCAACAGGAGGCCAGGATGTTGCGCCAAGCCGTATCTCCGGCGGTACCGGTCGCCTTGCCGTACAAATCCTTGCGTAGCGAGAAGGCGTCCATATCGTTCTGGGCATTGTTGAACCCGAGACGCCCCTTAAGCACACTCCAGTTGGCGTCCATGCGGTAGAGGATGTCCGCAAGACCGGAATCGCCCTGCGCCCCACCGCCCAACGGTGTTCCATCGTCAGCGAAACGTCCCAAAGCGCGGCTGCGGACAATCTCGGAGAGGAACTGCGATCCGCTTATGGCGGAGGAGTCGCTCTGCAACAGACCGGTCTCGTAGTCATACGCCTTCGCGGCGAGGAAGGTGTACTTCGCCGCCAGCTCGAACGCTTCATTGTAACGCTGCAACTCATCGTCACGCAGAATCTGGTACATCATGTTGCGGTACCGCTTCTGAGAGAGATCGGCTGCCCACTGGATGCGTATACGCTCGCGCTCGTTCTGAAGCTCGTCGCCCTCGGCCTCGAGTTTGGCGTACTTCATCCGCGTGGCGTTGGCGGTATTGAACACCACCTCCAGTTTGGCGAGTGCGGCCTTGAAGACCGGAATCTGCTCGTTGATGGCGTTGATCATCTTCTGGCGCTCTTCGTTGGCCTGATAGGTCGAGAACTTCTGGTTCAGCTGCTCCTGAAGAATCTCCGCCTCGGTCTTCGCCTTCTCAATGATCTGCTCCTGCTGGCTGACCTGCTGGTTCAGCAGCTCATGCGCGGCCTGTTTGAGGGCAAGCAACGCTGCGCGGCCGAGCGAGGTCAAGTCGAACGAGAGGCCCGTTACCTTCGGCAACGCCTCGGTGGCCACCTCGGCAATGATGGACTTGATGTCCTTCAACCGTTCCAAGGTGGCCTTCACCGTTGCGGCGTTTTTCGCCACCGCGTCGTTGTAGGCCTGCACCTCGGCGGCGGCCGCATCGGTCACGTAGCCCATCTGGACGTCGTAATCCTTGGTGGTCAACTCGTCGATCAGCCCTTGGAGTTTGGTCGCGGCGGCCTCGACGTTCTTAGCCTCCTTCTCGATCTCCGCCAACTGGGCGGCATAGTCGGTGAGCGCGATCTGCACCTCGCCCTCCGCACGGCGCTGGCCTTTATAGGTGGACGGTTTCGGCGTGAAGCCGTAAGCCCCCACGTAGTAGCTCGCGTAGAAGGCGGCGTTGGACCAGGCGGCGACGGAGAAGTTGTAGTCCACCGCACCGTCCAGATGGTCCGCGCCGGTGTCGATAATCGCCACCGGCAGCGTGAGGTAGTTCGTCACGGACGAGACCCCGCCATAGGCGAGATAGGGATCGATCCACGACGCGACCTCAGGCAGATACTGCTGGTAGAGTTTAATCGCCCCTGCCACCACATTGCCGATAACGCCGTAATCGGCCTCCATCCGCTCCGCGTCGGATACGAAGGTACCCACACAATTGGTGGTGATCAACTGGTAGTTGTTTACCAGCACGTCGTAGTACCGCCCGAACTCGTGGCCGGAGTTGTCGAGATCGTAAGTCTCGATGTAGTTGTAGTGGTAAAGATCCGGTCCCGAATAACCTTGCGGATAGAGCTTCCCGACGCCGATGTCGTCAGCATACGGATAACCGTAGATCTCCTTCAAACGGCGGTCTATTGCGGCCTCCTCGTCGGCAACCATGTGTTCGAAGTCGGCAGACTCGTTCTGGTCGCGAAGGGCGTTGGCGTTCTTCTTCGCCCGCTTGAAGATATCGTGAGCCACCGAGGTGGCCTTAACAGCACGACTGTAGATTTGCTCGAAGTGGGTCTTGCCCGAATCAATCTCGCTGGGCGAGATGTCGAACGGAATCGCGTTGTCGGCCAAGCCGAGCGGGTTCAGCCCCACATCCGCATAATCGGCGGTGGACTGGATGGTCTTCGCGCTTGCCGCGATGGAACCCAGTTCGTAGGTAGATTCACGGTCGAGCATCTTGACCAGCGTGTGGTCCTCGTTTTCGCGGGTCGGCAGGAGCGCGTTCACGGTCAGCCAATCGTAATAGGCGCCGAGATGGCCGCGGGTCGCCCACTCGTCGGTTCCCCAAGCGCGATCCACGTCCTCATCCTCCGCGTGGAGGAAGGGATCGGTTTCGCCCGCCACATAGTTCTGCCGGTAAGTGCGCGAGACAATCATCGCTGCCGTGCGCGCCTTCGCCTGCGCGGCAAGGGCGAACCGCTTCTCGTGGAAGTAGCTCATCATGATGTCCACCGTCCCGGCGAGAATCGACTCGATCTGCGGAGTCCATCCGAACGACGGATGCCGCAACAGCGAGTAGTAGCCCTTCTCGGCGGAGAGGTAATGACCATAGGCATCGCCGTGCCCCTGCGGATAAAGCTTCACTGCGTCGTAAACATCGATGGATCCGTCGGGCGAATTCGGATCGTCCGCCGTCGCGGAACTGGCGATGTCTTTAATGCCGTAGTTCAGGATATAGGCGACCTGCCCGCCCATCACGTCCGCAGTGATGTTCCACTGCAAACGGTTGTAGTATGGGTAGGACCACGGTTCGACGTTCTCGTTCCAAGAGCGCTCGTACTGCGTCGTGAGGTCGCGGCCGCGCAGCAGCGCCAGTTCCTCGTCCAGCAGGTTCTCGCACTGGTTCATGAACGGGAAGATCGAGCTTTCCGCCCCGTCGTCCACGGGTGAATTGCTTCCAAGATCAACCGTCGGGTTCATCGCGTCCGCCAAAGCCTCGTTGCCGAGGACCATGTAGAGTTCCGCGATACGTCCAGCCGCCATCTGCAACGCGAGCGACAGCGAACCGGTGGAAAGTTTGTCGGAATCAATCGAGAGCTTCTTGGCCTGGTTCAGCACCGTCTCGTAGATCGAGAGCAGCCCGTTCTCGTTCAACGCCTCCAGATTAAGCGGGATATCGCCGTTGTAGGGCGCACCCACCTGCTGGATCATCGAGAGTTCGGTGGAGATCGAGGTGTTGTAGTAATCCTTGATCCGCTGTTCAAAGGGATTGATTGCCTTCAGCACCCGCTTGATCCACCCTTCCGCCAGACACGGTGTGGACCAGTTGCTCCAGCCGCCGCCCAACAGATTGTAGGCGTCGGTACCGGCTTTCGGGCGGTACCGGCAACGCACATAGTGGTCGGAGAGGCCGAATATGCCCGCATCACCAACGGTCACCCAATCCAGCATCTCGGAAGACGAGGAGTTGCCCAGCACGAACCACTGGTTCTGGTCGCTGTTCCACGTGCCGTTGACCGGCTCGCAGTAGCGCCACTCGAACTCCCACTGCTCCGGCATACCTCCGAAGTCGGAGGTGTACTTCAGGTTCATCTGCTGGTCAAGCGGGTTATCGCTCTGAATCGGGTGCAAATAACCGTTATACAACTCCGGCACCACCTTGATTACGTACATCGAGACGACCTCGCTCTTGGGCACCATCTCTTCGTTAGTGGAGTTGTTCATCACGAGGGTGACATACCCCGCGCCCTTGCCGGTGGTGGTGAGGGCGAGCGAGTCGAACGGCTCGGTGTCATCTTCTAACACTACCGGTGTGCCCGGCATCGAGTTAATGGCGCTAGACCAGTTCGAATCAGCACCGCCGGGGGTGATCTCGGGATTGGTCAACACGTCCTTCGAACGCTCGTCCATCACGTTCAGCCAAGCGTAGGTGTAGCTGGTCTCGCGGATAATCTTGCCGCTCAGCTCCAGCTCGCGGGTGTCGCCATGATCAAGGTCGTAGATCGCCATCGGATTCCAAACGAGACGGTCGCGCAAATACGGCGGCAAATCGTTGAACTTGGTCTTGTTGGTCTTTGCATCGCGGTAATTCTTCACGCCGTCCGGCAGCTCCTTGAGGGAACCGTACCGGATGCGCGTGGGATCGATCAGCGTCACGCTCGGCAGGCTGTTCGTCGCGAACGACTGCTGGTAGGCGATCTTGACCGAGAGTTGGCCGTCAATCGCGGGCAGACCGTCCTTCGCGTCGATGAGCGTATCGTTGATGTAGAGCCCTTTCACGTCGTCCGGCCACTTCACGATGAATGTGTAGTCGACCGGGGTGTCGGCTGGGTCGGACGCCGGCCGCGTCAGGAAGCCGCCGTCCACGTAGTTCACATAGGAGCACCACCGTGAGAGGTAGATGTCATCCCGTCCGGTGTATCCCTCCATCCAGCCGATGATGGTACCGGGTTCCGGCGCGTCGCCGTCGGGATAGTCGAACTGCTCCTGATGCGGATAGGAGAACTCGAAGACGTAGTTGGTCGTGCCGCCGTC
>DBXY01000064.1:0-921 GCA_002309765.1 Verrucomicrobia bacterium UBA1200
TACCCTGTTCCGCTCTTCGGAGTGTTCCTTGCAGTTGGCCAACCGCTCGACCATCGCCTTGTCCATGCTGTGCAGCTTGAGGAATAATTCGTCTCCCATACCGTCACCGATCCTTTCGTTTGGTAAAAACGCACTCTTGCACCGTTTGCCGAAATGGCAAGGCGGTTTTATTTGCCGCCCTGTTGATAACCTTGCGGCGGGTGCCAAACTTCCGTAGCGACGCCCGTACAATACCACTTAATCTTTAAATTGAGGATTGTTTTCCACTTTATCGGCGGCGCTTCGTATACGCCACTTTCATATCCCCCCCGTTTGTAGTCAAGGAATAGCCGCTTATCCCAAAAATGGTAAAGCCACTTCACTTGCGGCGCGATTTCCCCCCATGTCTTTATGCATAATTCGCGATTGGGCCGCAAACATTGCCACAAAACCCGCTTTGCCCGGTCTTCGAACTCTTCCCAGCTCGGAATATACCCGTCTCCCTGAATGCTCATTGTTCTGTTACCCTTTCTCGTTTCGTTATCCAAGAGGGATCCCCGGAAACAATGAAATTCCGCATTTTACTCCGCAGCAAGCGGGGCGGATCTTCCGGAAACCCTTTCTCGCTCCAAATCCCGTGCAATGCCGCTACTTCCGCCATTGGCCAATCAACGCCTTTTATAATCATTCCTGCGTCTTTAGCTTTGCCCTGCTCTTCTTCGTAGATATCGGCGGCTAGCCTCCAAAAAGCTTCCTTGTCATAAGTGGCGGGGTTTAGGTTTCCCGCCTTAAGGGCGGGTTCGCCCACAGGGCGAAAACTTTCCGCCCGGTGGGCGGAACCGGGCTTATTGCCCGGTTCGCTTGAGTTATTATCCGTGTTATTAGATTCTTTTCCCCTTCTTTCGCATTTCTTTCGTGTAGTGTCTATGGAAGCTACATCGG
>DBXY01000064.1:976-16635 GCA_002309765.1 Verrucomicrobia bacterium UBA1200
TGTAGTGTCTATGGAAGCTACATCGGCTTTTCCATTCCCCGTTGTAGTGTCTATAGAAGCTACATCGTCAGGCAAGAAAACGGGCCGGGCCTTTAGTAATCCGCTAACCGGCGTTGACGGACACCTTTCGCACTCATGCCACTTCTTCCCTTTTTTCGGCCAATAGAAGATTGGATCTTCGCCGTAACTCTCACGAACCGCGGGGAAGAGCAGCCGATATGAAAACGCGCACCGCATACCGTTTGGCTCGTCCCAATCGATAAGCTTGCAGTCGCGCAAATAATCAAGGTCTCGCTTGACCGTTGCCCTGCTGGCGGTGCTGCGGTATGAATCCGCAAGCAGCAGCGCATGGGACGGGTTACATTCTAGGGTTTCGGAGTTACAGCGAACCGCCAAAGCCTGAAGAACCAAAACGCGCACCGCGTCCAGTTCGGGGAACATTGGCTTAAGGTACTTTACAGCGTGGTAATATTCAAAGCCCATCTATGGTTATCCTTTCCAAGGGTTCCGCCCGGTTGGTTGCCCCTATTCCAGCCGGGCGGATTTTCTGCCCCGTCCTTACCGCCAGCGGCGCAGCCGCCAAGCGTAAGCCGCCATCCCGCAATATCGCCTAAACAGCCGCCACGCGCCCACCCACCACGGAACGGGCGGCGGCGGCGGCAGCGGCTCGGTGTTCGCCCTGACATTGAGTTCCGCCAGGCTCAAGTTATCGCGCATTGCCGCCCCCCTTCCCCTCTTCGGCCTTGTTATAGCGCAATCCGTGCAGCGTCTGCCATTCGCTGCGGAAAGTGTCGTGGAACACCTCCGCCTCGGTCATTAGATTCGCCAGTTCCGAAGCTATGCGGGAAAGGCATTTGCTTATCGCGCCCAGGTGATCGAGCGCAACGCCATCGGCTGACATACCCGCCAGCGCGTCAACCGCGCCCCCGAAGTGTTCGAACAGCCGGTTGAAAGCGGCGGTCTGCTGGCCGTGGTAGGTCTTCAGCCGGTTGTAGCTCATGCGGCAGGCCGTCTCGAAGTAATCGACGGGCGGGGCTGGTTCCGGGGCCGCCGGAACGGGCGGGGCGGGTTTGAACTGCCCTTTTAGCCCCGCTTCCCGGTCAAGGATCGCCGCCGCGCCGATCACCATAATCGCGCCGTTGCTGAAACCCCAACGCTTCTTGACTTCGGCAATGTCCTTCATGCCGTCCTCGAAAACCTTCGCCCGCAGCTGGTAAACCTTCGGGGCCGCGCCCTTCGCCGTTTTGCCGTTCTTCTTCATGGTTATGCCACCTCCCAGTTGCCACGGTTCATGAAATCCATAATGCTCTTGCGGCTGTACCCGATTGCGCGGGCGAACCCCGGCGGCGTGATTCTGCGGATAAGCCCGGCCCTTGCGTACCTTCGCACGGTGTGGCGGTCTTTGCCAAGGATCTTCGCGACTTCCGCAGCCGATATCACCCGGTCTTTTTCGGTTTCGCCGCCCCGCGTTTCAAGCATGGCGGCAATGTCCGCCTTGGTCATGGTTTCGTCAGCCGCCGCGATTGCGGCAATGGCCCTTTTCGTTGTGTCCTTCATTGAACTTCTCCATTGTGTTTGCGACTGCCGCCGCGCCCTCGTTGGCGTTGGCGTTCACATACAGTCGCACCAACAATGGGGCGGGATTTGGCTATTTGTGGCTATTCGCTAACGGACACGGTGGACAAAAAAAGCGGCAACCCCCCATAAAAAGGGCTTGCCGCGTAAGATAAAGTTTTTTTTTGCGTGGCTATTTTTGGCTATTTAAATAGCTGGTTGTGTTCCTCTATAAACTCGTTATACTGGATTTGTTTTTCACCGTCAATTTTCCCCTTTTCTTTGATGACTATGTTTTCCATCCAAGCTATTACCCTGTGTGGATCGGCATCCGTGCCTGGGAAGTTTGCGCCCCTTTTAGACGCGGCGGCGATTTCGCCGCTATAGAGCTTCTTGATTGTGGTCAACCCATAACCCTTAACGCTGTTGCGGCGGAAGTATGCGGTTATTTTTTGTTGCGTGATATCGCCATTTATTTTTGAATAACGCCGCTTGCCCCCGCCCGTCCGTTCAGCCGGGGCTTGCGTTTCCGCGATCGGCGCGGCGGTCTTATCATCACCGTCACCGACATTTTCTTGCCATTCTTCTAATTCGTCCTGCGCAATCTCCGTGTTTACGTATGCGGTATTCATTAGCCGTTGCCGCAGGTCTGTTTCCTCCGGCGGGATTTCGCCATCCATCAGCCCGTAGAAATATCCGACCATTGCGCGGTGAACCAAGTCTATTATCTCCCTCGCGTGTTCGCCTGCCGTGATTCCGGGCAAATCCCGAATTTTGTTGCAATAGACATCGACGGCTGAATCAACATCGCCGGGGCAATCCCAAAACAGCCCCGCCCAATCTTCGTCAAGGGCCTCCGACACTTTATCTTTTGCAGCCCCCTTTTCTTTGAGCGTGTCCACCCAGAGTTCGTGCGACCTGCACACTCCCATTTCAATGACATCTGCGAACCAGCTACGAAGAAAAAGACACCCCTCAAGGTTGTTCGCGCAAACCGGGGCGCGCCCGGCGTAAATCTCGTTGTTGACAAGGCCCACGGTCAGCACCGCGACAAGCTTCAGCACTTCCTCCCGCCTTTGATCCGAGACAAATTTGCATTGGTTCATTTCGCCACCTCCGTTCTCATGATTTCGGCGGCGCGTTCCAGCAGCCCCGCCCCGCGCAATTCCGCCAGAATCGCTTTAAACCGCTCTAGGATCGCTTCAGACGCGTCCGCGCCCTCGGCGGGTATGGTGGTAGCCCCTATAGGCGGAAGAAGCTCCACCGCATTTTTGAGCGCATTTATATTGCTGTGAAAATAGTGTTCCGTCATTTTGGGGTTTGAGTGTCCGACCATATCTTGAACCAGCGCCAGCGAGACATCGCGGTTTGCAAGATATGAAACAAAATGGTGCCGCAAGCTGTGGAAACCGACTTCGACAGCGGCGCGGGCGTTGCCCTCTTTGGTGGCGCGGGTATCTATGCCGCAAGACTCAAATATCTTCTGTATACGCTTGCACAACGCGCCCCGGTCTTTACTGTACTCAACCGCAAGCCCCGGCATGAGAAAGCCGGATTTTGCGGCCAGCTCGTTTATAGCGGAACATAAAAACCTATTGAGGGGTATTCCGGCCCATTTAGAGCTTCGCTTTGCGGTCTTTGCCGGCAAAAGAGAGATAATGCCCCTTGCCATATCGACCTTGCTCCAATCCAGCAGAACCGCGTCCTTAAGCCGCAACCCCGCATGGATACCAAGCATGAACAATAGGCGCATTTCCCCCCCCACCGCCGCGCACACCCGATCCAGTTCCGCCTCGGTCAAATCGCGCCGCGTGAACCCGTCCAACTGCTTTTTTGTGATTTCCTTCCACGGGTTTGTTGTAAGCTGCGCTTCCTTCTCCAACGCTTTCCACATCGCCCGAAAGAAAGTGATATGTTTGTTGTAGGTGTTCGCGCTAACCCCGGAAAGCTGCGTCTTGCAGAACTGCCGGGCGGTTTTCTCGTCCAGCCGCCGAAGCTCCGTGATTTCGGGATAGGTAACGGCCAGCCATTCCGCCAGCTTCCGCCAGTATGTTTCATAGCCCCGCAAGGTTTCCCGGCTGGAACGCGGGTGCTTGTCGCTCTCTTCGTATGCCGCCCACGCTTCCGAAACCGCCATCGCGGGTGCTTCGTCCTCCAGCCGCTTCAGTTCGGCCTCTACGCCCATGATACGGCCTTGGATATTCTCCAACAACGCCTTTTCGCCCTTAAGCCTGAACGGGGCGGTGAACTCCTCCAGCTTCTTCAGCGCGGCCCGCTCGGTGGTTTCGCCCGTACTCTTGGCGTATCGCCTGCCGTCGTATGTCCACCGCGCCAGATAAACCCCGTTGCTTTTGAGTTCAAGATAGCCCTCACCGTTTGCCCGGCCCCGTTTTGTTCTGCCTCGTTTTGTCTTTTTCATTGCTTGCCCTTTTTTGGTATCCGCCAATGTCCTTTAATGTACTAAAAAGGCGGTTTGGAAGCAAGCATATATCACAAAAAACCACTAAAAATTTTTAATAATCGCACGAAAGCCCTATTTTATAAGGGTTTGGCGAAATATCAACATCGGACTTAAAATCCGAAGCCAGTCAAATGGCGTGCGGGTTCGATCCCCGCCTCCGGCACTTCCAAACGCCAAATTTATAATGGATTTCCCCTTGCTTATAACAACGGTTTTTAGCCGCCAAGATTGCATAGGGCGCAAAGATTTACACGCTCTATACGTTCTTGCATATAACTTCTTTGTATTTCCTCTTACTTGCTTTCGCTGCTGGGAGTTTTGGAGTTTTGGAGAATGAGTAAATTGATGAATTTTCTCCTTAATTCCGAGACTCCCGATAGCGAAAGCAATCATCAAAGTTATCCTCATTTACATTTCGTGCGAAGCGCGAGCGACGGGTTACACGGTTAAAGTTATCAAAGCCTGTCCTCCAACACGTCACCCGATGAGCATGAGTTCCGTCACTTCGACAAGCGCGGCTCGGAGTTCCGGAAGGGTATCGGCCTCAGTGAAGCACTCGCCATACCCACGCACGGTAGCGCAATCCACCTAAATTAGCCGGCAATGGTGCCGCCGCCCAACAATTCGTCATCACGGTACACCACCAGCGACTGGCCCCGCGTGACCCCGAATACCGGCTCGGAAAACTCCAATGCCAAGAAACCGTCGCGGCATTCCGCCACCGTTGCCCGCGCCGGACGCTGCCGATAGCGCACCTGTGCCAACACCTCCGCGCCAAGCGGCAGCGGGGTAACGTGCCACCGAAAATCCTCCGAACGCACCGAGCGGGCGTTTACCGCCTCCGGTCGGGGACTTACGGTAATGGTGCCGGAAACAGGATCGATAGCGCAAATTTTCACCCGCTCTCCGGCGGCGAAACCCAATCCCCGACGTTGTCCAATGGTGTAGTGGTGGATGCCGTCATGACGGGCCAGCACCCGGCCAGACTCGTCTACAAACACCCCCGGGCGGCAGCCGCCTTGAAAACGTAACCGCAGTTTTTCGGCATACTGCCCGTCTGCGTCAGCAAAACAAACGTCCTGGCTGTCGGATTTTTCGGCGTTGGAGAGTCCCCAACCTTTAGCCAATTCGCGGATCTCGGTTTTGCGCATCGCGCCCAGCGGAAAGAGAATGCGCGGCAACAGTTCCAGCGGCAGACCGTGAAGAAAATAGGACTGGTCCTTTACCGGATCCGCCCCGCGCCAGATCCGCCATTCGCCCGCCGCGCTGCGCCTAATCCGGGCGTAATGGCCGGTGGCGATATACTCCGCGCCGCGCTCGTCGGCCAGCCGCGCCAACATTCCGAACCGGACCCGGGCGTTGCAAAACACGCAGGGATTTGGGGTGCCGCCCGACTCAAGCTCACGCCAGCACGGCTCCAACACCGACCGGGTAAACTCCCGCCGGGCATCCACCGTCTCGTGCGGTATGCCCAGCTCGCGCGCCACCGCCGCCGCAGATTCCGCCGCCGCGTACGGCGAGCCGTCCTGCTCGTCCTGCAGCACCAACGTAACCCCGATCGGCGCATAGCCCTGTTCCGAAAGCAGACGCACCGTGGCGGTGGAGTCGATCCCCCCGGACATTCCAACCAAAACCCGCTTCATCCGACAGTCCCTTTTGCAAGCCTAACCGCGCAGCAGGAGGTCAATCAGCTCGTCTTTCTTAAGGTGCCCAAGCGTGCCGGTCGGGGCGGAAAACTCATTGTACTCCGTAACCGCGTCAGGCTCGACGCCAGGCTGCCACACCGCCACCGGCACCGGGGTGCGGGTGTGCTTGCCGATGGCAATCGGCACCGGATGGTCGGGCAACACGCAGTAGGCGGTGTTTTGCGGCGTGGTCTGCGGACCGGCCAAGCCGGCCGCAACGCCATCCATAACCCGCCCGATGATGCGACGGTCAAACTCTTCAATCACCTGGATTTTCAACCGGGTATCTTGGGCATGGGAAACCTCGTCCGTGGCCTCCAGATGGACATACACAAAGTCGTATCCGTCCTTAAATGCGGCCAGCACCGCGTCCGCCTTGCCCTCGTAGTCGGTGTCGATGTAGCCAGTCGCGCCGGGAACGCGGATCGCGTCCAGCCCCATGCATTTGCCCAAACCGTTGATCACGTCCACGGCGGACACCACCGCGCCGCGGATGCCGTAGCGCTCGCTGATGCTGTGGATCGCGCCGGCCTTGCCGCCGCTCCAGGGCCAAATGCCGTTAGCCCGCCGCCCGGCCAGCAATTCGGCGGCGCGGGAGATCAGGTCGCGAAGCAGCGCGGCGGTAAACTCCCCTTCCGGAGCTTTGGCGCGGGGCAGATGCTCCGCCACCGGGTTGCCGTGGTTGTCATCCGGTTTGTCGTAAGCCACCTGGGTGCTGAACTCCGGGCCGGAAAGCACCAGCAGGTTGCGGTAGCTGACCCCCGGATAAAAGCGGATTTTGTCCGAACCGAGCTTTTCGTTGAGCAGCGCAATGGTCTCCTCCGCGTCCGCCTGGGCGATATGCCCGCCGGAGAAATCGCGAAGAATGCCGTCGGCGTCCACCGTGGTTAGGTTGACACGGAAAATCACATCGTCCGGACCGGTTTTGATACCTTGGCTGGCCGCCTCCAGCGGCCCGCGCCCGCAAAGCTCGGTGGCGAGGTCGCCGCCCAGCACCGACATATTGGCGACATCGCTGGAGGTGGGGAAACCGTCGGGCAGCGTCAGCAAGGTGCCGTTGCGCCCGTTCAGCGCGATTTTGTCCATGTAAGGAGTTCGGGCGACCTGCAGCGGAGTTCGGTTTCCCAGCTCCGCAAGAGGTTCATCCGCCATGCCGTCACCAAGGAAAATCACGCTTTTGCGTTTCATAGCCACCTTCGCTGTTTTCGCCGCCAACCACCGGTATGAACGGTTAGCGAACCTTGCCCTCTTTCCTGCGTTTTTCGACAATCGCCTCCGCGAGTTCGAAAGGAACGCCCTCATAACGCTCGAACTTCATCGAGAACGTGCCGCGCCCTTGGGTAAGGGTGCGGATGGTGTTCGAGTAACCGAACATCTCGCTCAGCGGAACAAAGCCGTGGACCAGCTTCGAACCGGCTTTGTCCACCATGCCCTCGACTCGGCCGCGCCGTTGGCAGATCGACCCCGTGGCCGCGCCCATCTGATCCGGCGGCACCGCCACCTCGACGTTCATCACCGGCTCCAACAGCTGCGGGTTGCCCTTGAGGAAGAGCTGCTTGAAGCACTGACGGGCGCATTCCACAAACGCGAACTCGTTCGAGTCCACCTCGTGGTACGAACCGAAGAACACCGTGACCTTGCAGTCCACCACCGGGAAGCCGCCGCACGGGCCGTTCTCCATCGCCTTGATCACGCCTTTTTCTACCGCCGGAATGTATTCGTTCGGGATCACGCCGCCTTTGACCTCGTTGACAAACGAGAAGCCGCGCCCCGCCTCCTGCGGTTCGATACGGAGGCAAACGTGCGCGTACTGGCCGCGGCCGCCGGACTGCTTGACGTGCTTGTACTCGCCCTCGACTTTGTGGCGGAGGGTTTCGCGGTAGGCGACTTCCGGACGGCCGACTTCGCAGGCCACGCCGAATTCGCGCTTCAGGCGGTCCACAATAATCTCCAGATGCAGCTCGCCCATGCCGGAAATCACCGTCTCGTTGGTTTCCTTGTCGAACTTGACGGTAAAGGTCGGGTCTTCCTGAGCCAAGGCGTAAAGGGCGTTTCCAAGCTTTTCGCTGTCGCCGCGGGACGCGGGCTTGATGGATACCGAGATCACCGGAGCCGGGAACTCAATCGACTCCAGGGTAATCGGGTGCTCGGTGCTGCAGATGGTGTCGCCGGTGCGGGTCTTGGACAGACCGACTACCGCCACGATATCGCCCGCGTGGGCATCCTCAAGCGCTTCCTGGTGGTTGGCGTGCATACGGAACAGCCGGCCGATGCGGGCATCCGCCTTCATCGAGCTGTTGAAGATGGTGTCGCCCACGTGCAGGGTACCGGAGTAAATGCGGATGAAGGTAATCTTGCCCATGTGCTTGTCGGCGACAATCTTGAAGGCCAACGCAGAGAAAGGCTCGTCATCGTCCGGACGGCGGATTTCGTCGGTGTTGTCCTGCGAATGGACTTCACCCACGTCCAGCGGGGAGGGCAGGAAGTTGACCACGCCGTCCAACAGCGGTTGCACGCCTTTGTTCTTGAAGGCGGTGCCGCAATAGCAGGGAACCAGAGAACGGGAAAGGCAGCCCATGCGGATGCCGCGCTTGATCTCGTCAATCGTCAGCTCCCCAGTCTCGAAGTACTTGTTCATCAGCTCTTCGCTCTGCTCGGCTGCCTTCTCCACCATCTCGTGGCGGTACTTCTCGCACTCCGCCCGATACTCCTCAGGGATCTCGCTCTCAATCACCGTGGCGCCGTTGGTCTTCTCGTCGAAAGTGAGCGCCTTCATGGTCAGCAAATCAATCACGCCCTTGAAACTGTCCGGGCCGGCGCCCATCGGGTAAACCATCACCACCGGGTTGCCGCCCAGCATGTGCTTGATGTCGTCCACGACACCAAAGAAATTGGCGCCGATACGGTCCATTTTGTTGATCATGCAAAGTTTCGGGACCGCGTATTTTTCCGACTGCCGCCACACCTGCTCCGTCTGCGGCTGCACGCCGCCCACCGCGCAGAACAGCGCGATTGCGCCGTCAAGCACGCGGAGCGAACGTTCGACCTCGGCGGTGAAATCCACATGGCCGGGGGTGTCGATCAAACTGATGCGGTAGCCTTTCCAATTGACGCACGTCGCGGCGGAGGTGATGGTGATGCCGCGCTCCTGCTCCTGCACCATATAGTCCATGGTGGCGCCGCCTTCGTGAACTTCGCCCAGCTTATAGTTCTTCCCGCAATAATAAAGAATGCGTTCGCTGGTGGTAGTCTTACCGGCATCGATATGCGCCATAATGCCGATGTTACGTACCCGGTCCAATGAAATAGTTCTTGCCATTTTTTTTACAACTCCTTCTTCTCTACCCGCCTTCTCGGAAAACCATCCCCGAAAAAAAACGAGCAAATATGATATGATATTCATCACGGCAAAATCAAGCCAAAAGTGCCTTTTCGCGGTTTTTTTGTTATTTCTTGCAGTCAAACCGCAAGACTTCGGACTTCAGACTTCCGGACTCCACTTCTCAACCCTCAACACTCAACAGCCCCCACCGCCCCACGTTATCCTCATTTACATTCCCGTGCGAAGCGCGGGCGGCGAGCTAACCCCTAATTCTTCATTCTTATCTCTTCATTTTTCATTTCCAAACTCGTCACTCGTCACCCGTCACTCGTAACTCTCCCTAACCCCTATTCCCTTCTCTCTCCTCAACTCCACCGCCTCCTTCGCCTGACGGTAGCGCTGGCGGAAAAATCCGGTCCAGCGGCGCAGACGTTCGGTTCGCGGCATCTTGGAGTAAACTTCGACGGCGCTGCGCCAATCGAGCGGCACCGGGGTGTCGGGCAACGATTCCATAAGCCGCATCGCCTCCGGCTGGAGCTCCGGGCCGCCGTTGGCGATAATCGCCGCCCAGCATTCGCGAAGCTCATCGCCGGAATCCATGCACATCGCCCGAATCAAGTCGCGCTGGATGCCGAAATGGCGGCTGGTCCAGCGGGCGCGGTAGGTGAAGGCGCTGGCAATGCGATAGACGTCACAGGCCGGGTCGCCCAGGGGATCGGTCAAATGCGGGCGATGGCTTTCAAAACCGCGGTCCAGCTCCGGATCGTCCGGCGCGGGATAAAAGGTCCGTCGGATGGGGAGTCGCCGCAGAGCGAAGCGGTCCGGCCCGCCGGGTTCCCCGACCCGGTAATTCCAAAGCCGCTGCCCGTCCTCGCCCAAAACGTATTCAATAAAGCGCACCGCCAGCTCGCGGTGCGGGGCGCCGCGCAACAGACTTATCGGGTCCGCGCTGACGCTGGAACCGCCCACCGGGGTGACGTAGTTCATGACCGACTGCCCGGTTTTGGGGTCATGGTGGGCGAGTTCTGACTGCAACCGCCCGTAAAAATCAATCGCGATCCCGGCGGCGGTAACTCCGGTGCCTACATCCACCGGCACCTTTCCGGCCGAATCGGTGAAATAGCGGGCGTTGGCACCGATGCGGCGCACCAGACGGATTCCCTCCAGCCATCCCGACTCAATGGCGTTTTGATAGGCGGCAAGCTCCCCGGAATCTCCGGCATTATCCGCTATGCGGCGCTCGAAAGCTTCGATTTCGCGTTTTCCGTATCCGGCCGCCGCCACCGAGCGGGCGCAAGCTTCGTGGATAATCATCTCGAAAGCCTTGGCGACGCTGCCGCTCTTGGTGGGATCCGCCACCCCAACCAAACCGAAATAACGGGGATCGGTCAGGTCGCGCCAGCTGCCGGGCGGGGTGGTTATGTTCTGGTCGCGAAGCCGGTCGAGGTTGTAGCAGATTCCGAAAGTACTTAAGACGTTGCCGTAAAAGCACTTGCCGCGCCACACCTCGCCGCTCAACTGCTCCGGAATCACCTCCCTGCCGTCCGCGTCGGCAAACAGCCCCGCCGGCGGGCGGTCCGGCCAAGCCGGCGCGGTCAAACGCTGCCGCTCCGCCCGCTCGTGGTCGTATGTGCCGCCGCCGAAAAACACGTCAATCCGGCAAGACACCGCGCCGGGGTCGTCCAACCCCATCGCGTCATCAAGCGTGGCGGTTTTCCCCGCCCGCAGTTGACGCTTCACGTAATGTTCCGCGGCGGCGGCGTACTCCGATCCGAGATAGCGCATGATTTCGGTGGTGCCGCCGATCACCCGCCAATCGATGTACACCGGTTGGCCGTAACGCTGCCGGTGCCAGGCCGAAAAACCTCGGGCAAACTCGTGGCGGATGGCCTCGTTGTGCGGGGTAATCACCACCAGCTCCAAACCTCCGGGCGTCCAGTCGCCCGATTCCTGCGGGCGGTGAAAAATGAACGGCAAGGCAACCACGCCTACGGCGGCGAGCGCTACTGACAGGATTTTTATGGTTCCGGGACGGAACAGCATTTTAGCGGCAAACCGTTACGGCTGCGGCGGCTGTTGCTGCGGCGGTGGATCGACGAACTTAACGTGCAGCGGATAACGGATCTCCATGGTCTGGTCCAGCATGATTTCGACCCAATGGATGCCTTCCTGCTTGAACGGCACGTTAACGAAAATCTCGACCGACGTGGCGGTCTGCGTCTCATCGCGAAGGTTGACCTGAATCGGCTGGCTCTCCACCACCACGGTGGCGCCGTCCGGGGCGACGATGCGGGTCTTCTGGGTAAAAGTCCCTTTGCCGGAGCACCAGCGGTTTACCAGACACATCCGCGGGGCTACCTGCCGTCCTTTCGGCAGACCCAGACCCTCAAAAATACCGATAAGCATAAATTTACCGTTCCGCTCTTGGCGGACATCGTCACACAAAATGCTGCTTTGCAGATCAGGAATCATAATTTTCTCCTTATTGGGTTTTGCGGTAAAAACGCCCGTCTTGGACGGGGTCAGTCATTGAAATAACCGTTGAAGAATATCCGGCGCGGCTCGCGGTCGCAAATCATTATCCCGGCTGCGGAAGTGCAGCGGAAACGATAGGCGTTAACGGGCGCGTCGAGTTTCTTGAACCGCATCGGGCGCAGGCTGCCGACCGGGGTTTCCGGCCCTTCCGCCAGCACCGGATGCCATTCGCCGTCCCGCGTCCGGGCTTCAACAGCCAGTTGGTAAGGCGGCCGGGAGGTCCAACGTTCCACAAAAAGCTTCACCCGGTCGGAATCCGCGGCTTGCGGAAGCTCCAGTACCACTTCCCGGTTCTCGCCTGCCAGCAAATGGACACCGGTGCCGCGAACGAACTTTTCCAACGCGGCGTGGCCGTCCGCCGCCTTCCAAACCCCGATGCCGGTGGACAGCTCGGTGAAGCCGCCCTCGGGTTTCCCCGCGAAAACGCTGGGCTTGGCGTCCGGCTCCACAAACCCGGGCGGAATTTCCGGGGCGGGTTCGTACAGCCACGACACGGGAACTATGGTTACCCGGGAATGGCAGAGCATCTTTTCGGCGCAGTAGGAGAGGAACAGGTTGCCCTGATGCTCCAGCACGGAGATGTAGCAGTACCAGCCGTGGGGATTCCCCTCCAACACCTTGCGGGGACTCCAGGTCTTGCCGTCGTCTTTCGACACCGCAACGGTAAGCGGTACCCGGCGGTTGGCCGGCCAACCAAGCGCGGCGGCGTTCTCACGGGGGAATGCCTCGTGGTCGTTCCACACCAGAAACAGGTCGCCGTTGGAAAGCCGCTTGATAGTGGCGGGCGCGCACGGCCCCCAAATGTTGCTGGGAACGGGACGGCTCCAGGTGTCACACCCGTCAGTAGAATAGCACACCCACTGCTGCCCGTGCGTGGTGCGGGTGTACATCATCACCCGACTGTCCTTAAGTTCGATCACCCCCGGCTCCTGGGTGGTTACGCGGCGGCCCTGGGGATCAAAGGTTTTAAAACACTCCTTGCCGCGCCGCCAGCTTTGGCCGTCGTCATCGGAATAGTAGCACACCAAATCGCCGGCCCAATCCGCGATGTGGCCGTCTTTGGTGTTGTGCCAGCACAACGGCAGCACCAGCCGCCCGCTGGAAAGCCGTTCCACGCGGCAGTTGTTGAGCACGTAATAGGAATTCGGCTCGTCGGGAATGCAGGGGCGGGCTTCGGACCAACTGCGTCCCTCATCCTTCGACACGCGCATGGTGGGACGGTTGTCGGTCTCGGAATTTTTCAGCAGATAGAAAAGCGCGATGTCGCCGTTTTTCAGGCGGATCAGCGACACGCTCATCACGTTCATGCCGTTTTTGTTGGGCGGCACCACCTCCACCGACTCCCGGGACCAGGTGAGTCCGCCGTCGCTGGAAATGCGGGATGCCAGCATGGCGGGATCGTGGTCGCCGCCGTGGCCGCCCTTGATGTAGTGCGAATAGACCAGCAGCAGGCTGCCGTCCTTGAGCGCGATGATGTCCCCCTCGCTGTTGCGCGGGTTGTCCGGGCTGGGCGGAAGCTCCAGCACCCGGCGCGGGGCGTCAAGCTTCACCTCAGCGAACGTCCCGATAGCGCAAAGCGCCGTTGCCATTAAAAAAATCAACGCCTTGTTCATGTTTAACCGCGGAGCGGCATAAGCAGATAAAGGAAGGGCACGCTGCACTTGATCAGCGCCGGGCGGCTGCCATCCTCAAGTTCAAAGTAGATGTCGTCATCGCTGATGACCTTCAGCGGATCGATGAGGAACGCCGGATTGAAGGAAAGCGTGATCTCCTTGCCGGCGTACTTGATGGGGATGACGTCGCGGGCCTCGCCAACATCCGTGGAGGCGGTGCTGATGGTGAGCTGGTTGGCGGAGAAGGTCAGCCGGATCACGGCATCCGCGACAAGCGACACCACGCGTATCGCGCCCAACAGCTTTTCGCGCTCGATATCCACGCGCTCGGTGTATCCGCCTGGAATCACCTGACGGAAATTCGGGTACTTGCCGTCAACCAACTTGGTGCAGAGGCGGGTGGTACCGAAATCGAAAACCGCCTGGTTCTTCTGGTTGATAATCTTCATCTCGCCGTCGGAGGCCAGAATGCGGATAAGCTCGCTCACCGCCTTGATCGGCAAAATCATCTCGACCGGCGAATCCAGCGGCGGCAACTCCACCTCATGCTCGACCAGCGCCATCCGCCGCCCGTCGGTGGCGACCATCGTAAGCTTGTTGTCGAAAAACGACAGCAGCACGCCGTTGAGCGCCTTGCGGGTGTCATCCAGCGCCGCCGCGTAGAAAGTCATCCGCAGCATCTCCTTGAACACCCCCTGGTCCATGGAGTAACTGGCCTGTGAATCGCTGCTCTCGGGGTTGACCGGGAAATCGCGCATCGACATCCCGTTAAGTTTGGAGAAGAACGACCCGCACTGCACCGTCGCCACGTTGTTCTCGTCATCCACGTCCACGGTGATCTTCTCGCCGGAAAGCCCGCTGATGATGCTGCACAGACGGCGGATCGGCAGCGTGGTGCTGCCGGGGGACTCGATTTCGCACTCCACTGCGCAACGCTCGGAAATATCCATGTCGGTGGTGGTGATCGTGAGCCGGTTCTCCTTTTCGTCCGCCGTCAACAGGGCGTTCTGGAGAATCTGCATTGCCGGTTTGGTGGCGACCACGTTCTGGACCTTCTGAAGGCCCTCCAAAAACACCGAACGAACAATGTTAAACTTCATGGCATAAACTCCTAAAAATGAAAACCAAAATCGACAACATTAAACCGAAAAATACCGCAAAACTCAAGCCGAAAGTGCGCGTGGCGGGAAAATAGTTGCCCGCGTTTAACCTCACACGCTGGCCAAAGTATCGATGGCTTTGCCCTTCAACCCGAAGCACTCGATCGGCCGCACCGAGAAGCGGTAATGCCCCTTAAGCGGCAGTTCGCCCGCCGCAAAGGTGCAACGGCCGGGCAGACCGTTCGGAGTCTCCGGCAGATGGAAATCCGGGGCCAGCACCCGGCGCTGGGCCTGGACCAGGTCAACGTCGTCCTCAATCAGCGTGGCGGTCACCTCGTACTCAAACACCCGGCATTTGTTGCGCGTCTCCGCCGCCGGGAAGGTCACATCCAGAAAAGTCTCGCCTTTGTCGTTTTTGCGCGATGCCACCTTGACCTCGGCCCCGGCGGCGAACTGCGGCGCGGTACGGCGCTTGGCGTGGTCGGCGTAAGAAAAAGGCTTGCCAGCAACCAACGGCAACGGAAAAACCCAGTCATCGCCCAGCGACTCGCCGCGGATGAATTCGCGGCGCTCGATCGCCACCCGGTCTTTGAATACGGACACCAGCATGCCTTGGCGGCTGTTGCCGGTCTCCAGCTGACCGGTCGTGTGTTTGCGCTTCTCGCCGCGATAGCCGGAACTGTTGTTCTGGCAGGCGTTCTCGCGCAAAGAGAAATCCAGAGAGGCGTATTTCAGCGAGGCGGTGTTGATTGAAGTGAAATCGCCCTGCCACACTGTCCGTTCGTCGGTTAACGTGTAGTGGCTGTGCCCGGAAAAGGCGATAGCGTTAGGGAATGGGGAGAGGGCCCTGGTGGAGCGGCCGTCGTCGTGCCCCCATGCCCAACTGCCGAAACAGGTGTTGCGGGGATGGGCGTGCTGGGTGTAGAAAAACGGCAGGGCAGGGTCGATCTCTTTAGCGTGGTCTTTGATGAACGTTTCGATGTCAATGCCTTTACCGCGCTCTTCCCAATGCGCTCCGATTACCGGAATGCCCTTAACCCGCTTGAGCCAGATCGGCTCCCATTTTTCGTGGAACAGCTCTTCCCAGCATTTGGCGCGGTTCTCGCCGTAGCCTACCGCCTCGGCCTTGGCGCCCTCCTCGTTGTCTTTGTAGGCATTGCCCCATTTCCAGGCGGTTACGCAGTGGTTGCCATAGACAAACAACTGTTCCACGGGGCGGCCGTCCGGCGCTTTGCCGTCCGGGAAAACCTTGTACCAAGCGTCGGCGCAGAGTTTCATCTGATGGATTCGTCCGGTGTCGGCGATGTCACCCGCGATCAGTACCCCGTCGGCCCCTTTGTCGCGGAAATATTCAAGCGCCTTGAGGAAGGTGTCCTCATCGCCGGGGTT
>DBXY01000064.1:16667-52281 GCA_002309765.1 Verrucomicrobia bacterium UBA1200
CTGCCGCCGCAGCGGCAGGTTCGGCGAACATCCGCCGGGCGCAAAACGCCGCGCCTGCCATACCGCCAATAAACCACCTTCTTGAAATCATTTTACCCGTCATCGCCTTACTCCTCGATAAACACTACCCACATTGAAAACTGCGTAAAGTTTAACATTTTACGTTCGTAATGCCAAGTCGATTATGGTTGTTCCGGCAAAATCATCGCTCGGCGTTAGCGTAATTGCGGCGGCGCGGCTCAACGGTTCAGCCGGATGGACATTCCGCCCAAAAACTTGTCCGAAACGATTTCGATAGAGCCGTCCGGCTTTGCCCCGTCCACGAAAAACCGGCGAGATTGCCCGGGCAACAGCCCGCGCACACTGCCCGCGGCGCGTTTGCCGTCCACCGCTACCGTTGCATCGTGATAAAAGGGCGCCACCCCCGTGTTTTGTATTTCCACCGCCAATCCGCCGTCAGTGTTTTTGGCACTATTTACGGCGAATCGGTATCCGCATGCGCGCTGGGCGGCAAGAAAACGTTCTCGTGTGGCATAGCGGCCCTTTACCGAATCGTTAGCGATCATAAAGGTGATGTGGTATTTGGCGGCGGCATTTTCCCATGTGACGCCGTGTATGCCGGCGGGCGAGAGAAAGTTCCGCTGGTCGCTGCGCTTGTAGTAACTGATTTCGCCGCCGCAAGGTGCCGTCTTCCAGTGCTCGGTGCCAAACGCCTGCCAGTCGCGCTCATTCCAGCCATCGCCGTTCGACAGGTCGTGCCCATCGCACATAAAACTGTCGTCAAACAGCCCGAAACGCAACCCTTCCCGCGCGAGTTCCACCGCCGGTGAATAGTCTGACTTCCGGGCGGCCGCGTCAATCGAAACCATCCAAGGCGTGTGTTTGAACGCCTTGTCGAGGAGCCTGAAAAAACGGCGCTGGAAATCGAGCGTCGGGAAGTTACGGCCAGGAACCGTCCGGGTTCCGCTGGTATGGTACTCCGCCCAGTGGCCGAACCCGACCTGGACAAACGCGAGGCGCGGGTCGGTGTCGTACCGTTCCGCGAAAGCGCGGTAGAAAGCGAGGGTGAAATTTTCCAGGGCTGCGCAGGACCAATCGGGGTAGTACGTGGGACCGTCGCCGCCCGGATTCCCGGCAAACGTCTCGCGGTAATCGGCACGTCTTTTGATGAATGCCGGCACTGCCGTTGCGCCTCTCACCCCGTTCAGCTTTTCGCCAGGGTAGGCGTAGCGGAAACGGATTATCGCCTGATGTCGGCGGGAGGCGATATCCGACAACAGTGCATCAATCCGCCGCCAGTCGAGGATCGTTTCTCCGGAAGTGTCCAATCCGGTCGCCACATCGCACGGCAGACAATAGGAAAACTCCAGCGAAATTACGTCCGAGCAGGCCGGGTTGTCCTTAGCTTCATCCGGCCAGAGCACCAGACCCTTAAACGGCTCGCAAGTTTCCGTGCGGGCCGCAGCAAAAACGGAAAATGAGAAAAACGCCGTAACCGCCAATATCGCGATTCCACCGTTTACAAGGTACAGTCTTACCATTTTCCAGAACCTCATTTTCAAAGGAAAGTCATGCCTATATCCTATCAAACCGGTCGTCATGAATGTAACCCTACTCTGGCGGACCGATCTTTTTCAGCCCAAAATTCTCATCCAGCCGTCGGTCCAGCCGCAACATCATCCCGGACATACCTCCGCTGCCGGCCAACACCTCGCGGGCGACCGCCCTCGCCAACGCCAAATTATTCGCCGCGCCAGAGCCGCGAGCAAACTCCCATCCTGGCGAAAACTTCCCCTCCCGCAAAAACTTCTCCTCCAACGAACTCCTGTTATCCGGCGAGATATTGCCCTTCTGAAAAACCTTATTCTTCGGCAAGAAATTACCATTCGGCGAAAGTTCCCTATCAGACGTAAGACCACTTTTATTATTTATTCCGCCACATAGTCTAATATGCTCGTTTGGCGTAATTTTACCATCCTTTACCACATCCCGAACTCGCCTTTGCTCCGTTCCGCAACATGGTCTCATTTTCCCCAACCCCTGCGGCGCATCAACGCAACCTGCGGTGTTATTGTCATTTCGTAACGCGGCCTCATTCAAATCATCACCAACCTCTTCACCCAGCGCGGTCTCGGCGGGATACGGATCCGCCAGCCCTACCGCCTGCCGCAACTTCACCGCCAGTTGCTTGTAGCGCATCGCGGTCTTGTAGTGCGACCAAATATCCGGGCAATGTTCGAACAGCCAACCCTTCACCCCAGGATTGCGCCCGCAAATGCGACCGTCCTCGTCAAAACACAGGCTGTTGTCAACGAAAGCGTCGAGATCCAGCAGCGCCGATCCCAACCTCACCATGTCCGCCTCGGAACGCTTTCGGTTCGCCCACAATTCCGACAATCGTTCCGGCGACGGGCAGGGGTTCAGCGTGCTGCGCGGCGTGATTTTACGCCGCTGTGCCCGCAATTCGCGACGACGCAACCGCTCGCGCTCGTAGTACTTCGGGCGGCGCATACGGTTGATCGCGACAGAAAGGATGCGGCAGACCAGCCACAGCGCCGCGCTGCCGCCGACGCAGACGGATATTACCAGCGGTAGCGCTATTAGGCAAGCTAGGGAAAGCAACTCGCCGTACCGGGTATGGGTACTTTCTGGACCTATGGCAAGGTTTAGCGAGGTATCGAAACCGGCGGCAATCCACCTTGCGAAAGGGGTAACTTCAAGATTGTATATGGGTTCTTTTGCTTTCATGGGGGGAAGGTTAACCAATTTCGGGAAAAAGGTCAATCCCAAAATAAGACTTCGTGGCGGAAAAGTCATAAAGGCAAATTTGACTGATAATCACCAAGGGGGAAAACGGGATGAGACGTATATGAGACTACGTGGCGGAAAAAAATTTTTGAGATCATAATACCGATTTTAAGTGGGGTTAATGAAGAAGTTGGATTGCAGGTAAATAAAAAACTCACGCATAATGGGGATTATGCGTGAGAATGATTGCGCTGTAAAAAACGCTTTAGACCGTTACTTGTTGTTGGGCTCGACGATCCGCATGAAAAGCGATTTGGCATCCTTCGCCTTCGGGGCGTCGGTGAGCACTTTCATCTTCATCCGGGAATCGTTCAACGAACGCTCCTCAATGTCAAAATCAAGATACCCGGAGGTGTCGGACTCGCCGTCCTTCAACAGCTCTTCAATACTCGTCGCGTATTTCACGGAGAACGTACGGTTGGGGGTGACGCTGGCAAGCACACCACGCCGCAACGACCCGTTCGGCGCTTCCACCGAAAGCCGCCACTTGCCATCCGGCAAACGGGTCCACTCGGTGATGGAGACCGCCCCAGACAACTCGGCGGGCAACGACGGGACGCTGGCCAAAGTCTTGACACCAGATACTGGTGAATCCATGACCTGCGGCACAGAAGCAGTGCTGGCGGTGGTAACTTGCGTGGAGGCGATAGACGCCACCGAGCACCAGCCCAACACGTTGTCGGCAGTACCGGCCGGCTCAAGACCACCTTTCGCGCTCTCTTTCACACGGGTGTCCAGCAACGTCACTTCGTAACGTCCTCCCTGGTGTGAAGCGATGAAAGTAGCCGGGATATGGAAAAGGGTAGGGCGGCAATAGCCGATCGTCACGCCGTCAACCGTGCGCGAACCGGCGTTCGGCTGCGCAATCACCAGCTCGCTGTTCTCAGGGTCGGCCATCGTGCCATCATTCAACACCCCTTGGAACTCCGCGCCGTCGCGCACCCAAACCAGAGCGTAAATCTCGCCCCGCATCACAGGTGTCCCGTCGGTATAGCAATCCGGCCCGGGCGTGGAAAACTCCAAAACCCCGTAATCAGCTGCCCGCACGGTCGAAACCAGCGCAAGCGCAACAGCCCCAAGAACGGACACCATTGAAAATTTCCTGCTCATAACTCGCCCCATTCCTTTCAACAAAAAATCCTTTACTAAACCCGCTGACGCGGAACGGCCTTCCTTCTGCCACGCCGGAAGGCAAGCAGCTCAGCCCCCAATAGCAACAACATAGCAACCGACGGCTCCGGTACGGTGAATGCGTTTGCCATCCACTCATATGGAGGTGGCGTTGAAACATCGCCATACGTAATATAGTTGTTAAGATTTGACCAAGCTTGAGGATCCGTAACGGCAAGGGTGTTCACCCACGACCCATTCTCATCGACACTCCCCAACTCGACCACAAAACTATACTGCGAAGGATCACCATCCACACGTACAGAAACCCAATCAGCACCCGTCCAGGCTTCTGAACCGTCGCGGAGAAGCTCATCGGTGTACTCACCAGTCGGCGAAACCGTCCAACCGCCCTCTCCGTCAGAGATTAACTGAGGAAGTAGCATGTTCACACCATCGCCAGTCATTCGCACCCGCGCAGCCCCAATGGTTTCACCGTCTGGTGATGTGTAAGCTGATGCTAGGACAGTTTGGTTATTCTCGTCTGTAACCGTAGCACTTTCGCCGACAGCCCACCACAACACGGCAAAACCATAAGAGACATTAGCCGTAAACAGCAACGCCGACAAGAAAACCACACTCAATGCGCATTTAATACCACTCAAAATGGCCGCAATTGATTGCGTTCTGCCCGCCGATCCCTTTACATGACTGTTTTTGAACGGGCCGCAATTGATTGCGGCCGTTCGCAAAAGCAGTTTCAAATAACGTACTTTCTTTAACATGCTATTCTCCGTCCGTACCAGTATCGGTAGACTCCTCAGTTTCTTTCCAACCGTCCCAAGTGAGCGTTAAATTGCTGGCGGCGTGGCGCACATACCAGAAGCCCGTGCCGGAAGGAATTGAGCCTTCCACCACCCACGCAATTTTCTGACGACCTTTAACAATGGTGTATGTTTTCTTCTCCCATACTCCAGCGGTCGCATTCCTACGATACGTTGTAAGAACATTCGGGTTGGGGGAGGGCACCCAAATCATATCTCTTGCGTCAATAGTCCCGGTAAACTGCAAAGCATTGATCTCGACATCATACATCGTCGGGTTGGCCAACAGTGTATTCGATGGAGATCCCTCAATGCCGCCAGGGATTGTGTTGACGTAAGTACCAGCCTGATGCTGCCCACATACGAAGATGGGCTTAATTGTCCCCGCTTCCGTCACCGGGTTGGCGCGGACGAGCCAATACGCTCCACCACGAGGCAACGTGGAAGACGTCGGCTCCGCGAGTGTCACGCCATCCGGGGCGGCGGAGATAAACGACTCCCACACTTCGCTCCCGCGGCTTCCGCTCAATTGCCACCCGTAATGCACATTAGCTGATGTGTCATAGGCGTAAATCTTGTCACCGGTAGCCAAATTGACATTGGCCATCAGTTTCTCGATGGTCACGTTGGCATCAGCAGCCGTGTCGGTGTCGGCGAGAGCGGCAACCGCCGGCTTATCCGTATCGCATGCCACCCACGGCGAGGCTACCACCATGTTGGTGTAGGTGCTGTTGACCTCAAGGATGCCGTCAATGTTCTTGGACGGGATTTCGTTGGTGATCGCTTCCCGCTGCAGAGGAATAATCTGCGTCACAATGCGGTAGAGACCCGACGCGGCGGCAGACTTGCCCTCGTTGTCGAGCAGCGGCACAGCCATTCCCGGACGATCCATATCCACCGCCAAAGCGTCGGTGGTCGGCCCAGCGATCTGATTCCAACCGGTACCGATGGTCTTCTGCAACACGTACTGCACCTTGTAACCGAGATCTGTGAGCGCTACGGGCTTATCCCAGATGCGCATATTCATTTGCGAAGTTTCGCTGTTCGAAGCCATACCGACTAACAGATCTTGGGTGTAGGCAGTGCCGGTCACGATGTTCTCCCAGCGCTTAAGCCCGTTGTCGTCCACCTGGTTCAGCCAAGCGTTAGCCGCGGTCACCGAGTAGCCGGACTTCTCCATATCAAGCTTATCGGCGTCCAGAGACTTCAACGTATTGATCAGCACAGTCTCATACCCCTCACAATCCGCAAGCTTGATGGTGAGGTTATCGCCCGTTGAACGCTGCGTGGCCGACGGAACCTTGATCTCACGGTACTCGGCCTCGTATTCGGCGTCATCGGTAACGTCTGCCAACACCGGTTTCCACCCCTTGAAGCGGTAGATGCAATCCTTCGCCGCATTCATCGGCTTGGCCGGGATGGTGTCGGAAGCCGGCGTCACAATCTCGCTGGCCAATGTGCCATAGAGGTACTTCGTCGCTGCCTTCAGCACTTCCGTCTTGTTCTCAGTGTAGAACGTCACGTCATACTTCTTGGCGTTCACAAACTCTACCTCTTTGTCAGCTTCCATGTACAAATAGGTGCCGTTTTCGTTCGCGATAGGCGACGAGGTTTCGTTGCCGTCCACGTTCACGACCTTCATCACGTAATCCTCGGCATCATCCAGAAACGCCTCAGTGACGGTGTACCGATGGAAGGTAGTGACACCGGTTGACGGATTCCGTTCGCCATAAGGCAGTGCGTGGATCGTCACATCGCTACCGTGCTTCACGGTGAGCGTGATCTTGCCGTCTGCGGGGGTAAGGCTTTCCACCGCCACATCATTCAAGGAGTAACCGCTAACCACGTACGAAACGCTGGAGGAGAAGATTGGGCACGCAATCGTTACGGTAAAGCTGTCACTCGCCTTATCGGTCTCGTTGGCGAGCGAGGTTACCTTAAGGTTAAGGTCGTAGCCGACCTCCTTATAGATCGCGTAAACCGTCGGCGAACCGGTGAAGTCGTTCCAAGTCGAGCCGTTCGTGCTCCACTTCACGAATACGCCGTCAATCTTCAGCTGGATCGAATCGCCCGTGGTCGTGCCGTCCATATTCGCAGTGGCAGTCACGCCCGACTTACCTGCGGCAAGAGCGGAACGGTTAAGCGATGCGAGCGTTACGCCGTCGAGCGCCGGCGACACACGGAAGATGTTCGCCCCGGTGTTACCGCCAAACCGAACCGTGAGCGCGTCCGATCCCAAGGCTAATTCCTCACCCTGTACCGCTCCACCAACTTCGCCGTTCATCGAAATCGGGCTGCCGTTGTAGGTAATCGCGTCGATTGCAGTGAGTGCTCCGTTTGCGCCGACGGTCATATAGTAAACCTTCGGCATCTCGGTATAGACATAGAAGAGTTCGTAGTCACCCATCGGCACCGTGACATCATCATCGGTCTTCAGGGTAAGCTCATAATAATCGCCGGTTGACGGCTTCACGAGGCCAATCTCCTTCACCGAGCCAACGATGGTCACCACGCCATCATTGTTTTTAGTTCCGTAGTAAACGCCCGCGAAACTGCTGCCCGTAGTATCCGCACCGTCTTTCAGCAGGTACGTGGCGGTAGCCGCGCTGTTCGTACGCGCCAGCAAAGCGTCGGAGGTCACCAAAAACTCAGAGTCCGCCGAAAGTGTAACGCTCACGGTGTATTTAGACGAATCGGCGGTACGCCAACCGTCATCGCCCTCATCCTTCAAAGCAACAACACTACCTTGAGCCAGCGCCACATGCAACTCAATCGGCAACTCCTTACGCATATTGGTGTAGGTCACGTTACGAGTCGTCGGCGTGGTTGCAGACTCACTCGTATAGACATACGTCCCCGTCTGACTGTCACTATCGTTCCATTCAGTAACGAAGTTGGCTTTACTGGATTGTGTAATAGTGACTTTCTGTGTATTTTCTAATGAAGAGATTCTTGTTCTCTCCCTAGTCAATGTCCACGAAGAGTCTGAAGAAGTACCATTTTGTGTTGCAGTGATAGTAGGACTAGACCAATTCTGCTCAGAAGTATTCTTATCGTAAAACAATGTAACAGTCTCAGTTTCTGCGTTCTGTAAATAATTAGTGGCGCAAGAAACCTCGTTAGTAACATATGTTGTTTCACTTGTTTCATTCCAAGTATTCCCCCAATTAGTACTATTAACATAAAATGTACGTCCATCCGTTGTTTGAATTTCCTGGTTATACCTAGTCGTACCATGCCATCCTCTTGTGGTATACGCCGTTTTTGTTTGAGTTCCTTTTCCGGTCACCGTTGTCTCAATATTTGTCACGGCAATAACATACTCAAACTGTTCAGCCATGTCGGCTTCCGTCCCAATTGTTTGCTCGTGAAGATTAATAATGGTAGGCTGGGATTCGAAGTACACCACATAGAGCTGCATATCGTAACCGTAGACACTCCATGTGGTTCCGCCATCTGTAGAGTATTGGTAACCACGCCAAGAGTTCTTAACCTGTAACTGCGGCTCGTCACTGTCCGAACTCTTCGAACCGGTAATAATGTGCAGAGCGGCATTAGCGTCAGACGGCACGTCCTCATCACCGATGGCATAAGCGTAGTATTTGTACGTCGATCCAGAATTACGGTAGCTCATTGCCGCAATATTGGTAGCCATATTGTAGGCAACCGTATTGATCTGCACCGTTGTCGGCCGTGTAGTGTTGTTGAGGTTGGCAAGGGCTAGGCTACCGTTATTATCCATCGCCACGTAACCGATATTAACCGGCATCGGGTTTTGGAAATAGACGAAGAAGATTTCGTTGTCTTCCGGGAGCGGGCCCTCGGTGCCGTCTGCAAAGGTCACATACACGTGCTTTGCCTCGATGTTGTAGTAAATCCTATCAATCTTGGAGGATTCGGTGATGTTTTCAATGCTGTCGCTGATGCAGGCAAAGGCATAGGCATAACCGGACACCGCCGAGGCGTCGACATAAGTGGTGGGTGAAGATTCGAGGAGGTCTTCCACCACAGTATCCACATTCATCTTGATTTTTTTAACGGGATTGTTGGAAGAATCCTTAACCAACCACTCGTTGTCCTTGTTAACCAGCGTTTGGTCGGAAGCATCAACCGCATGAATCGGCACCTCCAGCAGGTTCCACCAACGGGCGTAAAGAACGAGGTCGGGCTGCGTGACCGGGGTTGAGAAGTCATACGCCTGATCCGATGAATATTCGTCCGTCAACTCGTAACGCACCGCACTCCAGAACTGGAACATATGCTCGGGGTCACCGGACAGGGCAGCGTTCGGGTCGGTGGCGTAACCGTTCAACGTGGTATTCTGATAGTACATCTGCCTTTCGTTGTCAAAGGTGTACTTGGTGGTGTCCCAAGATCCCCACTGGGCGACATCGTTATTCTTGTCGAAATAGACCTTCACCTTCCACTGGGCATAGAGGGTGTTATTGCCGTTGGCTTCGGTATCCTCTGAATTGAGGTAGATTTGGGCACCGGGGTCGAAGTGAGTGCCGGAACCGTCAGCCTCTGTATTCCAACCGCCAAACTCCAGCTGCACACCGTCAAGGTCATAATAGAAACCAGCAGTGCCGGTCTCAAGCGTTCCGAACGAGTTGTTGCGCATGCCGGTAACAGTAAGCGTAGAACTATCCCCGCTCGGGGTGGCGGTGATGTCGCTCTGCAGTTTGTCGTCAAGGGTGAAGCCGGAACCGGTGTAATCGGAGTCAAGCGTAGCGCCGTTACCGTCCAGGGTCAGGCGCACGGTAGTGACATCGCTGTACACCGCGTCCAACACCAGCTGCTTAACGGTGTTACCTTGGGTGTCGGTACCGGTGACGGTATAGCCGGAGTTGAAGGAGAAGGACTGGCCGGGGCGATAAACAGTGTCATCGCCATAGCGAATCTTCCAACCGACAAAAACCTTACCGGTCGGCGGTTGGGCGGTACGTGTCACCAACACCTCCGAACTGTCGGTGTAAAAACCGCCGTCAATGGTCTTAAAGGCACCGTCTTCGCTCTCATCGTCAGTGTTAATCGTGCCGATGCCAGCCGAGTAGACCAAATTGTAGGTGTCGGTTTTCTTCCAGAGCAACTTTATAACGGTGTTGTGGGTAACCTGCTGGCCAAATGCATAGGGCGTTTCCGAGCCGTCCGGATGCACCTCATACCACCCGGCGTAACGGTAGGCTTTGGGCGCATACGAATAACGCTTGCTGGTGTCAACGATAGCTGGATCAGACACGTCCTGCGTGTAGTAGGTCCGGCGGTCAGATATCTCCGTCCTAAAGGGCTCTTCGTCCTCTCGGTCTTCCCATTCGTCCGTCAAACCATAGAACGACCGGACATGCTCGGCATAATAATACGTGCCGTCAATCGACTGCTCAAAATTGCGCTCGGTGGCGTTGTACTCCCTGATTTCCTCGCCGCCAAAAGCCGGCTCCCAGAACCAAGTCGACCCCAACTCACCGCCGCCCAGCGTACCGTAATTGGGGTTGACCTTAATCAGGTAATACACCTTCCCCCACCTGGCATATGCCACCAGATTGTTCATTGGCATAGTACGGTCAAAGTCGAAGCGGGTAGTGGTACCTTCGTCAGCATACCAGCCTTTAAACTCAAACCCGTCATTCATACCGGGATCTGTAGGCGTAGGGGCAGCGCAGGAGGCAGGCACGATGTCAGTGCTAAGCTGCGCCCCATAATAAACGTTTGTTTGCGCATACATTGTACTGTTATAGGAGTCATAAAAAGAAATCGTGTATGTGTTACGCTTGTGATAAACATAAAGGGGATACCTACCGTTTGACGATCCGTTTACGCTTGCGTTATTTGAAGGATTTTCAGTGAATGTGCCTTCCGAATAGCCCCAAAGTGAGAAAGCAGGAGCAAACTTGTGGGTAAAGTTGAAATTGCCTCCGTTACACTTGGTTTCAATCGCAGTTTCTACATAGTTGGTCGAATAACTGCCATCCAAACGTTGTAAAATATGATAAACCATATCATTCCCGTTTGCACTACTCCGCCCAAACGTGGTTGACAAGGTGTGCGAAGTCTGATTAGTGCTTACAATGTAATTAAATGATTCGAGATATGTCATCGTAGTACTTCTATCTCTTACACGCCATAACTGACTTATTGGCCATGTGTAGCCATATTTTGATAACATCTGCCCATACAACCCAGTCATAGTGGGGGAGTCAACATATTGTGACGCAAGTGTGGTGTATGTGGTCGACGAATAAAAAGAGTAAGTGACCTTGTAGCGGTCGTAATAGACATTGATAACGGTGGAGCCGTCGGCGCGTACCACCTTATTTGCATCGGTATGGCTATAATAGAAACCCTCGAGGCTCAGATTCTGGTAAGCAGTGGGGGTATCTGTCATCTCACCGGTGTTTTTACCGTTAATGGTATAGCTCACTTCAAAGTCATAGGTCTTTTCGGTGGCGTCCTTGTCATCATTGATGCTCTGTTTGAGCACAACCACGGTGTACTTGGTGGGTGCCGGCGCCCAGCCGGCATAAATGGTGACGTTATTGGTGAGCATCAGCTTTCCGTCACTAAAATATCCACCCCAACCAACCGGAAGGTTGGCGGAGGGATTCAAAACGCCGTTGGCGTCAGATAGCTTTACGCGCGTGGACGTATTCGTGTCCGTGTACCACCCCGTGAAAGTATAACCCGTTAGGTTGATCGTGTTGGTGAGGCTTTCGATCCCCGTATCCTCATAGTGGTACGTCGGCGCGATGTAGGTGGCACCGGAACCGGGCTCAGCGGTATAGTAGTTCATCCAGTTGATGTTCACGAAGACCGGATATAGGTTGATCGCCTGGAAGCTGCCGTCAGTGCCAGTATTGGTCAGATCCATCGAAATCGGGAAGGGATTTTCCACCAACTCGTAATCATCGGCGCCCTCGGCCACCTCGGTGAGCGACCAGCCGCGGAAAATCATCTTCGGCGCACCGTTCTCATTATGCTCATCCTCGGGATCGTCGTAGGTGGCGGCGATGTCGTCAATGGTGACGGACGTATCCCACTTGCCCGTCGCTTGGTTATAGCTGAGGATACCGCTACGGACACCGATAATCGGCCACTTTTCACCCATCTTCTGCTCGTGGAAGACCACGTACGCCTTATGCTTGTACACGGCGCGCAAGACAAACTCCTGCTGACCCGCATCGCTGAAAACCACCGGCTGCTTAAAATCGAACGGCTGCTCGGAATAGCCGTTGGAATCATAAACCACGCCGTCAACGGTCTGACCAGCCTTGGTTTCGTCGTAAAGGTACCAACCGGCGAAGGTGATGCCGTTGGGCGAAGGCAACGCCTCGGGCTGCTCCAACATGTCGTTAGACTTAACAATCTGCTGGAACGTTCTGGTTCCGTCCGCCGCGACAAAGTAGTACGGATCGTAGATTTCGGTGTTATTTTCGCCAATGGACAGGTTGTAGAAGCTGTAGATACGGAGGCCAGGGGTACCGTCCTGGGTGATAGCGTAGATCGAGAAACCGTCGGCGAGGAAGGAGAAGCCGGTGACCGCGGTATTGGCGGCATTCATCGCGAAAGCATAGCGGTTGGCAGGCAGACGCTCCACCGAGCCGTTGTCCGCCAAGTGGACCAAACCAAGGGTGGAACCGGGCGTGACCTCTACCGGTTCGGGCAATTCCACCGAGACCTGCACCGGCTCGCCGGGCGCGGGCTGCCACTTCTGGCCGTCGGAATTGATGGAAATGTCATACATCGCGAGAACGGTGGAGGGATCGACCGAGAGACCAGCCGCGATTTTGGCACGGGCGTCTTCCGCCTCGGTGCGGGCCATTGCGACCTCCGCTTTTGCGGGAAGGCGGTTGCCTTTGGAACTGACCGCGATACGGCCATTCTCGTTCCGCCGGTTAAGGCGGGAAACCAACTTGCCGCCCGACGAGCGTGACGCAACGGTACCCTTGGCGCAGGCGGACTCCACCTGCACGGCTTCATTGCCGCTCTTTGCGGGCGAATTCATGCGGTGCACCATCCAAACGCAAGCGCACACAGCCATCAACCAAATCAAAAATTTCTTCGTCTTCAAAGTCGTCTCTCCGTTTCTTCCCCCACCAAGGGGAATAGTTCCCAAAAAAGACCTGATAATCCGCAAACTTGTAAATAGTACTACAATCCCTTATAGAAAGTCAAGGGGTATAAGGATTTTTTTATTATTAGTCGGTAAGTATTAGTAGTTAGTCGCTAGCAGTTAGTCGGTAGCAGTTAGTCGGTAAGTATTAGTCGCTAGCAGTTAGTCGGTAGTGGGGGAAAGGATGGAAGGGATAGAAGGGAGGAAAGGGAGTAGAATGAGTGTTTTAACCGTGGAGAACGGGTAGAGATTAGTCGTTAGCAGTTAGTCGGTAGTAATTAGTCGCTAGTCGTTAGTCGCTAGTCGTTAGTCGTTAGTCGTTAGTCGTTAGTAATTAGTCGTTAGTCGCTAGTGGTTAGTCGCTAGTCGCTAGTAATTAGAGAAGGGTGAGAAAGAAGGGGTTAGGGGGGACTGACTACTACCTAACTAATAGGTTAGAGGTGTTTTTGGATGGTTAGGAAATTGCGGTTGTAGGCGCGGCGGTAGGAAACCGAATCGGACATTTTCTTTACCATTAAAATACCTAGACCGCCGATCGGGCGTTCCGCGGCACCCAGCGTTATGTCGGGCGAAGGGGCGGAAAGCGGATCGTAGGGTGACCCGTCGTCGATGAATACCAGACTCAGCACGTCATCTTCCTGTTTAATGTCCAACTCGAAACCGGAGGCCTTGGAATAACGTACGATATTGGAGGCGATTTCGTCGGTAATGATGTGAAGCGTAGGGGTGAGCGCCGCGACGCGGGCGTCAGACTCCGACAAAACAGAGACCATTTCGTCCAGCCATTTCGACGCGGCGGCGGTTCCCTCACGCGTCGGGGGGAACGAACAGGAGTAGGAACGCGGCGGGGCCAAGTAACGGATGGCCAGCACGGTGATGTCGTCGGCTTGGGGGACGCCCTCGGAAAAGGCGGCAACGGCGGCGCGCACCACGGTGCACAACGAATGGGGGTCAGCGGGTGCGGCATTCAGCGCCGCGACAAGCCGATCCTCGCCGAAAAGCGCGGACTTGGCGTCAAGCGCCTCGGTCACGCCGTCGGTGTAGAGGAAAAGCGTATCGCCCGGCTCAACACGCATGGTGCAAGATTTGTATTTTATGCCGTCCATAAAGGCAAGCACCGGACCGGATTTTTCGGTAACGAAGTTGGCGCGGTGGTCGGAGGCGGCGATAAACAACGGCGGGTTATGCCCGGCGTTGGCAAAAGACATCTGACCGGTTTCGAGATCCAGCACCCCGACCCAGGCGGTAAGAAACATATTGGCGGGGTTGTTTGCGCACAGTTCGGCGTTGACCTTGGTAAGCGCGGCGGCGGGGTCGTTGAGGGTCAGGAGGGTGTCCTTGATGATGGTCTTGGCGGTCATCATGTATAGCGCGGCGGTAACGCCCTTGCCGGAGACATCGGCGACCAGAAAGGCGACGTGGGTGGCGTCAAGCGTGAAATAGTCGTAAAAGTCGCCGCCGACGTTACGCGCCGCCTGCATGGCGGCGTCGAGGCGGTAGCACGGGGTTTCCGGAAGCGCGGGGGGAAGGGCGGCAATCTGGATGGTTTTGGCGATTTCCATATCCTTGGCGCGGCGGGCATCCTCGGCGGCATAAAACGCCTTCATGCGGTCGGAATCGCGGAAGATGCGGTCGATGAAGAACGCGAACGCGGTAATAATGCCGAAGAGGAGAACGCCGAAAACGCTTATGAACACCGTCCGCGTGCTGTAGAATTCGCGGGCCGGCAGGGCGGCGACAAAGCGGTGGCCGCCGAACCGGTAGGCGCGGCAGTAGCACTTTTCACCGAACAAATGCTGGACGAAAGTATGGCCGCGCGCCTTGCCATCCAACACAACCTCGTAGCGGCTCGCCACCTTCACGTCGTAACCGGTCTCCGAAAGCGTCCGGGCCTGGTTGAGGTGGCGGGAGGGATTGGAGATTAGGCGGCCGGTCTCCATATCCGCGCAAAGGAAAAAGCCGGTATTGCCGAGGAGCCACTGGTCGAAGATATAGCCGAGGATAGTGGGGAGCATCTTAGCGAGGCGGCTTTCAGCGAGGCCGACCTGGATAAAACCGTCGCCGCCGGGGAACGCCGCGCCGAGGTATTTTGCGCGGAATTCCGCGTCGCGGGTGCTGGTGCGGAACGGTTGCGAGACGGTCGCGGTGACACCGTTGGTTAAAGCCATGAACGCATCCATGATGGGGTCGCCCGCCATAACCGTTCCCGGACACGACGGGTCGTTCGAGGCGACAATTACGCCCTCGCGGGTAACGATGTTGATTTCGTCGACATCGAACTCGTGCGCGACCGACACCATTTTTTCGATGGGCAGCACCTGGGCTTTACCGATGTGACGAACGGCGGTACTGGCCACATGGCCGAGCATGGTGTCGATAGCGCCCGCAACGGTATCGTGGAAATCAAGCAGCGCGAAATCAAGCTGCGATTCGGTCTTCTGGACCGCCTGCCGGGTGCCAAGCTCCCAAGTCACCGCAATAAGGACGGCATATAACGCCAACGCGATTCCGATGATTAATATGCGCCGTTTCATAAGTTAGAGGTTAGTCGCTAGGGAATAGGGATAAAAGGGATGGAAGGACGGGAGTATGACATCGGAATTCCGGACGCGTAACTACTACTTAACCGTAAAAACGCTGCTCATACCGGTGATATCGAAGACATTCTTCACGGTCTCGTTCGGGTTGGCGACCGTCATGGTGCCGCCGCAGGCCATCATCGCCTTCTGAACCGTCATAAGGATGCGAAGTCCGGCGGAGGAGATGTATTCAAGCCCCGCGAAATCGAAAATCATCTCGGATACGCCGTCAAGGTTCAGCTCGGACTCAAGCTCGGGCGAGGTGTTGGTGTCAAGCCGGCCCGTAAGCGCCAGCGTCAGTTTTCCGTTGTCGAGTTTCTTTTCGATGTTCATCTGTTACTCCTTAACTAGAAGTTAAATCCTTCGGGTCAATCATGATCTCGTTACCCATGCGCAGGGAGAGCTCGCCGGAGAGGTGGCCGGTGGTACGCATCAAGCCTTCGACCAAGTCATCGAGGATCTCCGTGACTTCGGCGCGTTTGTTTTCGTCGGCGGGGAGGCTGTCAAGGATGGTGGCGACATTGTCGAAGAGCATCCGCACGCCGCCCCCGTTGTCTCCCATGCCAATCATGAGGGCGGACGCCAGGTGGTCTTCGCCGATGGCCTTGAGGTTGGCCTCGGCGACTTCGACCACCTCCTTCGTCGCGGTGAGCAGATTCTCCTTGCGGATGCCAGTGGCTTCCTTGCCCGTGAAGAACGAGGTGACAAGGGATCCGCCATGGAATAAAGACTCGAAGACGTCGCCGAACTGGTAGGATCGCGACTTCATGCCTTCGCTTTTCGCGTCCGCCTTCCGGAAAGGATGGAAGTGCGCCGTGGAGCAGAAGATGCCGAACGTCTCACACTTGAGGAAGAGGCGGCGCCTAGGGCCGCTGCCCCCGTTGTCCTTGAGGCCGTTCGAGTCGGGGATGGTGAAGTAGTGGAAGGTGCGCATGCCGTTGAAGAGCCCGCCCATGCCAATCGGGATGTCGAGGCCGCGCGGCATGTTGAGGTGTCCGTCCACCGTCGTGCCCTGGAAGGGTCTGGCATGGGTCGAGGTGCGCAGGTAGATGTTCTCGGCCTTGTCGAGCCAGCGGGCGATGTTGCCGTCGGGATCCGAGATCGAGAAGGATCCGCGGTACATGAACTCGCCCTTTTTGAGCCCCGCCACATGAATGGCCTGGGTGAGGGCGACGACGTTGTCCAGCGTCGGCTCGAAAAGCCGCGTGTTGCCTGATAGGAGGGCGCGCAGGATGTCGTTGCCGCGGCGGATGCGGGCCTCCAACGAAGCGCGGAGTTCGCCGACGGAGCGAGGACGGGAACTGTTCGAGGACATGGTGACCATGCCCTCGTAGTGGACCTTCGGAAGCTTGACGATGCGGCCGCCCACGCTGATGTCGAGTTCCGCAGGGAGCTGTTCCGCCGTGAGCGGCGGGCGTGGGTCGGCGACCCGGGTGTAGGTGACGGGCTTGTAGTCCTTGGCGACCTTGAGGGGATTTCCACCTTCCGCACGCGCGAGGAACTCCTCTGGGTGCGTGAGCTGCTGGACCCGCTCCTCGGAGAACACGGCGAAGAACCTCTCGGCCGACTCTTGCGGAACGACGAGCCGGGAGTTACCCCAGTTGTCATATTCGTAGCTCACGCCGGCGCTTTGCGAGAGCCCCGTGAGGAGCTTGACGGTGGAACCGTCGAGCGGCTTATCGCAGTGATAGACAATGTCATTCCCAACCACCTCGGCGCGCCACGGGATACGCGTCTCGGGCCTGACTTCGAGGTGCTTTAGGGCGACCTGCCCCTTCTTGCTCACCCAAGTCGTGGGTGAGGTGAGCATTTCCAGGTGGGAAATCGTATTGATGGCCTTCTCCTGCACGGCGGGGCCGCGGCCAGCGAGATCGTCATGAAGCTGGAGCTGCGAGTCGAAGATGTCCATGAGGCGCGAGAGCTGCTTATCGAACTCCGCCTTCTTCTCCTTGATCTCGGCGGTGATTTTCTCGCGCAGCGCCTTTTCGTCGGGTGCAATGCCGTCCGCCTTTGGGTTGAACGCGGCTAAATAGTCATCGAAGAGCTTCTCGAACGCGCCGGACTTGGCGATTTCGCGCAACTCAAGGAGTCCGGAGAGCTTGGCGAAGCGCGTATCGTCGTCGAAAACGGAGAAGTTGTTGAAGCGCGGCTTTGAGCTCTTGCCGAAGGTGTCTTTGAAGGAGAAGTCATCGGAGATGTCGAGATACTTTCCGTTACCTTCGAGCGAGTGACCGGGGTCGATGGCGAAAAACTTACCGCCGATGAAGCCCTTGTTCTGCCCGCGCTTCCCGACGCCGTCACGATCCGCAGTGAGGAGGAAGAACGCCTTGTACTTGCCGAGCGGTTCGGGGTCTGGTCCCTTGGTGCCGTCGCTGTTCTTCCCCGGGACGGCACGACCGTCCTTGAGCATCCCCGCCTCCATGTCCTTGTATCCCGCGGCGAACTTGGCGGAGAGCATGATCTTGGGATGTCCGTCGGAATATTTGCCGCGCACGATCTGGAGTTCCTGCGAAGGAACGCCAGCGAGGCGCGTCAGGTCGTTCGCGAGTGCCTCGGTGACAGCGCCGGCCGAGATGGTGTCCGCCGACTGGCGCGAGGTGAAGCGGTATATGGGGCCGGCGATCGCATTGCGCGAGGCGAGGATTCGCTCCGGGCGGCGGAAGGAGCCGGACGAGGCGGCGCCACTGGTGAAGAGGCGGTCGTTCTCGTTGTAGTCGAGCTTCATGATCGCGCGCTCCGAGAAGTGCTTGAAGACGGGCGAAAGAGCGTAGAAGTCGCTCTTCTCGTCGATCGACATAACGGCATCGCGGATTTCGACGAAAAGCTCCTTTTTGATTTCATCGACAATCGCCTTGAACTTCGCGTTCGAGACGTCGCCTTTGATTCGATCAGGTTCGTCGTTGTTGAAGTAGCTTCGGATGGCCTTGCCGAGCGCGGCGAACGGGTGGTTGTCTTTGTCAAGCTGATCTACGGGTATGTTCAGCGCCTCCTGGATCGCCCACTCGCTGACGGCCGCCATCGCGGCGGGGTGCGCTCTTCCCGCGAGCATAATCTGGCGTTGGAGCGAAAGTCCCTTGCAGGCGTCCGCAAACGCCGGATCGGCCCTCTTCAACGCGTCAAGAGCGTCACTGCTCGCCTTCGAGTTGATGTCCGTCATCATGCCGCGTGTGTCGTCCAAAGACCAGTCGTTGCGGTAGATGAAGCCAGGCTCCACACCGTTCGTCTTCAGCTTCTCCAAAAGAACAGGGTTCGTGGCGCTCGTGTTCATCAGCATGCCCGCGCCCATCGTTCCCTTCTTCACCTGGTCTTCGGACGACGAGTCGTGCTTGCCGAACGCGACCTTGAGGTTCCTGAGGCCGGTCGGCTCGTTCGGCTTCGCCTCGGTCTCCAGCAGCTCGCGCCCGGAAAGCGCCATGGGAACGTCGCGCCCCCAGTCCACCTTGTCCGTGATGGCTTTTTCGATGCGTCGGGAGGCCTGCCGCGCCATGTCGGCCGGTTTCTTGCAAGAGGCGAGGTCGCACCCCTTTAGCGGATCGTCTTCTATGTCCTTGACGATGATGCCGCGAACCTCATCCGGCAATTCCCGGAATTTTGGGTTGGTGTTGAGTTGGCGGTAGAGCTCGTTCCTGAAGCGGATCGTCTTGAGACTCTCGAGGTTCGATAGCACGGCCGTCACGTCGCAGGCGCGAAGCGACTTCTTCGACATCGCGCGCGCGCCGACGACCGTATCGAAGGCGTGCGTTCCGAACACGCCGTACTCCTTTTCAAGCGCGGCTTTGAACGCCTCCATCGTCGCCTTGTTGGCTGCCTGGCCGTGGGAGAACACAAGGTTGCCGAGGCGGGCGGACGAAGCCTTGCCTTGGCCTTCCACGACGATGTCGCGGGACGTGAACACCGTCGCCCTGCTGGCGACGTCCTGAAAAGTAGCGATATTGATGTCTACAGGCGGCATGGCCAATTCTCCTTTGTGTTGGACTTTCAGACGGCCATCCAAGTCGGTGCGGAAAGGTTACACCGGCCGGTCGGCTCTTTCGCTACCTTCGGCATATGCCCCAAAGTTTTTTGGGAAAAACCGCGAGTGCGGCATTCGTCGCCAACAACATGACATTCCATAAGTTTTACACGCGCAAGCTTGAAAAGTGATGCAATTTCTCCAAACCTTCATCAACCGAGCCGCATCCGCTCCTTATTCGGTCCGCCCAGATGTCGCAGAGCTGGAGGATCTTTTCGAGGGTGTCGATGAAGTCCTCCACATCCTCCGCCGCCTTTTCAAGGTCGAAGAAGTAGTTGTACACCACCGTTTCCGTCTCGGGTTCGAGCGCAAAGTATCCGCCGGCAGTGTCGCGGCCGAAAAGCCCGCCAGCAAGGAGGTCACGATAGACCTCCTTTGGCGCGTCCTTAGGCAACTCGGCCACTTCGACGAAGCAGAGTACCTTGCCAGTCGCTTCAACGAACTGGAGATTCACGTTGTAGGCATCGTCCACCCGGACGCTCACAAGGCCAGACTCATCCGGAGAGAGCGCCCCTATTCCAGTGACCTTGCGCACTTCGGCGAGAAAGTTGACGTAGTTTTCTTTGGTTGTCATTTTTCACCTTCCTTAAGAGTCCAGCCCAGACTTTTTCCTTAAGAGTCCGGCCCAGACTTTGCATCACATGAACAATTCCTTGAAGATCAAGGCACCAAACGTGTTGATGTCGTCTTCCGTGAGGGGCCGCACAACCTGCTTGCCATCCTCGAGCAGCGGACCGAACGTATGGGTCGCAGGGTTGTACTTTGTAATCGCACAGGTTTTACCCAGTAACCGATCCTTCAAAACCGCGGCAATGTCTTTGTCCCACTCCTTCTTGTCGAAGAACCACTGCTCGTTGCCAATCTCGTCGAAAATATCGCTAATCTGCTGATCAACGTCGGGGATGGCGAGCTTTTCGGGATCCTGACGGGCGATACGCTCCAGCTCTTCGACCTCTTTGGTGGAAAGGCTCTGCAAACCGTCGGACAGGTGCTTTGTCTCAAACTCCACCATGTGCAGGCACTGGTCCTCAAGGCAGGCGCCGGGGCTCTTGAGATGACTGAAGAAGGTGTCGAGTTTTCCGGCCTCTTTTGCGGCAAAGTAAGTGTCGATCGACTTTTTAACGAACAGGCGCAGATTGTCCACGACGTATTTACGCAGCGGCTGAATGTCGTCCGAACTATCCATACGGAAGTTAGCGCGCTCGAGGTGCAACAAACCTTTCCCAACCCGGTTCCAAAGATAATCGCTATAGGTCTTCGTACTCGTAAGCGGGATGAATTTGCCCTGCTTACTGTCATAGTACTGGAATTTGGGCTTATCGCCGTCCTGAAGATCGCCAATTTCCTTCAAGAACATGTATGCGGGATCATTGCGAAGCGCGGAAGGATCGTCAGCGGCGGGATCTTCGCGGTCCACATCGATTTCGTTGTAGAGGAAATCGAGGGTCATCTCGATGCGTTTGAAGAACTTAAAAACGTGCGCGTCGGCGGTTTTGTCCAACGAGGCGATCTCTGTCTTGATCTGGCCGAGCTTCTGCGCGTAAGGGGCGTAGACATCGTCCTTGCGCAAACCGCCCGTCTTGGAGAGACTGGTAGCGTTAACCGCTTCGGTTTTTACGGTGCCTTCGGTAGCGGGCGCGGCGACGGCCTGTTCAGCCTTGGTGATAATCGCCTTGATGCGCCGGGCGGTTAGCGGGCGGCCCGAAGAAACCTTACCGTCGGCGTCGATTTTGAAGTCATCGCGCTTAAAGTCCGAGCCGAAAATCTTTTCGAGCTGATCCATAAAACCCTTGGAGAAGGTAACCTCGCCGCCTTTCTCGCTCATTCCGTCAAGGTTGAAAGCTTGACCAAGCGCCCGGAGCAACTCGGTGCGGACCTCGTTGTTGGCGGCTTTTTCAATCTTTGAACGGCCGAGGGCACTGAGAGCGCCGCTATAGGTGCCGTTCTGCTTTATGGCGTCATCGCCGTCAAGGTTTGCAATTCCTTTTGCCGTCCAGTCCGTTGCGGTACGGAACATGTCAAGTGCCTGAAGATTGATAGCCATAGTTTTATCTCCTTTATTTTAAAGGTCTTGGTTGGCGTTTCCGTTCTGTCTACACCCGGCAGTGGAATTGGTTACATACGAATGAAAAAATTTCCCGCTAGCATAGTTACACCTGCATAAAGCCGGAGGCCCCGAATGCGGAAATCCCCGTTTCGGGGACATTGTCGGCGGCGGGGCGGAAGTCCGACAAAATACGGTGCCAAACTTCGGCGGCATTAACGAGCGCGGCAAGCGCGTTGTCAAATGCGGCGTCGTCAAGGGTCGACAGCGCAAGACGGCGGACAATGACGTAGCGGCCATTCTTCCGGTTCTTGGCGAAAAAGGATTCCGACTCAAGGTTCGACTCAAGGAGAAGAGCGGAAAATTCGGCCTGGCCTTTATGGGGCGTCTCGCCGAGATCGGCATGGACGATGAGCGAGTCACCCACGGCGACAAGGGTGACAACGATGTCGTCAATACTGATGGCGACTGTATCGTCTTCGGCGGCAAGTCCCCCAACATTATGACGTACAGCAAAATCCGCAATAAGATGCTTGAATTCCATGGTTGTAATTGGTCCGTTCCAAGTTATTGTGACAAAATCGACAAAACCGAGCCGATTTTGCCCAATTCATAATGGTATGTAGTATATAATATGCCGCGACGGATAGCAATGAAAAATTGGGGTTAGGGGACAAGGAGGGTGCATCTGTGTTTTTCACCCATGCCGACATGGATCGGAAAACAACCAATACAACTGGTAAGAACAACTTGAAGAGGAACGCGGGCTAACTCGCCCGCACAAGAAAAGTTGTTTAAATTAGTCGTTTTCAACCATCATGAACTTCGATGGCGAATTACGCTGATGCGCCCGGACAATGATTAGGTGAAAAGAGATGAATGGGATAGGAGGAGGGTGAAGAGAGTGGGTATGATAAACTAAATGGTCCAGATCGCAACATTGGCGACCTGGACCATTTCGAGATATCCAGCACTCGCTAGACGGCTTTGGGATCGGGGCCGTATGCGTTGGGGCCACGGTCGCCTTCCTTGGCAAGCCAAATGATAAGGATAATTGGGCCAACGAGCGGGATTAGGACAAAGAGCAGGGACAACCCGCTTTTACCGATGTCATGAAGACGCCGGGCAGCTGCGCTAAGTGCAGGCAGCAAAAGCCCTAGACCGATAAGCCAGCCTATAATCGGAATTAATCCCAGAACAAATTGGGCAATAAAGGAGAAAAGAACGTAAAACCAATACTCACGCCGACGAGCGCGGCCATTAAAATCACAGTATTTGTTCTTTATGCAATGGACGAACCATTGCCATGTGGCATCGTCAGGCTTGACTCCCATAATACCGGAATAAGTTGTGCCGCTTGTTCCGCCCGCAGCGGCAGTCGTCCCATTAATGGAGGATGTGCCACAGTTCGGGCAGAATTTGGTGTTCAAGGGGATGTCCGCACCACACTTACGGCATTTCAAGTCTTGCACGACTGCCGGGGCTCCACATTTTACGCAAAATTTGGTTCCCTCAGGAATGTCACATCCGCATGCCGCACACTTTTCGAGTTGCTGGGTTGGGATAACACGTTCGCCACATGAGGGGCAAAAAGCAACTCCATCGGCGAGATCTTGTCCGCATTTAGAACATTTCATCGATTTGATTCCTCGTGTGATACTCTTAAAACCAATCCACACACACTTTCGGCTTGGTTCTAATAACAAGGTCAATTGCAAAGGAACACCCATCCCTTTACGACCCCAAAACAAAACGGTAAACCTATTGTCTCATATTTTAACATAGATTACAAGCACTATTGGTGAGGGATTAGTTGTTAGTTTAGTCGCTAGTCGATAGCAGTTAGTCGTTGGTTTAGTCGCTAGCAATTAGTCGTTAGGGGAGAAGAAGGGGAAACCGTGGAGAACGGGTAGAGCGGGTAGAATGGGGGAGAAAGAAGGGTTAGAGGTTAGCGGATGAAGGCTTTTATGGTGGCGTGGGGGTGGGTGGGATTTGGGGAAATGGGGCGGATGGTGTAAGGTCCCACCGACGCCGGAACGATAAAGGTTTCGGCGTAATGGACTGTGAAAGGCTCAAAGGCGCCAGTCGGGCTTTCCACCACTGCAGCCGCACCTTGCACCAAATTAAGCACGTTTACCCCGCCGGCGGTGTCGTGCGCCACCGGTCGGGTGAACCAATGCCGCCGGGTCTCGATAAACTCGAAACCGTGCAAACCGGTGCGCTCTTCCTTAACGCCGGGCGTTTCCGAGAGCGTTTCCACCCGGCCAACCAAATTTCGGCGCGCCCATTCCGTGTCGCGGTCGAACTGGATGTTCGCCAGCGCGTGTCCGGTGTGTACCGGACGCGGCCTGCCGTCCAGCCCCACCCGACCCCAATCCCACATCTTGAAGGTGAAGATGTACGGGGTGGCGGAGATTTCCAGCACCATGCAGTTTGCCCCGGAACAGTGGACGGTTCCCGCCGGGATCAGGAAATGATCGTGTTTCTTGGCGGGGAAGGCGTTAACATACCGTTCGGCGTCGAAACGTCCACTCTGTTCGCTCGCGCGCAACGCGGCGGCAAATTCCGCCTTGGACACGCCGGATTTTACCCCCAGAAAAACATGGGGATCCGCCGCCGGGTCGGCGTCAAGCAGGTAATAGCTTTCGTCCTGGGTATAGTGCATCCCGAAGGTTTGCTGAATGTAATCCGTCATCGGGTGGCACTGCAACGACAAATTGCCGCCGCGCATGGTGTCGAGCATATCGAAGCGAATCGGGAACTCCGCACCGAAACGGGCATACACCTTATCGCCAAGCAGTTCGCGGGGCTGGCGGAAGACCAAGTTAATCGCCGGGGTTTCCAACGTAACGCCGCCGATCTCCAACAACAGCGAATTCTCCTCCGGCACGCAATCGAAACTCCAAGCGAAGTTCGGGGGATCGGGATCCAAAGCGAACTTCTCCCGCATCCATTGCCCACCCCAGACTCCAGGATCAAAATACGGCTTTACCCGGAACGGGCGGGCGGCAGCCACCACCAGTCCCCGGCGAAACGCAGAGCCGGTCATCATTTTCGGCTCGGCGGAATTGGTGTCCAGCAGATAGTCGATGCGGTCATAAAGTCCGCGTTTGTGGCGGTCTAACGCCCGCCAATCAACAAAGTATCCGCGCTTGTAGAGGCGTAGGGGGTCTTCTCCGGCGTTATCGTCCAACCAATTGGGAAGCCGTCCGGAACGAAACCGGAGCTGGATTTCCCACCGCGCCATGTCCGCATAGATGAGCAGGTCTGGGTCGGGACAGCAAACCGATGCCGCCACACCGTAAACGAGAATGACGCCGGAAGGGATCGCGGCCAACCGTTGCGAAAAGGCGGCTACCGCCTCCTGATCGAAGAAGTCCGACACCTCCCAGCGCGACATAAAGGCAAAAACGCGGTCATCGCCAAGGTCGCGGGCGAGCATCGACCGCACCGCGTCTTTGGATTTGTTGGCGACGCGAGTTTCCAGAACGGCATCCGGGCGCAACTCCCTACGCAAGGCGTCCAGCACCTCGGCTTCCCACACGCCATGGTAGAGATCGACGCAGACCACGGTCCGCTGTCCGGAACGGGCGGCGACCGCGCCACGCAACTCCGCGCCGATTGCATTCCAGCCGGCCACGGCGTAGTCGCGATCCGTGGCCGGCACCGAAACCGAGGGGAATTTATCGTAGGAAGTTGTCATAGTTTTTTCTCAAGGACTACGGAAGGCGAACGAACGCTTCCAATCGCAATCGTCAAACCGCCAACTCCCCACTTCTTGTTCGGCTGGGAACCCATCCAAAGCTCAAGCGTGCCGCCTTTCAAAACTTCCTTCGCGTCCACCTGGAAGGAGTTGAGCGGTTTGCCGTTTAGCTCCGCCCGCTGAACGTACTTGTTCACGCGGGAGGCACCGTGCGCGATGATGGTGAACTTGTCGCCGCGCCCGAAGCGTTTACCGAGATCAATCGACGACTCCTCGTAAAGCGGGCTGGCGATTTCATAAACCGGGTCCGCCCGGCAACCGCCATCGGTCTGGAAAAGCCCCAGCGACGCCATCACCAGCCACGCGCTCATCTGGCCTTGGTCTTCGTCACCAAGCCAGGCGGACGCGGTGCCATAACCGTAGTAGCGTTCGAGAATCCGACGCGCCCATTTCTGCGTCTCCCAAGGCTCGCCCGCCCAGTTGAAGAGGAACGCGAAGTGCATCGACTGCTGGTTGCCCTGCACCACGGGGTAAGCCGCGTAATTCTCGTTCGGCGAATTGAAGCGCACCAGATCGCTCCGCTCAAAGCCCCATTTCAACCGCTCCAAGAAACGGTTCCGGCCAACCTGCGAGACGAGTCCCGGCACATCTTGCGGGACAAAGTAGGTGAGCTGCCAACCGTTGGCCTCCGTGTAGCCGGAACCATTGAAGGGGTTGAAGTCCGCTTTCCACGCGCCATTGGAATCACGGAGCTGGCAATATCCGGTTTCGGGATTGACGGCATTCCGCCACCAGCCGCCGCGGTCGTTGAATACCGCGTAGTCGTCCATCCGGCCGATGGCTTTGGCGAACTGGCCGACCGTCCAGTCGTCGTAACTGTATTCCATAGAGTTGGAAAAGGTCCCCTTGTTGCTCGGCACATAATGGAACTCAAGGTACGGCTGGAGATTGCGGTTTCCGGCATATCCGCGCCCGACCTTCTGGGCGGGCGTGGTCTGCATCTTCTTGAACGCCGCCATCATTTTTTCCGGATCGCACGGACGGATACCCATCTGCCAGGCGCTGACCATCTGGGGGATCTCGTGCTCCGCCACCATCACCGGAACATAGCGCATGCCGGCCGGGCCTTTGCCCAGCCAGCCGCCGGCATCGTACAGCGCCATCTGCGACTTCACCCAACGGGCACTCCACTCCGGCCCGATCAGATTCCACACCTGGTTCAGATTCCAGAACGTGTTCCAGAACGCATCGCACCCCAGCGCGCGAGAATCGGAATCGGCAAACTGCCGAATCTGGTCCAGCGGATCGTTCCAGCGACCGTCAACGTCGTTGAAAGTGTTGCGGCAGAACGAACGGTAGAGGTTGGTGTAAAAACGCATCTTTTCGCGGCTATCGCTGGTGGAGATTCTGACGCGGCCCAGCAAATCGTTCCAAGCCGCCTCGTTAGCCGCACGCACCTTGCCGAAATCCCAACCAAACGGCTCCTCGACCTCGCGCTTGAGGTTGTTCGACGCGCCGTTAATATCGACAAACGAGATGCCAGAACGCAGCTGCACCACAGTTTTGCCGGAATCCGGCGCGAACTCGACGTAGCCGCCGAAAGCCGTCGGGTTCTGCGCGATCAAGCCGCTGCCGCTCCAAGTCGTATCCGACGACCATCCGCCGATGGCGGTGATGTCGCGGTCGAACTCCAACACGAAATAAACCGTATAGAACTGGTCGGCGTCACGACTCCAAACGCGCGGGGTTTCCTGTTTGGAATAACCCTCAATACGGCGCGGGCCGGTTTTGCGCATTTCGCAATTGATGACGGAATAGGTATACTCGGTGGGGGTGAAAAGATCGATCATCACGCGCGGCGTCTGTCCGGCGGGATAGGTATAACGCTGGAAGCCGCAGCGGTCGGTGGCGGTGAGTTCCGCGTAAATGTCATAATCGGTCAGGCGCACCGCATAGTATCCCGCCTTGCAGATTTCCGACGCCTTGTCGATATAAGAGCGGTAACCGTCCGCATGGCCGGCCAGTTCGGAACTGTTACCCATCTTCGTTTTGAGCGCCCCGGTCACCGGCATCGTGCCAAGCCCAGCCATGGTCCATTCGTGAATGTGGCTAAAAGTTCCGACACTCTCGACCGTAGGATCGTATCCGCCCTGCCAAAGTCCCTTGCCGGGGGTACCCTCGTTGTCGGGGCTGAGCTTCACCATGCTGAAGGGCATCCAGGGGCCGGGCGCGAGCATCCAGCGCGAATGCGCCGTTCCCATACGCGTGTCCACATAACCAGCCACGCCGGCATCCCGCTGCGGGGAACGGATGACAGTCCCTTCCTGAACGGGCTTGCCATCAACAAACACGCGATAGGTCGACCGGGTCTCCTCCGCGACGGCGGGCATGGGGGCCTCGAACACATACGCGCCCGATTCGACCGTTTGGGTCAACACGGTATTGCCGTCCACCTCAACGCGCAGGACCGGCAAACCGGCGAGGTGCTCCACTCCCACCAGCAACGGCTGGCTCTGCGTTCCGGGAATCAGGTAATCCCCGGGACGGACGGACCGCACATACGCGCCGGAATGCGCAAGGTTCACCCTTGCGCCGTCCGGGCCTTCAAGACGAATGGCATCGAAAATCGCCCAACTCCCCTCCAGGGAGGTGATTGCCACCTCGTTCGCGCCAGCGCGGATTTCATCCGCCGCAAGATCGATCCGGATGGTATGGGGAATCGCCTTCGAGAAATCACCCTTCAAGATCGAAGCGTCACCGCCGCCTTTGGGCAGCGCGAATTTCCGAGCCTTGCCGTTAACGGAAATCTTCACCAGCGGCGGTTTAGAACTGTGCACATCGGCGAAATCAACAATCAGCGCCCAAGCGCCGGAATCGCCGACGGAAGACACATCGAAAAGAATATTCACCCATTGGGTACGGCGGCCCGCACCGCCGCTCGATCCCGCCCAATTGTCCGCCTCGCCGGGAAGAACGTAAGGGAAAGCTTTCTTGGGGTCGGAATGGCCGACCAGAAAAAACTTGTCCTCCCAGCCGAAATCCTTTTCCAAAAAATCCGCGTAACCGGTCGGCGCGAGCGCGAACTCGTTTCCCGTCCCGTCCTTCGTGCCGATCTGCCACAACGTCTGCGACGCTGCGGCGTTGAGCGCCATCATCGCCGCGGCGATCCACAAACCGTTATTCATGTCTGATCCTCCACCATAATTTACCAAATTCATCCACAAGACTTCGGACTACAGCCATCAGACTTCCGTACTCCGCTTCTCAACCCCGTATCCCCCACCCCTTGTTCGGCTTAGGACCCATCCACAACTCAAGGGTGCCGCCTTTCAACGCCTCTTTCGCCGGGAAGAGGAAAGTGCCGAGCGGCTTGCCGTTCAACTCCGCCCGCTGAACATACTTGTTCACGCGGGAAGCACCGTGCGCGATGATGGTGAACTTGTCGCCGCGGCCGAAGCGCCGTCCGAGGTCGATTTCCGCCTTTTCGTAGAGCGGGCTCGCGATCTCGTAAACCGGCTCCACGCGGCATCCGCCGTCGGTCTGGAAGAGGCCCAACGACGCCATCACCAGCCACGCGCTCATCTGCCCCTGATCCTCATCCCCGAGCCAAGCGTCGGAATCGCCGTAGCCGTAGTAGCACTCAAGGATGGAACGCGCCCACTTTTGCGTCTCCCAAGGTTCGCCCGCCCAGTTGAAAAGGAACGCGAAATGCATCGACTGCTGGTTGCCCTGCACCACGGGGAATTTGGCGTATTTCTCGCCCGGCGCGTTATAGCGGAACGGGCGGCTCTTCTCGAAGCCCCATTTCAGACGCTCCAGGAAACGGTCACGCCCGATCATCTCCACGAGCGCGGGAACATCCTGCGGCACGAAATAGGTAAGTTGCCAAGCGTTCCCCTCGACATAGCTCTTGCCGGAGAACGGATCAAAGTTCTTCTCCCATTCGCCCTTAGAGTCTTTGCGGTGGCAGTAGCCGCTTTCGCGGTTGACGGCGTTCTTCCACCACGTGCCGCGATCGGAGAAGGTCTTGTACGCCGCCTCGTCACCGATGGCCTTCGCGAACTGCCCGACCGTCCAGTCGTCAAACGAGTATTCCATCGAGTTGGAGAAATTGCCCAAATCATTCGGCACGTAATGGTGTTCGAGATAGGCGGGCAAGTTGCGGTTTCCGGCGCGGCCGTCGTTGATGACGGCCTCCGGCGTGGTCTGCATCTTAACGAACGCCGCCATCAGCTTCTTAGGGTCGTAAACCCGCACGCCCATTTGCCACGCGCCGACCATCAGCGGGATCTCGTGCTCCGCCACCATCACCGAGATGTACTTCATGCCCGCCGGGCCTTTGGCGAGCCAGCCGCACGATTCAAACATCGCCATCTGGCTCTTAGTCCAGCGCGCGCTCCACTCCGGCCAAACTAGGTTCCACGCCTGGTTCAGGTTCCAGAACGTGTTCCAGAAGGCATCGCACCCCATTGCCCGCGCGTCGGAATCGGGGAGTTTCTGCACACGCCCGAGGGCATCCGTCCAGCGCCCATCGACATCGCTGAAGGTGTTCCGGCACAGGCTGCGGTACATGTTCGTGTAGAAGCGCCGCTTCTCGCGGGCGTCGCTGCTGGCGATTTTAACGCGGCCGAGATGGTCGTTCCAAATACGCTCGTTCGCGGCGCGGACCTTGGCAAAATCCCACCCGAAGGGCTTTGCGATTTCCGTCTCCAGATTTCCCGCCGCGCCGGCGGCATCGACGTATGAAATCGAAGTGCGCATCTGAACCACGGTATCGCCGCCGCCGGCCGGGGCGAACTCAGCGTACGCGCCGAACGTCTTGGGGTCTTCGGTCTCGTGCCGCTCGCCATCCCACGCGCCCGCATCCGTCCAACCGGCAAATTTGGCGATGGGCTGGTCGAACTCGACCACGAAGTGGAGCGTGTAGTCCTGCAGACTCCGGTAGGCATGAGACTGCTGGTGCGAGAATCCTTCGATGCGGTTATTGCCTACTTTGCGGATCATGCAACGCTTCAATGTGATGGAGTACTCACACACCGGAAGGAGGTCAATCATCACACGTGGCGTCTTTCCAACGGGATACGTATAGCGCTGAAAACCGCAACGGTCGGTGGCGGTGAGTTCGGCAAAGATGCCGTAGTCGGTGAGCTTAACGGCATAGTACCCGGCCTTGCAAACCTCGGTTGACTTGTCGATGTACGAGCGGTAGCCGCCGACGTGTCCCGCGAGTTCGGAGCTGCCGCCCATCTCGGTGCAAAGCGCACCGGTTGTGGGCATGGTGGCAAGCCCCGCCATCGTCCATTCGTGGATATGGCTGAACGCCGCCACGCTCTCGATCGCGGGATCGTAGCCGCCCTGCCACGCCCGCTTGCCGGCGGTACCTTCGTTGTCGGGCGAAAGCTTCACCATGCTGAAAGGAGTCCACGGACCCGGCGCGAGCATCCAGCGCGAATGCGCCGTACCCATGCGCGTATCGACATAGCCCGCGACACCAAGGTCACGTTGCGGCGAACGCGTCACTTTGCCCTCGCGCGCCACCTTGCCATCGACGAGTACGCGGTAGGACGATTCGACGGGCTTATCGACGGCAGGCATTGGCGCCTCGAAATTGTACGCGCCCTGCTCGACAACGCCGGTGAAAATCGTCTTCCCATCAAGTTCCACCGCAACGGACGGCGTTCCTTCCAAATGTTCCACGCCAACGAGAAGCGGCTGCGTCTTCGTGCCGGGAATGAGATAGTCACCCGCCGCGACGCGGCGCACGTACGCGCCCTTATGCGCGGTGCGAAGAACAGAGTTATCGGGCCCTTCGAGGCGAACCGCGTCGAAAATAGCCCAACTGCCTTCGAGCGAAGTCACGTCGATTTCATTCGCGCCTTCGCAGATTTCGTCGGCAGCGAGGTTAATCCGAACGGTATAGGGAACCGCCTTTGAAAAGTCACCGCTTTTTATGGATTCGTCGCCGCCGCCCTTTGGCAGGACGACCTTGCGCGCCTTACCGTTCACCGAGACTTTCACAAGCGGGGCCGAGTTTTTGTGCGCGTCTGCGAAATCGATGTACAGCGTCCACTCGCGCCCAGCGCCCTTTTTCTCGACATCGAAAAGGATATAGACGTGCTGGATGTGGCGGCCCGATGCGCCGCACGAACCCGCCCAGGCATCGTTGACGCCCGGCAGGACGTAGGGGAAGCTCTTCTTCGGGTCCGACCACCCCACAAGGAAGAACTTATTCTCCCAGCCGAAATCTTTCTCAATGAAAGCGTTGTAACCCGACGGCGCAAGCGCGAACTCGTTGCCCTTGCCGTCCTTCGTGCCAATCTGCCACAGCGTCTGCGACGCCGAGACATTGAGCGCAGCTAACGCCGCCGCAATCCACAAACCGCGATTCATAAGATCCACCTTTCGATAACTGAGCCAAACTCAGCAGTAAGACGTCGGACTTCTGACATCAGACTTCAGTATTTTGCCCCGTAAGCTGCACCGCCGTTTACCGGAGCATGAAAATAGTGGCGGGCACCGGGCCGAAGACCGCGGTAAGCTCCGCGTGCGCGCCCACTTGAATGACGGGAGACCTCTCGTCGCCAGTGAAGATGGCGTCGGTCCGCCCCTCCCACCGATCCAACTGGACATAACGGTTTTCCGGTATGGCCGTCAAGGTGACCAGTTTATCCGCATTCGCGTAGGTGGTGATGGACGAAACGGCCTCGCCGTCGTCGAGCTTGACCTTCCCCTTTCCTTCCGCCGTCACCCGGACATTATAGCCGAACAGCCGAATCTCGGCCGCCTGCGGCCCCCAAGCGGGGAAGGTGGGATCCGGATTGTAGATGAACATGTAACGGTAGGCCTTGGTTGAAATCGCGTCGAGCGAATTCCATTGCCCCATGTCGGTGGGCTTGGCCGCCGTGGTGATAATCTCGAAGTTATGGAACCAGTCTGGATCGTTGGAACCGCAGATAACCGCTCCCGTGATCCGAGTAAAGCCCTCATTTCCGTCCGCACGCCCAAGAATCTGCGCGTAGGAAAGGATACAGGCGCCGTTCTCGCCGAAATCGACACCGTAGGCGGTCTGGGTTCCGTTTGTCATGCCCTCGTCAAAAGAAAGATTGACAAAGGAATTGCAATTGCCGTCAAACGCGCAGGCCGGGACATTGGCTTTATAAGGAAACCCGTTGGTGATGACAGACACGCCATACGCAAGGGTGGTCTGGTCGGACGGGACTCGCTCCAGTTGTCCCACCTCTTTACGCTCCGCCGTCGTGAAGACTGCCTTCAGTTCACCGGCACTCCCAATCAGGATGGACGCATCCGCGCTGAGGCCATCGACAATGGAAGCGACCCTTCCTTCCCACCTCAGGAACGAATACCCCTCGTCCGGGATGGCCGTCACGGCGACCGGATCAGCGAGACACCCATACGAGGTGATATACGACGAAGCGGCATCATCCCCCGCTTTCACGCTGCCGCCAACACCCGCAGAGACGAAAACGTTATAGCCGAAGAACTTGATCTCGGCCGTTTCGGGTCCATACGTGACCGCCGTCGGATCCGGATTGTAGATGAAGAGATAACGGTAGGGCTTGGACGATGTTGAGTTGAGCGTAACCCACTGATTGGGTCCCGTGTGGGTGGTCGGCGATGTGATCTCCTCGAAATCCGAAAACCAGTTGGGGCTGTTGGAACCGCAAATCACCGCGCCTTTCGCCCTTTGCCAGCAGGTACCGTGATTGCGGGAAAGGATATGCGCCGTAGTCACAATGCAGGATCCGTCCGCGCCGAGGTTGAGGCCGTAGGCGGTCCGCGTGCCGTCCTTCTTATCCCTGTCGAACGTCAGGTTGACATAATTGCCAAGATTACCGTCGAATGCGGCGATCGGGGTGGAGTTGCCGCTATAGTTATATCCGCTCTGGATGGTGATAATACCGGGTGAAAGCGCTGCCTGATGGTCTGGATCGCGCTCCAGCTGCCCGGGTTCTTTCTGCGCCGTCGTGCTGAAGAGCGCCCGAAACTCGCCGCGGGCACCTACCTGAATGGTCGCGTCAGTGCACGATCCGTCAATGATCGACTCCGTCCGCCCGGCCCATTTCGCAAACACATACCCCTCCGCCGGAATTGCTGTCAAGGTGACGGGATCGGCCGAAGTGGCATACGCGGCAACGGATTGGGTCGCCTCGCCATCACCCATTTTCACGCTGCCGCCCATACCCGCCGTCGCGACGACATTGTAGCCAAAGAACTGGATCTCAGAGGTCTCGGGGCCATACGTAACCGCCGTCGGATCCGGATTGTAGATGAAGAGGTAGCGGTAGGCCCGGGTCGAGGTCGATACCACCTCGTTCCACTGCCCTGGTCCCGTGTGGGTGGTCGGCGGGGTAATGATATCGAAATTGTGGAACCAATCCTGATCGTTTGAGCCGCAAATAACCGCGCCCAACGCCCTTTTCCAACAGGTGTTGTGATTACGGGAAAGGATCTGAGCGGAAGTCAACACGCAGGCGCCATACTCACCGAAATCGACACCGTAGGCGGTATTGGTTCCGCTGTTTACATTCCCGTCCTGGGCTACAAGATCGACGAAATTACCAACATTGCCGTCAAAGGCCCGTATCGGTGCATAAACCTCGAACACATACCCGGATTGAATGATAGACACCCCGTTGAGAAGCGCGGTCTGATTGCCGGGATCACGCTCCAACTGCCCGGTAAGACCGACATTCTGCGCGTACAGCGACAACCCGATTACCGCCAACGCAACATTCATAATCGCCGCAATCATTTTTTTCATAAGCGATGCTCCTTTGTTTTCAAGCCCTATACCAACTCATCGGGTAATAGTTTACCCCAACCAATACAATACCGGCAATTGTAAAATTTGCAAATTCGATTGCATTATTTAAAAGGCTTTCCGCATCACGCAGGAAGAAATCCATTTCAAGCGACGAGTCATCGCGTTTGTAGTAAACGAGCGGGACGCCGCTCTTTGCCAACGCCTCTCCGACAATATTCTCGAAAAGTCCGCCCTTGTATGTGCCAAGGTTGCGGTTTGCTCTACCGAATCATAACCGCATCCCCATAATTTTGCAATGGGTATCCCCAAAAAATGAGCGAATATAGCGCAGTGGCGGGTCAGGATTTGGACGAGCGGCGGCGAAACTCTTCCGCCGTGACGCCAACCGCCGCCTTGAACGTGCGGCAAAAATATTGCGGGGACATAAACCCGGAACGACGGGCGACGGTCTCCACCGGCAGCACGGTGCGGGACAACAGACGTTTTGCCTCTTCGATACGCGAGCGGGCAATCTCGCGCTGAATGGTCGAGCCAAGCAGACTCTTAAAGGCGTTTTCGACCGTGGTGTATGAGTGTCTGGTGAAAGCCGTGACATCGCTGGCGGTCAGATTTTTGGAGACGTTGCGGGTGATGAAGACCAGCGCGTCGGAGACCCATTTGGGGTTCAGCGCGTAGATTTCGGTAGAGGAACGCTGGTAAAGCCCGCCCGGCTTCACCCGGATGCGGGGCGGATCGCGCCGTACCGACGCCGACCGCATCATTCGCGACAATACCGCCACCGCAGTCTCGCCGACCCGGTGCGCCGCATTGTCAATGGATGAAAGCGTCGGCGCGGTGAAGGAACATACAAGCGGATCGTTATCCACGCCCAACACCGCCAGGCGGTCCGGCACGGGTATACCCTCCTCCCGGCAAATCGCCACCACCTGCCAAGCGCGGGTATCCTGACAGCAAAAAACGGCGGTCTTCTCCGGCAGACCGCGCAGCCAGATCGCCAACGCTTTAGCATCGGCGCCCAACCCCACATGCTCCTGCCGCGTAACAGTCGCGGTGAAGGTGGCGAGCGCCTGGCGGGGCGTCTTGAACACCGAGCACCCGAAGCCCTTTCCGGCCAGTAAATCGGCGAACGCATCGCGGCGGATGTCGGAATAGGCGTGGCCCTCGTATCCGCAGTAGGCAAAGGAGGAAAAACGGAGCGAAAGGAAGTGCTCCGCCGCCATTTTCCCGATCGCCGCCTGGTCGCCGTCAACCGACCCGAACCCCAACGCGGGGTATTCGCGGGTGCAGAAGACATCCACGACCGGCAGACCGCTCGCCGCCAACCGCCGCGCCATGCGGAGATCCGCCACGCGGGCGATGACCCCGGAAAAACCGTTAAGCCCGGCGGACTGGTTCAGCGTCGCGGCGGAGATAAACTCCAGCACCCAATCGTCCTCGCGCGGCGCGGCGGCGGCGATGCCCTCGCACACCCCCCGCCCGTACGCGCGGTCCCGCTCGACCAAGATAGCGATTCTTTTCATACCAGTTCCTGCTTGACGCAATAGAGGGCTATTCCATCTTTGGAATCAATCAATTGGAATTTAAACAAAAACCGCTTGAAAACGCAAGGATAATTAGGGGGTAGGAAGAGTGACGAGTGACG